>CAZAGE010000057.1:0-19168 GCA_964484345.1 uncultured Oceanicaulis sp. | reverse complement strand
CAGGCCGATACCGGCACCAAGATGATCCATCTGGGGCGCAACACGAAGTCGCGCATCATCTCCAAGGGCATTTCGGCCGGCAGGTCGGATCAGACCTATCGCGGCCTGGTCTCGGTGCATGGCAAAGCGGAGGGCGCGCGCAACTTCACCCAGTGCGACAGCCTGCTGATCGGCGATCAGTGCGGCGCCCACACCGTGCCCTATGTGGAGGCCAAGACGCCCAAAGCCACGCTGGAGCACGAAGCGACGACCTCCAAGCTGTCTGAAGATCAGCTCTTCTACGCCCGCCAGCGTGGGCTGGACGAAGAGTCGGCGGTGGCGCTTTTGGTCAACGGATTCTGCCGTGACGTGCTGCAGGAATTGCCGATGGAATTTGCGGTCGAAGCCCAGGCCCTTCTCAAGGTCAGCCTTGAGGGGAGTGTCGGCTAGTGACCCAGCGTTACTGGTTCGCGCGGCGCTCGCAAAGCCATGTCGGCAAGCCGATGTGGTTTGGCAGCTTCCGCCCCATCACCTGGGAAGGCTGGTTCTGTGTCGCGGGCTTTCTGGCGCTGATGACGCTGGGCGTGGGTCTGTGGACCGAAGCCGGCGCCCAGGGCATGGCTGGCGGCTGGATGGGCTTCGTCTTCTTGACCGTGATCGGGATGGGCCTGCTGTTCGTCGCGATCCGCGGCATGGGCGACCCTGACCACACGGCCGCCGACTACAAAACCGGCAAGGTGAAAAACGGGGGCGCGTCATGATCGCGCTCGCGACCGCCTTGATGTTAGCGCAGGCGCCCGCCTGGCCCCCCTGCGATGACCCGGATCTGGCGCCGCGCACGGACTGCGTGCTGGCGACCGGTGACAGCCTGGGCTGGTTGATCGGTTTTGACTATTCCCCTGATGGCGGCGAGGCGCGGGAGGTCGAGATCATCGTCACCGGGGCGGACGGCGCGCCGTTTCAGAGCTTTGAATTGGACCTGGAGCGCGGCTTTCGTGCGCCCGTGTTGAGCGATCTGGATGGCGACGGGCTGGATGATGTTCTGGCGCCGCTGAGCACCGGTCTTGTGAATTCGGACTGGGCGCTGTTTTTCGGCGACTTCACCGGCATGCTGGAGGCTGGCGCCCGCGTGAACGGCCACACGGTCGAGGCTTTTGAAGCGGGCTTGTTCGCCGTGCATGCACGCTCCAATGCGGCGCAGCATTACGTAACCGTGTATCGCCGCGAGGATGTGAGCCTCATTCAGCAGGCTGTGGTGTCCGTTGAGTTTGAAGAAGGCGGCGCGACATGCCGTCTGGTCCGCGCGGACGACGACCGCGGCGAAGAGTTTTACTGCAACGCGGCGCTCAGCGATTGAGCGTCCGTGGCTGAAGGAATGAATGACATGCTTGAGATCAAAGATCTGTCCGCCCGCGTTGAGACCGAGGAGGGCGATGGCCGCCAAATCCTCAAAGGCGTCACGCTGACCGCGCCGACTGGCGAGGTCCATGCCGTGATGGGGCCTAATGGCTGCGGCAAGTCCACCCTGTCCTACGTGCTGTCCGGCCGCGAGGGGTATGAGATCCTGGGCGGAACGGCGACGCTGGCGGGCGCAGACCTCTTGGAAATGGACCCGGAAGAGCGCGCCGCCAACGGCGTCTTTTTGTCCTTCCAGTACCCGGTGGAAATTCCGGGCGTGCCGACGCTGACTTTTGTGAAGGAAGCGCTGAACGCGCAGCTGCGCGCTCGCGGTGAAGACGAATTGCCGGCGCCGGCCTTCATGAAGAAAGCGCGCGAAGCGGCGGCTCAGCTGGGCATTTCCAACGAGATGTTAAAGCGCCCGGTCAATGTCGGCTTCTCCGGCGGTGAAAAGAAGCGGATGGAGATTTTCCAGGCGCTGATGCTTGAGCCCAAGCTTCTGATCCTGGATGAGACCGACTCGGGCCTCGATATCGACGCGCTGAAAGTGGTCGCCGAAGGCGTCAACGCGCTCCGCTCGCCCGACCGCTCCATGCTGGTCATCACCCACTATCAGCGCCTGCTGGATTATTTGAAGCCTGACGTCGTGCACGTCATGGCGGACGGCCGCATTCAAGCCTCCGGCGGGCCTGAGCTCGCGCTAGAGCTGGAGCGTGAGGGCTATGACAAATATGTGGGAGCCGCCGCCTGATGACCGCTGCTGTTCGCCTGTCTCAGTTCGAGGACGCGCTCGCCGCCGCATTGCCGGCCGGTGAGCTGCGCGCCGAACTGACCGCCCACGGGTTGCCCCATCGCCGGGTGGAAGAATGGAAATGGACCGATCTGAAAACGGTCCTGGCCCGCTTTTCCGCTGACGCCGGCGAGGTCTTCCTCAATGCGTCGCGCGATCCCGATGCGGTGGCGGAGCTGTCGCATGAGCCCAGCTTGATGATGCCGCGCTTGGCGGCAGCGTTGGGCGGGGATTGCGCAGTGTTTGAGCCGCGCGACGGGGAAACGCTCAATCTCGACTTCACCGCGACCGGCGCGGGTCATCGCATCGTTGCGATTACGGTGCCGGCGGGCGTCGAAGCGATTGTGCACGAGACCTATGAAGCCGCCGACGGCGCGTTTGCGAATATCGCGATCAACATCACCGTTGCCGAAGGCGCGCGCTTGACCCGCATCGTTGAGCAGCGCGAAGCGCCCGGCGCGGCCCTGGTGGTCACCAGTGGTTTGTCGCTGGCCGCCGGCGCGTCGATTGCGCAGACCACGCTGGGCCTCGGCGCCAAGCTGGCGCGGCTGGAGACTCATGTGCGCCATGCGGGCGAGGGGGCGGAGCTTTCGCTTAACGGCGCCTATGTGCTCGCGGAAGGCCTGCATCTCGATCAGACCTCGCTGGTGCGCCATGCCGGGCCCCACGGGGTGACCGAGGAGCTGTTTAAGGGCGCGGTCGCCAAAGGCGGCCGCGGCGTGTTCCAGGGGAAAATCCATGTGGATCAACCCGCTCAAAAGACCGACGCCCAGATGCAGCATCGCGGCCTATTGCTGGATGCGGGCGCGGAGATCGACGCCAAGCCGGAGCTTGAGATCTACGCCGACGACGTGGTCTGCGCCCACGGCAATGCGCTCGGCGCCATTGATGAAGACGCGCTCTTCTACATGCGCCAGCGCGGTTTGGAGGAAGCCACAGCTCGGGCGATGTTGACCCGCAGCTTTTTGGCGGAGCCGATTGAAAAGATTGAGAATGAAGCCCTGCGCGAAGCTCTGCTACGCCGGCTCGCGGACCGGTTGGAGACGCTCTGAATGACGGCCTTGGCCAAACCTGAGACCGGCTTTGACGTTGACGCGCTGCGGGCAGAATTTCCCATTCTGTCACGCGAGGTGAACGGCCATCCGCTGGTCTATCTGGACAATGCGGCGTCCGCGCAGAAGCCTGACGCGGTGATCGAAGCGGTCGCGAATGTCTGGCGTCACTCCTACGCCAACGTGCACCGTGGTCTGCACACAATGGCCAATGAAGCCACTGAAGCCTTTGAAGCGACGCGCACCAAGGCGGCGGAGTTCCTGGGTGCGGCCTCTGCCTCGAGCATCGTCTTCACCAAGGGCGCGACGGACGGCATTAATCTGGTGGCGTCCAGCTTCGGGCAGACGCTGGAGGAGGGCGATGAAATCATCCTCTCCCAGATGGAGCACCACTCCAACATCGTGCCTTGGCATTTCCTGCGCGAGCGCAAGGGTGTGGTGATCAAATGGATCCCGGTTGACGAAGACGGCGCCCTCGACATGGAGGCGTATCGCCAGCTCTTCACCGAGCGGACCAAGCTGGTCTCCATCGTGCACATGTCCAATGTGCTCGGCACCACCAATCCGGCTGAAGAGCTGACCCGCATCGCCCACGCGCATGGCGCCGCCATCCTGTTTGACGGCACCCAGGCCGCGGTTCACATGCCGGTGGATGTCTCAGAGATCGGCTGTGATTTCTACGTCTTCACCGGCCATAAGCTCTACGGGCCCAATGGCGCTGGCGTGCTCTACGCCGCTGGCGACTGGCTTGATCGCTTGCCGCCTTACCAGGGCGGCGGCGAGATGATCGCCGAGGTGAGTGAAGACGGCGTGGTCTACGCCGACGTGCCGCACAAATTCGAAGCCGGCACCCCCGCGATCGCAGACGTAATCGGGTTGGGCGCGGCGATCGACTGGGTCAATCATCTCGACCGGATGGCGGCGTTGACCCATGAGCGCGCTTTGCTGGACCGGGCGGAGGCGGGTCTTGCTGAGATCGACGGCATCCGCCTGTTCGGCCGCACGCAGGGCAAGGGCGCCATCGTCAGCTTCCTGATCGACGGGGCGCACCCGCACGATCTGGCGCAATTGATGGACAAGTATGGCGTCGCGGTGCGCGCCGGCCATCACTGCGCCCATCCGCTGATGAAGCGCTATGGCGTGCCCGGCACGGTGCGCGCCAGTTTCGCGCCGTACAACACGGTGGAGGAAGTCGACGCCTTCCTCGCCGCATTGCATAAAGCCAAGAGCTTCCTCATCTAAGGGGACATGATGGGACACGACACCGATATGCCTGAGCGCGACGTGATTGATCTGGGCGGATCTACGCCCGACACTCCGGTGCAGGACGCCGCCGCTGCGGCGCCGTCAGAGCGCAACGACCCCGATCTTCCACCGGCCGAGATCGAGCGCATCACCCATGATGTGATCGCGGCGCTGAAGACCGTCCACGACCCGGAAATCCCGTCGGACATCTATGAACTGGGCCTCATCTACCAAGTCGACCTGGAAGCGGAGGGCGTCTTGAAGGTGGAAATGACGCTGACCGCGCCCGCCTGCCCAGTGGCCGGGGAAATGCCGGTCTGGGTTAAAGACGCGTGCGAAACGGTAGACGGCGTCGAGCGCGCTGACGTTTCGTTGACATTTGACCCGCCGTGGACGCCCGACCGCATGTCGGACGAAGCCCGGCTGATGCTGAACATGCTTTAAGGAGCGCGCCGATGAGCCGTCCTAGACCCAAAGCCGTCACCCTGTCCGAAGCCGCCGCCGAGCGCGTCAAATCACTGATGGCGGATAAGGGGGCGGGCTATCTGCGCGTCGGCGTTAAGAATGGCGGCTGCGCTGGCATGGAATATGTCATGGATTATGTGGCCGAACCCGATCCGCTGGATGAACGGGTAGAAGACCAAGGCGTTGAAATCGTCATTGACGCCAAGTCCTTGCTCTTCCTGCTCGGGTCCCAGCTGGACTATGAGATCACGCCGCTGCACGCCAAATTCGTGTTTAAGAATCCCAATGAATCGGACGCGTGCGGATGCGGGGAAAGCGTTACTCTGACCGCCGCAAAACTGGACGTTTGATCCCCCGTTGAAACAGGTGGTCTCTTCGCTTGCCTTGGCTGACAATTTGGGCAGATTGCGCGTCGTCAATTTCACAGGGACGCGGGTTTGAAGCTCTACATTTCCAGCACATCGCCATATGCACGTAAGTGCCGCGCGCTAATCATCGAAAAGGGCCTGGAAGGCCGGGTTCAGATCGAAGAAACGTTGCCGCTGGATGATCCGTCCGAGCTGCAGGCGCTGAACCCGCTCGGCAAAGTGCCCGCGCTGGAGCGCGAACGCGGCCCTGCGCTGATGGATTCGCCGTTGATCTGCGAATATCTGGACTCCCTCAATGATGTGAATTGGATCCCGGCTTCCGGCGAAAGCCGGCTCTTGGTGCTGCGCCAGCAAGCCCTGGCCGACGGCCTGGTCGATTTGACCATTGGGCGCCGGATCGAGATGACCCGCGACAAAAAGCTGACATGGGATTTCTGGACTGATCGCTGGGCTGCAGGCATTGAGCGCACGCTCGAGACCCTGGATGCCGAACGCAGTCAGTTTGAGCGCTCGGTGGATCTGGGGGCCATGTCGATTGCGGTGGCGCTGGGCTATCTGGATCTGCGCTATGCGGACCTGGATTGGCGCGGCCGCTGGCCGGAGCTGGGCGCGTTCGCCGAGCGCTGGTTTGAGCGTGAGAGCTTCAAGCGCACGGCGCCGCCGAGCACAGCTTAAGCGGCAGCACGCGCCTCTGCACGCTTGCCGCAAACAAAAGCGATCAAACCCATAAAACTGAAGAGCATGCCCACGAAGGGCGCGATAAGCGGGGGCAGGATGAAGGCCAAGGCGATGATGATCGCAGTCAGGCCTACCACGCCGAGCGCGAACTCGATCTCAAACTGCGTATAGGCGCGTTCGCGCCTGGATAGGCCGATATCGTCGGCGCGTTTTTGGGCATGACGATAGAGCAGCGCGAAAATACCATAGACGCCGGCGAAAAATCCGCCGTAGATCACGTAGAGCCAGGGGACTTCGGCGAAGGTGAGAACGGCCTCCAGATCTTCACCGGCAAATCCGCCTGTGAAGAAATTCACGACGAAATCGGTCATGAATTTCAAGGGGTAGATATAAACGAGAATGAGAAAGAGCAGGATCGCGTTGAGCGTCAGCGTCCGTTCGTCCTGCAAATCATAGCGGCGGAAGAAAACGTGGTGGGTCCGCCAGATCGTCAACAGTATGCTGAAGCAAACCGCCAGCGACATTGCATCGCGCCATAAGCCCGTCAGTTCACCAAAGCTGGTTGGAACGCTCTGCGCGGCCGCCAGGGTGATGACCAGGGCGAAGACAATGTCGGACAGGTTCTCCAGGCGGGAAACATCGGCCCCGCGCCATTCGAAGTTCGCTTCGCCGTGAAGCTTGTTGTCTGACATGAAACGCCCCCGCTGGTGACCAACGGGGGCGAGACTAAATCAAGAACTCAAGGGCTGTCGCGGGGGCTAGGCGGCGTTGCGCGAGGCCTTGCCATCATCGACCGTCATCTTGTTCCGGCCGTTTTGCTTGGACTTATAAAGATTGGTGTCACAGCGCTCGATCAGGCATTCCACGCTTTCGCCGGAGCGGAATTGCGATACGCCTAATGACACGGTGATATTGCCCAAATCCTCGTTGGTGGCTTTGCGTAGCAGGCGCTTGCTTTCCACAGTCGAGCGCACCTTTTCCGCAATCAGGCTGGCGTCCTCAACGCCCGAGCCGGGCAGCACGACGGCGAATTCCTCGCCGCCATAGCGCGCCACCACATGGCCCTCTTTGGAGAAGCGAGACAGGCAGGCGGCGACGAAGCGAATAATCTGGTCGCCGGTTTGATGGCCCCAGGTGTCATTAAAGCGCTTGAAGTGGTCGATATCGCACATGATCAGCGAGAAGGGCTCGCCCTTCAGCTCCGCTTCGCGGCGCGCTTTGCGCATGGATTCGTCAAACCGTTTGCGATTCGCGATCCCGGTGAGGGCGTCAGTCATCGCTTCTTCGCGCACTTTTTCCAGATTATTGCGCAACTGGTCGACCTCTTGGGAGGTCTCTTGCAGACGACTCTCCAGCTCGCGGGACCGGCGCTGCATGCGTGCGGTCGCGGCCACCAGGCCCTCAATCATCTGCTTGATTCCGGCGCTGTCGGTCGTGTCGTCAAGCTTGCCGGAGGCGCCGGCGAGGGCTTCACCATAAGCGGCGGTGTCACGTTCAGCCGCTTCGAGCGTCTTAACCACGGCGCCCAGCTCGCGACTCATCGCGCCGCCGACATCCATGACGGCGTCCTGGATGCGCTTGAAGGTGAAAAAGCGATCGTAAAGCTCGTCGAGCGCGTCCGGGTTGATCGGGCCGCCAGCGTCAACATGAGTCTGCAGCTCGCTGCATAATTCCGGATTGGAATCTGCGACATAGGCGGTGAAAACCGCATAATTGTGCGCGGTCGGCGCAACGGAGTGCGCGGCCATGAGGTCCAGCGCTTTACGCGCCAGATCAATGCCTTCTTCCGATTGAAGTCTTCCGTTCACCTGTCGCCCCTGACGCGTTATCGGTCACCTGACCGTTGTTTCGTTGGGCGTATACTAAGTCGGTGAATGGAAAGATCGGGTAAACGCAAAGATCCGGAACGCAACTTTTCTAGAGCGCGGACCGCAACAAGAAGTCCGGAATATGATCGCCGAAGCCATGCGTGGCTGGTGATGTCTCTTCGGCCGAACTCTTGGCGCGCCGGCGAGATCGCTTGGGCTTTTCGGCCTCAATCTCGCTGGGCGGCGTCGTTGATGCATCCTCGCTTGAGGCCTCAATGTCTGGCGCAGCGGTCTTAGCGCTCCCGCGCCTCCGGCCGCCGCGGCGCGGTTTCGGCTGCGCCTCGTCGGTTTCCGACACTTCGGGTTTGGCGGGCGCACCAGCGTCCAAGACCAGTGTTTCCGGCTCGCGGCCGATCAGTTTGACGACGGCGGCGAGGGCTTTCTTGTCTTCCGGCGTGACCAGCGTCACTGATTCGCCCGTCATGCCCGCGCGGCCCGTGCGGCCGATGCGGTGCACATAGTCGTCGGCATGGCGCGGAATGTCGACATTGAAGACATGGCTCACGGCGGGAATATCAAGGCCGCGCGCCGCCACATCGGAGGCCACCAGCAGGCGCAACTCGCCGGACTTGAACTCCGCTAGCGTTTTCATCCGCTGGGCTTGGTCCAGGTCGCCATGGATCGGCGCGGCCGAAAAGCCGTGGCGCTTGAGCGAGCGGGCGACGATGTCCACATCGCGCTTGCGATTGCAGAAGATGATGCCGTTCTTCACGCCGTCGCGGTTGATCGCGGCGCGCAGGGCTGCGCGCTTGGTCTTGGGCTGACCATCGGCGGTCTTGAGAATGTATTGGGTGATCGTCTCCGCCGTCTGGGCCGGGCGGGTGACTTCCACGCGCTCGGGATCCTTCAGGAATGTGTTGACCAGGCGGGTGATCTCCGGCGGCATGGTCGCGGAGAAGAACAGCGTCTGCCGGCGGGGCGGAAGCAGCTTCAGGATTCGCTCGATATCGGGGATGAAGCCCATGTCCAGCATCCGGTCGGCTTCATCGATCACCAGGATTTCCACGCCCGTAAGCAACAGGCCGCCGCGCTCGAAATGATCGATCAGGCGGCCAGGCGTGGCGATCAGGACGTCGGCGCCCTGATCCAGGATCTTCTTTTGCGGCTCGAACGACACCCCGCCGATCAAGAGCGCCATATTCATCTTGTGGTTCTTGGCGTAGAGCTCGAAATTCTCCGAGACCTGGGCGGCCAGCTCCCGCGTCGGCGCCAGGATCAGCGAGCGCGGCATGCGCGCCCGGGCGCGGCCGCGCGACAGGCGCTCAATCATCGGCAAGGTGAAGCTGGCGGTCTTGCCGGTGCCCGTCTGGGCGATGCCCAGAACGTCTTTTCCGGTCAAGGCGATGGGGATCGCCCCCGCTTGGATCGGAGTGGGGGTGTCATAGCCGGCGTCAGCAATGGCCGACAATAGATTCGGGCTCAGCCCTAGATCAGTAAATTTCATGCGCCTCAGGACGATCATTAGCGGCGCCGGCGCGTTCGCCGGGCCCGATGCGCCGCGTTTGGGCGCTCCGTACTGGCGCGGAACATAAGTGGCCGGCGCGCGCTGTCAACGCGGCCGGCCGCTCATGGTGGATTTGAGGTCACGCTGTGGCGCGATTACCCAGGCCTCTTAGTGGCGATAGGCGTGCACGCCTTCGCGGGCCAGAGTGGCGTAGCGATCCCTTAGCCGGGTTTGCCGGGTTTCCAGATTTTGCACCTCGCCATCAATGATCACCGTGGTCGGCGCGCTCATCACCTCCAGCGGATCGCCATCCCAGACGACCACGTCGGCGACATAGCCCGCGGCCAGCGCGCCATACTGATCACCCACGCCGAACAGCTCGGCCGGGGTCAGGGTGATGGAGCGGAAGGCGTCCGCCCACTCAGCCCCGTGGGCCACCGCGATGGAGGCATGCTGCGGCAGGAGGCGCGGATTGAAGTAGAGGTCCGAGCCCACCGTGGTGTAGGCGGTCTGAACCCCCGCAGCATGCAGAATCGACGCTGCATCATTGCTGGAGGCCAGGGTGTCGAAGCTGTCGGGCAGATTGCGCATCGGGTCATAGATGACCGGCACGTTCGCCGCCGCCAGCGCGTCCGCGACAAGATGGGCTTCGGCTGCGCCCGCGATGATGATGCGGATGGTGGGATAATCCTCTGCAAAGGCCAAAGCCCGGCGGATATCGCTGGCCCGGTCCATCATCATGATCAGCGGCATCTCCCCGCGCACCACGCCGACCATCGCGGCGGCGTCATAGCGGTCGATCGCGTCGCCTTCATGGTGCGCCATGAAGCGGCCCGGGTAGAAACGCGCATCTTCGATCGCCGAGCGCAGGAAGGCCCACGCCGCCGTGCGGGCGCCGCCGGCCGTGCTGGCGCCGCGGGAGGACAAATCCACCAGCATGAAGCGGCGAGACGCGAACAGGCTGTCATAATCGCCCGAGCTGTCCGCCAGGGCGCCACGGCCCGCGATGATTGCCGAACCCGTCGAAGGATGCACCGCAAAGCGGGTTATGCCTTCTGCGCGGGCCTCGTCGATATGCGTGCCGGAGGGGTTGAAGCCGTCGGCGACATCGAGCGCTGCGGTGAAACTGCTGTCGTCCGCCGCGGTGTCCCGCGTGGAGCCTTCCGCGCCGACTTCCACCAGACCTAGCTGAGTGTGCGGGTGGAAGAGGCCCGGCGTGATCCAGCCGCCTTCCGCATCGATCACGGTGACTTGCTCGTCTTCGAACTGGAGATCGGCGCCGACGGCGACGATGGCGCCGTCGCGGATCACGACAGAGCCGTTCTCGATGACGCCGGCGGAGGTGTTGGTGACGATCCGGCCGTTGGTGACCACGGTGGTTTGGGCCAAGGCCGGCGCGCTCAGCGCGGCGGCGAGGCCAAGGCTGATGAGAAGATTCTTCATCTCAGTAGTCTCCTTCGCCAGGCTGACCCAGCATGAAGTCGCGGATCGTGCGCTGTTCAGGGTCGGCCCGGTCATACATCAGCGCCCCGTCGATGAAGACTTCATCGGCCAGCGAGTAGCTGGAGAAGGGATGCCCGGACCAGATCACGATATCGGCGCGCTTGCCGGTTTCGATCGAGCCGGTTTCTTCGAAAATCCCCAGGCCCTGCGCGGGACGGCTGGTCATCCAGGCGACGGCCTCGCCGTCACTGATCTCCAGGCCCATGCGCCGGCCATCGGATAAGGCTTTGGCGACTTCGTGGTTGAGCCGCTGAATGCCCAGATCTGAGTCCGAGTGGATCATCGCGCAGGCGCCGCCGGCATGGGTGATCGGCAGGTTTTCCGGGATGGAATCATAAGCTTCCATCTTAAACCCGCCCCAGTCGGCCCACACCGCTGCGCAGGTGCCGTGTTCAGCGAGCAGATCGGGGATTTTGTAGGCTTCGACCGCGTGGTGGAAGGTGGTGACCTGGTAGTCGAACTCTTCGGCCATATCGAGGATGAGGGCCATTTCGTCCGCACGATAACAGTGCATCTGAACCAGGATTTCCCCGTCCAATACGCCCATCAGGGTGTCCAGCTCCAGATTGCGGGTCGGCGGATTGGCGTCTTCGCCCGCTTCAGCGCTCTCCCAATAATCCTGCCAGCTGCGGCGGTATTCCACTGCCCGCTGCCAGGCTTCGCGGTAACCCGCGACATTGCCCATGCGCGAACCCGGCGCGCGGCCGCGGCTGCCGTAGACGCGCTTGGGATTCTCCCCGCAGGCCATTTTAAGCGTGTAGGGCGCGTCGGGAAACTTCATGCCCTGCATGGTGCGCGAGGCCACATTGCGCAGGGTCACACCACGTCCGCCGAACAGATTGGCGGAGCCGGGCAGGATGTGCAGCGTCGTCACGCCGGCCGCCAGCGCGGTGTCGAAGCCGGGATCTTGCGGCCAGACGGCATGCTCGGCCCATACCTCGGCGGTCACCGGATGGGTGATTTCATTGCCGTCCGAGTGCGCATTGACCGACGGGGAGGGATAGACGCCCAAATGGGAGTGAATGTCGATCACGCCCGGCGTCACGAAACGGCCCGCCGCATCGAGGATTTCAGCGCCTTCGGGCGCTTCAAGGCCCTGGCCGACGGCGGCGATGCGCCCGTTCTCGATGAGGATATCGGTGTTGGCGAACTCCCCGCCAATCCCGTCAAACACCGTCGCGCCCTGGATCAGCGTGACGCCGGACGGTGCGGGTTGATAGGTGGACGGATAAGGGTCGCCATTATAGCGGACAACGTCGACATCGCCGTTGCTCTCGGCGCTGGTCTCGGCGTCATCCGCGCCGCCATCGCCTGATGAACACCCGGCCAGCCCGAGCGCGGCGATCGCCGCAAACCCGGTGCCGAGCGCCTTGAAAGTCGAAAACATGAATACTCCCCGAAGGCTGGCGCGCGATCGGCGCGCGTATCGCCGCCAAGGGTCGCGAATATCGACCTACAAGGGAAGGGGTTATTAAGTTACGTTGGGGCTCGCGCTGTGTCCGCCTGCTTAGTCTTGGGAGGCAAAGCCTGGGCCATACTGGACGACCGAATAAACGCCTTCGCCTTCCTGGCGGCGGGTGGAGACGTTGATGTCCGTGCCCGAGTCCATCTGCCTGCGAAGATAGCGTACGAATGCCAGTCGCTCTGTCTGATACAGCTCAGCGCAGCGTCGCATATCCGGTTCAGCTACGGCGACCGCACCGCAGATGGGATGGTCATAGAAAAAGACCTCTGGTTGGAACGAAACTGGAATATAGGACTCCTGGCAACGAAAGGTCACTTTGTGGCGATCCATCATCCAGTTTGTCACAGGGCAGGATATTTCGACCCGGTTCTCTTCAAACGGCGCGCCACCATTGGTGCTCTGCTGTGGGCGCAGCTCCATCGCACGCGGCGAAAGTGTTCGATCGCTTTGCGCCAGTGCGGGTGCAGACACGGCTGAAGAAAGCAAAAGGATGCCAAGAAAACCAAGAAGTCCTGCGCGCATGGCCTGATCCCCTCCAATAGACTGAAATGAGCCTTGCCCAACAGGCGGATCAAGTCAAAGCGGATATCCAACGACGCACGCTAGAGGTCCACATCCTCAACAAACGCCGCGTTTTCCTGAATGAATTTGAAACGCAATTCCGGCTTCTTGCCCATCAGGGTTTCAACGATTTGATCGGCCGCTTCGCGCATTTCCGCCGTGACCGTCACCCGCGCGAGCGAACGTGTGTCAGGCAGCATGGTGGTGGATTTGAGCTGGCTGGGCGTCATTTCACCCAGGCCTTTAAAGCGGCCCACTTCCACCTTGCCGGACTTGAACTCGGTCTCGATCAGCCGGTCCTTTTCCGCATCATCCGCCGCATATAGCGTCTTTCCGCCCTGGGTCAGGCGGTAAAGCGGCGGCTGGGCCATGAAGAGACGGCCCGCTTCGATGATGCCCGGCATGAATTTGTAGAAAAAGGTCGCCAGAAGCGCCGCGATATGGGCGCCGTCCACGTCGGCGTCACACATGATGATGACGCGCTCATAGCGTAGATCGTCCAGATCGAAATGCTTGCCGGGTTGAACCCCGAGCGCCAAGGCGAGGTCGGAGATTTCCTGGTTCGCCGCGATCTTGTCGGCGGTGGCGGAGGCGACGTTCAGGATTTTCCCGCGCAAAGGCAGGATGGCCTGGGTCTTCCGGTCGCGGGCCTGTTTTGCGGAGCCGCCGGCCGAATCGCCCTCCACCAGGAAGATTTCTGTGCCTTCTGCGGCTTGCTGCGAGCAGTCCGCCAGCTTGCCCGGCAGGCGCAGCTTGCGGGTCGCGGACTGGCGTTTGACCTCTTTTTCCCGCTTTCGCTTGAGGCGGTCTTCCGCGCGCTCCACCGCCCATTCCACCAGGCGCGCGGCATCTTTGGGACGCGCGGCGAGCCAGTGATCGAATTGGTCGCGGATCGCCTGTTCCACCAAGCGCTGGGCTTCGGTCGTGGAGAGCCGGTCCTTGGTCTGGCCCTGAAACTCGGGGTCTTTGATAAAGACCGAGAGCAGGGCGCCGGCCCCGCCGAGGACATCGTCGGCGGTGATCTGGCCGGCTTTCTTCACTCCGGCGATATCGCCATAGGCGCGAAGGCCTTTGGACAGCGCGGCGCGGAAGCCTTGCTCATGGGTGCCGCCCATCGGGGTCGGCACGGTGTTGCAATAGCTCTGGCAAAAGCCATCATGCTCGCCAAAGCCGGTTTCCGAAAAGGCGATCGCCCATTCCACCGCGCCCATGCGTCCATCGCGCTCAACCCGGCCGGAAAACGCTTCTGTGACCAAGTTCGCCGTGCCGACCAGTTCGGTCAGCCGGTCCGCCAGCCCGCCCGGGAAGCACAGCGTGGTTTCCGACGGGATGTCCGTGCCGTCCACCAGCTCCGGCGCGCACTTCCAGCGGATTTCGACGCCGCGGCGCAGGAAAGCTTTGGCGCGCGCCATGGTGAACAGGCGCGGGGCCTTCATGGCGGTGCGCGGGCCGAAAATTTCGGCGTCCGGTTTAAAGCGCACGGAGGTGCCGCGCCGGTTCGGCGCGCTGCCGACCTTTTCGATCGGGCCCTGGGGCAGGCCGCGCGAGTAGGTTTGACGCCACAGCGTGCGCTCGCGGGCGACTTCGACTTCCAGATGCTCGGACAGAGCATTGACCACCGACACGCCCACGCCGTGCAGGCCGCCGGAGGTTTGATAGGCTTTGTCGGAGAATTTGCCGCCGGCGTGCAGCGTGGTCAGCACGACTTCCAGCGCCGACTTGTCAGGGAATTTCGGGTGCGGGTCGACCGGGATGCCGCGGCCGTTATCGGTGACGGTGACATAGCCGTCGACGTCCAGCTCCACCTCGATCCGGTCGGCATGGCCGGCCACCGCCTCGTCCATGGAGTTATCCAGGACTTCGGCGAACAGGTGGTGCAGCGCGCGCTCATCCGTGCCGCCGATATACATGCCTGGGCGCTTTCGCACCGGTTCCAGGCCTTCCAAGACCTCAATGGCGTCAGCGTCATAGCCAGAGTTGGAGGCGGGTGGGACGGGCGTCGGCTTACGCTTGGCCGGCGCCGGTTTTTGCGCTGGGTTCGCCGAGGGCGCAGCGGCGGGCTCACGCTTGGGCGCGGCGCCTCCGGAGAACAGATCGTCTTGCGAATCGCTAGGCATGATGGGGCCTAAGGTGCACGCAGGCGCCCTAATCGGCAAAGCCCGGCCTACAGCGTGAGCAGGAGTTGTCTACAGAAACGGGAACCAGCCCCGGTTCAGGCGGCGCTCGCAGCGGTCTATCTGTGCGTCATAGCGGCGGGCGTCAGTTTCAACTTCGCGCGCTGCGCGCTGGAGCCAGGATTTGCTGCGATAGGTGCCGCGATTATACCCGCCATGACCCTCGTGATAGGCGAGATAGAGCTGATAAGGGTCGGAGAGTGAGATGCCGGACTGTTCACGGCTTTTGTCCGAATACCAGCCGATAAAATCAACCGCATCGCCAAAATCATCCCGGTCCGCGCCGCGTCGGCCGGTATCGTTGCGATACCAGTCCCAGGTGCCGTCCAGCGCCTGGGCGTAGCCGTAGGCGGAGGAGGGGCGTCGCCCTGGGATGAAACCTAACAGGCGCGTGCGCGCCGGGCGGGCGCGGGCGTTGAAGCTCGATTCCCGCTTCAGAATCGCCAGCTGGGTGCCAGGCGAGACGCCCCACCGGTCCTCGGTGCGCTGCAAGTCGCGCCACCAGGCGCGATTATCTTCCAGGATCAAGCAGGCGTCATGAACCTGATCGGGCGGCGAAGAGGCGCACCCGGTGACCAGGAGCGCGCTGCTCAGCGTCAACATGATCGCAATCCTAGACATGACGAGAGTATCGCCATGGCATGGTTAAGCGACCATGAAGCGTGAGCGGGCAGCCAAGGATGGCCGGGTGAGGGTGGGGCTGGCCCGCCTGCGTCGAACGCGCCAGCCCCGGTCTTCGCCGTCAGTGCATGGGGTCAGGACAGGGAAGACATCCCAACACTAAACGCGTTCAAATAATCCTGTAAACAGATATCTGTGCAATTAGAACGTCAATCGCACAACCAAGCGGGCGACGTGGCGCACAAACTCGTCTCTCACGTCCGCGTCATAGGCGAAAGTGAAGGTCGTGTACTGCGAGCCCGCGCTTAACCCGAAGCCGGCGAGGACGCCGCTTCCCGGCAAGGTCTGGGACTGCAGCGTGAAGGGCGAGCCGGTCTCGCCAAAGCGAGCGATCGTCTCTGCGCTATCATTGATCAGCTCACCGCGATAGCCCAGCCGCAGCGAGGGCGCCCACCAGCTGAAATCAGTGCCGAAGCGCCGTGCCACGTCGAGGGTCGCGGCGGCCGTCAGCACCGAGCTTTCACGGTCATCCACAATCAAGGCCAGGCCGGCGAGGGCCGGGTCTTCATTTTGCTCTGAATAGCCGCTTTCGAACAACGACAGCCAGGTCAGGTTGGCTTCTGGACGGACCGTCCAGGCGCCCAAGCCGAAACTGCGTCCAGCCTGCGCGGACGCGGAAACGTGCCAGCCGGACCAGTCCGCCGTGTTCATGGTGGCGAAGGAGTCGATAATGATGTTGCGTTCGGTTTCGAAGTAGTCGTAGCCGATCCCAACCGAGCCAGAGACATCGAAACCGCCCAAATCGATCGCTGCATAGCCGCCGAACTGGCCGGAGAGGGCGACCATGGGATCGTCAAACCCGTCGGTTTCCTCCACCTCGCTGGCGCTGCCCATCAGGTGGAAGCCGACCGCGTAGAAGGGGCCCACCGGACGATCAATGCCCATGGCGACGCCGATACCCTGACCCCGATAGCCTGGTCCGAAGGCGGTGCCGGAGCGATCGGCGAAATAGCCGAATTCCTGGATCCAGACCCCGGCCAGCTCATCTGATGAAAGGCGGGCGTTGCGCAAGCGCGTCGACAGGGCGCCGGCCGCTGCATCGTTAGAGGCGAGCGCGAACTGAATGGCGCTCGCAGCATATTCCGGCAGGAGCTGATTATAGGCGCTGAAGAATTCATCAGCCGTTCGTATCGCGGCGAAGGCGTTGCCCACCGAATCGATGGCCGTCATCATGGCGAAGGCTTCGTCATAGGCTGCGGCTTGATTCTCGTTCATGCTCAGCTCGTCCGCCGTTTTGCGAGCGAGGCTGATCACCAAAGTGTCGGGGTCGCTGTCGGCGGTCCGGATCTCTGCGTTGTAAAGGAAAGGCGCATCCGTGGCGGTCAAGATGGTCTCATCTTCGATCGTCAGCGTATCTGCGGTGATGAGCGTGAGTTCCTGAATATTCTCGACCAATCCGCCAAGGCTCACCGAAAGGTCCGCGCCTTGCACGAAGGTCACCGCGCCCGACGCGTCAATGAATGCGCCGGAGCGGCTGTCGGTATCGATCTGAATTTCCAGAACGGCGCCATCATTGAAGGTCGCGTCGGTCAGGCCCAGACTGTCTGAGCCGGTCAAGATGATCCGGCCATTGGTCACGTCAATGGTCAGATTGGCGTCACTGTCGCGGATCGCGCCGTTCAACTCGGCGCCGTTGATGATCAGTTGGTCGGCGCCCTGGCCGAACTCCACATCGCCAGTCACCGTCCCGTCGAGCAGCTCAAGCGTGTCGTCGCCATTGCCGAACAGCACGTCTCCGGTGATGGAGACTTCGGAGTCGACCGGGTCCCCGTTGTCGTCCAGCAAGCCCCGCTGGGTGACGGTCAGGCCGCCGTCATGATTGCGCGCATCGATCGCGATCAGATTCGGATCGGTGGAGTCGACATCCGTCGGGAGCGTGCCGACAGTCCGCGCTGTGATCTGCCCTTCATTCAGGATTAGCGACACGGTGTCAGAATCCACCTTGATCGCTGTGGCGCCGGTTCCGATCGCCCCATCCTGCACAGACGCGATGATCAAGCCGCCTTCGTTGAGGATTTCCTGGATCGCAGAGCCCTCGTCCAGGACGATCCCATAGGCTTGGGCCTGGCGGTAGCGATCATCGGCGTGCTCGTCGCCCTCATAGCCGATGAGCGCGCGGCCTTCGATCGTACCGGCATTGCTGATCGCATTGCCCTGGGCGCCTTCGCCAACACGTATGCCGACCGCTTCAGCGTCAAATGACAGCGCGGTGATCGAATTGTCGTTGCGAAAACCGTCGCCGCCCAAAATGACTGCCCGGAGCAAGCCATTGTCGTCACGCCCCGCAATCAGGAAGCCGGTGGTCGCCTTGCCGTCAAACACCCCGCTCGCCGAAACGGCGCCGCGGTTCAAGATGGCGTAATCCGTCGTGTCCGCCTGATCGTCGTCATCAGCGGAGGTTTCAGACTGATCATAATCATCGGGCACCCGCGTCGTGCCAATCGTCACAGTCTCGCCGCCTTGCCCGATATCGACAGCGGCGCCCTCGCCGCTGAACTGGCGGATATCGGCGGTGCTCGCGATGAACACACCATCGACGATGTCGCCAGCGATTATCACGGCAGAGCCGGAATCGAGATCGTCATCGCCTTCATCAAACAGGGCCATCGCCGCTGCAATGGTGCGGGTGCTGGTCCTGAAGCCGCTGACATTAACAGCGCCGTCGAGGCGCAAGCCGCCGCCGATATCGCCTTCAATGGCGATACCTTCACCGCCCGGCGAGACCGTGTCGACGTCGGAAATCTCCACATCGCCGCTGACATCATTTTCGATCGACACGCCCCGGGAGTTTTCACCGAACAGGATGATGCGGCCGCTGGAGATGATTTCGCCGTCAACCGGCGCGACGACACGCAGGCCATAGCTGTCCTGGCCCGAGACCGAGATCAAAGACGTGCCTTGAAGGTTCACATTTGAAGTTACGCCCGCTTGTCCCGCGACCGGATCGAAATTGTCGTCCAGCGAGCCGATCAGCATGCCGATCTTGTTCAAATCCTCGGCGAAGGCGCCGTCGGTTTCCGCGTCGGGCGAATCCAAGGTGCCGTCGCCATCGGTGTCGATTAGATCGGAGTCCACATTGGGGTCGTCCGACGGCACGGGCTGATAGGTGTCGTCCAGCCGTATCGCGCCGCCATGGGTGACGTCGCCCGTGACGCCTGGCTCGACCTGAACGCCGACCGCGCCATCCAGCAGCACATTATTGCCGTCAGCGTCCTGATCGATGATCTCGATGAAGCTGTTCACATCTGTGGTGAGATTGTTGTCCGAGTTCACCGTGACGGCCGGACCGCTTTGATTGGTCAGGCGAACCCGGCCATTGGCCCCGATAATCAGATTGGCTGGCGCGCCATTGTCCGCCGTTGCGGTGTCGACCGGCTCGGTGCGGTCATCTTCGATCGTGGCGTCTTGAGCAAAGGCCGGCGCGCTTAACAGCGCAGTCAGCGATACAGCGGCAAGCAAGCGGCGGCGCATGGGCGGTCTCCGGTCAGGCGCGTCGT
>CAZAGE010000056.1:0-19311 GCA_964484345.1 uncultured Oceanicaulis sp. | reverse complement strand
CTGGTCACCCGCGAGATGCTGTCCACCATGAAGGACGGCGCAGTGCTGGTGGATATCGCCATCGACCAGGGCGGCTGCTTTGAGACCTCAAGAGCGACTACGCACCAAGATCCGACCTTCATCGTCGACGGCGTCGTGCATTATTGCGTCGCAAACATGCCGGGCGCGGTGGCCCGCACCTCAACCCTGGCGCTCACCAACGCCACCCTGCCCTTCACCCTGGCGCTCGCCGACAAAGGCGCCAAGCGAGCGCTCAATGACGACATCCACCTCGCCCGCGGCCTCAACGTCGCGGAAGGTGAAATCACTTATCAGGAAGTCGCCGACGATCTGGGCGTGCCGTTCAAGAAGCCGAGGTGGCTGACGGTCATCTAAATCCGGAGAGACCCCGGTTCGCCAAACGGCGGTCGGGGTCGCTCCCCTAGGGGCAGGTCCTGGTGCAAGACGCCCCGTTTTCTTGCCAATTAGCGATAGCGCCATTGCAGGTGTTCCGGGCGCCGAAATTGCCCGGCGCCGTCGTCATCGCCTGCCCAACGCCGCACAAATACGCGCCTGTGACGACATTGCCGCTTCCGCGTAGCTCGATGCCCGTGGCGAAGCCTTCAACGCGGCAATTGACCAGGGTGATGTTCGTGCCGTTCACGACGATCGCAGCGCCAGGCGCGTATGCGGTTTGGCCCAGTTGTACCGGTCTGCGCGTCGTTTGGGTCGGCTGAGCGGGCTGTGATCGTGGATCGGCGGCCGGCTGCGCGCCCGGACGCGTCGCCGGAGTGCGGGTTGGCCGGCGAATCTGCTGCATCGTGGTCGGCGGCTGGCCGCGGATCACCGCGCCATTACAATCGATGACGGTGTTGTCTCCGCCCACCTGAATGACGCCGTCGCGCCCCGGATCCGTCAGCGTGTACTCGCCCGCGCACAGGCGAACATAGCCGTTCCATTCGGCGATCTGCTGGCCGTCGAAGACCCCGTAGCACTGGCGGCACTGGAAACAGCCCCGGCGGCCGTCATTGACGCCGTTATCGCACTCCTCGCCGTTTGGAAAATCGACGACCCCGTCCCCACAGCGCGCCGCCTGGCAGTTTAGCCGGCAGGCGCCGGGTATCGCATCCGCGTTATAGCGCCCGTAGCGATAGGCTCCGCCGGCATGCTCGCCATCGTCACATTGCTCGCCCGAATCGATCACAGCGTCGCCGCAGCGTGGCAGCATGCAGCTGGTGCGGCAGGCGTTCGGGGTAGAATCGGAATTGTTTGCGCCATTGTCGCATTCCTCCGCGCCGTCGATCCGGCCATTGCCGCAGGTGGGCTGGGCCTCGGACGGCGCAGCGCTCCAAAGCGCTGCGGCAACGGCGATGATCACCGCCACGAAAACTCTGAGAAGTGTGTTCACAAAAGCCTCCCGATAGAATCCCCCCACCAGAAGTGAGGTTACTCTACAGGAGGCGCGCTCTTGAGGCTAGCGGGTCCTTGCCGCGCAGCGATGTCCTTGGGGGTCAGCGCGGGCGGAAGCTCGTGCTGCTCGCCTGGAAGACCCGCCCAGCCCAACCGGCGAGCAAGCTGACCAGCACCACGGCGATGGCCAGAAGCGCGGCCTGACCGATCAAAACGGGTTCATTGCGCATGTCATTGGCCGCCCAAATGCCCAGCAAGCCCCAGCCTAGCGCCGCCGCGTAGGAGCCCGAGCCGGTCCGAAGCACCACGATCACCGCCGCTATGAGCGCCAGCGCCAGCACCGCGATCGCCGGCGCAACCGCACCCGATCCCAGCCATGGCAGCCCATAGACCTCCGCTACGATCAAGACGTTGACGAAGGCGGCGGCGTTCAGCCAACCGCCTAAGGCATAGACCGGCAGCCGCACCGCGCGGTGAAGCATCCCGATCTCGCGTTGCGCAGACCCGGTGAGCATGAAGGCGACGCAGGCGAGCCAACCCGCCATGATCAGACTCAGCGAGACAATCTCGATACCGTAGAACGGCACCCACGTTTCCCACGCGGTGTTGAACCAAAAGGCTAGGCCCGCCAGCCAGCCTGTCGCACGCATCACCGGCTCCGTCAGGCGGACCAGATGCACCAGCGCATAAATCCCGCAGCCGAGGAACAGTACGCTCCAGATCGAAAAGGCGTAGCCCGCTGGGGTGAGCAGCACCTGCACCTCCGCTGAACGCGACCCGACCGTATTCGCCCAGCCCTGGATGAAGGGCAGCGCCCCCATCACGACTTGGGCGACAGCGCCGGTGAGAACGACGAGTGCGCGAGCGATATCTGAGGCGCGAGCGGTCATGGGGCGGGCTCCAAGGCTGGTTCATGCACTATAGCGCTGCCGAGGATGAGAGACAGCGGCCGGCTCGCCAGCCCTTACAAGACGAGCGATCTTGCCGGTATCGCCTCTGTCCCGGATAACGGGTGAGGCGCCGGGTCCGAGTGCGCCCCCTGTGACACAGGCGTCGAGAAAGGGCGTACCAGCGGCGAGCTCTAACGCATGAAACTGCGACCTCGAAGGAGGCCATACAATCACTGAGTCCTTCGATACTCTCGCCAAGGAGGCCCGCAGCTGCCGGGTGTGCCAACCCTATCTCGCCCATCCGGTCCGCCCAGTGCTCACGGGAAGTGATAACGCGGTGATCCGGATCATCGGGCAAGCGCCGGGGACTCGTGTGCAAGCCTCCGGCAGACCTTTCACTGATCCCAGCGGCGATCGCTTGCGCAGCTGGATGGGGGTGAGCGAGGAAGAGTTCTATGACGCGCAGCGGATCGCCATCACGCCGATGGGATTTTGTTTTCCCGGTTTAAACGCCAAAGGCGGGGACAAGCCGCCGCGCAAGGAGTGCGCGCCGCTTTGGCAAGGCCGGTGCGGAACCGTCCTGTCCAAAGTCCGACTGACCCTTTTGATCGGCCAGTACGCGCAGCGCTGGCATTTGGGCGATGAAGCCGAAAAAACGCTCACGGCGACGGTTCAAAACTGGCGCAATTACACCCCATTGCATATTGCGCTGCCGCATCCGTCTTGGCGCAATAATGCCTGGCTGAAGCGTAACCCGTGGTTTGAACACGAGGTTTTGCCGGTGCTGCAGGAGCGAGTTCGCACACTGCTGTCCGGTGCCGTTTGACCGGACAAAGTCTAAAGAGATTGAAGGACTTGCGCCGTACGGCCTGTGCAGGTATTTCCCCGGCGCGAAGGGTTTTTGACCCGCGCCCTGCGGAAGGAACCGGCCCGGCGAGTGTCCGGCCCCGCAGGCTCAGCCCGGCCGTGAGGCCACCCGGCGTTGCTTCTAGCAAGGACTCCCCGATCATGAGCGTCTACGACCATCCTGATTTCGACCACCACGAGAAAGTCTTGTTCGCGACCGATGAGGACAGCGGCCTGAAGGCTATCCTCGCCGTGCACTCTACGGCCCGGGGTCCGGCGGTCGGCGGATGCCGGATGTGGAGTTATGAGAACTCGGCCGAGGCGCTGACAGACGTGCTGCGCCTGTCCCAGGGCATGAGCTTTAAAAACGTGCTCGCCGACCTTCCGATCGGCGGCGGCAAAAGCGTGATCATGAAACCCGCGGGGGCGTTTGATCGCACCGCGTTGTTTGAAGCGTTCGGCCGCGCGCTCAATGCGTTGAACGGCGAATACATGTCGGCCGAGGATGTCGGCGTATCGCCGGACGACATCATGATCGCCAAGCGCCATACGGACCATGTTGTAGGGCTGGAAGGCGGCACGGGTGATCCTTCGCCGGTCACCGCGAAAGGCGTTTATCTGGGCATCGAAGCCAGCGTCGAGCGGGCGTTCGGCAAGAGCTCGCTGGCCGGTGTGAAGTTCGCCGTCCAAGGCGCCACGGGCCATGTCGGCAGCTATCTGGTTCGCCGTCTGGCGGAAGCGGGCGCTGAGCTCTTCCTGACCGATATTCGCGAAGACGCCCTTAAAGCGCTGGCGAAAGACACCGGCGCCACGATCGTGGAAGATCCGAACGCCATCTATGATGTCGAGGCCGACGTGTTCACGCCGTGTGCGCTGGGCGGAATCATCAATCCGGAGACCATTGACCGCTTGAAGGTGAAGGTCGTCGCCGGGGCCGCCAACAATCAGCTCAAGACCCGCGAAATGGGCGCTGAGCTGCAAAATCGCGGCATCGTTTATGCGCCGGACTATGTCATCAACGCCGGCGGCATCATCAACATCATGGGCGACATCGATCCGAAGTATGATTCGGTCTGGGTTGAAGGCAAGCTTGCGAAGCTAAAGGCCACCTTGGGTGAGATTTTCGATCTGGCCGAGAATGAAGGCCGCCCGGCTAATATCATCGCTGACGAAATCGCCCGCCGCCGCATCGCGCGGGCGGTCGAGAACAAAGCCAAGGCGGCTTGATCCTCGTCGGCAAAGCCTTGTCATGATGAACGGCGGTGTCTATGGATGCCGCCGTTCGCATATCTGAGGAGAAGGCCAATGAAGTTCTAGACCCCGTGTTTCGCCTTTTGCGCCACCGGTTCTGGAGCCTTCATGTCTATTCGTCTTACGGCCTCTGGCCTTTCTCTTAAGACCCCTGATCATTACAGTCTCATTGAGACTCTGGACCTCGTTGTTGAGCGCGAGGTGACCGGGCTTGTGGGCGCAAACGGCGCAGGAAAGTCGACCCTGTTGCGCGCGCTGGCGGGCCAGGTTGCGGCCTCGCAAGGGTCTGTCACCTGCAATGGGCGTCTGGGTTGGTTAGCTCAGATGAGCGCCGACACGCCCGGCGGCGTGGTCGATGCGCTTGGAATCGCGGACGAGCTGGCGCGCCTCGACCGGATCACCACAGGGCGCGCGCATAAACACGATCTCGACCTCGCCAATTGGTCCTTGCCCGCAGATGCCGAAGCCGCCTTGGCCAAAGTCGGTCTCGATGACCTGCCTTTGGACCGCCCGTTGACCACCCTCTCAGGCGGCCAGCGGGCGCGCGTGATGCTAGCCTCGGCTTGGATCAGCGCGCCAAACATTCTTCTGATGGACGAGCCGACCAATAATCTTGATCACGAAGGGCGCGAAGCGGTCTACGCCCTGATGCGCGATTGGCCGGGTGGACTGGTAGTGGCGAGTCACGACCGGGCGCTGCTGGAGCGTGTAGACCGCATCCTGGCGCTGGAGAATACCGGCTGGCGGCTATTTGGCGGCAATTGGTCGGCCTACGCGGCTGACCGCGATGCACGCCGTGATCGGGCCGAAGCAGCGTATAATCGCGCCGAAGTCCAGCTGCGCGCCGTTTATCGATCTCGCGAACAAGCCGAGGCTCGCCTGGCGCGCCGAGCGCGATCGGGCAAGGCGATGCGCCAGGACGGCAGCCAGCCGAAAATGCTGCTCGATGCGATGAAGGCTAAAAGCGAAGCGACCGGCGCGCGCCTGTCCGGCGAAGCGGCACGGCGCGCGGAAGCGGCGCAAGCCACCCGCGACACGGCGGATGCGGCGCGCACCCGCCGCCCCAAGCTCAACGTCAAAGCCCCGTCAGTCGAAGCGCCTCAGGGCCGGGTCATGCTGGCCTTTGAAGGTGTCAGCTTCGCCTATGGCGCAGCGCCGGTGATCGATGGTTTGAGCTTTGTCGTGCACGGCGGGGAGCGCATCGCCCTTGAAGGCCCGAACGGCTGCGGCAAGACGACCGTACTGCGGCTGGCTGAAGGGCGGTTGTCAGCAACGACGGGTGAAATCCGGCGCGGCCGCGGACGCCTGGCCCGGCTGGACCAAATGGTCAGCGACCTTGATCCAGCTTTGAGCGCAGTCGAGGCGTTGCGGGCGCGCTATTCGGATCTCACAGCCAATGACGCCCACGCCGCGCTCGCCCAGTTTGATCTACGCGGCGAGGCGTCTGAGAAGCCGGCGTCGGTCCTGAGCGGGGGCGAGCGCCTGCGGGTTGGGCTCGCCGGCGTACTGGGTGGGGAGCCGCCAGCCGTGTTGATTTTGGATGAGCCGACCAACCATCTTGATCTCGATGCGATTGAAGCGCTGGAATCCGCGCTCCAGGTCTTTCAGGGCACGCTCATCGCGGTCAGCCATGATGAGGGGTTTCTGGAGGCTATGGGCATTGACCGCCGGATCAGGCTGGAACCACGCTGACAAAGTGCGGATCAAGGGTGAGTTGGACTTCCTGTCCCGCCGACGCGAGCGCAGTGAGCTCGACACGGGCCTGGACGACGCGTCCGTCCGGCAGCTGACAGCTGAAGCGGGCATGGCCGCCCGCCAGTCGCCGCTCGGTAATCGTCGCCTTGGCGCCATCGACGCCGTCGGTTGAAACGTCAATGCCTTCGGGGCGCACCAGAACCTGGACGCGCGCGCCGTCGCTCAGATCGGCCGCGTCGACCGTACCAAGCAGCGTCTCAACCTGACCTGCGCTGACCACGCCGTCGAAGACTTCCACATCCCCGAGCAGACGTGCAGCGTCCACAGAGCTTGGCTTCAAGTAAAGCGCGTCGGGCGCGCCGACCTGAATGATCCTGCCGTCGGTCATCAGCGCGATGGTGTCTGCGAGGCTAAGCGCTTCATCGGCGTCGTGGGTGACGATTAAGGTGGCCGCCCCGCTGGCCTTCAGGGCGTCTGCGGTGGTGTCGCGAAGCTCACTGCGCAGGCGGCGGTCAAGGCCGGAGAAGGGTTCGTCGAGCAACATCACGTCCGGCTCGGTCGCCAGGGCGCGCGCTAGCGCGACGCGCTGCTGTTCTCCGCCGGACAGCTCATGCGGGTAAGCCTGCGCCCGGTGACCGAGTTCGACGCCGTCAAGCTGGTGTTGTGCGCGCGCACGCCGCTCAGGCCGGGCCAATCCCCTTAAGCCGAAACCGACATTGTCCAGCGCGTTGAGATGCGGGAAGAGTGCATAGTCCTGAAACACCACCCCGCAGCGCCGCGTTTCCGGCGCCTTGTGGGCGCCGTCGCCTGACCAGAGCTCATCGCCGAAACGAATCTCGCCGGCGTTCAACGCTTCTAGTCCCGCGATGGCTCGAAGCAGGGTGGACTTGCCCGAGCCGGACGGCCCTAACAGCGCGGTCACCCGCCCGCAATTCAGCGTCAAATCAACGCCATCAACGGCCGCACGGTCCGGGCCATAGGCGACCACAGCGTTCCTTACGGCGAGACGATCAGGGCGGCTCATCCGGCTTGCTCGCTGCGCGTGATGCGCCGGGCGATCCACACCATGGGCGGCAGAGCGATCAGCGCAATCAGCAGCGCTGGCAGGGCCGCTTCGCCCAGCCGTTCGTCGCTGGCGTAGTTATGGGCGGTGACCGCCAACGTGTCGAAGTTAAAGGGCCGCAGTATCATCGTGGCGGGAAGCTCTTTTAAAACCTCCACAAAGACAAGAAGGCCGGCCAGCGCCGCGCCGGAGGCGACAAGCGGCCAGTGTATGCGCCAGGCGATCTCGGTCGACGTCGCGCCCAGCGAGCGAGCCGCATGGTCCAGCGTCGGCGTCACCCGGTTTAGCGCCGACTCCGCCGGACCGATGGCGGCCGCCGCGAACCGCGATTGGTAGGCGAAAACCAAGGCGACGACGCCGCCGCTGAGCAGCAGCGGGAAGGCGCTGCCGAACACAGCAGTCCAAGCGCTGTCGAGGCCCGCTTGCGCGAAACCTAAAATGACCAGCACGCCAAGCGCGGCGACGGAGCCGGGAACGGCGTAGCCTAAACCTGCAAGGCGCGCTGCGATGATCGCCCGGCGACGGCCGCTGCGCAGGGCGTAGGCCGCAGCCAGGCCCAGCGCGGCGGCGAGTAGACCAGAGAGGCTGGCCAGCAGCAGGGAGTTGCCGGCGGCCTCCAGCATGGAGCGATTGGTCGGCGACGCGATCGCTCGCCAGCCCAGGCGCGCCAGCGGAATGATCAGCCCCAACGCGATGGGGGCCAGGCAGGCGACCAGCGCCAGCAATCCCTCGCCGAAGCTCAAAGGCACGCGGCGTGGCGGCCGGCGCCGGCCCGAGGCGGCGCTCTGGCGGGCGCGGCGGCGCTGGGCGCGCTCATAGGCGAATAGCAAGAAGGCGATCGCGACCAGGATCAGGGCCAGGCGTGCTGCATCTGCAATCGCCCCCTCCCCGGCCCAGGCGCGGATCAAACCCACGGACAGCGTCGGTGCGCCGAGGTGCGCGACGGCGCCATAGTCCGCCAAGCTTTCCATAATCACCAGGGCGAGCCCCGCCGCTATGGCGGGACGGGCAAGCGGCAGCGCTGCACGGCGAAACGCGCTGAAGGGCCCGCAGCCCAACGTGCGCGCAGCGTCATAAGCGTCGGAAGACTGACCGGCATACGCTTCGCGGGCGAGCAGGTAGACATACGGATAGAGCGTCACCGCGAAAATGACCCCGGCCCCGACGGGTCCTCTGACCGTCGGCAGAGACCCCATCGGGCCCGCGGCCTGTGTCAGGTCGTACCATGCATAGGCGGCGGCATAGGCGGGCACGGCGAGCGGCAGCGCCAACCCCCATTCCACAATACGGCGGCCAGGAAACTCGAACCGGGCGACGATCCAGGCCAGGGGCGCGCCGAGCAGCAAAGCGCCGAGCGCGGCGATCACGGTCACAAGAGCGGTGTTGCTCAAATAGGCCGGCAGGCGTGTCGAGGCGATGTGCGCCATATAGTCGGTCCAGGGACCGAAAACACCGAGCGCCGCGACCGTCAGCAACGGCGCGGCGCAGATCAAGGCGGCGATGGCGGCGGGCCAGGCGGGGGCGAATCCGCCTGAGCTGCGGCTTACGGCCATCCGACGCGGTCGAAGATGCGCTGGGCCTCAGCCGCGTTCTCGCCGAGCGCGTTCACATTGACCGGGTCGGCGACGATCTCACCAAAGCCATCGATGACAGGATTGTCGTAAGGCGTGCCCTCGACCGCCGGGAACTCGTTGGTGAGTTCCGGGAAGAAGCGCTGGCCTTCCGGCGAGAGCAGGAATTCCAGGAATGCAATGGCGTTTTCGCGGTTCGGCGCATTGGCGGCCAGACCGGCGCCGGAGATGTTGACGTGCGCGCCGGCACCCGCCACTGGCGGCATGATGAACTCCACAGCCTCGCCTACCGCACGGTCCGCCGCGTCGTCGGAGCGCTTCAAGCGGCCGACATAATAGTGATTCACGATGGCGACATCGCATTCACCCGCTGCGATGGCGCGAACCTGATCGGTGTCGCCGCCTTGCGGCACGCGGGCGAGATTGTTGACGATGCCGGCGGCCCAGGCCTCGGCGGCCTCAACGCCCGCGGTGTTGATCAGCGCGGCGAGCTGGGACTGGTTGTACACATTCCCGGACGAGCGCACGCAAATGCGGCCTTCCCACACCGGATCGGCCAGGTCGGCGAAATCAGTGATCTCATCGGCGTTCACCCGGTCAGGCGCATACGCGATGCCACGCACGCGGGTGGAGAAGCCAAACCAGGCGCCGTCGGGGTGACGCAGATTGGCCGGAACGCCTTCGAGCGCGTCGCTGAGCTCCGGAGCGGCCTGGAAAAGCCCGGCCTGCTCGGCGCGCCAGAGGCGTCCGGCGTCCACGGTGATGACGATATCCGCTGGTGAGCGTTCCGCGTCCAGACGCACCCGCTCGATCAAAAGATCGCCGCCGGCCTCGATATAGTTGACCTCGATCCCAGTCGCTTCGGTGAAGGCCTCGTAGACCGCGTAGTCCGATGCGTAATGGCGCGCGGTGTAGATATTCACCACGCCGGCGTTTGCGGCTTCACCGTCTGCGGACGGCGCAGGCTCGCCGCAAGCGCCAAGGCTCAACGCGGCGCCGGCCGCAATCATCGGGGTCAAGATACGAAACAGGCCGGCCATGCCGATCATCCTTTATGCTCAAACTGCGCAAAGGCGCGCTCTGAATGTCTTGCTGCCAGTTTTGAGAATGTTTCGCAAGTAGCGGCGGCAGGTGACCGATGGTCGCGGGGGATGAGTGCAGCGGGCGCCGGCCGGCTCAATGCTCCGCGGTGACAAAAATGTTGCTTCGCGGGGCGGCGGCGTCCGTTGCGACGATCACATCCGCGCCCAGGTCGAACCCGCCGCGATAATCCAGCGCCAGGGGCGGGCCGTCGGTCGCCAGGGTTTGATCAGATGCCAGACGGTAGGCCTGCAAAGCGTTGTCACGGTCACCCCGACGCACCAGCCGGTCGCCCTGCTTGACCAGGGCGAAGCCGTGCCGATCGGCGGGCGAGGCGACATTGATCGCCAGCCATCGCCGGTCGGGGCCGGCCGCCACGCGTCCGTCCTGGCTGAACCAAAGTGAGTCCTCCCGATCCGGTGCATGCCGGACAAAGGACCAACGCTCCGGATCGGGGCTAAGCTCTCTGGTCTGCAAGTCGAAGCTATAGGCGCGCCAGCCGCCCGGGTCGGGCCGGCTGAACGACACCCGATCGGCGTCTGGCCAGCTCAGCCCCCGTAATTCGCTGCGCGGCAGATCCAATCGGCGACGCGCCCCCGTCTCCAAGGTGTAAACATCGATGAACCCCAGGCCCATCGCCGCCAGGTGCGCGCCGTCCGGCGCCCAAGCCAAGGCGAAGTAGTGGGGCGTGTCCGTCAGGCGCGAGAGCATGCGAGCGTCGCCGGCCGGCAAGGCGCTAATCCAGATCTGTTCGAGGCCGGACTGGCTGGAAAGATATGCCAACTCCGCGCCGGACGGCGCCAGGGCGGGGGCGCGGGCATCGCTCGCTGTCTCCGTGATACGCCGCCCGGGTGCGCTGAAATCCACGTAGGCCTCGATCCGGCGGCTGGGCGGGCCGCTGGCGTAGAAATAGCTCTGCGTGCTGGGCGAACGCGCCGGGAAGCGGATCGGGTGAAGCGCCTGGTGGACGCGCTCGGGCGTACCGCCGCTCAGCGGATAGCTGAGAAGCGCGGTTGATCCGTCTCCGCCCACCAGCACCACACGGTCGCCGTCCGCCGACCAGATCGCGCAGCACATATAGTCGGCCACGCTGAACAAGCGGGTTTGCGCGCCCGTTTCAAGGTCGAGCGTAAAAAGCTCCAGGCGCTGATCGGCGCTGGGCGTGGACAAGAGGACGAGGTCGCGATCAGGGTGAATGTCGAAGCTCACATGCCCAAGCTGTCTGGGATCAGGCTGCGGCAGACGCCGCAGGTCGCCGGTCTCCCGGTCGAGATGGAAAAGGGCGTAAGGCGGGCCGTTCGGGCCTGCTTGGGCGAGGACCAACGCGTCGCCGGACGCGGTGTAACGCACCGCGCCATAGCTGTTTTGCGGGCAGGTGTGCAGCACGGCGGACGCGCCCAAACCGAGTCCCTCGACGCTCGCCTCCCGGATCTCGCAGCGCCCGTCAGGGTGGATGAAGAGGTAAGCGATGAAACGGCCATCCGGCGACCAGGCGCCCGGTCCGGCGGATCCTGGCCCTGTGTCCAAGGCGCGTTCCTGCTGCGTGACGAGGTCTCTGAGCCAAAGCTGCAACCCCTCTGCGGCGCTGCGCGTGTAGAGCAGGCGCGCGCCGTCTGGATCGGCGGCCGGGTGGCTGGACTGCCCGGCATGGCGCGTCAGGGCCACCGCACCGCTGGCAGGAGACGGCTGAGGCCGGTCAAGCATGAAGGCCGCGATCAGCACGACCGTCGCCAAACAGAACAGGCCCGCCGCCAGGGCTGTGCGATGGCCCTTGAGCCCGCTGGCCAGGCGTTCCTGCGCTGGCGAGGGCTCCACAACCGGTTCGACCGGCGCGATGAAGCGATAGCCTTTTCGCGGCACCGTTGCGATGTAGCGCGGCCTCTTGGGGTCGTCGCCGAAAGCCTGACGCAAGCCTGAGATGATCCGGTTGACGGCGTTGTCGGTGACCGCCCGGGCTTGCCACACCGCATCAACCAGCTCGTCACGGCTAATGAGCTCGCCCGGGCGCTGGCAGAAATAGGCGAGGGTTTGAGCCTGCCGGGGCTCAAGTCTGACAAAAGCCCCGTCGCGGCTCAAAGCCTGGGTCTGTTCGTCAAACTCAAACCCTTGAAATCGCCAGCGCATCGGGGCCCATCACAAGAAATCACCTGCACATCACGCCGCCATCATGACTTGGGTTGCTCCTAAGGCAAGACAGGCCCTCAGGCCTGCGCTGCAACAGCCGCAGGCCGGCCATGATTAACGACGGAGTCTGCCTCATGATGGGTTTTTGTTTACGCGGCGCAGCCGCGCTTTTGTTGAGTCTCATGCTGTGCGCGCCCGCCCCGGCGCGCGCAGACGAGCCGGCGAATCTGCGCACCGCCCTTTCAGCCGCCCGGCTGTCGGTTCAACACCTGGCGCCAAGCGACGCCTACGCCCCGGACAGCGCGCTGACCCAACAGCTCTCTGAGATCGCGCGTGAGCGCGCCGATGCGGTCGATCCGCTCTATCTGCACCTTCTCACCGGGAATGCCGAGGCTGGCCTGACGGCGCTGGACGCTTGGCGTGCGGAACATGCGCGGACGAGCGGCGAGACCGGCCGCGCGCCGGGTTTGCTGTATGAGCTCTATCTGCGAACGCCGGCGGCGGCGCCCGGGAGCGCCGGTGCGGATCCGCTGGCTGTTCTGGAGGCACTCCTAGGCGCACGCTTGGACGCTATGAACGACGAGGCCGTCTACCACGCCGGCGAGTTCACCGGCTACAGTCTGGAAATGGGCGACGCGTTCATCGCTCAGCTTCTGGACCAGGCCTTGGCGGCCGAGGACGCCGAGGCGGTGAACTGGCCGCGGCTGATCTCTCAGTATGCGCGGCATATGGTCAATCACGCGCTGCTGGAGCCTGCAACGGCGCTTTATGAGGGGGAGATCGCCCGCCGCTTCGACATCGAGCGCGATGTTCGCATTGTTACCGAAGAGGGCGTCACCTTGTCCGCCATGGTGGTTCGGGATCGCGACCCGCAAACCCGCCAGCCGGCGGCGCTGCTGTATACGATTTACTCGGACGAGACCCGCAATTTGCGCGAGGCGATCCATGCCGCCGCCCATGGCTATGCCGGCGTGGTGGCGGATGCCCGGGGCAAACGCCTGAGTCGCGACGAGATCCGCCCCTACGAGACCGAGGCGCGCGACGTGAATGCGGTGATCGATTGGATCGCCAAGCAGGATTGGAATGACGGTCAGGTCGCCATGTATGGCGGCAGCTATAACGGTTTTGTCCAATGGGCCGCGTTGAAAGACCCCCATCCAGCGCTTCGCACCATCGTGCCCTATGCGGCGGCGCTGCCTGGGCTCGGCCTGCCGATGGAGAACAATATCTTCCTCAACGCCAATTATGGCTGGGCCTTTTATGTGGCGTCGAACCCGGGGCTGGACGAGGCGACGTACTTCGATCCTGACCGCTGGTGGTCGCTGCAGACCGACTGGTTTGAAAGCGGCCGGCCCTATCGTGAGATCGACCAGGTTGACGGCCAAGCTAATCCATGGCTCCAGCGCTGGCTCGGTCATCCCGCCTACGACGCCTATTGGCAGGCCATGGTCCCCTATGGCGAGGAGTTCGCGGCGATCGACATTCCGATCCTGAGCGTCACTGGATATTATGACGACGGTCAGATTTCGGCGCTGCATTACTTCAATGAGCATCTGCGCCATCGGCCTGATGCAGACCATGTGCTGCTGATCGGCCCTTACGACCATCGAAGCGCCCAGGGTCGCCCGCGCGGCGCGCTGCGCGGTGTGAGCCTGGACCCCGTCGCCGAGATCGATGTTCCCGAATTGACCTTCGACTGGCTGGACCATGTGCTGCGCGGCGCGCCGCGGCCGGCTCTATTGGCTGATCGGGTCAACCACCAGGTCATGGGGACGAATCGCTGGTACAGCGCGCCGAGCCTGGAGGCGCTGAATTCGGCGACGCAGCGCTTCCACCTGTCCGCAGCAAGCGGACCGGGGCCGCACGCGCTCGCGGCCGAGCCGAATGCCGCTGGAACGCCAGCGCGTCTGGAGGTGGACCTTGCGGACCGGGAGATCTGGCGCAATGCGCACTACTATCCCCATCCAATCCTCACCGACGATCCGGTCGACTGGACCGGATCGAGCTTCGTCAGCGCGCCGCTAACCGAACCTATGGTGCTGAGCGGTCAGTTCTCCGGCGCGCTGAGGGTGCGGATTAATAAGCGCGATGTGGATATCGGGGTCACGCTCTACGAGCTGCGCGCGGACGGTTCATACATCCATCTGTCCTACTATCTGGGCCGGGCGAGCTATGCCGGCGACATGAGCCGGCGGCGTTTGCTGACGCCGGGTGAAGCGACCACAATCCCGATCGAGCGCACACGCATGGTCAGCCGCCTTCTGGAAGAAGGGAGCCGGATCGTTGCGGTGCTGGACGTCAACGTGAACCCGTTCGCCCAGATCAATTACGGCACGGGCGGGGATGTCAGCGAGGAAAGCATCGAAGACGCCGGCCCGCCGCTCACGCTGGAGTGGTTGCCCGGCAGCTATCTGGACATTCCGTTGCGCCCCGTCCCGACAGAATGAGCGGAGGCGGAAACAAGAAACCCCGGCTCAAAGGAGCCGGGGTTTTGCGCCGTTTCCGGCGAAATGGTGGGCGATACTAGGATCGAACTAGTGACCCCTTCGGTGTGAACGAAGTGCTCTACCGCTGAGCTAATCGCCCCTGAAAAGAGGGCGTGTTACCTACGCCAGCCCCAAAGGCCGGTCAAGCGGCGCAATCATCGATCTGGAAGAGAATGACATTTCAGGCGTTTGCAAATTTTTTTTAAAAAAAACGACCGTCACACTTCCGTCAAACTATTCCATCATCTATATCCCCACGCGTTCGCTGCCGTGAATAACTTTTCGGCGGCGTGAAAGTCACCGTCAAAAAGAACGACGAACGCGCCCTTTTGGCGGGGCGCGTAGAAACAATGAGGTTCTCCCCCATGGCCAGCAACGACTTCTGCACCCGTGATGGTGCTCTGCGTCTGAAAGAGCGTATTGAGGCCTACTGGCGTGAGCGCGGCTACGACGTGAATATCGAGCTTCAAGAAGCCGGTTTCATGCCTGCCATGCGTTCCGCCCGCACTGACGTGCGTTCCAACATGGTCAACGGCATGCCGCGTCCGGCCAACGATCGGACCGAAAACCGCCGTAGCGCCTAGTTACAGGCCGCGTGACTTAAGGGATGAGATCGGCGACCACGCCGGGCACATCCCGCCAATGACTAAAAAGCCGGTCAGCGCCCAACGCGCTGGCCGGCTTTTCGCTATATCCGGCCTCAAACAGAATCACGTGGGCGCCGGCGGCGCGCGCGGTCCCCACGTCTGGATCAGAATCCCCCACCATCACCGTGCGCGAATCGGCCTTGCCGCCGATTGCGGTTTCCAGATGCAATGCCGACGGCTTCTTCTCGGGCGCATCATCCGCCCCGGTGATACGCACAAAGCGGTCCGACATGTTCAGCGTGTCCATCAAGGGGCGCGCCAACCATCCTGGCTTATTGGTGCAAACGGACAATTCCGCACCCGCAGCCCCCAAGGCGTCGAGGGCGGCGTCCACGCCCTCAAACGGCCGGGAGAGGTCCGCAATACCGTCCGCATATACCTTTAGAAAAAGGTCGAGCCGTTCCTCCGTCTCGTCATTGCTCGGCTGCGCCAGGCCTTCGCGTTCATAGGCGCGCAGGATCAAAGCGCGGGCGCCGCGGCCAACCATGGCGCGCACCGCCTCTACAGGAACGGGAGCCAGGCCTGCAGGAGTGATTGCGGCGTTGAGCGCGCGCACCAGATCCGGGGCCGTATCGACAAGCGTTCCATCGAGATCGAAGGCGATCCGAACGCCGGAAAGAGATTGAAACGCCATCGTGATGGTCCCTGTGATAAGGCAATGGTCGCAAGCTGAGTTGCGATAGGCTATAGCCGCGCTAGGTCGCACTGCGAACCATTGAATTGCTGATCCCTCCTCGGAGCCGACTATGCCCCAACGCCCCCGCGCCGCCGTCATCCTGGCCGCTGGCCATGGCAGCCGGATGAAATCGGAGCTCGCCAAGCCGCTGCATCAGGTCGGCGGCCGGTCGATGCTCGACTGGAGCCTGGCGCTGGCCGACGCCGCAGGCGCGGATCGCAAAGTGGTGGTCTGGGGCGCGCATGCGCCGGTGATCGCCGAGCGCGCCGAGGCCGCGGGCGCCACAGCTGCGCTGCAGGACCCGCCCCAGGGCACCGGCGATGCCGTGAACGCAGCGGCCGAGGCGCTGGCCGGGTTTGAGGGCGATGTCATCGTGCTCTACGCCGACACGCCGCTGATCCAACCGGAAACGGTGGCGTCAGTGTTTGAAGCGCTTAACACCGGTGCGGCGGTATCGGTCCTGGGCTTCGAGCCGGACGAGCCAGGCGCCTACGGCCGCCTGATCGAAACGCCGCAGGGCGATCTTGACGCCATTGTGGAGGCCAAGGACGCGACAGCTGAACAGCTGGACGTGCGCCTGTGCAATTCCGGCGTCCTTGCTGCGGACGCGCGCTTACTGTTCGACCTGTTGTCCGAAGTCACTAACGACAACGCCAAGGGCGAGTACTATCTGACCGACGTGGTCGAGCTGGCCCGTCGGCGCGCCTTGTCCGCAAAGGCGGTGCGAGCGAGCGCCGACGAAGTTCTAGGCGTGAACTCCCGTGTGGACCTCGCGGACGCCGAAGCTGCATTTCAGGCGCGCCGACGGCGCGAAGCGATGCTGGACGGGGTGACCCTCACGGCGCCGGATACGGTCCATTTCGCTTATGATACGGTCCTGGAAAATGACGTGATCATCGAGCCGAACGTGGTGTTCGGACCTAGCGTCCGGGTGCGCTCCGGCGCCGTCATCCGGGCGTTCTCTCATCTTGAAGGGGCGGACGTGGCTGGCGGATGCGAGGTGGGGCCCTATGCGCGTTTGCGCCCCGGCGCGGTGCTGGAAACCAAAGCGAAGGTCGGCAACTTCGTCGAAGTGAAAAAGGCGCGCATGGGCGAAGGCGCAAAAGCCAATCATCTCGCCTATATCGGGGACGGCGATGTGGGCGCGCATGCGAACATCGGGGCCGGAACCATTTTCTGTAATTATGACGGCTTCTTCAAAAACAAGACGATCGTGGGCGATGGAGCCTTTGTGGGGTCCAACTCCGCGCTCGTTGCGCCCGTGACGATCGGGGCCGGCGCGATGACCGGGTCCGGTTCGGTGGTGTCGAAAGACGTGCCGGATGGCGCCCTCGCGCTGTCGCGCGCTGAACAAACCAATAAGACCGGCTGGGCGACGCGCTTCCGCGCCGCTATGCAAGCCAAGAAAGACAAACAGACCAAGGGCTAGACCCTTAGAGGAGCCAATCACGTGACCACGCTCGCAGACCGGCTTAACGACGCCGCGCTCCTGAAGACGCAGTCCTTCATCAACGGCCGATGGGTGGACGGCGCGTCCTCCTTCACCGTGACCAGCCCCGGCGATCGCTCGCACCTCGCCGATGTCCATGATGTGGGCGAAGCCGGCGCGCGCCAGGCGATTGATGCGGCCGCTGAAGCCTTCAAGACCTGGAAAAAGACCAGCGTCTTCGAGCGCGCCCACATCGTGCAGCGCTGGAATGACCTCATTCTTGAGGCCGCGGATGATTTGGGCACGCTGATCACAGCGGAGATGGGCAAGCCCTTCCCCGAAGCCAAAGGCGAGGTGGTCTATGGCGCGGGCTTCGTGTCGTGGTCCGCAGAAGAGGCCAAGCGTCTGCACGGCGAAACCCTTCAGACTCCCTTCCCCGGCACGCGCGGCTGGACGGTGCGCCAGCCGGTGGGCGTCGTGGCCTGCATCACGCCGTGGAACTTCCCCTCCGCCATGATCACCCGCAAATGCGCTCCGGCGCTGGCGGCCGGCTGCACCGTCGTCGTCAAACCCGCTCCAGAAACGCCGCTGTCCGCCCTGGCGCTGGCCGAGCTCGCCAAGCGCGCCGGTTTTCCTGATGGCGTCTTCAACGTGATTTGCGGCGAAGCCGAGGCCATTGGCCCGGTCATGACAGGTTCGGATGTGGTGCGCATGATCGGCTTCACCGGCTCGACCGCGGTGGGCAAGCTCTTGATGCGCCAGGCGGCCGACGGCGTGAAGCGTGTGTCGCTCGAGCTGGGCGGCAACGCGCCCTTCCTGGTGATGGACGACGCCGATCTGGACGCAGCGGCCGATGGCGTCATCGCGTCGAAGTTTCGCGCGGCGGGCCAAACCTGCGTGTCGGCCAACCGCATCATCGCGCACGCCCCGATCGCCGATCGGCTGATCGAGCGCATCTCGGCGCGCATGGAAAAGCTCAAAGTCGGCTCCGGCTTTGAAGGCGGGGTCCAGGTCGGCCCGCTGATCCATGACGAAGCTGTCGCGCGCGTCGACAGCCTGGTCCAGGACGCCCGGGAAAAAGGCGCGACAATCATCCATGGCGGCGCGCCGCTGGCGGACGAGCTGGGCGGCAGCTTCTACGCCCCGACACTGATCGAGGGCGGTGAGAATTTCGAACTGGACTTGGCCTGCTTTGAAATCTTCGGCCCGGTCGCCTCAGTGTACCGCGCGCAGAGCGAAGCGGAGATGATCCGCCTCGCCAATGACACCCCCTACGGCCTGGCCGCCTATGTCTACACGCGCGATGTCGGCCGGGTGCACCGCCTATCCGAAGGCCTTGATTTCGGCATGGTGGGCGTGAACGCGCCGATGGTGGGCTCGCCCGCGACCCCGTTCGGCGGCATGAAGGAATCCGGCATTGGCCGCGAAGGCGGAAAATGGGGTGTGGAGGAGTTCACCGAATTGAAATTCGTTCTGCTGGGCGGAGTGAACGCATGAGTGCGGCCGAGCAAAAGGCGCTCGCCGCCGCCGCCGCGCTCGATTTCGTCGAAAGTGGTATGACTTTGGGCTTGGGCTCCGGCTCCACGGCGGAGCTGTTCGTGTCCCAGCTGGGTGAAGCGCTAAAGTCCGGCGTTCTGGAGGATATTCGAGGCATTCCGACCTCGGAGAATACGGCCGCGCTCGCGCGTGAAGTCGGCGTGCCATTGATCCCGGTGGACCAGGCCGATCGCATTGACCTGACCGTTGACGGCGCGGATGAAGTCGACAGCCAGTTCCGTCTGATCAAAGGCGGCGGCGGCTGCCATCTGCGCGAGAAAATCATCGCCCACGCCTCCGACCTGATGGCGGTCGTCGTGGATGAAACCAAGCTGGTTTCTGACCTGGGCGGCTTTCCCCTCCCCGTCGAAGTGGATCCATTCGCCTTCACCATCACTGCCAAGAAAGTCTTCGACGCGCTGCGCGCAGCCGGGGTCAACAACCCGGACATCAATTTGCGCCGCAAGGGTGACGGTCTGGACCCCTATCTCACCGATGGCGGTCACTACATCCTCGATTGCTCATGTCGGCGATTGCCGGATCCTGAGGAAGCCGCTGAAAATCTCGCCAGCATTCCAGGCGTAATTGAGCACGGCCTTTTCATCGACCTCGCCCGAGTGCTGATCGT
>CAZAGE010000055.1:0-19708 GCA_964484345.1 uncultured Oceanicaulis sp. | reverse complement strand
CTTCAACAGCTTCGGCGTCCGCCAGGCCGGCCGCCATCAGGGCGAAGGCCCATTCTTCGGCCCGCTCTTCCAGGGCGTCAAACCGGCCCGAGGCGCCGCCATGGCCCGCGCCCATATTGGTGCGGAACAGGGTCAGGCCGTCATCCGTGCGCCGGTCGCGCACGCGCGCCACCCATTTCGCCGGTTCCCAATAGGTCACCCGCGGATCGGTCAGTCCGGCCGTGGCGAACAGGTGAGGATAGGCTTGCTCGGTGACATTGTCGTACGGGCTATAGCTCATCATGTAGCGATAAGCCTCCGCATCCTCGATCGGATTGCCCCACTCATTCCATTCCGGCGGGGTGAGGGGCAGGCTGGGATCGGAGATGGTGTTGACGACATCCACGAACGGCACCGCCGCGATCACGCCGCCGAACAGGCTGGGATCGATGTTCATCGCCGCCCCGACCAGAAGCCCGCCGGCGGAGCCGCCCATCGCGACCAGCTGCCCTTCAGAGGTGAAGCCCTCATCGACCAGGAAACGGCCGCCATCCACGAAGTCCGTGAAGGTGTTCATCTTCTGGTCCAGCTTGCCGTCCAGATACCATTGATACCCCATCGCCATGCCGCCGCGCATATGCACGATGGCGTAGATCATGCCCCGGTCCACCAGGCTGAGGCGTGACACCGAAAAGCTGGCCGGAATGGTGATGCCGTAAGAGCCATAGCCGTAAAGCAGCACCGGTGCGGTGCCGTCAATCGGCGTATCGGCATGGTAGAGCAGGGTGACCGGAACCTCGACGCCGTCGCGCGCCGGGGCCATGAGACGACGCACGACATAGTCGGAGGCGTCATGACCGGACGGGATTTCCTGGCGCTTGATCAGCGTGCGCTCACGCGAGGCCATGTTGTAGTCAAACGTTTCATCCGGCGTCGATGGGCTTTCATAGCCAAAGCGGATCACGTCGGTGGCGTATTCATAGCTGCCGCCCAGACCCAGCGAATAGGCTTCCTCGTCAAAGGAGATCTCGTGCTCTTCGCCATTGCGCAGATCGCGGACGATCATGCGGGGCAGGGCGTTGGAGCGCTCCATCCGCACCAGCCAGTTTTCATAGCCGGACAGGCCGCTGACCAATACGCCGGGGCGATGGTCGATCAGGTCGGTCCAATTTTCCCGCCGCGGATCGTCGAGCGGTGCAGTCATGATCTTAAAGTCGACCGCGCCATCCAGATTGGTGCGCACATAGATCGCCCCGCCAGCTTCGGTCAGGGAGTATTCCACGCCCTGCTCCCGCTCGGAGACCAGGAGCGCTTCAGCGCTTGGATCATCAGCGTCGAACAGACGCCATTCGCTGGTGGTGTGGTCGCCAGCGGTCAGCACGATCCAGCGATCGCCATCGGTTTTGCCCACGCCGAGGAAATAGCCGGGATCGGATTCTTCGTAGATCAGCTCGGCCTCGGCGCTGTCGAAGGCCTGGCGGTAGACCCGGCGCGGCCGGTTGTTTTCGTCGCGCCAAACCCAGTAGATCGTCTGCGAGTCATTGCCCCAGACCATCGAGCCATAACCCTCATTGGTCAGAGTGGCGATGTCTTCACCGGTCTCCAGATCGCGGACCTTCAGCTCATAAAACTCAGAGCCCGCGGTATCGACGGCATAGGCGAGATAGCGATGGTCCGGCGACTGAGAGACCGCGCCGAGATCGTAATACTCAACGCCTTCCGCTTCGGCGTCGCCATCCAGGATGATCTGCTCTTCACCGGAAATCTCGCCGTTTTCGTCCGCCGGACGCCGGACATACACCGGATACTGGCCGCCTTCGCGATACCGCACATAGTAGAAAAACGCCCCGTCGCGGCTGGGCGGAGAGCTGTCGTCTTCTTTGATCCGGCCGCGCATTTCGTCGTAGATGCGGCTTTGCAGCGCGCGCAGCGGCGACATCACCTCGCCCACATAGGCGTTCTCCGCCTCCAGCATGGTGCGGATATCGGCTTCCAGAACCTCCGGCTCGCGCATCACCTGCTGCCAGTTGTCGTCGCGCAGCCAGGCATATTCATCGGTGCGCGTTTCGCCGTGCTGGGTGATCTCCACCGGGCGCTGTTCGGGGCGCGGCGCGTCAATAGCGCGGGCGCGGGCGATCAGATCGGGTGCAGGAGCAGGAGCATCCATGGCGGTCTCTTCAGGGGCGGGGGTGGAGGGAGCTTCAGCCGACGGGCTGCAGGCGGAGACGAGAGCGGACACGCCGAGCGCGAGCATCGCGATCAGGCGCGTCGATTGGTGTTTGGACGACATGGTATCCCCTTGGGGCCGGTTCAAGCGGCCTATTTCTAAGCCGCGTAGTCTTCGCCTTCAAAACCTTTTGAGTCCAGTGTATTGCCGGTAATGAAACGGCGCCGCTCAGACGGGCGCGACAGCGTCCTGATCGACGATCGATGCTTAGGCCGGATCGACCCGGCGCACCTTCAAGATCGGCGTCAGCACAGCGATCGCGCTTAGGACGAGCAAGAGGCCGATCATGGGGATCAAGGCGGCGGTGCGCGGTCCAAGGTCTGCGACCACATAGCCCATCACCAGCGCGCCGATCGGCATGCCGCCAAACAGGCCCAGCTGGTAGACGCTCATCACGCGGGCGACTTTGTCGGAGGGAGCGTTCTCCTGAACCACCGAGCGTGACAGCGTGATCGCCACCCCGCCGCCCAGCCCCCAGGCGAAAACGAGCACATAAAGCCAGACGACCGAGATCGGCAGGGCCAGCACGCCCATAGTCACCACCGTGACCAGTTGAGCGCCCATCAGGACAAGGCCTGGGCGCTCGATGCTCCCAACCCGGGCCAAGATCACGTTGGCGACGAAGGCGCCCACCCAAAACGACACCATCAAGGAGGAGAGCAGGCCGTAGCCGCCCATATACTCATCGCGCACCAAGACGGGGATGATGACGAAAAACCCACCCCCGACGACCAGGCAGCCGACCGCCATCATGATCAGCGTCATGGGCGCCAGAATGGGTGATCCGAAGACCGCGGTGACGCCGCCCTTTAAGCTCTCGAGGACCGAGTCGGTGCTGGGATTGCGGCTGTGCAAGCGGGGCAGGAAGAGGGCTGCAGTCGCACCGATCACCAACACGGCGGCTTGCGCCACGAACAACGGACCAGGACCGAAAAGCCCCGCCAAAAAACCCGCGCCCATACCCATAACCTGGGCGGCGAACTGCACCAGTGAGGTGAGGATCACCGCTTTTTGCAGGGTGAAGCCGGGATGGCCCATGCGCTGGGATACTCGTGTCACCGGGTTCACCGCACTGTCGCGCGCGGGCATCACAAAGGCGCCGGCGGTCCCCACAACAAGGGCGTAGATTATAAGGCTTTTATAGTGCAGCAGGTCGTTGAGCAGCAGCCACGCCATCACCGCGGAGCTGATGGAGGCCACCATATGGAAGCCGCTCATCACCTTGCGCCGGTCCCACCGTTCCGCCAGCACGCCGGCCAGCGGCAGAAGGAACAGCATGGGCGCCGTGACCGCAGCTTGGGCGAGCCCTAAGCGCTCCGGGCTTTCATTCAGGGTGTAGTTGATGACACCGGGAAACAGTGTGGTTTGAAGGCCAAAGCTGAAAAACCAGCCGGCCACCGCCACCAGATAGGCTGTGAACGGTGCAATCCGCACGCGGCGGCGCATTGATTTGACCAGGCTGTTTTCAGCCACGTCCCCTCCCTGGAGCCGGCGCGTTGTCACGCTCTTTGCACACTGCTGTGAAACGGTGTGACTGGCTCTCGACTTAGTCTTGCTCCAATAAGTTGTGGAAAGCTTGCGCAATCAAGGGGGAAATCTCATGCGGCTCTTAATTTCTGTTGGCACCGGTATTGTCGCCGCCTTCATGGCATTTATGGGAGTGCAGAAATTCACCGGGCCTAATCCGGTTTTCTCCTACATCGCCGAACAATCCGGCATCGCTTTATTTGAACCGGGCGTGCGCATGCTGACCGGCCTGGCCGAGTTTGGTGCGGCCGGCTTGTTGGTCGCCGGGTTTTTCATCGCCATCGCCCGCACGTTCGGGCTGTTGCTGTCGCTCGCGGTGCTGGGCGGCGCGATCATGTTTCACCTCTCGCCCTGGCTCGGGATCAACGCGCCGGTCGCCTTTGACGAGGCGGGCGAATATGTGCGCAGCCCCATGCTGTTCATGATGGCGGTCGCCTTCTTCTTGATCTCCGGCGTGCTGGCCTATCTCGACCGCGCACAAAACAAGGCGACCTAAGGGCTTCTTAACGCCGCCTCGGCGATGATGCTTGCCCACGGTTTCAGTCAGACGGGCGCGCCATGGCCAAGGACTTCAGCGCAAGCGCGGGGGACGCGACCCCGCCCGCCGGGGCGGGTCGTGCTCGCTCACGCCTGACCCGCCGGCTCGCGGACATCGTGTGCCTGCCCTCCAGCCGGGTGTCGCCCCAAGAACGCTGGATGACGGCGGATGTGCTCGACGAGTTGTTGCGGGCCGCCGATGCGGGTCTCCGCAGCAAGGTCGCGGCCCGCTTGTCCGAGCAGGCCGAGGCGCCGCCGGTGCTGCTGCGCCGCTTGGCGTTGGATGCCTATGAGGTGGCCGAGCCGATCCTCCAGCGCTCCCAGGCGCTCACCGACTTCGATATGATGGAGATCGCCCGCAAGGGCGAACGCCGTCACCGCATCGCGCTGGCGCGCCGCGAGCACGTGTCCGAGACTGTCGCCGCCGCCTTGTGCGCCAGCGGCGATCCGGATGTGCTGACCGCTTTGCTGCGTAATCAGGGCGTTCGTCTAGCGCCCCAGACCGTCGATTTTCTGGTGCGGGAAGCCGGTGACAGCGAAGCGTTGGCGCGCCTGCTGATCAAGCGGGCCGAGCTGCGTCCGGCTCAGGGTTTTGCTCTGTTCTGGGACGTTACCCATCCTTTGCGCCGTTTGATCCTCGACCGCTTCGCGGCGAGCCGCTCCATCCTGCAGGAAGCCGCCGCCGACGTCTTCCCCTTGTTCCGCGCCGAGGCTGAGCCGGATCCCGCAGCGGCTGCGGCGCTCGCCTATATCGATCGGCGTCAGCGCGATCGGGCTGAGGCGGAACGCTCTCCCCATGGATCGCTGGAAGGCGCCATCGAGGCGGCGAACGCGCAGGGGACCACTGATGAGATGCGGGACGCCTTCGCCCGCCTCGCCAATGTGCAGCGCGACCTGATGGACCGCATGCTGGATGATTTTGGCGGCGAGCCGCTGGCGGTGCTGGCCAAAGCGACCGGCCTGTCCAAAGAGCATTTGCGCCGCCTGATCGATCTGGGTGAACCGCAAAGCGCTGTGATGCGCTGGGAGCATGCCGAGACGATCTTTGCGACCTTGTCGGTGGATAAGGCCCAAACCGTGCTGCGCTACTGGAATTGGGTGATGGCGCGGGTGCGCGCAGATTAGTTTTCGCAGCACCGCATGCTTGCGTGTTCCTGATTTGTGCGCGTAACTGCGCCCATGCCGCAGGCCGCCCGAGTCTCCCGCGAAACCCCGACCCTCACGGTGAACGGCGCCCGCCTGATCGCGGACGTGTCGGGCGTGGCGTTCGAGCCGGACACGGCGACTTTGCTGGTGGCCGACCTGCACTTTGAAAAGGGCAGCGCCTTCGCCGCGCGCGGCCAGCTCCTGCCGCCCTATGACACGCGCGAAACGATCCGTCGATTGTCCGACGCCATCGTGCGGCTAGGCGCGCGCCGGGTTTACGCGCTGGGCGACAGCTTCCATGATCTGGGCGCTGACGGCCGCATGCATGACAGCGACGCGGACGCGCTCGCGGGTTTGGTCGGCTCGGTCGAGGACTGGCTCTGGATTGAAGGCAATCACGACCCAGATCCGCCCGCCCGCTTTGGCGGCCGCACGGCGGCGGAGACGAGGCTCGGCCCGCTCACCCTGCGCCATGAACCGGTGAATGCCCCGGCCCCCGGTGAAGTCGCCGGCCACCTTCACCCCTGCGCGCGCGTCTCGGTGAGGGGGCGCGGTTTTCGCCGCCGCTGTTTCGCCACGGATGGGACGCGTCTCGTCCTGCCCGCATTCGGCGCTTACACCGGCGGACTCAATGTTTGTGATCCCGCTTGGCGGGGCGTGTTTGAAACCCGGCCGACCGCCTGGATGCTGGGCGATGGCGGAGTGTTTCCGATCGCCGGCCACCGCCTGCGCGGGGATTAAGTCTTGCCTTCAAGACGCGAAGCGTGAAGCTTGCGCGCAAATCAAAACCCTTGGGAGGACGCCGCTATGGCTGAGCGTGAATTTGATGTCGTGGTGTATGGCGCAACCGGTTTCACCGGCCGCCTGGTCGCTGAATATATCGCCGCCACTCACCCCGATATCCGCTGGGCCATGGCTGGCCGCTCGCAGGACAAGCTGGAAGCGGTGCGCGATGAAATGGGCGTGCCCGCCGACACCCCGCTGATCGTCGCCGACAGCTCCGATCCCGCTTCGCTCAAAGCGATGGCGGAGCGCACGCGCGGCGTCATCACGACCGTTGGACCGTATCAGAAATACGGCGAGCCGCTGGTCGCCGCCTGTGCGGAGGCGGGCACGGATTATGTCGATCTGTGCGGCGAGCCGGCCTGGATGCGCGACATCATCGACAACTACTCTGATAGGGCGAAAGCGTCCGGCGCGCGCCTGGTTTTGTCCTGCGGCTTTGATTCCATCCCGTTCGACATGGGCGTTTACGCCCTGCAGCAGGCGGCGATCGAAAAGACCGGCTCGCCGATCACCCGCGTTAAAGGCCGGGTGCGCTCGATGAAGGGCACCTTCTCCGGCGGCACGGCGGCGAGCTTTTTTGAGACCATGGCGCGGGTGAAGCGCGAGCCGCATGTCTTTGATTGGCTGATCAACCCGTTCTCGCTGGCGGGCGGCTTTACTGGTCCGGAGCAGCCGGCGGGCGACAAGCCGATCTTTGAGGATGACCTAAATAGCTGGTCGGCGCCCTTCATCATGGCCGCGATCAACACCAAGAATATCCACCGCTCCAACGCGCTGATGGATCACCGCTATGGGACCGATTTCGTCTATGACGAGATGATGCTGACTGGCCCGGGCGAGCAGGGCGAGCAGATCGCCACCATGGTGGCCAAAGACCGCTCCATGCAGGACAACCCGCCCAAGCCGGGTGAAGGCCCCTCTAAAGAAGAGCGCGAAACCGGCTTTTACGAAGCGATGTTCACCGGCGAGACTGCAGACGGTCATCGGATGACCTCCGTGGTCTCCGGCGACCGGGATCCGGGCTATGGCTCGACCTCGAAAATGATCACAGAGGCTTTGCTGACTCTGATCGACACACCGCGTGAAACTACGCCAGGCGGCGTTTGGACGCCGGCGCCGGCGCTGGGCCAGCCGCTGATCGACCGCCTGCAGAAGCATGCGGGGCTGACCTTCAGCATGGAATAGGGACGTTGGCCCCTAAAGGCTAAACGTCGGCGACCAGCGCACGAAGGCGGCGGCGGACAGGCTCAGCACCGCGCCGCCGGTGAGCAGCAGGCGCAGCGGCAAATACCATTCCGGGAAGGTCGCGTCGCGAATGGCCGCACGGTCCCAGAGATATTGGATCACAAAGCCGGCGATCAGGATGACCCAGCCGGTCAGTTCCAGATTGAGCGGCAGGCCGGGCTGGCTCCAGACCTGGAGCGGCACCGCGATCCAGCCCGCCAGCGCGATCAGGATGGCCAGGAATAAGACGCCCGTGCGCGGGGTGTCGCCCTTGATCACCAGCTCGGCCGCCCAGCGCCCGCCGGCCAAAAAGGACAGGATAACTGCGGCGTAGACCGGCAGCGCATTGGCCGCCTGCAATTCCGCCTGACCGCCCAGGGCCAAGCCGATGGCGCCGGCGACAAAGGGGATCAGGCCGCCGAAACCGAGAACAAGCGGGACGATCGGAGCGTCGGCTAAACGTTTCATGGCGGGCTTCCTCTCCCGTGAGTCGCTGGGCCTAGTTTAGCGGGAACGTGTGAAGACTGCAGCCAGCCAGCCTGCCAAACCCGCCAGGATCAACGCCAAAAGGCCATAAAGGATCGGCTGATCGTGGGCCAAATCATAAAGCGCGCGCTCCAGCCCGGCCTTGGCGACCTGTAATCCGGTTTCCCGTGTGGCGATCGGGGCGCCGTCACGGAACAGGTAAACCTCGATGGTGTACTCACCAACTGGGGTTTCTGACGGCAGGAAGAGCCGGGCGATGAACAGCCCGCCCTCCAGCATCTCCACCCCGCTATCGGCTTCCACATAAAGGGCTTGGCGCGTCTTGTTGCGCACCACGGCTTCGCGATAGTCGACGATCTCAGCGCCCAGCTCCGTCACCCTGACGCCGGGCACGCCTAAAAGGGTCTCCGTGCGTTCCTGGTCGGGCGCGGAGAGGGGCAGATGCGCCATGCCGATGCCGTTGCGGCGCAAGGCGGCGAAGCTGGCGAACTCGGTCAGCGGCCGGGTGGAGGCGACGGCGTAGTAGCTCGCGACATCTTCAAAGCGCACCGGGGCTGCGTTGACCCAGATGCCCAGTACGCGCTGCTTTTTCATCACGCGCAGATCGCGCGCGGGTCCACGAACCGCGACGATGATGTCATCACCGTCCTGAAAGCCTTCCGCGGCGCCGAACACGGTTAGCGGCGCGCCCGCGAAATCGGAGCGGATTTCCACCACGTCTTCCGTCAGCGCAGCGGCGATACGGGCGGGCGCTGGTGTCGCCGCGACCGCGGGCGCCGTCACCAGAAGAGAGAGGAGGCTGAAAAGGAGACGCATCACGGCACGCCTCCCGCCTCGATCAGTACATACAGATCGGCCGGGGTTGCGGCGAGGTCCCAGGCAAGCTTCAGGCACACGCCGACAACCAAAAGCGCCAGCCCGGCGCGCAACTCCTCGCCCTTAACCCGGGCGCCGGCCCGGACGCCGAACTGGGCGCCGACCACGCCGCCGACGATCAAAATGGCGGCCAGCACGATGTCGACCGTCTGGTTCTGGGCGGCCTGCAGGAAGGTGGTCAGGGCGGTGACGAACAGGATTTGAAACAGCGAGGTGCCGATCACCACATTGGTGGGCATGCGCAGGATGTAGATCATCGCCGGCACCATGACAAAGCCGCCGCCAACCCCCATCAAAGCCGCAAGCGCGCCGACCAGAAAGCCGATGGCGAGGGGCGGGATCACGCTCATATAGAGCCCGGAAACGGGGAAGCGGGTCTTGAACGGCAAGGCGTCGATCAGCCGCCGCTTGCGCCGGCGGCGTTTGGGCGGCGGCGCCCCGCCGACCCGCCGGCGGATCGCATTAACGCTTTCCACCAGCATCAAGGCGCCGATGACGCCCAGAAAACCCACATAACACAGCGAAATGACCAGATCGATCTGGCCCAGACTGCGCAGATAGCCAAACAGCTGGACGCCGAGCACCGAGCCGAATACGCCGCCGATGATCAGCACCACGCCCATCTTCACGTCCAGCGAGCGCCGCCGCCAATGGGCGAGGGCGCCGGAGACCGAGCTGGCCATGATCTGATTGGCTTGGGTGGACACTGCGACGGCAGGCGGAATGCCTAAGAAGATCAGGATCGGCGTCATCAAAAACCCGCCGCCGACCCCGAGCAGGCCTGACAGAAACCCAACGCCCAATCCCAATCCTAAAAGCAGATAGAGATTGAGAGAGATTTCCGCGATTGGAAGATAGATCTGCACCCGCCGGCCCTAATTGGCGGCGGATTGTTCCAGCCGGGCGACCAGGCTGGCGTTCAGGGGTGCGCCCGGCTCCAGCCCGGCGTCACGCTGATAGCGCACGATCGCCCGGCGGGTGCGCTCACCCAGAACGCCGTCCGCCGGACCGGCATCATAACCCAGATCCGTGAGCAGAGCTTGTGCGCGAGCGGTCAGGCGCTCAGGCCCGGAATTCCAGTCTTGAAGCGGATATTGACCCTGCGCAGCCGCATCGACCGTGCGGGGCTGGAAGCTGGAGGCGATGCGCTCGGCCTCGGCGCGGGCGCCGGGGCTCAAAGACGGGCGTAGCTGCGCCGCCCGGTCGCCGGCCGCTGAATCCCCGCCATTGGCTGCGATCAAGAACCAGGCATAGGCGTCAGCCGTGCTTTGCGGCACGCCAAAGCCTTCCTGGAATAAGAGCGCCATGTTGAACTGGCTGTCCGACAGGCCGTGCAGCGCGGCTTCCTGGAACCAGCGGGCTGCGGCCGCGCGGGTTTCCGGCGTTTCCGGCGCATTGATGTAAAGCCCGCCAGCGTCGTGCATGGCTTGCACATTTCCAGCCTCGGCGGCGCGCACCACGAAGCTGCGGCCCGTCTCGGCGTCCTGCGTCACGCCTTCGCCCCGCGTCAGCATCAAGCCGTAGCGGCGCATGGCGTCGGGCACGCCCTGCTCGGCGGCGCGGCGCATCAAGGCGGCGGCGTCGGCCAGCTGACCGTCACTCAGCCGCACCATGGCGAGCTGATAGCGCGCGACCGCATCGCCAGAGGCGGCGGCGTCATCCAGGCTGGACGTCACGACCGTGATAGCGGCGGCCAAGCGTGCGTCTGGATCCGCGACCGGTGTCGCCGTGGCCGTTCGAACCGGTTCAGGTTCAGCGAGGCTCGGGGCTTGCGGCTCGATCGGGGCGGGTGCGGCTTCGCCCGCGGTATCCGCCGGGTTCGCTCCGCCAGGATTGAGGGCGCCAGCCGGCGCCGCATCGGGGGCGGTCTCTCCCGCGGCCGGTTCCGCGAACAACGTTGAAAGCGTTTCAGGATTGGTGGTCTGAGCGGTGCGCGAGGCCGGCTCTCCGCCGCCATTGATCGCTTCCAGCGCCAGCATGCCGGCCGCCGCAGCAACGGCGCCGAAGCCTAGAATGCTCGCGCCGATCAGCAGGGACCGTCCGCCAGTCCCGCTGGCTTTGGGCGTTTCGGGATCATTCCACTGGTTCGCCGCGCCGCCGATATTCGCGCGCACCGTTTTGCGGGCTGCGGCGAGGAAGTCCGCGTCAGCCGTGGCCCCCAAATTGGCGGTCCGCTGCGGAGCAGGCGCATCCCCATACCCGTCCGGCGTACGATTGTCCGCATAGCCGGGCGCGGTTTGGTGGGCTGGTGCATATGTCGGCGTCGAGGCGGGAGCGGGGGACGCGGGAGCCTGCGGCGCGGTGTCCGCGTCCATAACAAAGCTGTCTTCGTCCTCTTCGGCCCAGTCGTCGTGCGCCGGGTCAAGTCCCGGGGGCTGGGGCAGAGGCGTGTCAAAGTCGAGCGGCTCGACCGGGGCCGGTGCTGCTGTAGCTTGCGCCGGCTCAGCCGCCTCGGGCGTCTCGGAAGCTTTGCTTTGCTCAATGGCCTCCAGGCGATCGGCCAGCGCGGTCATCGCGCGCTGAACCGGGGACAGGGCGTCGGCGGTTTCGGTGCGGGCCTGATCGAGGCGCTGGTGGACACCCTCCATGGCCTTCTCAAGGCGATAGACGGTGCGCTCTTCGCTCGCCTGAATGCGGGATTCCAGATCCGCGCTCTTTTCAGAGGCGTGTTGGGTGTCCAGCTTTTCGACGACCTGCGCCATGCGTTCGCCCGCTTGCTCCACCGCCGCAGCCGATCGCATCTCGGCTTGCTGGACGCGGTCGGCGAGATTTTCGCCCAAACGGGCCATTTGCTCGCCAATCCGCCGGACAGCGGCGGTGTTTTCTTCCCGAACCCGCTCCAGGCGCGAATCGAAATCGGACCGTGAGCGGCGACCCTCATGACGGTCTTCCGATTGTGTTAACTTTTGCTCAAGGCGGCGCTCGGCCGCCGCGATGCGGCTGTCCACAGCACGGGCGAGGCGGGACACCTCGTCACCGATGCGGGTCAGCGCTTCGGACTGGCGGGTTTCAGCCTGGGCCAGGCGCGCTTCGGCGGCCTCCAGAGCGCGCTCCATGCGTTGACCGTTAACGCCGGTCCTGGCGACTTCCGCGACCCGCTGGGCGCAGTCTTCTCGGGTGCTATGGATCAACCCCGCCAATTCACGGCCCAGAGTGTCAAAGCGGCGGTTGATATCGTTAGATTCACCGCCGCCGGACGACTCCAGCGTGCGCAGGCGCGCGTCCAGGCGTTCCTGAGATTGAACCAACGCTTCCGCCGCGCGGTGCGTGGCGCTTTCTGCGGCTATGATGCGGCTTTGCAGCGAGCGTGCCTGATCTTCCAAGCTGCTGCGCAGGTCGCCCGCGCGCTGAGTCTCCTGGTCCAGGCGTTCGCGCAGGTCACGCTGCTCGCCGGTCAAGCGGCGTTCAGTCTCGTCGATCCGCTCGTCCAGCTTGCGGGTGGATTTTTCCGCGGTGTCGCGGCGCTGTTCTTCCTTGTGCGCGAGATTGTTCAGCTCGGCGCGGACATCGCGCTCGGTCTCGTAAAGCCGGCCGGCCAGCTTGCCCATAGTGCTTTCAAGGGCCTTGAGTGCGGGGCGATCGCCGTCGCCCAATCGGCCGGAGCGTTCCAGCTTGCGCACGCGATCGAGAAGATCGTCCTGTTGGCCGCGGGTGCGCGAAAGGGCGGCTTCGAGCGCTTCACCGCCATCCTCGCCCCGCTCCTCCAGGGCATCGAGGCGTCGGGTTAAGGCCAGCACGGATTGGTCAACGCCGGACAACGCCTGGGTCGATCGCCGTTCGGCCGCTTCCAGCCTGTCGGTGAGGCGCTCCACCACGGCGTTCAAAGCGGCGTTGTCATCATTGCCGGAAAAGCCGGGATAGCCCGTCAGCGCGCCGTCCCAGGGATCGGTCTCACCGTCGTCCAGGATGACGCGGTTGAGCCATTCGCCGAGCGTCATGCCTTCCTTGCGCGCCGCAGTTTTCGCGACCGCACGGGCTCGGGGATCAATCCCCTTTACGCTCCATGGCGTCCCGGACGACATTGTTAACCCACTCCCGAATCCTACAAGCTCGACCGTACTGGATGGGTTAATATTGTGTAAACCAGTTGGGTGACCCCAATATCTGGTATATCCACAGGCAATATCGCCACCGGTCCGGCGCACTTGCGCACGGGTTAAAGAACCGATGATGCGGTTAACGTCTCGTAAAACTGTCTAAACGAAACGCCTAATTACTGGCCCGATTCGACCGGTCGGCCAGCGGGATCGATCCAATCCGGCGCCAGCGTGGTGATCCGGTCTTCCAGCGCGTCGACTTGAGCCAGCAGCGGCGTGGGCTCCCGGCCGGGCAGGGCGCGGCCAAGATCAAACAGCGTCCAGGCGGCATGCGGCGCGCCGGCGTCGAGATAGCGGCGGCCCAAATGCCAATAGATGTCCGGCGCATAAGGATCGAGTTGGAGCGCTTCGCTTAGCATGGCCGCCGGATCAAGATCGGGACGGGCCTCTAATCCTTCGCGCCCCCACGCCACCAGCTCATTGGCGACCAGAATACGGGCGGCCGCCCCCGCACGATCCTGACGCAAGGCGAAGGGCGCCAGGCTCGCGACCGCCCGCGAATGATCGCTGCGGCGAAGCGCTGTCAGGCCTTCGAGCACCTGGCGCAAGGCAGGATCGGCGGGGCCCAGGCGCGCGAGGCTGGCGGCTTCCGCACAGGTTAGCCGCGCACTGCCGACGGCCTGGTCCGGGCAGGGGCCGAAATGGTGGGTCTCCTGGACGCTGACCAGCAGAGCGCCGGCATTATCACCGGTGGCGCGCAAGGCCTGAACCTCGGAGAAGAAGGCCAGGGGGTCCGGCGCGCTGGAGGCCGCGGAGCGCGCTGCCTCAAGGCCGACTTCGCCTGCGGCGCCGAGCAAGGCGGCCTGAGGCAGAGTTTCCGTGAGCGCTTCGCCGGGGCGCGGCAGGGGCGCCGCGCCGCCTTGGCGCAAGATCCAGCTCTCAAACCGGCCATCGGGGCTGTCGGGGCTAAATACGGTGTAGGAGAAGGCGCAGGGCGCCCCCTCGCGCGCCTGCAAGGCGTGAAAGGCGTCAGGGTGGATGGGCGCCGCGTGCCGGATCAACGCGAGGGCGGCATCGCGGTGAACTTCGCCGATCCGAGCTTCGCTGCACAGCGATCCGTTCTCGCCGCCATAATCGGCGCTGAACACGATGGTGTTCTCGAACACCGCTTCAAAGCCGAAGCCGGTGTCGCGCACCTCGACATCGCCCGAGCGGGCGGCGACGCCCATGGCGGCTTCGAGCCAGACCCGGTGAAACTGTCCGGCGGCGCCGAATTGGATCTGCTCGAGCGATCCTGCGCGGCTGAGGCCGGTATAGATGTCGAGGCGGCGGCGCGCCTCGGCGGTGAGCGCGATATTGGTCAGCGCGCCGCGGTCGAGGCGCAGGATGCGCCTCTCCTTTAAATCGACCCAGTTCACGGGTTCCGCCGGCTCGCTCCAGGCGACCCAGTCCGCTCCCAGTTCGACCTGCACGCGGTTAAGGCCCGCCGCGCCGTCGGTGGAGGCGATGAGAATGTCCCAGGCCACCGAAACGCTGTCCCCAAAGCCTGCGCCGCGCGCGGCCTCATAATCCGCCGGCGGTGTTCCCGGACCTTGAGCGAGCGCGGGCGTGGTGATGGCGGCGAAAACGCAGGCGGTCAGCAGGCGCATAGGCGTGTCCCTCATTGTTGAAGCGCAGCCGAACGCGGGAATGCGGCGGGGTCAAGGCGTTTGGTCGCCTCGTCCGCGTTGTCTTTCATCCCTCCCCCTTGTGGGGAGGGTGGCCCGAAGGGTCGGGTGGGGGGTGCAGCTTATCTTGAAGCACCAAGGCTCGACGATCTCCACCCCACCCGTCAGCTGCGCTGCCGTTCGTTCGCTTCGCGACCTCACCCCCATCAAGGGGAGGGAGGGGGATAGCCCTGTCTCGATGTCCAGGATTTCGGAGATTATTCAGGCGCTAATCAGAAACCCCAAAATTGACGTTGACGTTCACGTAAACTTCGCTAGCTTGCCCGCATGTCGAACCGGATCCGCAAGGCCGAATACACCATTCGCGAAATCGCCGAACGCTATGGCGTGACGGCGCGGACGCTTCGTTACTACGAACAAGAAGGCCTGCTGCACCCCCGCCGGGAAGGCGCCAAGCGTCTGTACAACAAGGCGGACCGGGCGCGGCTCGAGCTGATCTTGCGCGGCAAGCGGGTCGGCTTTGCGCTGGAAGACATCAAGGAAATGCTGGACGTGCAGCTGTTGGGCAAGGGAACCAACCGCGATGCGCTCCAAAAGTCGATCGACCGCTTTGGCGAGCGCATTGAAGCGCTTGAGCAGCAGCGCGCCGATATCGACGAATCCATCTCAGAACTTTCGGCCGGCAAGCGCTGGCTGGAAGAACGGTTGGCCGACCGTGAGCCTTCTGACGACATCAAACGCCGCGCCCGCGCTTTTGAAGCGCTGGCGCAAGCGCGTCTCACCCAATGGGAAACCGGAGCGGGCGAATGACGCGTGAAGCTTTTGCGAACACCACCCTCACACTCTCGACGCAAACCCGCGCTCGCGGTTTGCTGATTTCTCTCACCTGACCCTTTCCTGGAGACGGATCTATGCCGAGCTTTTCCGCCCCCCTTCGCGATCAGCGTTTCGTGCTCAACGATGTGCTGAATGTTCAACAATACGGCAATCTGCCCAGCTTCGCTGATGCGCCGGAAGACATCGTCAACGCTGTCCTGGAAGAGGGCGGCAAGTTCTGTGAGAACGTGCTCTACCCTCTAAACAAGGTCGGCGACCGGGAAGGCTGCTCGCTGAAAGACGGCGTGGTCACCACCCCGACCGGCTTTGACGACGCTTACACCCAAATGACCGAAGCGGGCTGGACCGCGCTGTCTGCGCCGACGGAGTTCGGTGGTCAGGGCCTGCCGCATTATCTCAACCTGGCTTTCAGCGAGATCCTGTCCGCGTCCAACATGGCGTTCGGCATGTATCCGGGCCTGACCGGCGGCGCCGCCCAGGCGCTGCTCGTCGGCGGCAGCCAAGAGCAGAAAGACCTCTACCTGCCGAAAATGTTTTCCGGCGAATGGTCGGGCACCATGAACCTGACCGAGCCGCACTGCGGCACCGATCTGGGCATGCTGCGCACCAAAGCGGTTCCTCAGGGTGACGGCAGCTACAAGATTTCCGGCCAGAAGATCTGGATCTCCGCCGGCGAGCACGAGCTGTCTGGCAATATCGTCCACCTGGTGCTGGCCCGCATCGAAGGCGCGCCGGAAGGCGTGAAGGGCATTTCGCTCTTCGTGGTGCCGAAATACCTGCCGACCGAAGACGGTCAGCCGGGGACACGCAACACGCTTCAGTGCGGCGGCCTGGAAGAAAAGATGGGCATTCACGGCAACGCCACCTGCGTCATGAATTATGACGAAGCGACCGGCTGGCTCGTGGGTGAGGAAAACAAGGGCCTCAAAATCATGTTCGTCATGATGAATGAAGCCCGCCTCGGCGTCGGCCTTCAGGGCCTGAGCCTGGCTGAAACCGCCTATCAATACTCGCTCGCCTTCGCCAAAGACCGCATTCAGGGCCGCTCCCTGACCGGCCCGAAAAACCCTGATGGCCCGGCCGACCCGATCATCGTGCACCCGGACGTGCGCCGCATGCTGATGAACCAGAAGGTCTTCGTGGAGGGCGCGCGCGCCTTTACCTACTGGACCGGCCTGCAAGCGGATCTGGAGCATAAGGCGCAAGACGATGCGACCCGCGAAAAGGCCGGCGACTACATGGCGCTGCTCACCCCGATCGTGAAGGCTTACCTGACCGATAAGGGCTATGAGAGCGTGTCCACCGGACTGCAGGTCCATGGCGGTTCGGGCTTCACGGCCGAATGGGGCATTGAGCAGACCCTGCGCGATGCGCGTATCACCCTGATCTATGAAGGCACCAACGGCATCCAGGCGCTTGACCTGGTGGGCCGCAAGCTGGCCATGGCCGGCATGCGTCCGATCACCACTTTCATGGCCGAGCTGGACGCTTTCATCGCCGAGAATGAAGGCGACGCCGAGCTGAAGCTCTATGTCGACGGTCTTCGCGACGTGAAAGCCAAGCTTCAGCAGGGCACCGACTGGCTTGTTGCCAAGGGCCTGGAGAATTTCGACAACGCCGGCGCGGCTTCGACCGATTATCTGCACCTGTTTGGTCTGACCTGCTTTGCTTACATGTGGGCGATGATGGCCAAGTCCGCCGCCGCCAAGGTGGCGGAAGGCACGACCGATCCGATCTATGCCAGCAAGCTCGTCACCGCGAAATTCTTCGTGGAATGGTGGCTGCCGGACGCCGACGCGCACCTGGCGCGCATCCAGAACGGCGCGGAGACCATGATGACGCTGGAAGCGGACGCGTTTTAAAGGCTGACAGGAAGTGCGTCCTTCGAGACAGGCCTGACGGCCCTCCTCAGGATGAGGACTCTGGGAGTTTGATTTCACCCTCATCCTGAGGAGTTCGCGAAGCGAACGTCTCGAAGGACCATCAAAACAAAGCATTGGGAGGAGGACCCCATGACTGCACAGGTCCTAAATGTTCCGCGCCCCGAGTGGCTGGATCAGGAAGACGTCAACATCTTTGAAGACGCGGTGCGCGGCTTTGTCGAAAAGGAATGCCTGCCCCATTCCGAGCGTTGGGAAAAACAAGGCATTGTCGATCGCGAGGTCTGGACCAAGGCTGGGGAAGCCGGTCTGCTGGCCCCGTCCTGCCCGGAAGAATATGGCGGCGCGGGCGGAAATTGGGCCCACGACTATGTCTTCCACATGGCCACCTGCGAGGCCGGCGTCGAAGGCTGGGGCGCAAGCCTGCATAACTCCATCGTCGCGCCTTATGTCTGGCATTACGGCTCGGAAGAGCAGAAGAAAAAGCTGCTGCCCAAGCTGGTTTCCGGCGAGTATGTCGGCGCCATCGCCATGTCCGAACCGGGCGCCGGCTCTGACCTGCAGGGCGTCAAGACCACCGCAGTCAAGGACGGCAACGGCTACCGCATCAACGGGTCGAAGACCTTCATCACCAATGGCGGCACGGCGAACTTCATCATTGTCGTGGCCAAGACTGATCCGAAGGCGGGCGCGCGCGGCACGACCCTCTTCATGGTCGAAACCGACGAGGTCGAGGGCTTTCGCCGGGGCCGCAATCTCGACAAGGTCGGGATGAAATCCCAGGACACCGCCGAGCTCTTCTTTGAAGACATGTGGGTGCCCGCTGAAGCGCGCCTGGGCGATGAGGAAGGCCACGGCTTCTTCCAGCTGATGGAGCAGCTGCCTCAGGAACGCCTGCAGATCGCCGTTCAGGGCGTGGGCATGATGAAGCGCGCGCTGCACGAGACCATCACCTACGTCAAAGAACGCAAGGCCTTCGGCAAGGCGGTGATGGATTTCCAGAACACCCAGTTCAAGCTCGCTGAGCTCAAAACCAAGGCGACCATCGCCGAAGTGTTCTGCCAGCACTGCTCGGATCTGCTGCTTAAAGGCCAGCTTGATGCGGCCACCGCCTCGATGGCGAAATACTGGGTCACCGACATCCAGTGCGAGCTGATCGACGAATGCGTCCAGCTCCATGGCGGCTACGGCTATATGAATGAATACCCGATCGCCCGCATGTTCCGCGACGCCCGCGTCCAGCGGATTTATGGCGGCACCAACGAGATCATGAAACTGCTCATCGCGCGGACGCTCTAAGCGCAGCGCTCTCAGGGAGACCCCCCATGACTGAAGCCTATATCTATGACGCCACGCGGACCCCGCGCGGCAAGGGTAAGAAAAACGGCACGCTGCACGAGATCACCGCGCTGCAGCTGGCCACCCAGCAGCTGGAAGCCATCCGCGACCGTAATGATCTCGACACCTCGGTGATCGACGACGTCGTGCTGGGCTGCGTGTCGCCGGTGGGCGAGCAGGGCGCGGACATCGCCCGCGCCGCCGCCATCAACGCCAATTATGCGGAAACCGCCTCGGGCTTTCAGGTTAATCGCTTTTGCGCCTCCGGCCTTGAGGCGGTGAACCTGGCGGCGGCCAAAGTCATGTCCGGTGAAGCCGACATGACCATTGGCGGCGGTGTCGAATCCATGTCCCGCGTGCCGATGGGCTCTGACGGCGGCGCCATGGTCGTCGATCCGGAAATGGCCTTCGACCATTATTTTGTGCCGCAGGGCGTGTCGGCCGATCTGATCGCCACCAAGTACGGCTATTCGCGCGACGACGTGGACGCCTATGCGGTCGAGTCCCAGAACCGCGCCGCCAAGGCCTGGGAAGAGCGCCGCTTCGACAAATCGGTTGTGCCGGTGAAGAACCAGCTGGGCCTCACCCAGCTTGACCATGACGAATATATGCGCCCTGGCACCGACATGCAGTCGCTGGCCAGCCTGAAGCCGGCCTTTAAGGACCTGTCCGCTTTCGTCGGTCTCGATAAGGTCGCGATCCAGAAATATCCCGACATCGAGAAGATCAACTTCGTGCACCATGCCGGCAACTCGTCCGGCATCGTGGACGGCGCCGCTGCGGTGCTGATCGGCTCGAAAGAAATGGGCGAAAAGCTCGGCCTCAAGCCGCGCGCGCGCATCAAGGCGATGGCCTCCATCGGGTCTGAGCCGACCATCATGCTGACCGGCCCGGCCCCGTCCGCCCGCAAGGCGCTGGCGAAAGCCGGCATGAGCCCGTCCGACATTGATCTTTACGAGATGAACGAAGCCTTCGCGTCCGTTGTGCTGCGCTTCATGGAGGATCTGGGCGTTGAGCACGAGAAGACCAACGTCAATGGCGGCTCCATCGCCATGGGTCACCCGCTCGGCGCCACCGGCGCGATCATCCTGGGCACCCTGCTCGACGAGCTGGAGCGCACCGGTCAGGGCACCGGCCTCGCCACGCTGTGCGTCGGCGGCG
>CAZAGE010000054.1:0-19728 GCA_964484345.1 uncultured Oceanicaulis sp. | reverse complement strand
TGTGTGTTCGCGAACACCGCACCAGCTTGCCCTTTGGCGTTGTCGATGCCGACGGCGCGCGATTTATGGGAGTGACCGAAAAACCAACCCTGACTCATCTGATCAATGCCGGGGTCTACTGCCTGACGCGCAGCGCGCTGGGCTTCGTGCCTTCGCAATCGAGACTGGACATGCCTCAGCTGTTTGAGCGTCTGGTCAACGCGGACAAATATTGTGCTGTGCAGACGGTGACCGAGGCGCGCTGGATCGATGTGTCATCGCTTGATGCGCTTGATCGCGCCCGGGCCATGTTCCGCGAGGGTTTGTGACTCGCTTGGCCTTGCGCCGGCCTTATGTCGGACCTATCCGTGCTTGCGATGAGGCTGCCTGCGCCGCGACATCTCGCAGGGTGTCCGGCCCGAGATGAGGCCGGCGCGTCAGGGTGCCCGCGCGCTGTTTGCTTTGATCGACCAGGAGCGGGCGGGGCTGATCGCGAGCGGGGGTCGGTTGAAAATGCCCCCTCGCACATGGGACTGAACGAGGGGGCTGGGACGGACAGGCGGTGACGGCAAGACATCGCCTGTCCTTTGGGCCAATCCACGATATTCGACCAAGACGGCTCAGCGCAAGCGCGTTTTCAAGCCGGCCTCCGCGCGAGCCCGCCAGGGCGCGGCGCGATTCGAGGTTTCACTCCTGTCGGTTGAACCCGAAGCGCGCGTCTGGCGACCCGCTGACGTGTCACCGCTCACCCGGAAAATGGCGCAAGCCTTGCAGTGCGTCATGGGCCTTTTGCGATCATGGCGGGTAGAGCCTGGTCTGGGTGGAGAGGGTGGGCGGCTTTGGCTGTGGCGCCCGGCTGGACCCCGTGAGCGGGGCGGCATGACAGTGGGCGGATTTGGCGCGTATGGTGCGCGCCCGGCGGCAGGATGGGGAAGCGCTTTGTGATCAAGAACGGCTCAAACTCAGCTTCGTTTGGAAGATCGGATCCGCGCGATCCGCGCTCGGCTCGACCCGGCGTGTCTGAAGCCTCCCGCCGACTGGCTGAGCGGCGCCGCCTGGCCTGGATGGTTCGCGCGCTTGATTTGCGCTAGAGCGTTTTCGCTCGAACCTGATCGACCGAAAATACTCTAAGTCTTTACAGCGTCGCCTTTTCGAACCGCGAAACCGGTTCCCGCTTTCGCTGAAAAGGCTCTAGCGGCACAGGCTGCGCGTTTGACGTCTGACAAACGGCGTTATCGCGCGTGGGGCGCGTTGGGCCCCGGGGGGTGCTCAAACGAAAAGCGAGGAACAACCCCATACACAGTCGATTTGCGTTCGGTTCTGGCGGCGGGCCTTGCGCTCGCCCCGCCTGAATGAAGGCGCGCGCAGCGGACCGGTGCAGCAGCGCAATCGGGCGCGTGCGCGTGACCGGCCGGATCCAGATCGCTTTGAGCTCAACCGTGCGGCGCCAGGCGATAGGCGCGCTCTGCGCGCACCATTCGGCGATCAAGGGGAATCACTTATATTCATGGTTTGTTCGGGTTTGGAGGATGGGCCATGGATGGTGCTGGGCCGGGCATTGACGGCGAGGATGATGAGCCGAGGGTGGCGAGCCTCGACGGGGACGGTGCGCTTCGTCTGGACGCCGGGGCAGGCGCGCGGGCGCAAGACCCTGAGCTGAAACGTCCGGAAGCGAACGCGCTCGGCTCAGATCTGAACGCCATCCAGACCCGCTTTGCGCGCGATATCATATCGGCGCTCTGGTTGCCTGGCGAGCTGGCCGCAGAACAGCGCGCGGAGGCGATCAACGCCGCGCTCTTGATGTTCGCTCGGTTGGCGCCGCGCGATGAGGCCGAGGCCATGCTCGCGGTGCAAATGGTGGCCTAGAGCATGACCCGATTTCACGGAATCGGGATTCCCAAGGGCCTTTGGATGTGATTCATGGTTCCTGCTGGGTGGGAGGCCAGCATGGATGACGGCTCCTTATTCGATGGATCTTCGTGAGCGAGCGATGGCGCGCAAGGCGCGGGGCGAGACGCATCGCGAGATCGCCGCAGCGCTTCAGATCAGCCCGTCCTGCGTGTCGAAATGGGCCCGACGCGAGCGCGAGACGGGGTCGTTGGCGTGGGGCCGGATCGGCGGTCACAAGCGGCGAACGCTGTCCGGGGCGGTTGCCGAGTGGCTGCGCGAGCGGGTCGCGTCGGGGCCGGTGACCTTGAGGGGCCTGACCGCGGAACTGGCGCAGCGCGGGATCAAGACCCAGCCCCGCGCGGTCTGGGTGTTCCTGCATGAGGAGGGTCTCAGCTTCAAAAAAAACTCTGCTGGCCGAGGAGCAGACGCGTCCTGACGTGGCGCGCAAGCGGGCGCGCTGGATGAGCCGGCAGGGGCGGATCGATCCGCGACGGCTGGTCTTCCTCGATGAAACCTGGGTGAAGACCAATATGGCGCCGCTGCGCGGCTGGGGGCCGAAGGGGCGGCGCTTGAAGGGGCATGCGCCGCACGGCCGCTGGAAGACCCTGACCTTCATCGCCGCCCTGCGCCATGACCGGATCGAGGCGCCCTTCGTGATCGACGGCCCGATCAACGGCGCGTTCTTCCAGGCCTATGTCGAGCAGATCCTGGCTCCCACCCTGTCGCCCGGCGACGTGGTGATCCTGGACAATCTCGGCAGCCACAAGGGCAAGGCCGCCAGGGCCGCCGTCAGGGCCAGAGGCGCCCATCTGATCTTCCTGCCGCCCTACAGCCCGGACCTGAACCCCATCGAGCAGGTCTTCTCCAAGCTCAAGCATCTGATGCGAAAGGCCCAGCCCAGAACCCCGGAGGACACATGGCGAAAAGCCGGCCAGCTGCTCGACCTCTTCAGCCCGGACGAATGCGCCAACTACCTGACAAACGCAGGATATGGTTCCGTCTAAGGGAGTCGTGCTCTAGAGAGCGCCTGGGACGCAGCTGAGATGCAGCCGAGCGGCGGCGTGCTCGCCTTCGATACGACGGTCGCAAGTGTCAATAACGAAGGCTGTGTGGAGAGTGCCGACCGAAATAGAGACATAGGTGAAGCTCGGCGCTCATGGCCGTTTGGGCATCGATCCCTCGAGGCTGCGATTCACCCGATTCGTCGCCAAAAGCGGTTGCCGGGGCCACGGTGCATATCCTACGAAATCAGCCACCCTAAAGCTTGATTCTATTGCCTGTTTGGAATCGAACCACGGTCAAAATAGAATCTGTTGGTATCATGGCAGTCTAAAATTTTTACAGCAAGAATAAGTTAGATATAAATCAATGTTATAGCGATGTAATTCGATTCCGCCCCCGGCACCATTTTTCTTATTCTCCCTCGCGTCCGCTCAGTTTGATCCTCAAGCCCGTCCGGTCTTTCGCTCCTCGCTGACGCTGCGGGCGTCTGCCTGCCCTTGCGAACCCTTCGGGTTCGAGATTGGTGCGCTTAGGCGCACCACTTTGCCCGATGCTCGCGCCCGTCCGTTCGGGCAGGCGCGACGTGGTCCCTCTCACCCGGCGGTGACCGCTAGAGACCGCCGCTAAGCTCTTGCCGCGTTGCAGAATCCGACTGCCGAGCGCTTTCGCGCTCGCAAGGGCGACCGCTCGCCCGCAGCGTGAGCGAGCTTGCTCGCGGCAAGCGAGGACCCGACTGGACGGACGTCCAGGAGGACAAGAAAGACTAGTGCCCGCCGCCGAAAATCCCGGTGCGCACGGCATAGTCCACCGCGACCTGATAATCGGGATCATCATCGCTATCGACCATAAGCTGGCCGGCGTTGGATAACAGGCGGTGACAATCGCGGGAGAGATGGCGCAGGTGCAGCGTCTTGCCCAGCTTTTCATAGCGCGCGGCGAGGTCTTCGATCGCTTGCAGGGCCGACTGGTCGACAACGCGGCTGTCGGCGAAATCGATCACCACGACGTCGGGATCGTCTTCCGGGGTGAACAGCTCGGCGAAATTGTCGGTGGAGCCAAAGAAGAGCGGGCCTTCCAAGGCGTAGGTCTTGGCGCCCGGAACAGACTGGCTATCCCGGCGGGTGACGTGAATTTTCTTCGCGCTCTGCCAAGCATAGTTCAGCGCGGAGACGATGACGCCGACGATCACGGCGGTGGCCAGATCGAACTGCACGGTCACGGCCGTGACCAGCACGATGACGAAGGCGTCGGTCAGCGGGATTTTCCGCATGATCATCAAGCTGCGCCAGGCGAACGTGCCGATCACCACCATGAACATCACGCCGGTCAGGGCGGCGAGCGGAATGGCCTCGATCAGCGGCGCGCCGACCAGGATGAAGGTCAGCAGGAAAAGCGCCGCGACGGTGGCGGAGATGCGGGTGCGCCCGCCCGATTTCACATTGATCATCGACTGGCCGATCATCGCGCAACCGCCCATGCCGCCGAAAAAGCCGGTGACGACGTTCGCGCCGCCCTGGGCCAGGCATTCCTGGGACGCGCCGCCGCGCTTGCCGGTCATCTCGCCAACCAGGTTGAGCGTCAAAAGGCTCTCAATGAGGCCGATGGCGGCAAGGATCAGCGCATAGGGGAAGATGATGACCAGGGTTTCCCAGGTCAGCGGCACTTGTGGGATGTGGAAGCTGGGCAAAGAGCCGGACACGCTGGCGAGATCGCCGACGCGCGGCGCCTCAAGGCCGAAAAAGATCACGATGGCCGCGACGATGACGATGCCCACCAGCGGGGCGGGCACGGATTTGGTCACCTTCGGCGTCAGCCAGATGATCACCATGGTCAGCACGGTCAGGCCCAGCATCAGCATGAGCGGCACGCCGCTGAGCCATTCTCCGCCTTCCATGCCGTGGGCGCCGACGGAGCTGGTGCCAGGCACTTTAAACTGCTCCAGCTGCGCCAGACCGATGACGATGGCGAGGCCGTTGACGAAGCCCAGCATCACCGGCGTGGGCACCAGGCGAATAAACTTGCCCAGCTTGAATATCCCCGCGCCCAGCTGAAGCGCCCCCATCAGCACCACCGTGGCGAACAGATATTCAATGCCGTGATTGGCCACCAAAGAGACCATCACCACGGCCAAAGCCCCGGTGGCGCCGGAAATCATGCCCGGCCGTCCGCCGAACACCGCCGTGATCAATCCCACCATGAAGGCCGCGTGCAGGCCCACCATGGGCGGCACCCCCGCCACAAAGGCGAAGGCCACCGCTTCGGGCACCAAGGCCAGCGCCACCGTCAAACCGGCGAGCACTTCGGTGCCGATGCGTGAAGGCGTGAAGTCGGCCGGGGAGCTGCCGCCTGCTATCCCCGCAATGTCAGACAGGCGGACGCGGTCTCGCAGACCGGTGAAAGACGGCTTGTTCATGGGTAAATCCGGAGTGCAAAAAAGAATAAGCCGCGCTGATAGCGGGCTTCATGCTGCGGCGCAACAAAGGATGTGGTCAGGGCGCGATGACGTCGCTGGGCGACAAGTCTTCCAAACGCCGCCGCCCCATCAGCGCCATCGTCCGCTCCGTCTCGCTCTTGAGGATTTCGATCGCGCGGCTGACGCCCGCTTCCCCGCCGGCGGCGAGGCCGTAGAGATAGGCGCGGCCCACCGCGACCGCGTCAGCGCCCAGCGCTAAGGCTTTGACGATATCGGTGCCGCGCCGGATGCCGCTGTCCAGGATGATTTCCGCCTGGCCGTTCACCGCCTCGGCGATCGGCCCCAGCGTGTCGATGGTGGCCGGACAGGTGTCGAGTTGGCGGCCGCCATGGTTGGAGATCCAGATCGCATCGACCCCGGCGTCCAGCGCGCGCCGGGCGTCGTCCGGGCGCGACATCCCCTTAATGCCCAGCGGGCCATGCCACACGCTCCGCAGCCAGGCGAGATACTCCCAGCTTATCGAGGGGTCGAAGCGGCCATTCACCCGGTCGAGGGCGTCTTTATGGCCGTCTGTGTTGAAGTTGGCGGGCGTCGCCGGCCCGCCGCGCAGCAAATCGATCAGATAGCCGGGCTTGGCGAGCGCCTGGGGGATGGTCTTGGCGTTGAGCTGGACGGGTACGGTGAAGCCGTTCCTGGGATCGCGCTCCCGATTGCCCATGGTGGGCAGGTCCACCGTGAGGACCAGGCCGGTGTAACCGGCGGCCTTGGCGCGCTCCAAAATGCCTTCAAGCAAGGCGCGGTCCTTCCAGACATAAAGCTGGAAAATCTTGCCCCCGGGATGGGCGCACGCGATGTCCTCGAGCGTCTGGGTCGCCAGCGTCGAGACGCCGTAGATCGCCTCGTGCTTGGCGGCGGCCCGCGCGGTGGCGCGTTCGCCCAGATGGGGGTGGAAGAGCCGTTGTGCGGCGGTGGGCGCCAGGATGAAGGGCAGGGGGCTGTTCATGCCCATGACGCGGGTGGACAGATCAATCTCGCTGACATCGACGAGGACGTTCCACAGCAGCTCGCGATCGCGGAAGCGGCGTGTGTTGGCGTTGAGCGTCTGCTCGTCATCCGCCCCGCCATCGATATAGTCGAACACCATGCGCGGCAGGCGCCGCTTCGCCATTGTGCGCAATTCGTTGATATTGATGGCGGATGCGACGCCCATGGCCGATTCCTCATTGGCTGGACGCTTACTCTAGCGGCTCTGCACAGCCTCGCCACCGCGACCCCTTGCGCCCAGCGCCAGGCGCGTTGAAAAAGGGTTTGAACATCAGGACGTCATGGGACATCCTCGAACTCTAAGCGTTCGCAAGGCGAACCCCTGCTTTCGCAGGGGCAGGCAGCCGCCCGCACCCCGGACTTGATCCGGGGGAGGAGCGAAAGCCCGGATGGGCTTGAGCACAAGAAAGATAAGGCCGTCTATATGCTCGATCTGAAACCGAAATATTTGATCTTCCTCGGCGGTGCGGAGAGCGCGGGCTACGCCAAGACCGGGCGCGGCGTTGCGATTTGGCGCCCCGAGCTATGCGTCGGCGAACATCGCATGGAGGAGGGTGCGGAGACCGTCGGCTTGACGCAGGTCTCGCTTGATGACGCGGCGAAAGCCGGCGCGAACACGATGATTATCGGCCTGACCGGCATTGGTGGGAAGTTTCACCCCCGCTGGACGCCGACCCTGGTCGCGGCTCTGGAGGCGGGGCTCGATCTCGCCGCAGGCCTGCACCACAAGCTGAAGGATCAGCCCGAGCTGGTCGCCGCCGCCGAGCGCACGGGCAGCCGCCTGATCGATGTGCGCGTACCGCCGGCGAAGATCGAGGTGGGCACTGGCAAAAAGCGCACCGGCAAGCGCGTGCTGGCCGTGGGCACGGATTGCGCGCTGGGGAAGAAATTCACCGCGCTCGCCTTGCATCAAGGCCTGGTGGACAAGGGCGTCAAGGCCAACTTCCGCGCAACCGGCCAGACCGGCATCATGATTTCCGGCGCCGGGATTCCGATGGACTCAGTGGTCGTCGACTTCGCCTCCGGCGCCGCAGAGATGCTCTCGCCAGACAACGATCCCGACCATTGGGATGTGATCGAGGGGCAGGGCTCGCTCTTCCATCCCGGCTTTGCGGCGGTGTCGCTCGGCCTGCTGCACGGCTCGCAGCCGGACGTACTGGTGCTGTGCCATGAGGCGGGGCGTAAGACGATCAATGGCTATCCGCATTTTCCGCTGCCGAGCCTGAAAGAGTGCATGGCGCGCAATCTGGATCTGGCGCGGCTAACCAACCCCAATGTGAAATTCGCCGCTGTCTCGCTTCACACCGGCAAGCTGGATGAAAGCGCCGCCCGCGAGGCGCTGAAAGCGGCGTCGGAGGAGGCGGGCTTGCCGGCGTTCGATCCGATCCGCGACGGGCCTTCAGGCTTGGCGGACGCGGTCTTGGCGGCGGGAGGCTAAGCCATGAAGCTCACCATCTCGCCGGAAACCTGGGCCTATAAAAAGCCCTTCAAGATCGCCTATGCTGTGCGCACCGAACTGCCCATCGTCCATGTGAAGTTGGAGGATGGCGTCCATAGCGGGCAAGGCGAAGGGATCGGCGTGAGCTATCGCGGCGAAACCCAGGCCACCATCCTGGCCGATCTGGAACGCGCCCGTGCCGCGGTGGAGGCCGGGATCGACCGTGACGCGCTGCAGGATTTGCTGCCCGCCGGCGGCGCGCGCAATGCGCTCGACTGCGCGCTGTGGGATTTGGAGTGCAAGCGGTCCGGCAAGTCGATCTGGGAGCTAACGGGTCTTGCACCCAAGCCGGTGCGGACCGTCTACACGGTCTCCGTCGATGACCCGGAGGTTATGGCGGCGGAAGCCGCGACCGGGCCATCGACCGCGCTGAAGATCAAGCTGGATGCGACCACGCCGGTGGAGCGCGTCGCTGCGGTTCGCGCCGCGCGGCCGGACGCCTCTTTGATCATCGACGCCAATCAGTCCTGGACGATGGGCATTCTGCACGCCGCCGCGCCCGAGCTGGCCAAGCTGGGCGTGGAGATGATCGAACAGCCCCTGCCGGCGGGCGGGGATGAGGCGCTCAACGGCTATCAAGGTCCGGTCCCGATCGGGGCGGACGAAAGCTGTCAGACCGCCGAGGACCTGGAGGGTCTCGCGTCAGGCTATTCGGTGGTGAATATCAAGCTGGATAAGACTGGCGGTCTCACCGGCGCGCTGGCGCTGGCCGAAGCGGCCAAGGCCAAGGGCTATCAGCTGATGGTCGGGTGTATGGCGGGCACTTCGCTGTCCATGGCGCCGGCCTTTGTGGTCGCCCAGCTGTGCCGCTTCGTCGATATCGACGGGCCGCTCCTTCATGCGAGCGACCGCGATCATCCGCTGATCTATGACAATGGTCAGGTCGCCGCGCCGACGCCGCAGCTTTGGGGTTAGACCGGGCAGGGGACAGGCGCCCATGGGCGCCTGCCGCGCCCTACGCGAAGACTTCCTGATAAAGGACGATCAGGATGCCGCCCTGAACCAGCAGGCCGATCGCAAGGCCTGCAGCTCCAAAGCCCGAGGCGAGCAAAAGGCCGATCAACCGCCCAGGCATTGAAAACCGCGCCTGCCAGCGTTCGCGCGGCGTCGCGTAGGGCGAGGCGGATATTTCCTTGATGTCGCGAAAGCCGCCTTGAAGCAGACGGGTGAAGATGAAGATCCAGCCCAGCACAAAAATCCAGCTGACGATGCGCAGCCAGAGCGCAAAGCCCGGCATGTCCATGACTTCGGACAATAGCTGAATATCCATCACTTAATCCGGTCGGGAGGGGTGGATCAGGCTTCCACCCATTGAGCCATGGCCTCAATCCCCTCGACCACGCGGCCACAATGGCGCGACAGGAAGTCCGCGTCGAGCGTTTCCCCGTTTGCCAGCGCATCCAGCGCCGCCCCGCCGTCAAAATCGACAAAGGCCAGGCGCAGGGAAAGCTCGCCCTCCGGCCGCCCGAAACAGGTTCCAGGCAGGGTCGCCACACCGGTGTCGTTGAGCAGGGCGTGCGTCAAGCCGGCGCTGGTGGTGATCCCCCGTAACGCCAGGCGCTCGCGAACCGCTTCGAAGACGGGGAAGGCGTAAAAGCCGCCCTTGATCGGGTTTATGCGCGCGCCCGCCCGCACCAGGCGCGCGGTTACGAAGTCAGCGAGCGCGGCGAGGATCGCCCGCGAGTGTCGAAGATAGGCGTCCAGCTCCGGCCCGTCTTCAAAGGCGGGAATGGCGGCATATTGAATCGGCGCGGAGACGGAGGTGTAGGTTTCGCTGGCGGCGGCGGCCATCGCCCGCCTGAGCCAGGCGAGCGATTTGGGGAAGGCGAAGAAGCCCAGCCGCCATCCGCCCGATCCGGCCCATTTTGAGATGCCGTCAGAGATGATCGTGCCGCCGCGATAAAAGCGCGCCATGGATTGGTGCGCGCCGTCAAACTGCACGCCGCCATAAATCTCGTCGGATAACAGCAGCAAGCGATAGTCCTGAGCCACGGCGGCGATTTCTGAGAGGTCTTCCGGGCTATAGCCGAAGCCGGTGGGGTTGCCCGGTGAGTTGAGGATCAGCAGGCGGGGGCGCGCTGGATCGGTTTCGCACAGCGCCCTGAGACGGTCGGCGGTGACACCGAGGCCCTTGTCCGGATCGGTGTCCAGCCAGGTGACCGGACGGCCGATGATTTGCGCTTGCGGCGCATAGCTGACCCAGCTGGGCCGGGGAATGACCAGGTCGCCATAATAGGCGAGCTGCATCAGGAACATCAGCTCCTTTGAGCCCGGGCCGACCAGAATGTCTTCCGGGTCGAAGTCCAAGCCCTGGGTCCGTTTTAGATATCCGCAAATCGCCTGGCGAAGCGCGGGCAGGCCTTGGACGGCCAGATAATCTTTCTGGTGCGCGTTCTCGCAAAGCGCCGTTTGCAGGAGGCCGGGAACCGGGAAGGGCGACTGCCCAAGGCCCAATCGGTAGACTTGGCGTCCCTCGGCGGTCAGCGCGGCGCTGCGCTCGTTGATTTCCAGAGTTGCGGATAGTCCCAGACTGCGCAGGTTCAAATTGAGTTGAACGTCCGGCGAAACCATGTCGAGCCCGTCAGCACGGAATTGTGCCGGGCGTCGATCGAGCGGGCTCATGGGGGCGATCTCTTGCCTGAGGGGGATGTGAACAGCGCGGTCAAATCCCCGAAAAAGCCCGCCATATCCAGCGGCCGGGCTTCTGATCCCCGCAACAGGCGCTGGTGCAGCACCGCGATCAACACGGTGCCGTAGAGCGCGAGCGCGGCATGGCGGACCCGGTCCGGCGATTGCCCGGTCAAATCGACTGCGGGCGCCAGGCGCTGCTCGATCGCCTGCAGGGAGGGTTCGATGATGCGATCCAGATAAGCGCGCGCCACGACCGGATCGTGGATTGATTCGACCAGGGCGAACGCGTGGGCCTGGGCGAAGATATCCGTATCCGCGCCCTCCATCGCCAGGTCCGCATAACCCCCAATGGCGTCTTTGACGGTGGCGGCAGGTTCCGCGCTGCGCGCCAGCCAGTCGCGCGCGCCCTCGGCGAAATAGCCGATGATGGCGATCACCACGCCTTGGCGGTCATTAAAGTAATGCCGCAGCGTCGGCTCGGAGACACCCGCCTTAATGGCGAATTGGCGCAGGCTGACCGGCGCGGACCGGTCTGCGATCGCCGTTTGAGCAAGGATCGCCAGCAATTCCGACTTGCGGTCTTGGGTCGTGCGCGCTGGAGGCGTTTCGGAATCGGCCATGGATCGCGACCTGAATAATGGCGTCGCGCGGGTGTCGCGCTTATCCGCAGAATCATAAGGGCTCATGCCAGTCTACGCCGCTTTGTTTTGGAAGCCAGCCGAGCGCGGCCAATCGGCAGAGAGGCAAGATCGCAACATAAAACTATTCCTCGCTTGACTACTATATCGTACATACAATATTCGATACACCAGTCGGCGCAAGCCGGCGCCGTGCCACGCGCTCGTCAGGCGCAGTTAAAACCAGTGAGGGAAACAACCATGGCTCTGAAATCACTCCTCTTCGCCGCCGGCGCCGCTGCGCTGCTCTCCGGCGCCGCCTCGGCTCAGCAATATGTCTCGGCGTCCGCCGGCTTTAATTTCCAGGCCGACAGCGACAATGCCGGCGCCTTCACCCGCGACTTCGTGACCGGTGACGGCGTTGCGGTGCCCGCCGGCGCGATCCTGCCCAGCGGCACGACGGTGGGTTGGACCACGGAGTTTGACGCGGGCCTGTTTGCCGCGGCCGCCTATGGCTGGCGCTTTGCTGACACCTTCCGCATTGAAGCCGAGTTGTCTTATGCGTCCGCCGATGTGGACACCCATGTCGGCGTCCAAGCGGGCGGCGGCGCTTTGGGTGGGGCGGATGCAGCCGTTTTGATCACCGGTTCTCCGGCGCTGGGTGTGACGGTCGCTGATCTGGTGGCCGATGGCCAAGGCGACATCTCGAGCTTTGGCTATGCGATCAACGGTTATTACGACTTTGCGATCGAAGAGCTGCCCTTCGATCTTTATGCGGGTCTGGGTGTGGGCTTCGCCGAGCTGGACATTGATTACTCGCCGTCTGGCGTGACCATTATCGACGATACGGAGATGGTCGGCTTCTTCCAGCTGATGGCGGGCGGCAGCTATCCTATAAGCGAGACCACCGATGTGTTCGCCGGTTATCGCTTCCGGCAGTTCGGCGATGCAGAGGCTGATTCGGCGCTGATCCCGGCGACCCTCGACATTGAAAACACCAATCACATCCTCGAATTCGGTGTGCGCTTCTCATTCTAGGTGAGCGGTCCCCACCGTTGCGCACAGCGAAGCCTAAGCCCCGTCGGCTCCCCGGCGGGGCGTTTGCTTGCGCGCTTGGCAGGGCGCGCTAGGCTGCGCGCCACCAAACGTCGCCTTACCGGAGAAACCAAATGCGCGCCCTCGTTTGCAAGAATTTCGCCCCCTATGACCAGCTGAGCGTGGAGGAGGTTCCCGAGCCGCCCGTCGGCGCTGGCTTCGTCATGGTCGACGTAAAGGCGGCCGGCGTGAACTTCCCCGACATCTTGCTGGTGGAAGGCAAGTATCAGATGAAGCCGGAAACGCCTTTCGTGCCGGGTATGGAGGCCGCTGGCGTCGTCAGCGCGCTGGGCGAAGGCGTGTCCGACGTCAAAGAGGGCGACCGGGTGATCGTCGCCACCATGCTGGGCGCCTTCGCGGAAAAAGTCCCCGCCCATTCCAGTCAGCTCGTGCCCATGCCGGAGATGATGAGCTTTGAAGAAGGCGCGGCGCTCACCACGATTTACGGCACCAGCTATCACGCGCTGAAAGATCGCGCTGCGCTCAAAGAAGGTGAAACCGTGCTGGTGCTGGGGGCGGCCGGCGGCGTCGGCATCGCGGCGGTGCAACTGGCCAAAGCCATGGGCGCCAAGGTGATCGCAGCGGCGTCCACTGCTGAAAAACTCGCCTTCGCCAAGGAGAACGGCGCGGACGAGACGGTCAACTACTCTGAAGAAGACCTCAAGGCGCGCGTCAAAGAGCTGACCGAGGGCAAAGGCGTGGACGTGGTCTATGACCCGGTCGGGGGCGATCTGGCCGAAGCCGCGCTGCGCGCGTCCGGCTGGGAGTCGCGCTATTTGGTGGTCGGCTTTGCGTCCGGGCCGATCCCGAAAATCCCGCTCAATCTGGCGCTGCTCAACAGCCGCAACATTCTCGGCGTCTTCTGGGGCGCATGGGTGGGCCGCAATCCGCGGGCGAACGCCCAGAACATCAAAGAGCTGTTCGACTTCTACGTCGCCGGCAAGATCAAGCCGCAAGTCAGCGCCGCCTACGGGCTGGAGGATTACGGCAAAGCCTTTGACGATCTCTTGGAGCGCCGGGTCAAAGGCAAGGTTGTGCTCACCCCGTAAAGACGCCGCACCGGTTTCCGGCTCAAATCGGTTTGGGCCGGGGCCGTTCGCCGCGAATAAGGATGGTCTCCGTATCGCCAAATTCGGCCGGCGCGATGAAGTCCTTGCGGAACCAGGGATATTGCGTGGAATCAAAGAGCTCTTTGAGCCAGTCCAGCAATTTGCGGACCCGCGTCACCCGTCTTTGATCGGGGTGGTAGACCATCCAAAGCGTGATCGGCACGGTCAGCTCCACATCCAGATGGACAAGAGCCGGATCGATCTGGGCGGCGTAGGTGGGCAGCATGGCGATGACTGAACCCGTTTTCACCGCATCATAAAGCGTCGCCGAGCTGTCGGTGGTCAAAGACGGCTTCAACATCTGCTTGATGGCGGCGGCTTCCTTGGGCCAGTGCGATTGCTGCTGGCGATAGCTGACCAGGTCGCCGATGCGGTGATTCATGACGTCGGCGAGCCCTTGAGGCGCGCCATAGGTGTCCAGATAATGCCGCGCGGCGAAGGGCACATAATGCAGGGTCGCAAGCTCGCTCGCGACATGGCTCATACGCTTGGATTCGGTCATCTGAAGGATGATGTCGGCCTGCTCATAGGCGGTCTCGCCTTCAACCCGCGTCGACATTTCCACATTGATCCGCGGGTTCGCCTCCATGAAGCTGGAGAGGCTGCGTGCGATCCAAAAGCTGGCCACGCCTTCCGGCGCTGACACACGTACGGTGCCTGCGTCCGACCGGTCCGCCTGGTGCGCCAGGCGTTCAATCTCGCCGGCGGTCGATTGCATGATCTGAACCTGGGCCCAGATCCGCTCGCCGATATCGCTCAACTCCACGCCGTCCGCGCCGCGCGTCACCAGGCGCGCGCCGATGCGGTTCTCCAGCTGATCCAGCCGGCGGCTGACCGTGGGTTGTCCAATGCCGAGCCGCCGCGCCGCCGCGCTCATGGATCCGCCTGCAACCAGGGCGTGGAAGATCTTCAAATCATCCCAGTCGAACATTTGAGTCTTGTCCGGCATCCGGCGCTCTCTCGGGTCGGTTTCGTCAGTCTGCGGAAGGGGGCTCAGAAAGGTGAATAGGGCCTATTCCAACATCGGTGAAGCGCTGGAGGCGAGCAAAACATAAACAAACTCTTAGCGTTGTGAGAGGGGATTATGAACGAGTTTCACGCCTACGGCGAGCCTGAAGGGCCGGACGCAATGCAGACATCTGCGTTGCGCGCGGTATTTGCCCGCCGAGGCTTCCGTCCAACGGACAGCCTGGGCGATATCGAAGAAGCCTTGGCGTTTGGCGAGGATGCGTTAGGCGGCGGACTTGTGCCGGCGCAAACCGTGCAAGCGTGCGAAGAAAAGACCCGCCGCTGCTTCTTCCTGCGCCGGGACGAGGCGGGTGAAGCCGAAGGCTTTATCGCTTTGCTCTATCTCAACGACGCGGGCTACCGCGCCTTGATGTATGGCGAGCTGACGCCGGAGGCGCCCAAGCTCGATCATTTGTCTGCACCCGATGAGCGGGCCTCCGCCATCTATGTGTGGTGCCTGGCGGGGCGCAGTCCTGAAACCAAGCGGGCGGTCGTCCGCGCGGTGACGGAAGCACGCCGCAAAGCCTTCCCCGACATTGCTCTGTTCGCCCGTCCGGTCAGCCGGGAGGGACGGATGATGACCGCAGCGCTCGATGCTCCAGGCGCTGGGGCGGCTTGGCTGGGCTGGGTACCCGCCAAGCCTGCTGCTGAAGCTCAAGGCGCGCACCCAGCGCCGGCAGAAAAGGTTGAAGACGATGGACGGGACGAGCCTTCAGGAATTCGAGCCGCCGGTTAAGGTGCGCGTCGCGCGCAGCCTGGATGACTTGCAGAAGATCGCGGTGGTCCGCGCGCTCGTTTATATGAGCGAGCAGGACTGTCCTTATGATGAAGAATTTGACGGCAATGATTTTGCCGGCGCAACGCACCTCATCGCGGAGGCTGGGGGGGAACCGCTCGGGTGCTTGCGCCTGCGCTGGTTCAACGGCTTCGCGAAGGTGGAGCGGGTCTGCGTGCGCAAGCACCACCGCTCCGGACGGGCCGCCCGAGCCCTGATGAAAGAAGCGACCGAGATCATTCGGCGCAAGGGCTACACTAGATATGTCGGCCAGGTGCAGGCGCAACTGGTGCCGTATTGGAAACGCTACGGCTTTGTACACCGCGAACACCGGGGGGAGTTCGTATTTTCGGATCGGGCCTATGCCGAAATGGAGGCTAACTTTGAGCCCCATCCTCTGGCATTGAATCCCGACAGCGATCCGCTCGTTCTCGACCGTCCCGAAGGGGCTTGGGATGAGCCGGGCCCACTTGACCGTTCAATCCTTCGGGGCGCGAGCCCCGCTCAATTCGCCCGGCGGCAAGATCCAGCCACCGTAGCGGCGGAATGAGGTCCACGAAAACGCTATTAGGGGACAATCATCATGTTGCTCGAAACACCGGTATTGCTTTGTCTTGATCTGCAGATGGAATTCATCGCGCCAGGCCGGCCGTTCGCGGACCCGGACGGCGACTTGATCGCCGGCCGGTGCTCGGAGCTGATCCAGGACGCGCGCGAGGCGGGCTGGTCGGTGGTTCACACCCAGCTTCACCGGGGCGGGCCTCTGATTGCGGGCCAAGGCTTGACCCAGCCCATTCCCGGCTGTGAGCCGCGTCCAGGCGAAGTGCTGCTGCGCCGCGCGGGCGTTTCGGCCTTCGCCCACCCCGATCTTGAAGGGGTGCTTCAGGGGGCTGCGGAGAGCGGGGCCTATGTGATCGGGTTTTCGGCGCCCTTGTCTTTGACCTCAACCCTGTTTGACGCGGAGGACCGCGGGCAGACCTTGCTGGTTGTCGACGGCGCCGTTGGCGGAGCGGATGTCAGCGAGTGGAGCGCGGAGGAATCCCGCGCCTTGCTTGTGCACACCGCAGAGCGCCTTAATCGCGCGATTACGCTCGAGGCGCTGCAAGATCGCATGCGCACGCCGGCCGTCGCTGCTCCGGCCCTCGCGGCGCTCTAGCGGACTAGAGGGCCAAAAGGCGCGATGGAGATTGGGCGTCTGGAGCTTAAGTCCGAGACCGGCTTTGGTTTGATGCTCATTCTCCACGCGCCTGAGACCGTCAGCGCGATTGAGGCGGTTTGCCGTTTGGCGCAGCTTCGGACCCGTCCAGATCGCTCGCATTCGCGCCACGAAACACCAGTCCGTGGCGCAGACTGGCTGTCGGCGCTTGCGTGGGCGCGTTTGGAATGCTCGACTCCGGCGAAATTCACCGGGGAGAACCGCCATGATCCGTTTCACCGCCGCGCTCGCTGCACTTGCGCTGTCCGCACCTGCCTTCGCCGATGACCATGCGGCGTCCTGGTCCATCGTCCTGCATGGCGGGGCCGGGGTGATCGAACGCGGCGATATGGATGCCGAGACCGAAGCGGCTTATCGCGAAGCACTGGATGCGGCGATCCGGCTGGGCGGCGACATCCTGGCGGAAGGCGGCGACGCCATGGATGCCGTAGAGGCGGTCATCCGCGTCCTGGAGGACGATCCCAAATTCAACGCCGGGCGCGGCGCGGTCTTCACCAGCGGCGGCGCCAATGAGCTGGACGCCTCCGTCATGCGCGGCTCCGACATGCAGGCCGGCGCGGTGTCTGGCGTCACCAATGTGCGCTACCCGATCTCGCTCGCTATCGCCGTCATGGAGGACAGCCCGCACGTGATGCTGCAGGGCGAGGGCGCGGAAACTTTCGCAGAGGAGCAGGGCCTGGAGCAGGTTCCAAACGTGTTTTTCTTCACCGAGCGGCGCTGGGCCTCCATGGAGCGCCGGGTGCGCGCGCTGGGCCTGCCGGTGCCGCCGCGGCCGGAAGGCGCGCCGGAGCCCGAGCCGATCCGCGAGGGGGCGCTCAATCTGATGGAGCGTGAGCACGCCTTCGGCACGGTCGGCGTCGTCGCGCTGGATCAATCCGGCGAGTTGGTGGCTGGCACCTCCACCGGCGGCACCACCGCCAAGCGCTGGGGCCGGGTCGGCGACAGCCCGATCATCGGGGCGGGCACCTACGCCACGCCGATCTGCGGCGTCTCCGCGACCGGCACTGGCGAATACTTCATCCGCCTCAACGTCTCCGCGCGCATCTGCCATGAGCTGGAAATCTTGGATCGCGATGCGGAAGATCAGCCCAATCCCGGCCAGCAGGCTGCGGACAGCGTGATCCAGGATGCGCTCACCGCGATGGGCGGCGATGGCGGCATCGTCATGCTCGCCCACGGCCAGCCGGTCTGGAGCTTTAATACCGCGGGCATGTACCGCGCCAGCTGGACCCACGACAGCGAACCAGTGGTGTCGATCTATGGCGATGAGGACTAGGGCGCCACGATGCTTAGGCGCGCTTCATTAGCGGGTCTGGTCTATTTCGCGGGCGTCTTCACGCTCGGCTTTGTGTTCGGGACGGCGCGGGTCTTCGTCCTTGAGCCGGCCCTGGGCCCGCTCTGGCCGCTATTTATCGAACTGCCGGTCATTCTGGCGGCGTCTTGGTGGTTTTGCCGCCGGGTGATCCAGGCGCTGAAGCCGGGCGATAACTGGGAGGCGCGCCTGCTGATGGGCGTGAGCGCCTTCGCCTTCTTGATGGCGGCGGAGCTGCTGCTCTCGACATTGGTGTTCGGGCGCACGCTGATGGAGCATGTCAACGGCTGGGCAACTGCGCCCGGCGCTCTGGGATTGATCGGCCAGATCGCCTTCGCCAGCTTTCCTCTTGTCGCCGGGCGTCGAGGCGTGCGGGCCTAGACGCCTGATCGTCCGAGCCCCGGTCTCTGTCGATCGAGCCGTAAAGCGGAAGCCTTCCGAGCAACCGCGCGCTGACCTTAGCGATTTGGCCTACGCGCTTGTCATTTCGATGCTATTATTCTAGTACTATAATATGACTTCGAAACCGATGACAGACGCCGAGATGTTAGTGCTGGGGCTGGTGAGCGAGATGCCGCGCCACGGCTATGAGCTTGAGCAGGTCATTGACGCGCGGGGCATGCGCGAATGGACGCAAATCGGCTTTTCCTCGATCTATTTCGTTCTGGGAAAGCTGGAGACGGCGGGTTTTGTCTCGGCCGAGACACCGGCAGGCGCGAAGGCGCGCAAAGTCTTTTCCGTCACGACCGCGGGACGCGAGGCGCTGGTCAACCAGACCCGAGAGGCGCTGGGGACCTACCGGCCGACATATTCCTCAGCCTTGCTGGGGATGGTGCACTGGACGGTGCTTGATCGCGAGACCGCCGTGTCGGCGTTGGAGGCGCGCCAGCGCTCAGTCGCCAAAGAGCGTGAGCGGTTGGAGACGATCCGCTTTCAACGCCAACCCATGCCGGACTTCATTGAAGCCTTGTTCGACTTCTCCGAAGGCCAGCTTGAGGCTGAAAAACTCTGGATCAACAAGACCTTGGATTACATGAAAACGAAACCATGATGGATGGGTGAAGCAATGGATTTGATCGAAAATCGCGCCAAGCTCAAAGAGCTTTACCAACCCCCACAGGATCGCTTTTCGCTGGTCGATGTGCCGGAGCTGCCCTTTGCGATCATTGATGGGGAGGGGACTCCGGACGACGGGGCCGAACAGGCTGTCAAAGCGCTTTTCACCGCGATCTATCCTATTCGCCGGGAAGCGCGCGAACGCCTGGGCAAGCGCTTTGTCGAGCCGCCGCTGGAGATGGTCTACTGGGCTGACGACATGGCCGACCTCGCCGCCGGGCGGAAGGAAAACTGGAAGTGGCAGGTGCTGGTCACCCTGCCGGTCTGGGCGGACGAGGCGGTCTTTCAAGAGGCGGTTCAGTCGGCGACATCGCGTATGGAGGCCGTGCCGGAGACGCTGCGCCGTGAAGTTCTGACCGAGGGGCGTTGCGCGCAAATCCTGCATGTCGGCACACAGGAGGACATCCCGGCCAAGCTGGAAAAGCTGTACACGCGATTTCTCCCGGAGCAGGGGCTTCAACCTTCTGGCCGATACCATGAAATCTATCTGGATGACTGGAGCCGCGTCGCGCCCGAAAAGCGCAAAATTATCCTGCGCCAGCCGGTGCGTGAGGCGACTTAATCCTCGTCTGGGGCTTCGGCCTCGTCCTTCTTGGTGTTTTTACTCGCCGCCCGCTGGGCGGCTTCCCCGCCGCCCGCGAAGATCAGCGCGAAGATCAGGGCGAGCGCGAGATTGTCGAAGATGACCCAGACAAAGACGAAGACGAGGAGGAAGGCGCCCAGATTGATTCCGGCACGCTTCCAGTTTTCAGCGGTGAGGTGTTTTGGCGTGTCGCTCATCGCGGCCTCCTTGCAGCGAGGCGAGTGTATCGGGCTCTGCCACATTCGCACCAAAAATTCGGCGGACGGCGCGCTTCCATTTAGTTACAAATGTAACTAAATTCCGCTCAAACAGGTTCAGCACGCAGGAGGCGCTCATGTCCCGCAAATGGATTTACTCGTCGCGCGTCGAGGGCAACGCCTCGCGCCAGGCCCATGCCGACATGCCCGAAGGCACCTATGAGCGCGAGATGAGCAAGGAGG
>CAZAGE010000053.1:0-20809 GCA_964484345.1 uncultured Oceanicaulis sp. | reverse complement strand
TGTTCAGATCGTAGAATTTCTTACCGGTTTCCGGGCAAACGCGCTTAACGCCAAGGTCGGCTTTGGGCATTGCGGGACGTCCTCTAGGAATAAGACGGATTTATACAAAGCGGCGCGCCAGTTGCCACGTTCTCCGCGCGCTGTCAAAACCGGAATCCCGATATCTTGCCGTCCAGACCTTTGGAGCTCGTATGCGTTCAGACGCCGCTTCTTCTAACACGCGCCCCAACGGGCCGAGAACCGCCAAATTTTCAACGGGCTTGAAAGGCCGGTTGCGCGCGGCGCCGGACAAGTCGATTTCCCACCGCGCGGTGATTTTTTCTGCGTTAGCCGACGGTGAGAGCCGGGTCGAAGGTTTATTGGAGAGCGACGATGTGCTGGCCACGGCGCGCGCCGTGGCGCAGCTGGGCGCTGACGTGACGCGCGGCGACGATGGGGCTTGGCGGATCTCCGGCGCACCCTGGCGCTCTCCGGCTGAACCCCTGGATCTGGGCAATTCGGGGACTGGCGTGCGGTTATTGATGGGCGCCGCGGCGCGCTTCGACCTGGAGGCGGAGTTCACCGGCGACGCCAGCCTGTCCTCCCGCCCGATGGCGCGGGTGCTCGACCCGCTGGCCTTGATGGGCGTGAAAAGCGAGGCGGCCGAGGGCGGCCGCCTTCCAGCGCGGGTGTTCGGCTCCAGCACGCTTCAAGCGATCGATTACACTCCGCCTATCGCCTCCGCCCAGGTAAAAAGCGCTGTTCTGCTTGCCGGCCTTGGCGCCGAAGGCGAAACCATCGTGCGCGAGCCGCGCCTGACCCGCGCCCACACCGAAACCATGGGACCGCTTTACGGCGCTGACTTCCAGGTCGAGCCGGACGGTCCTGGCGCGATTGTCCGCGTGAAAGGCGGCGCGCTTCTTAAGGCCCACGATCTAACGGTTCCTGGCGACCCCAGCTCGGCGGCCTTCTTGGTCGCCGCCGCCTTGATTGCGCCAGACAGCGATGTCGTCATCGAAGGCGTGATGACCAATCCCGCGCGGTTCGGGCTTTATGAGACGCTGATCGACATGGGCGCGGAGATCGACATGCGCCCGGCCGGCAACCGCGCTGGAGAAAGCCTCGTCGACATTCATGTAAAGTCCAGCGCTCTAAAGGGCGTGGAGGTGCCGCCTGAGCGGGCGCCGTCGATGATTGACGAATACCCCATTCTGTCGGTGATCGCCGCCAACGCCGAAGGCCCCACCGCGATGCGCGGTCTCGCCGAGCTGCGCGCCAAGGAGAGCGACCGTCTGGCGGCGTCTGCCGCTTTGCTCGAGGCCAACGGCGTGGCGCTGGAGCTGGGCGAGGATCACCTCATCGTTGAGGGCTGCGGCGCAGGCCGCGTGCCCGGCGGCGGCGTGGTGGAGACTCTCCACGACCACCGCCTGGCCATGAGCGGCCTGGTGATGGGCCTGGCCGCGAAGGAAGCGGTGACGGTGGATGACGTCGCGATGATCTCGACCAGCTATCCGGGTTTCTTCAGCGATATGGCGCAGCTGGGCGCGGTGATCGGCTGATCAGAACCGAAGCACTTGAACTGACTCTCAAAACGCCGTCCCGCCTTGCCCTTTGGGGGCTTATGGAGTAGGTACGCGCGCGGTTGAACAAGGGGCTGGCTCGCCAGCGCCCTTATCATCCATTTCGCCGGACGCGCTTTGGCTTTGTGCAGCTATCCCGGCCCGCCCTCTCGTCTCACCCAACAAATCCTGGGGCTTCGAAGCGGGCGTGTCGTTTGCTTGAAGCCCTAGAGCGTTCATTTGTAACGCGTTATCCGGCTGCTCGCGGCAGCAAGAAGGATCTATTCGCCGCTAGCGAGCGGCAAGTCCGCCGGACATTACCGGCCGGCCGGAAACGATTTCATCCCTCCTGGAGCTCCTCCAACCCATGTCTCAAACCGAAACCTCAACTCCGACCACCGACGATTTCGCCCAGATGCTCGAAGCCAGCATGGCTGGCCGCGACATGATGGAAGGCGCGGTCGTCAAAGGCACCGTCACCGCCATCGAGAATGACGCCATTGTTATTGACGTCGGTCTCAAGACCGAAGGCCGTATCGCCATGCGCGAGTTCACCGGCCCGGGCTCTGAAGCTCCGTCCGTGGGTGACGACGTTGAAGTTTACCTGGAGCGTATCGAAAACGCGCTCGGCGAAGCCGTTCTTTCGCGCGACAAAGCCCGCCGCGAAGAAGCCTGGGATCGTCTGGAGACCCAGTTCGAAGGCAAAGAGCCGGTCAACGGCGCCATCGTGGGCCGCGTCAAAGGCGGCTTCACCGTGGATCTGGGCGGCGCCTCGGCCTTCCTGCCGGGCTCCCAGGTCGATATCCGCCCGGTGCGCGACGTCACCCCGCTGATGAATAAGGAACAGCCCTTCGCGATCCTGAAAATGGACCGCCCGCGCGGCAATATCGTGGTTTCGCGCCGCGCCGTTCTGGAAGAATCCCGCGCCGAGCAGCGCGCTGAACTCGTCGGTCAGCTGGCCGAGGGCGAAGTGCGTGAAGGCGTGGTCAAGAATATCACCGATTACGGCGCCTTCGTGGATCTGGGCGGCATTGACGGCCTCTTGCACGTCACCGACATGAGCTGGAGCCGCGTTGGCCACCCGAGCGAAGTCGTGGAAGTCGGCCAGACGGTTCAGGTTCAGATCGTCAAGATCAACAAAGACACCCAGCGCATCTCGCTCGGCATGAAGCAGCTGCAGTCCGATCCGTGGGACGGCGTCGGCCTGAAATACCCGGTCGGCGCGACCTTCAAGGGCCGCGTGACCAATATCGCCGAATACGGCGCCTTCGTGGAGCTGGAAGCCGGTGTCGAAGGCCTGGTCCACGTTTCCGAAATGAGCTGGACCAAGAAAAACGTCCACCCGGGCAAAATCGTCTCCACCTCTCAGGAAGTGGACGTGATGGTCCTCGACGTCGATCCGGAAAAGCGCCGCGTCTCGCTCGGCATCAAGCAGACCCAGCGCAATCCGTGGGAGCTGTTTGCTGAAGCCCACCCGGTCGGCGCGGAAGTCGAAGGTGAAGTCAAAAACATCACCGAGTTCGGCCTGTTCATCGGCGTTGATGAAGACATTGACGGCATGGTCCACCTGTCCGACCTGGATTGGGACCGCTCCGGCGAAGAGGCGATCCAGGACTATAAGAAGGGCGACGTGGTTCGCGCCAAGGTCCTCGACGTCGATGTCGAGAAGGAACGCGTCTCCCTGGGCGTCAAGCAGCTGGGCGGCGATCCGATGGACGAGGGCGGCTTCAAGCGCGGCGAGACCGTGACCTGCACCGTCACCGAAGTGACCTCGGGCGGCATCGAAGTCTCGGTCGGCGCAGACGGCTTGGTTAAAGCCTTCATCCGCAAGTCAGACCTGTCGCGTGATCGCGCCGAGCAGCGTCCGGAACGTTTCGCCGTCGGCGACAAGGTCGACGCGCGCGTCACCAATATCGACAAAGCCTCGCGCCGCATCTCCGTCTCCATCAAGGCGCTGGAAGTGGCCGAGGAGAAAGAAGCGGTCGAACAGTACGGCTCGTCGGACTCCGGCGCGTCGCTCGGCGATATCCTGGGCGCCGCTCTGAAAGAGCAGGATGGCGACAAGGAGTAGGGCGCAACCTATCCTTTAGTCTCATCCGAATGCCGATCATCCCCCGGGGCCGCCGCTCCGGGGGATTTTCTTTACCCTGAAGGCGTTTCTTTGATTGACGACGATGTCATCGGGCCCCAAAGTTTTGGGCGTTAACTCTTAAGGGTGTGCGGCCATGATCAAATCCGAGCTCATCGAAAAATTGGCGGAAGACCATCCCCATCTTTACCAGAAAGACCTGGAGCGGGTGGTCAATTGCGTGCTTGAAGAAATCACCCAGGCGCTGGAACGCGGCGACCGGGTGGAGCTGCGCGGCTTCGGCGCCTTTTCGGTCCGCAACCGTCCGCCCCGCCAGGGCCGCAACCCGCGCACCGGTGAACCGGTGGCCGTGAAAGAAAAGCATGTGCCCTTCTTCAAAACCGGCAAGGAATTGCGCGAGCGGGTCGACGGCAAGGGCTGACCGGCTTGCTTCAGCGGCCTGACCGCCAGCCTCCAAACCACTTGAGACGACGCCGTGTTCACTCGCACCAGATTTGTGATCCTGGGCGCAGTCGTCGTCGCGCTGGCGTATTTTGGTCCTGACGCAGCGCGCTCGGTCCTTAGGCCCCTTCCCTCCGCCCATCAGCCGGCCTTGTTGCTCAATTATGACGGCCGGCGGATCGACGAGGTTGTCGGGCGGATTGAGGCCCTGAATAGCGTCAGGCGCGTCGCCCTTGAGACGGATCGCACAGGACCGGCGGGCGAACCCATCATCTATGGCCGCATCGAATATGACGGCTTCCTTGTGAACTGGGTCCCCGAGCAGCGCTTTGAGGGCTTCAACACGATGATCCGTCCCTTGCGGCCGCGCTTTGCACGCGAACCTGACCCGCACCGGGTCGATGAGGCGATGCGTGAGCTGGAAAGCCTGGTCGCCGATCTGGACGGCGGGTCCGCCCTGTTCATCAGCGATGCGGAGTTGCGCGAGGTCAGCCCAGGTCAGGCCAACTGATCACGCAGAGACTTGAGGCGTTAACCCAAGAGCTTACCAGCCTCTTAACCCGCCCCAGACAAACTCTGGTTCGGCAATGCTGGATAGAGTGTGTCTTAGGTGCTGATTGCTCCGCCTCCCCCCTTCGCTCAATGGCCCGCCGCGCAAGCGGCAGGGACCGGCGAAGTGCGTCCAGTAGCCAGCCGTGCGACGAGCGACGGCAGCCAGGCTTCAAACCAGCGCGACACGGTCGATCTCTCCGCCACCGCCCGCGACGCCATGGGAGAGCCGCTCTCCAAAGAAGAGCAGAAACAGGTCGATGAGCTGAAGAAGCGCGATCAGGAAGTGCGCAATCACGAAGAGGCGCACCAGCGCGTCGGCGGACAATACGCCAGCGCGCCGTCTTACGAGTATCAGCAAGGCCCAGACGGAAAGAACTACGCCGTCGGCGGCCAGGTCCAGATCGACACAGCCCCCGTGGAGGGCGATCCCGACGCCACCATCGCCAAGATGGAGATCGTCAAGCGCGCCGCCCTCGCCCCCGCCGAACCCTCGGGTCAAGACCGCGCCGTCGCCGCCCAGGCCGACGCAACGGCGCAGCAAGCTCAGGCGGAGAAGATGGAGATGGAGCGCGAGGCCGCAGCCGCCGCAGCGCGCGGTGAAGCGCCGCCGGATGGGGCATCATCGGGCATGGGCCCACCACCCGTCTCCGGACGCTCTGCCGCGACGCTGGGCGGCTATGGCCCGTCGGGGACCCCCGATGTCGGCGGGCTGCTACAGCTGTTCGCCTGACATCAGGTTGCTTGGCCTGAGCGTCACGCTGGCTTACATCAGCGGCCATGACCCCCAAGATCAAAATCTGCGGGCTGAATGACGCCGCCGCCGTCGACGCCGCGGTGGCGAGCGGGGCGGACTATCTGGGCTTTGTGATCTTTCCCAAAAGCCCGCGCCATGTCAGCCCCGCCGAGGCGGGCCGGCTGGCCGCTCGCAAGGGCGCCGCGAAGTCGGTCGCTGTGCTGGTCGATCCCAGCGAGCCCCAGCTGGGCCTGGTGTTGCGCGACATGCGCCCGGATTACATCCAGTTGCATGGCGGGGAGAGCCCGGCGCGCTGCCTGGACGCCCGGCACTACGCCGAGCATGGCGTGTGGAAAGCGATGGGGGTCTCCACGGCGAATGATCTCGCCGCCGCTGCGTCCTATGCCGGTCATGTCGACGGCTTTGTCTTCGACGCCAAGCCGCCCAAAGACGCCGACCGGCCGGGCGGTCTGGGTGAAGCCTGGGACTATAGCCTGTTGAAGGATTTCGATCCGGGCGCGCCCTGGCTGTTGGCCGGCGGATTGACCCCGGACACGGTCACGGGCGCCATCCAGCAATCTGGAGCACCGGGGGTCGATGTCGTCTCTGGCGTCGAATCCGCGCCCGGCGTTAAGGATATTGAGAAAATCAAAGCTTTTATCGCTGCGGTTCGGACCCTGTAAGGGTTGAACCGAAGGCCTTTCGGGGCATGGTTAGGCGTGTCTTTCGCCTATTTCGGCGAGATGGCCAGCAGGACCCAACGCATGACCCAGCCCAACGCCTTTTCCCAGTTTCCCGACATCGCCGGCCGCTTCGGCGAATTTGGCGGACGCTATGTCGCCGAGACCCTGATGCCGAACATCTTGGCGCTGGAAGAAGCCTATGAGCGTTACAAGACCGACGCGGACTTCATCGCCGAGTTCGATCTGTTCAGCCGGGATTTCGTCGGCCGGCCGAGCCCGCTCTATTTCGCGGAGCGTCTGACCGAAGAATTCGGCGGCGCGCAGATCTGGTTTAAGCGCGACGAGCTCAACCATACCGGCGCACACAAGATCAATAACTGCCTGGGCCAGGTCCTCTTGGCCAAGCGCATGGGCAAGACCCGCATCATCGCGGAAACCGGCGCCGGCCAACATGGCGTGGCGACGGCGACGGTGGCGGCGCGCTTCGGCCTGCCCTGCGAGGTGTTCATGGGCGCCACCGATGTGGAGCGCCAAAAACCCAACGTCTTCCGCATGAAGCTGTTGGGCGCGGAGGTCCACGCGGTCACCTCCGGGCGCGGCACGCTGAAGGACGCCATGAATGAGGCGCTGCGCGACTGGGTGACTTATCCTGATGAGACCTTCTACGTCATCGGCACGGTGGCCGGGCCCCACCCCTATCCGATGATGGTGCGCGATTTTCAAAGCGTGATCGGCCGCGAAGCGCGCGAACAAATGCTCGAGCGGATCGGCAAGCTGCCGGATGTCGCCGTGGCCTGCATCGGCGGCGGATCCAACGCCATGGGCCTGTTCCACCCCTTCCTGGAAGATGAAAGCGTGCGCTTGATCGGCGTGGAAGCCGCCGGCAAAGGCCTGGATACGCCCGACCATGCCGCCAGCCTCAATGGCGGCAAGCCGGGCATTTTGCACGGCAACAAGACCTATCTCCTCCAGGACGACGACGGCCAGATCACCGAAGGCCACTCCATCTCGGCGGGCCTGGACTATCCCGGCATCGGGCCGGAGCACGCCTTCCTTCACGATATGGGCCGCGCGGAATACCGCTCGGCGACCGATGAAGAAGCGCTGGAGATGTTCCAGCTCTGCTCCAAGCTGGAAGGCATCATCCCGGCGCTCGAGCCCGCCCACGCCCTCGCCCGCGTCCGCGATCTCGCCAAGGAGCTGGGCCAGGAGGGGACGATCCTGATGAATATGTGCGGCCGCGGCGATAAAGACGTCTTCTCCGTCGCCGGCGCGCTGGGGGTGGAGCTTTAAATGACCCGCCTCACCCCGACCTTCACCCGCCTCGCTTCTGATAACCGCGCCGGTTTCATCGCCTATGTGATGGCGGGCGATCCCGATGCGGAAACGACGCTCTCCACCCTGCGCGGCCTCGCCGACAAGGGCGCGGACGTGATTGAGCTGGGCGTGCCGTTCACCGACCCCATGGCCGACGGGCCGACCATTCAGCGCGCGGCGATCCGGGCGCTGGACGGCGGCATGACGCTCAAGGGCGTGCTCGATCTGGTGCGCCGCTTCCGCGAAACCCATGCCGACACGCCGATCGTGCTGATGGGCTACGCCAACCCCTTCCATGCCTTCGGCTATGACGAAGCCGCCGCCGCGATGGCCGACGCGGGCGCGGACGGTCTGATTTGCGTCGACATCCCGCCAGAAGAGGATGCGGGCTTGCGCGGCGCGCTGGAGACGCACGGCCTCAGCTTCGTGCGCCTGGCGGCGCCGACGACCTCGGACGCCCGCCTGCCGCAAGTGGTGACGCATGCGTCGGGTTTTGTGTATTACGTCTCCACGACCGGGGTGACCGGGGCCAAGTCCGGCGCGACCGGCGACATCGCCGAGGCGGTGTCGCGCGTGCGTAAAGCCTCCGGTTTGCCGGTGGCGGTGGGCTTTGGTGTGAAAACTGCAGAGCGGGCCGCTGAGATCGCCAAGGTGGCTGACGCGGTTGTGGTCGGCTCGGCGATTGTGGACGCGCTCGACCAAGATGGGGTAGATGCCGCGCTTGGTCTGGCGGGCGCTTTAGCTGACGCGACCCATACTGCGCGCGACTGAGAAAAAGAGAGAAGGCTTGAAATGAGCTGGCTTCAAAGACTGACCCCGCCTGGCGTGCAGCGCATGTTTGAAAAGCGCGATACGCCGGAAAACCTCTGGGTCAAATGCCCGATCTCAGGCGAGATGGTCTTTAACAAGGACCTGGAAGCGGGCCTGCATGTCACACCAGCCGGCCATCACATGCGCATCGGCCCGGATCTGCGCTTCAAATATCTCTTTGATTCCAGCTGGACGACCACGGACCTTCCCGAAGTGGCGAAAGATCCGCTGAAATTCAAAGACGACAAGCCCTACACCTCCCGCATCGCCGCGGCGCGCAAGAAGACCAATCGCGAAGACGCGATGGCGATCGCGACCGGTTCGATCAAGGGCCTTGAAACCACCGTCATCGTTCAGGATTTCGCCTTCATGGGCGGCTCGCTGGGGATGGGCGCGGGCGAAGCCTTCATCAAGGCCTGCGACGTGGCGCTGGAAAAGCGCACGCCTCTGGTGGCTTTCACGGCGGCGGGCGGCGCGCGCATGCAGGAAGGCGCGCTGTCGCTGATGCAGATGCCGCGCACCACGCTGGGCATTCAGCTGCTCAAAGACGCCGGCCTTCCCTACATCGTCGTCCTGACCGACCCGACCACGGGCGGCGTGACCGCCAGCTACGCCATGCTGGGCGATGTGCACCTGGCCGAGCCGGGCGCGCTGATCGGTTTTGCAGGGCCGCGCGTGATCGAACAAACGATCCGCGAAAAACTGCCTGAAGGCTTCCAGCGCTCTGAATACCTACTGGAAAAAGGCATGGTCGATAAAGTGGTTCACCGCCGCGACTTGCCGGAAACTCTGGGCAATCTGATGCGCATCCTGATGAAGCGTCCCGCCCCGGGCGCCAATGCTCCGGCGACGACGGAGCCGGTCGAGGGCTAGGACGCCATGTCCAGCCCCGAAACCATCGACGCAGCGCTGGAGCGCCTGGCGCGCCTGCACCCCAAATCCATTGATTTGTCGCTCGACCGGATCGAAGCGTTGCTGGAAAAGCTCGGACGGCCGCAGGATAGCCTGCCGCCGACCATTCATCTGGCCGGCACCAACGGCAAAGGCTCCACCGCCGCTTTTCTGCGGGCGATCGCCGAGGCCGCCGGCGAGAGCGTTCACGTCTATTCCTCCCCTCACTTGGTGCGCTTTAACGAGCGCATCCGGCTGGCCGGCGAGATTGTCGACGACACGCGCCTGAAAGCCGCCTTTGACCGCGTTGAGGCGGCCAATGGCGATGCACCGCTGTCCTTCTTCGAAGCGACCACGGCGGCCGCCTTCGTACTATTTGCAGAGACCCCTGCCGATCGCCTGATCCTGGAAACCGGGTTGGGGGGACGCCTCGACGCCACCAATGTGCTCGATGCGCCGCAATGCACGGTGATCACGCCGGTCAGCCTCGATCACCAAAGCTTTCTGGGCGACACGGTGGAACAGATCGCCGGCGAGAAGGCCGGCATCATCAAACCGGGCGCGCCCCTGATCCTGGGACCCCAGCGCGAAGCGGCGCGCGGCGTCATTGAGGCGGCGGCGCAGCGCCTGGGGGCGCCGATAACGGCCTGGGGTGAGCAGTTTCGCGCCTATCCGGAACGCGATCGCCTGGTCTACGAGGAAGACGAGCTGTTATGGGATCTGCCAGCGCCCGCGCTGCAAGGCCCCCATCAAATCGTCAACGCCGGCGTCGCCATCGCGGCGGCCCGCGCTTGCGGCTATGGCCATGACGCGGTGCGCGAAGGGGTAAAGACCGCTCAATGGCCCGCCCGGCTGCAGCGCTTGAAGCGCGGCGTGCTCGCCGATATCGCCCAGGCCAAAGGCGCGGAGCTATGGCTGGATGGCGGGCATAATCCGGCGGCGGGCGAAGCGTTGGCGGCCAGCCTGGGCCAGATGAGCGGCGCAGGAGATCGTCCCCTGGTGCTGATCGCCGGGTTCTCGGTGAACAAGGATGCGGCCGCCTATCTGCAATACTTCACCGGCCTCGCCGCCCGCGTGATCGCGATCCGTTTCGGCGGCGGTCGCGAAGGCGCACAGGCGCCGCAGGCGCTGGCCGACGCGGCGCGGCGTGTGGACATCCCCGCGCAAACTGCCGCCGGCCTGATCGAGGCGGTGCATGATGCGCTGGAGGATTATGAGCGGCCGCGCATTGTGATTTGCGGCTCGCTCTATCTCGCCGGCGAGGCGTTGGCCCTGGATCGCGAGCAGGCGGTTCAGACCACGCCGGGGTGATGCAGCATGAAACCCCGGCCAAGGCGGAGCCGTAGAGCCGGGGCCTCCATTCGCGTTAAGCGCCAGGTTCTGACAGTGGTCCCGGATCTTCGCATCGCTCGTCCGGGATTTCAGGCCTTATCAAACCCGCGCGACGAGGCCCTCGACCCCGCGCTCGACCAGATCGAGCACGGCTTCAAAATCGGCTTCATCGCCATAATAGGGGTCGGGGACATCGCGTCCCGCCAGGCCCACTGACCAGTCCATCAATCGGGTGATCGAGCGCTCCGGCTCGCGCAAGGCGGCGCGGCGCGACATCAGCCAGCGTTGATGGCCGGTATCCATGGCCACCAAGTAGTCAAAGCGGCGAAAGTCTTCGTCTTCCACCATCCGGGCCGACTGGCCAGTAAGGTCGTAACCGCGCGCTTGTCCAACGGCGATGGAGCGCGGGTCCGGGCGCTCGCCCACATGCCAATCGCCGGTTCCAGCGCTGTCGACAAGAAGGGATTTGCCCAGCGCGTCCGACTTGGCGTGCGCGACAGCTTCAGCCAAGGGCGAGCGGCAGATATTCCCGGTGCAAACAAATAAGACGCTGACGCAACGCGCAGACATGGTGGACGCCTCCCATACGGAAAGACGCTGACATGCTTAAGCGCCAGGGCAAAGCCCGTCGGCCGGAACGCCGTTAAGGCCGAGTAAACGCCCTAGCGCTGGGCGATCACCGGTTGGGCCTGGAACTGATCGGCGATCTTCAGATCACGGGCCCAGCGCAGCTTCTCGAAGATCAGGATCGCAGTGCCGTTATAGTCCACCAGCCGGTTGATGACGCCGCGCCGCGGCAGGTGCAGCGCGCTCGACGGCTCGTCATGGTGATGGTCGTGGAAGGCCTCACCGCCGGTCAGCATGGCCAGAACATAGTCGAACCAGAGCGGCGTCCTGAGATGCCCGAAGACATTCACGCCCAAAATGGTGGCGTGGAACTGAACCCCGCGCGCGATCACCGCGGAGGCGTGCAGCATCAAGGTCAGGATCAGCGATCCGCCGGTCAGCCAGACGATAAGATAGATCAGCGCCGGCAGCGCCAGATGCACCAGCAAGGTGATGGTGTTGTAGTGCTGGTCGAAAATCCGCACCGTCTTGCTGTCGCGCAGCCACAGCGCCAGCGGGCGCTGCATGTCGTTTTCGTCGCGGAACAACAGCCAACCGACCCACGCCCACAGCTTGCCTTCAGCCGGATTGTGCGGATCGCCCGGCTTGTCGGACAGGCGATGATGCTGGCTGTGATAATTCACCCAGTCTTTCAGCTTGCCCTGCATGGCCACCACGCAGTTCAGCGCTGTGATCACCTTGGCCGGGCCCCACAGCTCGCCAGCTTTGTGGTGCCATAGGCGGTGCAGAACGCCGATGCCTAGATTGCAGATCACCAGCGTAACGGCGCCTGCGAATAGAGCGGCCAGGCCATACCACCACTGGATGGTCAGCCCGTCCAAAGCCAGACCGAGCACGACGGCGGTCACCAGACCGATCACGCCCAAAGCGGGATAAAGAATGGCGGCGAAAACGCTGGGCCAGTCGAGATTGGACCAGCGTTTCGGGATAGCCAGTGACCGCGGCAGCGGCTGTCGTTTCATTGATGTGTCTCTCGCACTGTTTTAGTCTAAACGCTGAGCTGCGCTCGGCGCGCGCCCCTCCCCACAGGTGGCGGACCTTGCCATGCGCCGCGCCGCTTCGCCAAACGCAAATGGCCGCAGGTGCGGTCACATCTCCGCGATGCTCGACGGCTTGGCGCGCCTGCGCTATTGCGTCAGGTCGAAACGGTTTGTGCGGTTAACGCATTACCTTGAGATACGACCATCAAAGGGAGACGAGGATGGCCGACAGCGAATTTCCGACCGGCACATTGATGAAGGGCAAGCGCGGGCTGGTCATGGGCGTGGCGAATAAAAATTCGATCGCCTGGGGCATCGCCCGTCAGCTGCACGCCCAAGGCGCCGAGCTCGCCTTCTCCTATCAGGACGAAGCGCTGGAAAAGCGCGTGCGTCCGCTGGTGGAAAGCTTGGGCGAGGAGCCCTTCATGGTCACGGCCGACGTCACCAATGATGAGAGCATGGACGCCTGCTTCGCGGCGCTGAAAGAGAAGTGGGGTCAGCTCGACTTCCTGGTCCACGCCATCGCGTTCGCCGGCAAGGACGAGCTGGTGGGCAGCTTCACCCACAACACCACGCGCCTGGGCTTTCAGCGCGCCATGGACATCTCCGCCTTCTCCTTCGTCGACGCGGCGCGGCGCGCCAGCGAAATCATGCCGAGCAAGGAAGACGGCGGCGGGGCCATGGTCTCCCTGACCTATCTGGGCTCGGAACGCGTCGTGCCGAATTACAACGTCATGGGCGTCGCCAAAGCGGCGCTGGAAGCCTCCACCCGCTATATCGCCCGCGATCTGGGACCCCAGGGCATTCGCGTCAACGCGATCTCGGCCGGTCCGATGCGGACTCTCGCCATGGCGGGCATTTCCGGCGGCCGCACGCTGATGAAGACCGGCAAGGACTGGTCGATGCTCAAAGAAGACACCACCATGGAAGGCGTGGCGGGCTCGGCCCTCTACCTTTTGTCCGACCTGGGCAAGTCCTGCACTGGCGAAGTTCTACATGTGGACGCCGGCTTCCACGCCGTCGCCGTGCCGGACATCGAGGAGTAGGGATTGAAACCCCGGCCCAAGGCGAAGCCATAAGAGCCGGGGCCTTTATCCGACCAAAGCGCCTATTCCCTAAGGAGGGCCCGGATCTTCGCTACGCTTGTCCGGGATTTCAGAGAGGGGTTTCTAAGCCCTCGCTGTTTTCGCGGCGGGGGCTTTGCGTTGCCCGTTCCACTTCAAACCGAAGACCGGGCGGAGCGGTTTGATCCGGCGGATCAGCTCAAAGCCCAGGAAAGACCCCACGGCGGTGGCGAGCACCACCAGAACGAACTCGGTCCAAACGTCAAAGCCCATCCGGGTCAGCGCATAGCCCGCCGACACCGTGATCGTCTGGTGCAGGATATAGACGGGGAAGATCGCCTCGGTGAGATAGCGGCGCACTGGGCCGTCGCCGGTCAAATAGCGCCGCGCGAGACCCAGAAGGGTCAGGATCACCACCCAGGCGTAGAGCACGCGGCCGGCGCGGGCGATCCACATCGCCACATGTTGGTCGGCGAGCGCGTCCCAATTCATCCAGGTCGGCGTGAGCGCAGCGCCCAGCGCCACCGCGAGCCCCAGCGCATAGGGCAAAGCCCGGTCGACTCCCTGCCAGAACCGCTCGCTGCGTGCGGCGAACACGCCGTAGAGCACGAAGGTGAAGCTGATCGCGTGATTGGCCCAGTCGCTGGTGAGATTATGGGTGGTCTCCCAATGGGGCACGAGGAAGATGCGGTAGACCATCAGCGGCACGAAAGGCAGGACGATCAGCCAGAGCGGGCCGAACCGGCTGTCCCACACCTTGCCCAGCCAGGCGCCCGGCCCCTTGCCGATCGGCTTGAGCACCAGCATCAGCGGGGCGAGGATCATCGCATAAACGAAGAGATAAACGACGTACCAAAGATGGTTCCAGGTCGGCACCGTAATGCCGGCGATCTCCCACCCAGTGATGTATTGCGGCCAGAAGGCCAGAACTCCCGGCTCGATCTCACCCATTTCGCGCAGTTGGAAATAGGTCTGCGGCATCACCACCACGAGCATGCCGAAAATGATCACCGGCAAGAGCCGCAGCGCGCGCTCGCGGGCGAACCGCCAGCCGCCGAGCTTGTCATAGAGATAGGCGAAGGCGACGCCAGAGATGAAGAAGAGCAGCGACAAGCGCCACGGGTTGAGCAGCATCATCAGCGGCTCCGCGCCTTCGCCGGCATGGACGCTTTTCACGTGCCAACCCCAGGGCACGTAGAACATGCCCACGTGGTAGAGGATGAGCAGGCCAAAGGCGATTATGCGGAGCCAATCAAGATCATAGCGGCGGGTTGGGGAAGCTGGTTGGACGTCTTGCATCGTCATGGGGAGGTCTCCTTTATGCCTCACCCTTCTGGCCCACCCGCTCTGCGCCCCGCCACGAAGAGGGGATGCGAAGCGGCCCGGTGGGATGAAATCCTGCACAGAAGGGCCAAGCGGCGGCGAGCGGGGATGACCGGTGGCAGGCCCGGCTTGATGGAAGTCGAGGCTCACGCGAAAATCGCCCCATGACCACTACCCCTTTTGAACGCGAGCAGGCGGCGGAGCGGCGCGTGCGCCTGTGGGCGTTTTTGGTGAATGCCGCTGTCGGTGTCGGCATCTGGATCATCAGCGCCAGCTCGATCCTGACCCGCTGGGAGATCGAGGGCGTCGACAAATCCTGGATCGAACCCTGGGTCTTGGAGGGCACGAGCCCTCTTGTGACCATCCCGCTTTTCTTCGCGGTCTATGCGCTGGAGCGCAGGGCCCCCCTGGGTACGACGAGCTGGAAGATTGCGCTTCCGGTCCATGTCGCCGGCGCGATTACATTCTGCACGCTCGTCATCGCCTGGATGGCGCTGTTTCGGGGAACGGTTTGGCCGATCCTCTTTGATGAGAGCTACAACCTGTTCGATGACGGTGCAGTGCAGGTCTACATCTATGAGTTCCGCAAGCTCTTGCCCGGCTATCTGGGGCCGCTGGTGTTGATCTATTTTGTGCGCCAGCTGGAGATGACCAAGCTGGAGCGCGACGCCGCTCTGGAGGAAGCGCGAACCACGCACCGCCTCACCCTGAAATGCGGCGGGCGCACGATTTTTGTGGACGCCGATGAATTTCAAACCGCCAAGGCGGCCGGCAATTATATCGAGATCAAACTCACCACCGGCAAGCAGCTCGCCCGCCTGACGCTGGCCGAGCTGGAACGCCAGCTGAAGGATGCCGGCGTTGACGCCGTCCGCGTCCACCGCTCCTGGCTGGTCAACCGGGCGAGCATAAAAGAGGTTGCACCGACCGGCGAAGGCGATGTCTCCATCACGCTCAGCGATGGTGACACGGTGCCCGGCTCAAGGCGCTATCGCGAGCAGCTGGCGGCTTAACCCGTTCGAATTCAAGAAAAACCCCCGCCGGATCGCTCCGGCGGGGGTTGTTTTGACCAAGCTTAGAGCTTGCCCTAGTCGATGGCGGCGTCGCCCTCGGCGGAGCCGGCCTCGTCCATCTCGTCCTCACGATGCGGGACGACTTGCTCGTCCGGCTTCACATAAGTGTCGAGCCATTCGATCGACTCAGCCAGCACATGAAGCACGCTCTCACGGGCGCGATAGCCGTGGCTTTCATAGGGCAGCATGACCAGACGCGCGGTTCCGGCATTGCCCTTCACAGCCGCGAACATGCGTTCGGACTGCATCGGGAAGGTGCCGGAATTATTGTCGATCTGGCCGTGGATCATCAGCATCGGCTCGTCGATCTGATCGGCCGCCATGAAGGGCGACAGCTCGAAATACACCTCCGGGGCGGCCCAGAAGGTGCGGCGCTCCGCCTGGAAACCGAACGGGGTGAGCGTGCGGTTATACGCGCCGGAACGCGCAATCCCCGCCCGGAACAGATCGCTCTGCGCCAGAAGGTGAGCGGTCATGAAGGCGCCGTAGGAGTGACCGGCGATCGCCGTGCGCTCGCCATCGCTGAAGCCGCGCTCGACAGAGAAGTCGATGGCCGCTTCCGCCGACAGCACCAGCTGCTCGATGAACGTGTCATTCACCGTTTCCGGATCATCGCCGACGATCGGCATGGTGGCGTTCTCCAGCAGCGCATAACCCTGGGTCACCATGAAGCGCGGGCTGGTGCCGGCGACACGCGCGAAGCGGTGGGGAGAGCCGCGCACCTGACCCGCCGTGCGAGCGTCGTTGAACTCGCGCGGATAGGCCCAGACCAGCAGCGGCAGCGGGCCGTCACGCTCGGCGTCATAGCCGGCGGGCAGGTAGACCGTGGCCGACAACGGCACGCCGTCTTCGCGCTCATAAGTCACCAGCTCGCGGCTGATTTCATTGAGCTGAGGGTGCGGGTTGGCGAAGTTGGTCACCGCAGTGACTTCGCCGCCCGCATGGCGGCGCACATTCGGCGGCGTGATCGGGTCTTCATAGGAGGTCAGGAAGTCCGACCCGTCCTCGGCGAGGATGTCGATGACCCGCTCATAATTGTCGCCGGAATTGCGCCACAGCTCTTCGGTTTCGAAACTCTCAAAGCTGACCCGGTTCAGGAAGGGACGGTCGCCCTCCGGCGTCGCGCCCGTGCCCGTGTAATACATAGACCCGTCGATCACGGCCGCGACCGTCTGGCCATATTGATTGACCGTCGACAGCGGATTGCCCGGATCGGCGTAGGCGTCTTGCAGATTGCGCTCTTCGGCCAGGCGCGGCTCGGCGCCCGGATTGGCGAAGTCCACGACCCAGCGGCGCAGGACGCGGGTGTCGCGGTCATATTCGACCGCCATGCCCAGCTGGCCCTCGCTGGTGAAGCTGGTCCCGAAATAGCGATCCTCAAACCGGGCGACCTCCACGGCTTCGCCGTCAAACGGCGCCGCCAAAGCCCAGACGCTGTCGCGCTGATCGGTTTCAACGCGGGGATCGCCGCCGTCGAGCGCTTCGCTCCAGATCACCTGAGCGGGATGGGAGGCCTGCCAGTCAAAGCTGCGCCGGCCGTCGACCACGCCGCCGATCGGCACATCGTCCGCGATCGGCTGGAAGCCCAGTTCCGCCACCGGCTCGCCGTCGATGCTCCAGACCGAGGTGCGGTCCGCGAAGCGCGACCATGGCACATCGTAAGAAAACGGCGCTTCAAGCTCACCGATCAGGATATAGTCCCCGCCCGGCGCCGGCTCGACATTCCAGTAAAGGCCCGGCTCGCCGATATCTTGGGCGCGGCGGCCGTCATGGCGGATGCGCACGATCTGCGTCTCCGCCAGCCAGGCGAAGAGCGCGGCGTCATGTTCGTCTTCCAGCAAATCCTGATAGGTGCGCACCGGCGCTTCAATGCCTGAGGCCTCCTGGATCACCGGCCCGGAGGGCACACGCGGCCGCTGGGGCTGATCGCCGCGCGCGTCGGGCACGGTGTTGACCAGCAGATATTCGCTGTCCGGCATCCAGTCGACGGCGTCGAAGACGGCGTTGACGCCCGAGGCGATCACTTCGCGCGCCCGGGCGCGGCGCATGTCGGCGACCCACAGGCTGATCGTATCGTCGCGGGTGACCAGGAAGGCGGCCTTGGAGCCGTCCGGCGACCAGGTGAAGCCAGACAGGCCGACATCGTCGGGCGTCGCAATCTCGCGCTCCTCCCCGGTCTCCAGATCGATCACGGAGAGCCCGATGATTGAGCGCGGGCCATGACGGCCATTGGTCCCAGCGTCCAGCCGCATGCCGGCCAGACGCTCCATCGGGCGGGCCAGCTCGGACACCGGCGGCAGATTTTCGCGATGCAGAAGAAGCAGATGGCGCTTATCCGGCGACAGCGTCGTCGCCGGTGCGTTCGGCGCGTCGACAATGTCGACGATGTCTTGCGGCGGCAGACGATAGCCGTCTTGGGCGAGGGCCGTGCCCGCGACCAGCGCGCTGGCGGCGAAACCTGCTGAAACTTTATGGAAAACCGACATATGACCTCCCCGGTTTGTCGTTGCCGGAGAGGATAAGGGGTGCGGGCGGCGGTGACTATGAAAGATCGGTAAGGGAAGCGTCAGGGATTGAAGCAGCCGAGTTTACGCATCTCATTACGTGTGCGGGACCGGCTGGCGAGCAACCCGTCAAACCGATTATTGAGCGGGATGAGCTCGGCATAGTTCCTCTCGCGCTCACTTTTAAGTTCGCGTAGGAGATCGTTCAGGCGATGCTCCTCCTGCCATCTCCCCAGGCCTACCGCGCCACCAGGAGTTACACACGGTCACATACGTTTACGGTGTATCAAAGAACGGCTCCGATTTCGCTTGACGGGCGATTAACAATTTGATCGATTCTACATTAGGATAAGTAGTGCTCGACACCTCCCAGTATAATTGGGAGGTTTCGGGCGCGATAAGGTCACTGGGTTTCCTACAGATCAGAGGTGTTTTACAGATGGCTAGTTTTATACAGAAAAAATTCGCGCTCTGGTGCGTCTTGGTTATCACAGCCTCTGTAATACTCGGGTACTTTACGGGGCCAAGTGGTTACTTAGTACCTTTGGTTACAGGTGGGATGATAATCACCAGCCTTGTTAAGGGGCGACCTGTGCCGGCGGTCGATAAATTTAAATCATTGAATACGCAATTTCTCGTGGGGTTCATTGCGTTAACATCATTGGTAATGTTGGTCTCTTATCTATTAGGGTTTATTTTACTGGGGTAGTTTCATGGGCGGAGACACGCACACTCCTCATGAGGCCACGACAGCGAGCGTTTAATCGTTCAATTTTCGCTAGCAAGCCGCGCTGTGCTTTCTGGCTGGCCATCGGACCGGTGACAGCGTCAGCAACTTCCTGGAGCAGATCCTGAAGAGGTCTTTTGAGTCGCTTTTCGTCATCGCGGTCTTGTGGTTCCTCAACCACCTGACGACAGAAGCTGCCTGCCTTGGGGGCTGAGGTATTAAAACAAAAACCCCCGCCGGATTGCTCCGACGGGGGCTTTGTTTATTCCGACGCAGAGCATCGCAGCCCTGCAGGATGAGCGTCAGACTTAGTCCGCCGCTTCTTCCTTCTGGATCTCTTCGCCGGTCTCCTGGTCGACGATTTTCATCGACAGCTTGACCTTGCCGCGATCGTCGAAGCCCAACAGCTTCACCCAGACCTCCTGGCCTTCAGAGACCACGTCGGAGGGGTGACCCACGCGCTCATTCTTCATCTGAGAGACGTGCACCAGGCCGTCCTTGGGACCGAAGAAGTTCACGAAGGCGCCAAAATCGACGACTTTAACGACCTTGCCTTTATAGATCGCGCCCTCTTCCGGCTCGGCCGTGAGAGAGTGGATCCAGTCATAGGCTTTCTTGATCGCCTCAGCGTCGACGGCGGACAGCTTGATCAGGCCGTCATCATTGACGTCCACTTTCGCGCCCGTCTCTTCGACGATCTGGCGGATCACCTTACCGCCCGAGCCGATCACATCGCGGATCTTGTCGGTCGGGATCTGCATGGTCTCGATCTTCGGCGCGTGCTCGGCGAGGCCGGTGCGCGAAGAGTCGAGCGCCTTGTTCATCTCACCCAGGATGTGCATGCGCCCGCCTTTGGCTTGGTCCAGGGCGGTTTGCATGATGTCCTTGGTGATCCCGGCGATCTTGATGTCCATCTGCAGCGAGGTGATGCCTTCTTCGGTGCCGGCCACCTTGAAGTCCATGTCGCCGAGGTGATCTTCGTCACCCAGGATGTCAGACAGAACGGCCACGCCTTCAGGATCCTTGATCAGGCCCATGGCGATGCCGGAGACCGGACGGGTGATCGGAACACCCGCATCCATCAGCGCCAGCGCGCCGCCGCACACGGTCGCCATGGAGGACGAACCGTTGGACTCGGTGATCTCGGAGACCAGACGCACGGTGTAGGGGAATTCTTCCGCACCCGGCATCACGGCGTTCAGCGCGCGCCAGGCGAGCTTGCCGTGGCCAATTTCGCGGCGGCCCGGCGCCAGGCGGAAGCTGGTTTCACCAACCGAGTAGGGCGGGAAGTTATAGTGCAGCAGGAAGCGCTCTTTATAGGTGCCGGTCAGGGCGTCGATGAACTGCTCGTCTTCGCCGGTGCCCAGCGTGACCACGGCGAGCGCCTGGGTTTCACCGCGGGTGAACACGGCCGACCCGTGGGTGCGCGGCAGGACGGTGGCTTCCGAGACGATGTCGCGGACTTCATCAAGCGCGCGGCCGTCGATACGCTTGCCGGTCTTGATGATGCCGCCGCGAACCACGCTGGCTTCCACGCCTTTGAGCACGTCCTTGAGCACGGACGGCTCTACGCCGTCCGGGTTCTCTTCGGTGGCGGCGAAGGCTTCAACGGCTTTGGCTTTGGCGTCCGCCACAGCGGCCTGACGCTCGGACTTGTTGGTGATGGTGTAGGCTGCGGCGATGTCCGCGCCGACCAGCTCGGTGACCTTGGCGGCGATCTCGGAATTGTCTTCCGGGACGAAGTCCCACGGCTCTTTCGCGGCTTTTTCGGCCAGGCGGATGATCATGTCGATCACCGGCTGGAAGGCCTCATGGCCGGCCATCACGGCGCCGAGCATGACCTCTTCGGAGAGTTCTTTGGCTTCCGATTCCACCATCATCACCGCGTCGGCGGTGCCGGCCACGACGAGGTCGAGATCCATCTCGTCCATCTGGTCGACGGCCGGGTTGATGACATACTCGCCGTCCTTATAGCCGACGCGCGCCGCGCCGATCGGGCCCAGGAAGGGCAGGCCGGACAGGCACAGGGCCGCGGAGGCGCCGACCATGCCGACAATGTCGGGATCGTTCTCCAGGTCGTGGCTCAGCACGGTGATCATGACCTGGGTGTCGTTCTTAAAGCCCT
>CAZAGE010000052.1:0-21103 GCA_964484345.1 uncultured Oceanicaulis sp. | reverse complement strand
TGGATATGGCCTCGGATCAACCGATCGTCATCAAGAAAGTCAAGAAGGGCGGCGGTCATGGACACCATGGCGGCGCCTGGAAAGTGGCCTATGCGGACTTCGTGACCGCGATGATGGCCTTCTTCTTGATGATGTGGCTCATCAATAATACCGAACCCGAACAGCGTGAAGGCATCGCGGATTATTTCGCGCCGGCCAGCGTTTCGCAGTCGACGTCCGGCTCTGGCGGTGTCTTGGGCGGCACGGCTTTTGGTGAAGGGGCGCGCGGCTCGGGGTCCGCTTCTATCGTCGATCGTCTCTCCCCGCCCCCGGCCGACACCAATGAACGGGTCGAAGACACCGATCAAACCCAGCAGTCAAGCAGCCAGCCGGAAGTCACCGTTGACGCGGTCGCCAGTGCCTTGGCGCGCCGGGAATCCGCAGAATTCGCAAGCGCCGAGCAATCCCTGCGCCAGGCGCTGATGGATATGCCGGAACTCGCCGAGCTGTCCCGCCACGTGATTATTGAAGAAACGCCGGAAGGCCTGCGCATTCAGCTGATCGATGAAGAAGGCCGGCCCATGTTCGCCCCGGGCCAGGTCCAACCCAATGAGCGCGCGCGCGTCTTGCTGCGCGCCGTCGGTGAAATTGCACAGACCTTGCCGAACCGGATCACGATGTCCGGCCACACCGACGCCAGCCCGGCGCCGCAGGGCGGACCGTCGAACTGGCAGCTGTCATCGGCGCGCGCAAACGCCGCGCTCAATGTCTTGTTGGACACCGGCATTCCCGAGCACCGGATTGCGGAAGTCCGCGGCAAGGCGGGGGCTGAACCGCTTTTCCCGGACGATCCCTACCTGCCTGGCAATCGCCGCCTGTCCATCACGCTTCTTCGCGAAGCGCCGGTCATTCCCCCGGGGCATCGCCTGTAAAGCTCAGCCCGAACCGATTTTCGCGCTTTCACCGTCCGCAATTTCCCCGCTAGCATCACCGCTTCGGGCGCCGATAGCGGCGCGCAGCGTTGGCGGGGCGGATGGACGATCAGCTGATCGCATTGATGGACTGGCGCATGTGGACGGTGCTCATCGCCGTCGGCGCCGCCATCGTGTTTTATTGCTGGGATCGGTTCGCCTTGGAACTGGTTTCCGCCGCGATTATTTGCGCGACGCTTTTGTTCTTTCACATTTTTCAGCGTCAGGGCGATCCGGGCGCGGCGGAAATCCTGTCCGGCTTCGCCAATCCCGCCCTGATCACGATCATGGCTTTGCTGATCGTGGGTCAGGGGATATTCCACACCGGTGCATTGGAAAGCCCGACGCGGGCCCTTCTAGCAATGTTCGACGTGCGCCCCAAAGTGACGATCTTGTCGCTCTTTGCGCTCGTCTTCGTGGTATCCGCCTTCATCAACAACACGCCCGTCGTGGTGATGTTCATCCCAATCTTGGCCGCCATCGCGGCCCGCATGAAGGGTGCGCCGTCCGCCTTTATGATGCCGCTCAGCTTTGTCTGCATCCTGGCGGGGATGACCACGCTGATCGGCTCGTCCACCAACTTGCTGGTCTCCGATGCGCTGCGCGACGCCACGGGCGAAGGCTTGGGATTTTTTGATCCGCTCTGGCCGGGCGCGATCTTGGCGGCGGTCGGTTTGGTCTACATCCTGTTTGTCATGCCACGCCTGTTGCCTCGGCACGAGGAAGATGACAGCGACCCATCGGGAAGCGTCGGCAAGCAGTATATCGCGCAAATCGAGATCCACCCCGACCACCCGCTTGCCGGTCAGAAGCCCGTGGCTGGGTTGTTCCCAGATCTGCAGGACATCACCGTCCGGATGATCCAGCGGGGCGGCGAAAGCTTTTTACCGCCCTTCGACGATATCGAGCTGCGGCCAGGCGACGAAGTGATTGTCGCGGCGACCCGCAAACGCCTCACCGAGTTATTGTCCAGCCGGCCGGAATTTGTTCGCGGGGTCATCCGCTCGGCCGGCCCCAATGACGCGCCAACCCGCGGAGAGCGTCTGGCGCTGACTGAAGCGGTGGTCTCTCCCGGCTCCCGACTGATCGGTCGAACCGTGCGTCAGATCGGATTTCGCCACTCTGCGGGCGCAATCTTGCTCGGCGTGCAACGACGCTCTCGTATGGTTCGCGCGCGCCTGGGCGAAATCCGTTTGGAAGCGGGCGATGTGTTGTTGCTGTTCGGGTCCGCCGACGCGATGACGCGCCTTCGGGCCGACCGTGACGTCCTTTTGATGGAGTGGGCCACCAGCGACCTGCCCGACATCCGCAAAGCCGCTTTGGCCCGGCTGATCCTATTGGCGGTCGTGGTGACGGCCGCGACCGGGCTTTTGCCCATCGTCGTTTCTGCGGTCACCGGGGCCGTCGCCATGGTCGCGGCGGGCTGTCTGAATGTCCGCCAGGCCGCCCGGGCTGTGGATTTAAAACTCTTCCTGCTGATCGGGTCCGCCTTCGCCCTGGGCGCAGCGCTGGATGCGTCCGGCGGCGCCAATGTCATCGCGGCGTCCGTGGTTCAGGTCTTTTCGCCCTTCGGGCCGGTAGCGCTGCTGTCTGCGCTCTTCCTTGTCGTGATGGTGTTGACCAATGTGCTGTCGAATAACGCCACGGCCATCCTGTTCACGCCGATCGCCGTAGGCGCCGCCAGCCAGGCGGGACTGGACCCGCATATCTTCGCGCTGACCGTGCTGTTCGCGGCCAACACCTGTTTCGCCACCCCGATTGGGTATCAGACCAATCTTCTGGTGATGGGCCCGGGCAAGTATCGATTCGTCCACTTCTTACGTGCCGGGGGGCCGCTCTCAGTGTTGATCTGGCTGGCTTTTACAGCCTGTTTGGCTTTTGGTTTCGCACCCGTCCCAGCCGAGCTAGGATGATGAAACGGTCCCAAGGAGTGGAGCAGACGTGACCCGGTTGATCGCCGCCAAGCAATTGCCCTTCTTTTTGACGGCGCCGTCGCCCTGCCCGTACCTGCCGGGGCGCATGGAGCGCAAGGTGTTCACCAAGCTCGATCTCGCCGATGGTCCTGGCCTTAACGACACGCTCACCCATGCCGGGTTTCGGCGCTCCCAGTCGATTCTCTATCGCCCGGCGTGCGAGCGTTGTTCGGCCTGCAAATCCGCCCGTATTCCGGTGAGCGAATTCGTACTGTCCAAGAGCCAGCGGCGCACCCTAAAACGCAATCAAGCGCTGATCCGGGAAAGCTGTCCGGCGGAGGCCACACCTGAGCAATACGGCCTGTTAAGCCGCTATCTCGACGCGCGCCATGGCGACGGAGACATGGCCGGCATGGATTTCTTTGACTATGCCGGCATGGTCGAAGACGGCGCGCAACGCACAGAAATCACAGAATACCGCACGCCGGACGGCGAACTGGTCGCCGCCGGCCTGGTGGACCGGCTCGCTGACGGGTTTTCCATGGTTTACAGCTTTTTCGACCCTGATCAGGCAGAGCAAGGCTTTGGGGCTTACATGATTTTGGATCATGTGGCGCGCGCCAAACTGGCTGGCCTTCCCTTTGTGTATCTGGGCTACTGGGTCCAAGGCAGCGCGAAAATGGAATACAAAGCGCGCTATAAGCCGCTGGAAATACTTGAGCCCTCCGGGTGGCGCAGATTAGACCATAACGCGCAACGGGTTGAAGATTTCGCCCAATCCGGCCAAGCGTAACAAAAAGGGCGCGCCGAGCGATCAAGCTGGCGAGCGCCGCAAGATGGGGAGTAAAACCATGGATCGCCGCACATTCCTGTCGGGCGCCTGTGTCGTCGCGGCGGGGGCCGCTTCAGCCTGTTCCCAGGAAGGCGCCCAGCCCTCCGGCGCGGCCGCGCCGGCGGTCAATCGCCGCCAAACCCGGCCGCTTCGCATGGTGACCACCTGGCCGACCGGCTTTCCCGGACTCGGCACCGCGGCGGAACGCACCGCGCAATACATTCAGGAGATGTCCGGCGGCGAGCTGGAAGTCGAGGTTTACGGGGCGGGTGAAATCGTCGGCGCCTTTGAAGTCTTCGACGCGGTCTCCAACGGCGTCGCGGACATGTATCACGCCGCAGAATACTACTGGCAGGGCCGCTCCCCCGCCTACAATTTCTTCTGCGCCGTGCCTCTGGGCATGACGGCGGCGGAGATCATGGCGTGGGTGGAGTTCGGCGGCGGTCAGGAGCTGTGGAACGAGCTGGCCGGCCAGTTCAATCTGATCGCCTTCCAGGCCGGCAATACCGGCCATCAAATGGGAGGCTGGTTTAAGCGCGAGGTCAATGCGCTGGAAGACTTCCGCGGCTTGCGCATGCGCATTCCAGGACTGGGCGGCGCGATCATCCGCGAGCTGGGCGGCGCGGCGGTCGCGCTGTCGGGCGGTGAGATTTATTCCTCGCTGCAGTCCGGCGCCATCGACGCAACCGAATGGGTGGGCCCGTGGAATGACCTCGCCTTCGGATTTTATCGCGAGGCGCCCTTCTATTACGGTCCTGGCTTCCATGAACCGGGTTCGGCGCTCGCGCTGGGCATGAATTTGGGCGTCTGGGAAAGCCTGCCGACGGAGCACCAGGCGATCATCCGAGCGGCCTGCCGGGCGGCGAACAACCAGTCTCTGGCAGAGTTCACCTATCAGAATGGTCTCGCCCTCACGGCTCTGACCCAGGAGCACGGCGTCCAGCTGCGCGCCTTCTCCGATGAGATATGGTCCGAAGTCGGGCGCATCGCCGAGCAGGTGGTCGCGGACACCGCCAACGCCGATCCGCTGACCCGCCGGGTCTATGAGAGCTATCTGCGCACCCGCCGTTTGGGCCGGGACTGGGCGAATATCTCCGAAGCGCCCTACTATCAAAAGCGCGAGCTGGTGCTCGGACGCTAAGCCATGCGCGCCGGCGATATTCTCCTTGTGCTGCTGATCGCCCTATCGGTCGGCGGCCTCTTGCTGGATGGAGCAACCGGCGGCGCCTTGGGAGCCTGGCTGAGCGCAAACCTGTCCGGGATTGCGAGCCAGACCGGCCGGCTGCTCGGCTGGCTGGGCTGGGCGTTATCGCCGCTCATCCTGATCCCGCTGCTCGCCGCCATTTGGGGCGCGCTTGCAGGCACGCCTGATTGGTTGGCTGACGGCTTGAAACGCTCGGCGCTCACGATTGACGGCGTCTCAACGACCATCGCTGACGCGGTGCGTTGGGCGGCGTTGGCGCTGGTGGCGATCACCGCCATCATCGTCATTCAGCGTTATGTCTTCGGCGCTTCCTCGACAAAGCTCCAGGAAAGCGTGATCTATCTGCATTCCCTGCTCTTCCTCCTGACGAGCGCTGCGGCGCTGCTCACCGGCGGGCATGTGCGGGTGGATATCCTTTATTCCAAGCTCTCGGAAAAAGGCCGGGCCTGGACCGATCTGGCGGGCATTTATCTCGCCCTGATCCCGATGAGCTGGCTGATCCTGGAGACCTCGCGCACCTATGTCGGCGGCGCCTGGCGAATTTTGGAGCGGTCGCGGGAAAGCGACGGCTTGCCGCTGGTCTTCCTGCTCAAAACCGCCATCCCAGTCTTCGCCGTCATGATGATCCTGCAAGGGATTTCCATGGCCGCGCGCGCCGCCCTCACCCTGTCAAACCGCGATGCGCCGCCGGTCGGCGCCAACGCCGGCGATCACGAGCTCTAGGCGCCGTTTATGGATCTCCTGCTGCAACTTCTGCCCTTCTTGATGTTCATCGCCGCCTTCGCGGCGCTGCTGCGGGGCTTTCCCGTGGCGTTCACGCTCGCCGGGGTCGGCTTGGCGTTTGCGCTTCTAGGCCTCGCACTGGACGCGTTTGATCCGCTGCATCTGCGCGCCTTCCCGCAGCGCATCTACGGCAACATCATGGAAATGGATAAATCCATCCTGGTCGCCGTGCCGCTCTTCGTCTTCATGGGTGTGATGCTGGAGAAATCCCGCATCGCCGAGGAGCTGCTCGAGGCCATGGGCGCGCTGTTCGGCACGCTGCGCGGCGGTTTAGGCATCTCAGTTGTCGTCGTCGGGGCGCTGCTGGCGGCGTCCACCGGCATTGTCGGCGCCACGGTGGTGACGATGGGGTTGTTGTCGCTGCCGACCATGCTCAAGCGCGGCTATGACCCGGCGCTGGCGTCCGGATCCATTGCTGCAGCCGGCACGTTGGGTCAGATTATTCCGCCCTCTATCGTCTTGGTGCTGCTCGGCGACCAGCTCAGCTCCGCCTATGCCGAGGCCCAGCGAGCCCAGGGTATCTTCTCACCCGACGTCGTCTCAGTGGGGGATTTGTTCGCCGGCGCGCTGATCCCCGGATTGATGCTGGTGGGCGTTTACGTCCTCTACCAGATCGGCACAGCGATCTTCCGGCCGGCCGCTTCGCCTGCTATCCCCAAGGATGAGCTACAGGCGGATTGGGGCAAGATCATCGCCGCCCTCGCCCCGCCACTGGTTCTGATCATCGCGGTGCTGGGATCCATTCTCTCAGGCCTCGCCACCCCCACCGAAGCCGCCGGTGTCGGCGCGGTCGGTGCGACCTTGCTCGCCGGCTTCCGCAACGCCGGCTCTGATGAGAACCCGGCCTTGGGCCGCTGGATCGTCTTCGCCGGCGCCGCGGCGCTATTGGCGCTGATTGGCTCGGTTCTGGTCGTTGATTTACGCACCGGAGAAGCCGGGCTGGCGCTCACGCTCGCCTATGGCCTCGCCGCTGTTGCGGCTTTGGGCGGGGTTTATGGGCTGATCCGGCTCTATCGCACCGGCGTGCTCGACGCGGTGATGCGGGCCACCGCGCAAATCTCCGCCATGGTCTTTGTGATCCTGATCGGCGCCAGCCTGTTCGCCCTGGTGTTCCGGGAACTGGGCGGTGATCACAGCGTGCGCGCGGCCCTCGAAGCGGTCCCCGGCGGCGTGTTCGGCGCCCTCGCCGTGGTGATGATCGTGATGTTCCTGTTGGGCTTCTTCCTTGATTTTATCGAGATCACCTTCGTGGTGGTGCCCATCGTCGCCCCGATCCTGTTGATGATGGGGGTCGACCCGGTCTGGCTCGGCGTTTTGATGGCGCTTAATCTGCAGACCAGCTTTTTGACCCCGCCCTTCGGCTTTGCGCTGTTTTATCTGCGCGGCGTGGCGCCGCCAGAACTCACCACCGGCGCGATTTATCGCGGGGCGGCCCCCTTTGTGGGCATCCAGCTGGTGGCCATAGGCGCGGTTGTGGCGCTACCGTGGCTGGCGACCTGGTTGCCTGGAGTGCTCTATGACTGAGACGCCTGAAAGCCTCTCCGCCGACCGGCGCGCGCTGCAGCGCCTGTTTATTCTGGTCTTGGCGCTTGGGGTTTCGGTCGTCTTTTTGTGGATGATCCGCGGCTTTTTAAGCTCGCTCTTCCTGGCTGCGGTGCTCGCCCTCTTCCTGATGCCGGTGGAGAACCAGTTTAGTCGCTGGCTCGGGGGACGGCGGAATATCGCGGGCGCCTTGGTGCTCATTCTGGCGGTTTTCCTGATCTTGATCCCGCTCGCCATCATCCTCGCCATCGTCGCCGACCAAGCCGTCGACGTCAGCGCCATCCTGATCCCCTGGGTTCAAGACCAAGTCGCGGCGCTGCGCGCGGACGGCATTGAGGCTCTGCCCGACTGGCTGCCCTTCCGCGACTCGCTCGCGCCCTATCAGGAACAGGTGACCAGCCAGCTCGCCCAATTCGCGTCCGCGGCCGGCGGGTTCGCGGTGGGTGCGCTGCGCACCGCGACAACCGGCACGCTGGGCTTGTTCCTCCAATTCATCGTTCTGCTGTTCGCCCTGTTCTTCTTTTTGACCCAAGGCGACCGTCTGGGCGGTCGCGGCCTGGCGATGCTGCCGATGCCGGAAGAAGACCGCGAATTGCTCGCCGAGCGCACGCTGTCGACGATCCGCGCGACGGTGAAAGGCACCTTTGTGATCGCTCTCATTCAAGGCAGCCTGACCGGCATCGCGCTGTGGCTCGCCGGGGTTCCCGGGGCCGCGTTCTGGGCGACCGTCACGGCCGTCTTGTCGATCATCCCCGGTATCGGCCCGCCGCTCGTGTGGGGCCCGGCGGGCATCTGGCTAATCGCCAATGGTCAGTATCTTGAGGGCGGTCTGTTGCTGGCCTGGGGCGCCCTGGTGATCAGCGTGATCGACAATCTTTTGCGCCCCAGCCTGGTGGGCAAAGACTCTAAGCTGTCGGATCTCATGGTGCTGATCTCGACCCTGGGCGGCCTCACACTTTTTGGCCCCATCGGGATTATCCTCGGCCCGGTGATCGCGGCGCTATTTGCGTCGGTTTGGTATCTGTACGCGCAAACTTATGCGCCGCTCTTGGCGGATGCCGTGAACGATCAATCGCCGGAGACGTCCACCGAGCCTGACAGCGATTAGTCGGCGGCGCTGCGCTCGTCGAGCAGAGCGTTATACGCCACCCAGCTCAGCGCAGATAGAGCGAGCGGCAGACATGGTAATCGAAAACCACCGATCCCGCCGGATGATCGCGGTACGGCGCCAAGACCCGATCGACGACGATTTCCGCGTCATTCCACGTCGGCATCAAGTCTTGAGGTATGTCTGGATTCAACGTCAGTGTGGAAACTACGATTGATACTGCGATGGACATCAGAACCGCCTTTCAATTCACCCCGACGAAAACGGATCAGATTGAAGCCCCAGGGTCCGGTTTGTGTCCGTCCACTCCAAATACTCCTCAAACGGCATAGTGAATTGATCAAGCATGTCAGCGCAGCGTTCCAGGCCAATTTCATCGAAACGCTTGAGAAATGTGACCTCCTGCAACCCACTGTACGCCATCATAAAGTCGTCCGACGGGTTACGCCTCAGCTCGTGAAGGGACACCGTATCAATGTCCCAAACCTGAAACGCGGTCAGCCGGACTGATCGTTTTTCTTGGGGAATCAGCACGCCGGTGTATCGGTGGTCGAAGAAGTGACAGACCCTGTAATCATACACCGCCGGGCCCGCAGGATGGTCCCGATAAGGACCAAGCACCCGGTTCAGCACACTCTGGGCGTCTTGCATCACCGGATGCGGCCAGGCGGGACTTGGTTCACTTAAGGCGAGCGTTGCGGCGACAACAAAAACCATATCGGCCTCCCCTGTTTTGGGAACCATGAACGCGTTTTTCTTACAATTTAAATAATATCCACAAAGAGGAGCGGCCTAGCCTGCTGGCTTCGATCCACCCGCAAACCGCCGCAGCGCCTCAATCCGCTTGGCGATCGGGGGATGGGTGGCGAACATCCCCGCAAACGCGGTCTTGTCATCGTGCAGGAACATCTGACGCAGCTCGCGCGGCGCCTCTTCTACGTCGGCATGCCCGGAGATCTTCTGCAGCGCGGAGATCATCGCATCTGGATTCTTGGTCAATTCAACGGCCCCTGCGTCTGCCATATATTCGCGTGCGCGCGACATGGAAAAGCGGATCACCATGGCCAAAACCCAGGCGATGGCGATCACCGCGACCGCCACCAGGATCAGCACGCCGGCATTCCCAGACCGCCCCCGCCTCGCGCCGCCGGCGCGGACCAAGGACCCGCGAAACAGGCCGCGCGCCATCAATTCAGCGGTGAAGGAAATAATCCCCACGAAAATGACTGCGATCACCAGCAGCCGCACATCGCGGTTCTGGATATGGGTCAGCTCGTGGGCGAGCACGGCTTCCAACTCATCCTCATTGAGCGCCCGCATCAGCCCGCGCGTGACCGTCACCGCGGCGCGCTTTTCCGAGAGCCCCGACGCGTAGGCATTCATCGCCTCGCTCTCGATGACGCGCAAAGACGGCACGGCGAGGCCGCGGGAGATGCATAGATTCTCCAGGAGGTTCCATAGGTGCGGCTCCTCCTCCCGCGTAACGGCGCGGGCGCCGACGGAAGCGTCGATGATTTGCTGATGAAACATCCAGGCGATGGCGAACCACACGCCCGCCGCCAGCACGGCCCACGGCGTGGCGGCGAGAGTTTGATCGAAGGCGCGGCTCATATCCGCGGACACATCGCCGGTCGCGCCGCCGCCATAGCCCATGAAGAAAAGCGTTCCGGCGAACAGCAGACCCAGCAACAAAACCGGAAAGCCGGCCAGTAAAACGACCGACTTAAGGTTAGTATTCCAGATATGGGTGCGAAGCCCGACCGCCGGGGTCATCGCGACGCCTTCCTTTAAACCTAGAAGCTTACATTCGGCGCCGCTTCGACTTTGGCGCGCTCGCTGGCGGCGACTTCAAAGAAGTCTTCGCTCTTAAAGCCGAAGGAATTGGCCAACACGACGGCGGGGAATTGCTCGATCGCGGTATTGTATTCCGCAACGGCATTGTTGAAGAAGCGCCGGGCCGCCGCGATCTTGTTTTCCAAGTCCGCGAGTTCGTTCTGCAGTGACAGGAAATTCTGGTTGGCTTTGAGATCCGGATAGGCTTCCGACAGCGCAAAGAGCTGGCGCAGCGCGCCGCTGAGCATGTTTTCCGCCTGGGCCAATTCCTTGGTCGAGTTGGCGTCGACCGCCTGCTGGCGCGCGGCGATCACACGTTCCAGCGTTTCTTTTTCGTGGCTGGCATAGCCCTTCACGGTCTCCACCAGGTTCGGGACCAGATCATGGCGCTGTTTGAGCTGGACATCGATATCGCCCCAGGCCTGCCGCGTGGTTTGGCGCAGGGCCACCAGGCGGTTGTAGATCATCACGATGACCAGGCCGACCAACCCGATCAGACCAAGAACAACCAGCATTTCCATGGCGAAGGCTCCAATAGCGGGTATAAGCAGGCGCCGAGGCGCAAGACCCTTTAGTGATAACGGGAATTGTGCACCGCGCCAACGGGTTCGGGCTTAGCGCGCGTCGAATTTCAGATTGGAGAAGCCTTTCGGCGCCATCCGGCCCGCCTGGGCGCGCTTGGCTTCATAGAGCTTCCAAGTCTCGATCTCATGACGGCGGCCAGCGGGGTCGATGCGGACCAGCCCGTCAGCGGCGTGGAAAACGGCGATGTCGGCGACTTCACCGCCCTTGCCGCCCATCAGGCGCACGCCCTTGCCCCGGCTCATCTCCGGAATTTCCGAGAGGGCGAAGATCAGCAGCTTCTTGTTTTTGCCCAGCACCGCGATCCGGTCGCCAACGGCGGGCAAAACCTGGATCATCTTCTCGCCGGCTGTAACGTTCAGCACTTGGCGGCCCGCCCGCTTGCTCGCCGGCAGCTCTTTCTCCGCCACGACGAAGCCATGGCCGGAGGTTTGCGCGAGCAAGAGCTTGCGCTGCGCATCGAACTTCATCAGTGCGATGGGATCGGCCGCCTCATCCAAATCGATCATCAAACGCACCGGTTCGCCAAAGCCGCGACCGCCCGGCAGCTTCGCGGCGTCCAAAGTGAACACCCGGCCGTCAGTGGCGAACAACATCAGCTTGTCGGTGGTTTCAGCCTTCACTGCAAAGGCGGTCTCGTCGCCATCCTTGTGCTTGATGCCGGTGACGTCATCGACATGACCTTTCAGCGCGCGGATCCAGCCCATTTTGGAGAGCACCACCGTGATCGGCTCGCGGGCGATCAGCGCTTCTTCAACGGCGTCTGCCAGGTCGGCCGCCGGGGCGTCGGCGAAGCTGGTGCGGCGCGCGCCCAGGGCGGTGTCTTTGCCGAAAGTCTTTTTCACCTCGACGATTTCAGCGTCAACCTTCTTCCACTGGACCTCTTCGTTTTCGATCAGATCGGTGAGCGCAGCGCGTTCCGCCTGCAGGCGCTCTTCTTCGCCCTTGATCTCCATCTCTTCCAGCTTGCGCAGGGCGCGCAGGCGCATATTGAGGATGGCTTCGGCCTGGCGTTCGGTCAGCTTGAAGGTTTCGATCAGCTTGGCCTTGGGATGATCCTCAAAGCGGATGATCCGGATCACCTCATCAATGTTGAGATAAGCGATCAGATAACCGGCGAGCACTTCCAGCCGGTCCTCCACCTGCTCCAGGCGCTTTTCGGCGCGGCGCGTGACCACCACACGGCGGTGATCCAGCCAGATTTGCAGCGCTTCTTTCAAACCCACCACGCGCGGCGCGCCGGAGGGGTCGAGGACGTTGAGGTTCAGCGCAAAGCGCACCTCCAGATCCGTCACCTTGAACAGCGACTCCATCAAGAGGGCAGGATCAATGGTGCGGCTCTTGGGCTCGAGCACCAAGCGGACATCCTCAGCGCTCTCATCCATCACATCGCCGAGCAGCGGCAGCTTCTTGGCGTCCATCTGCGCGGCGATGCGCTCGATCAGCTTGGCCTTCTGCACCAGGTAGGGGATTTCGGTGACGATGATGCGCCACTGGCCGCGGCCCAGGTCTTCCTTCTCCCACCGCGCGCGCAGGCGGAAGCCCCCTCGCCCGGTTTCATAGGCGTCCAAAATGGACTCGCGTGGCTCCACGCAGATGCCGCCCGTCGGAAAGTCCGGGCCTTCTATGTAGTTGAGCAGGGTTTCCGTGCGCGCCGCCGGCGTCTTGATCAAATGGCGCGCCGCATCGCACAGCTCAGCCGCGTTGTGCGGCGGAATATTCGTCGCCATGCCGACCGCGATGCCGGCAGAGCCGTTCGCGAGCAAGTTCGGGAAGGCGGCCGGCAGAACGATCGGTTCTGAATCTTCGCCGTCATAGGTTTCGCGAAAATCGACCGCGCCATTGTCATAGTCCGCCAGGATCAGGCGCGCCGCCTCGGTCAGGCGCGCTTCGGTGTATCGCATGGCCGCCGCGCCATCGCCGTCCACATTGCCGAAATTGCCCTGGCCCTCGACCAGCGGATAGCGCGAGGCGAAGTCCTGCGCCAGACGCACCAGGGCTTCATAAACCGCCTGGTCGCCATGGGGGTGAAAACGGCCGATCACATCGCCGACGACGCGGGCCGATTTCTTAAACGCGGATTCCGGGTCGAGCTTTAAAAGCCGCATGGCGTAGAGCAGGCGCCGGTGCACCGGCTTTAAGCCGTCGCGCGCGTCCGGCAGCGCCCGCTGCGTGATGGTCGACAAAGCATAGGCGAGATAGCGCGAGGACAAGGCGTCCTCGAACCGCTCCTCAAAGATCCGTCCGCCGTCGCCAGTAAACTGCTCGCCCATGGCCGCCTCGTGATTCGTTGAACAGTCAGTATAGGCATGCCTCGCCGTCGCTGTGCGAGGCTGCGTGAGGGTTTTACACAGCTAGTCTTTGACGGGGCAGGCGTCCAACTGCGGCCCCTTCGCGTCTCGACCGCGGCGTCATGGCCGCCTGCGCCCAAAAACACTTGAGTCTGGCGCCTTAAATTCAACCCGCTACAGTAAAGAGCAACGTTTGGCTGCACTTGATGCTTGGGATACAAGAATGATGCGGAGCCTCTCCCGCATGATCGTTTGCGCGCTCGTCTTGGCGGCCGTTGGATGTGCGGCGCTGCCACCGCCAGGCGACCCTATGATCGGCGCGGACGCCGCGACCCTGGTTCATGCTTATGGCCCGCCGGTCTCGAAGGCGCCAGCGCCGCACGGCCCTCCAGGGGATGAACGCATCGTCTTCGTTCACCCGGCGCGCATTGCGCTTGGGAGCGGGCTTCAGCGCGAATTGAAGCTTTGCGACCGTCTTGGCTATGCGGCCGGCGTTGAAGATCTGAACACGAACTGTGAAGATCGCCGGGAATGGAGCGCCTCAGGCGAGATGATGGACGTCTCCTGCACCTTGCGGTTCACGCTTGATAGCGAAGGAAAGGCCATCGCGTTCGCGAGCGAACCTGCGGGGTGCGACGCCTTCCTGACGCCTCGATAGTCTAAAGACTTGCGACGGGAAGAACCCCCTTAAAGCCGCCCCTCTTCCGTCAGGCGCTCGATCATCCGCGCCCTCGCATCCGGCAAGCGGCGATCGGCCGGCCAGAGCACGCGGCGTTCGATGAAGTAAGCCGTCAGCTTCAGGCCTGCCTCAACATCGCCGGGTTCAAGCCCGGGCTCGCCGCGCAGGAAGGCGGGCAGCGCCAGCATGCGGTCTTTATAGGGCTCGCCCGCGTCCGCGCTGACCGCCCGGCCTGACTTCGGGCTGACATAAATGAGATCGTCTAGGACGCCGGTCGCCGCGCATTTTTTCAAGTCCAGCCCATAACCGAGATCGGCCAGCAAGCCCGCCTCCCAACGGACATAAATGGCCGGCCAAAGATCGGGGTCTTCGAGCGCCGAAATCAAGACCTCAAAGGCGTCATAGACGGCCGGATGGCTTTCGCGTTCGGGCAAGCACAAGCTGGCCATGGCGCAGGCCGCGTTGAGTCCCGAGAGCGCGAGACGGTCTTCCATCAAATGGCCGGCCGACAAATCATCGGCCTCGACCTGATAGGCGCCGAGATGGTCTTCCAGGCGCGCCCGCCAGGTCAGAACGACCCGGTTACCCGGCTGCAGCACCGGCCGCATCGACCGGGAGCGCCCGCCCCGCACCAGGCCGGCATGGCGGCCATGATCGGGCGTAAGCGCTTCAACGACAGCACTGGTTTCACCGTGGGGACGCACGGCGATGATCCGCCCTGGCCCGCTCCACTCCATCAGACGTCGAAGTCCAGACCCATAGCCGAATAGCGTGCGCGGTCCTCACCCCAATTGGGCCGGACCTTCACAAATAAGAAGAGGTGCACGCGCCGATCAAGCTCGGTCTCCAACTCCTTGCGCGCGGCTTCGCCGACCCATTTCACCGTGCGCCCGCCCTTGCCCAGGATGATCGGCTTGTGACCTTCGCGCTCGACATAAATGATCTGCTCGATCCGGACCGAGCCATCCTTCATCGGCTTCCAGCTTTCCGTCTCCACCGTCAGGCCGTAGGGCAGCTCGTCATGCACCCGAAGGAAGAGTTTTTCCCGGGTGATTTCGGCAGCCAGCAGACGTTCGGACAAGTCCGCGATCTGGTCTTCGGGATAAAGCCAGGGGCTTTCCGGCATCGCTTTCGCCAAGGCGTCCGCCAAGTCGGAGATATGATCGCCCGTACTCGCAGAAATCATGAAGACGTCGCTGTAAACGCCTGTTTCGTGCAGCGATTGGGAAATCGCCAGCAGGTCTTCGCGCTTGATCAGGTCGATCTTGTTGAGGACCAAGATGGCTTGGCGGTCATGGGTTTTGAGACCCTGGATCACCCGTTCGACGTCTTCCACCGTACGGGTTTGCTGACTCAGCTGAGCGGCGGCGTCAACCACATGGACGATGACATCGGCCTCCGTGGCGCCCTCCCAGGCGGCGGCGACCATGGCGCGGTCAAGCCGGCGGCGAGGCGCGAACACGCCGGGCGTGTCGACCAGCACCACTTGGGCTGCGCCATGCAGCATGACGCCGCGGACCTGGAACCGGGTGGTCTGCACCTTTGGGGTCACGATGGAGACCTTGCGGCCCACAAGCGCGTTTACAAGCGTGGATTTGCCGGCGTTTGGCGCGCCGATTATGGCGGCGAAGCCGGCGCGGGTCGGTTCAGTCATCACCGGCCTCCTGTTTTAGCAATGCTTCAGCGGCGGCGCGTTGAGCGGATTGTTTCGACCCGCCCTCTCCCGTCGCCTGGCCGAGCTTGTCAACGCTCACCGTGACCTGAAAGACCGGACGGTGATCCGGGCCCGCCCGGCCCAAGGTCTCATAGACCGGGGCGCCAAAACCCTTTGACGCCGCCCATTCCTGCAGCGCCGACTTGGCGTCTTTGGGCCGCTTTGTCAGGCCGGAGAGCTCATCGGCCCAAACCAGATCGAAGAAGGCTTGCGCCGCCACCAAGCCGCCATCGAGATACAGCGCGCCAATGACCGCTTCACAGGCGTCAGCGAGGATGGAGTCCTTTTCCCGTCCGCCAACCCGGTCTTCAGCTGGCGACAGGCGCAGTGCGGCGCCAAGATCGCATCGCCGCGCCGCGCGAGCGCACGCCGATTTGTTGACGAGGGCATTGAGACGATGCGCAAGCCCGCCCTCGTCCAGGCCGGAGAACGCAGAATGCAGCCAGGCAGCCGCCATCAATCCCAAAACCCGGTCACCCAGGAATTCCAGGCGCTCATTGGACGCCGAGCGCGAACGCCCGTCGCCATGACTGGCATGGGTTAAAGCCCGCTCCAGCAAGGCGCGATCCTTAAATCGGCGCCCAATCCGGGCTTCAAAGGCGGTGATGCGGTCACTCATAAGCCCTGTTTACGCCGGCTCGGGATTGAACGACAGCCAGAAGCGCTGTGATCGCGGCCGCCGCACCAATTGGCGGCGGCGAGCGGATGAGGCGGTCTTCTTCATGACCTAAATCAGGTGACGCTCTACGGCTTCAATCACCACAAAGGCTTGGGCCCAGGGATGATCATCGGTCAAAGTCACGTGAATATGCGGCGTCAATGTGGAGGGCGTCAGCTCCTCAAGCCGCTTGGCGGCGGCCCCGCTTAAACGCAGGGTCGGCTTGCCGCCCTTTAGATTGACCACTTCCATCTGCTGCCAGGTGACGCCGCGGTAGATACCGGTGCCGAGCGCCTTCGCGCAGGCTTCCTTCGCGGCGAAGCGCTTGGCGTAAGTGTCGACGCGACGTCGGCGGCTCTCCGCCTTTTCACGCTCAATGTCGGTGAAAACCCGGTTGAGGAAACGTTGCCCGAAACGCTCGACCGTCCGCTCGATCCGCCGGATATCGATGATGTCGGAGCCGATCCCGATAATCACGCCGCCTGCTCCTTGCGCGCATCATCCATGAGGCTGCGCATGCGTTGGACCGCGGCGGGAAGGCCGGTGAAAATGGCCTCGCCAATCAGGAAATGGCCGATATTCAGCTCGGCGATCTCGGCAATGGCGGCGACGGGTTTGACATTGTCGAAAGTCAATCCGTGCCCGGCATGGGGCTCCAATCCCCGATCGCGCGCCGCCTTCGCCGCAACCCGCAGCCGCTCCAGCTCATCGGCCGCCGCGGCTTCTCCGCCTTCCAGCCACAACTCGGCATACTTGCCGGTGTGCAGCTCCACGACCGGTGCTCCGAGCACTTCTGAAACGGCGATCTGGACCGGATCGGGTTCGATGAAAAGCGAAACGCGTGAGCCCGCCTCCGCCAGCTCGCGGACGATCGGCGCGATCAAATTGTGCTGACCGGCCACGTCTAGACCGCCCTCTGTGGTGCGCTCCTCGCGCTTTTCCGGAACGATGCAGGCGGCGTGCGGTTTGAAGGCTGTGGCGATGGCGCACATCTCCGCGGTCGCCGCCATCTCCAGATTGATCGGCAGAGGTGACGCCAGCCGGATCGCCTCCAGATCCCCGTCCCGGATATGCCGGCGGTCTTCACGCAAGTGGATGGTCAACCCGTCGGCGCCGGCTTCAAACGCCATCGCCGCCGCTCGCGCCGGATCGGGATGCGCGCCGCCGCGGGCGTTTCGAATGGTTGCAACGTGATCGATGTTCAGGCCTAGGCGCAAACGCTCGCTCATTATGCCAATCCTCGACTGCCCGGTTTGATCGCTGGGATGCGCTCCAGGTCTTCGGGCAGCTTATCGGCCGGATAAGCGGGGAAATTCACGGTCGCCAACGCGGTCAGCGGAACCCCGACATCCGCCTTGCCGCCCGACCGGTCCACCAAACAGCCCTCGGCGACGACCTTGGCGCCCGTGGCCTCGATGGCGGCGATACATTCGCGTGACGACAAACCGGTCGTCACAATGTCTTCAATAACCAGCACCCGGTCGGCCGCCGTCAGTTCAAAGCCGCGGCGCAGGGCGAATTCACCGTCTTCGCGTTCCACGAACAGAAACGGCAAGCCCAGCTGTTTGGCCGTTTCATAGCCCGGGATAATGCCGCCCATCGCTGGCGACACGATGGCCGTGAACGGACCCTGCCCGTCGGCTGTCACCTTGTCCGCCAGCGCCTTGCACAAGCGCTCGGTGCGCGCCCCATCGCGGAATACTAGAGCTTTCTGAAGGAAGATCGGGCTGCGCAGACCAGAGGACAAAATGAAATGGCCTTCAAGCAGCGCACCGGCGGCTTTGAACTCGGCCAGGACGTCATCGACCGTCATTGAAACTTCCCTTAAGGCTTTGGATTATGCGTTCTCTTCGCCGATGGCGCGGGTCCGCTCCGCGCTGACGACCCGGTCGCTGGTTTTCAGCGCCGCCAGGATATTGACCAGATGGCGTGCGTCGAACACCTCGATATCAAACGACATGGTGAAAAAGTCCCGCGTGCGTTCGAGCGTCTTCACGTCGGAGATATTCCCGCCGGCTTCGCCGACAATGCCCGCCATTTCCGCCAGGACGCCGGGCTCGTTGCGCACGGTGGCATTGACCCGGCCCACCGACACGGCGTTCTTGGTTTCCGGCGTCCATTTCAGATCGATCCAGTTTTCCAGGTTTGAGTCGTCCTCAAGGGCGGCGAGGACTTCGCAATCAATGGCATGGACCTGAACGCCCTTGCCTGGCGTAACGACGCCGACAATGCGATCACCGGGCATGGGCGAGCAACAATTGGCGAAATGCAGGCTGACCCCAGGGGTCAGGCCGCGGCCATGGACATAAAGGCTGCCCCGCTCGTCATCGATCCGCTCCCGGTCTTGAGGCCGCAATTCGCGGTCATCCTTCATGCCGGGGAACACCGCTTCAAGAAGCTCGCCCGAGGTCACGTGCCCGCGGCCAAGCGCGAGGAAGAGGTCTTCGGGCGTATCGGGCTCGAGGCGTTTAAGGCCATCCTCCAGCATGGCCTCGCGGAACACCTTGCCTTCGCGCATAAAGGCGTGCTCGGCGATCACCTTGCCAATGCGAACGAATTCCTCAGTTTCAGAAGACCGGATCAGCCTCCGGATCGCGGCGCGAGCCCGGCCCGTGATCACAAGGTCTTCCCACCCCGCTGGCGGATGGCGCTCGCCGCCCTTGATGATTTGCACCACATCGCCGTTGGACAGACGCGTGCGCAACGGGCGCTCGCGGCCGTTGATCTTGGCCCCGATCGCCGTGTGACCCATCTCGGTGTGAACCGCATAGGCGAAATCGAGCGGCGTGGCGCCGCCCGGCAGGGCGATCAGATCGCCCTTTGGCGTGAAGGCGTAAACTTCGTTTGCGAACATCTCGAGCTTGGCATGCTCGAGAAATTCGTCTGGATCGCCGCCATGATTGAGGATTTCCATCAGCGGGCGCAGGCGCTCCATAGGGTCGCCGCCGGCCGCCTCGGCCGATTTGGGGTCATAGGCGTAACTGCCCGCCTTATAGCGCCAGTGCGCCGCAACCCCGTCTTCGGCGATGCGCTCCATGTCTTCGGTCCGAATCTGCAATTCGACGCGAAGATTGCCGGGCCCGATGATGGTGGTGTGCAGAGACCGGTAATTGTTCGGCTTGGGAACCGAAATGTAGTCGCGGAAACGCTCCGGCACGCAGCGCCAGCGCTGATGCACGATCCCAAGCGCCCGGTAACAATCGGCCGGGTCCTGTACCAGGATGCGGAAGGCGTAGATATCCGCGATATCTTCAAAGCCGACGCCTTTCTTTTCCAGCTTGCGCCAGATGGAATAGGGCCGCTTCTCGCGTCCGAAAACACGCGCGTCCAGCCCCGCCTCGATCAACTCGTCGGACAGGCTTGCGGAAACCTCCGCGACCTCTTTGCTCCGCTGGTGGCGAAGGTCTGTGAGGCGCTTGGTGATCGACTGATGCGCGGCTGGATTAAGATTGAAGAAGGCTAGATCTTCAAGCTCGACGCAAACCCGGTTCACCCCGATGCGGCGCGCCAGCGGCGCGTAGATTTCCAACGTCTCGCGCGCGATCCGCTCCCGCTTCTCCTTTTTCGGGACGAAGTGCAGCGTGCGCATGTTGTGCAGGCGATCGCACAGCTTCACCAGAAGGACGCGAACATCCTTGGTGATCGCCACGACCAGCTTTTGGAGATTTTCCGCCTGCTTGGTGCGCTTGGAGCGCAGATTCATCTGTCCAAGCTTGGTCACCCCGTCGACCAGCTGAGCGACATCCGCGCCGAACTCCCGCTCAAGATCATTGAGCGTCGCCTCGGTGTCCTCGACCGTGTCGTGCAATAGGCCCGTGCAGATCGTCGCCACATCCAGGCGCAAATCCGCCAGCAGCAACGCGACCTCGACGGTGTGCCCGTAATAGGGCGCACCGGAATGGCGGGTTTGGCCCTCATGCGCTTCGCGCGTGAAGTCATAAGCGCGCCGAAGCATGTCTGCGTCGGCTTTGGGGTCATAGGATTGGACGCGCGCGACCAGATCGTCGGCGCTCGGGATCGCGTCGGCGGGGTCAGCTAGCGCGGTGTGCGACGCCAGCTCGTTCACCGGTTAAATACGGCCGTCTGCGGGGCCGTCGCGGTCGGACTGAAGCGCCTTAAGCATGGCGGCTTCATCCATTTCCGGAGCCGGCAGGGCCGGCGCCTCGGCCGGGGCGGCGCGATCTTCGGCTTCTTCTTCGTCCGCTGGAATCACACGCTGAAGACCCGACACCAGGCTCTCGGTGAGCACGTCCATGTCGAGATTGTCTTCGGCGATCTCACGCAGGGCGACGACCGGGTTCTTGTCATTGTCCCGGTCCAAGGTCAGCTCAGAGCCCGCTGCGATGTTGCGTGCGCGGTGCGCAGCCATCAGCACGAGCTGAAAGCGGTTGTCGATTTTCTCAATGCAGTCTTCGACGGTGACGCGGGCCATGCGGGCATGCTCCTGGCGGCGGACATAGATGTTAGACGCCCCTGTTACCCTAGCGCGAGGCGGGCTTCAAGGCGCTTGCCGCAGCGCACAACACCCCGCCGGCAGGCCGGCAGGCTTTGCGATCCACAGCCGAGAGCCGAGCGATTAGCTGATCCAAGCTTTTGCCCGAGACGGGATCGCGCCAATCCGGGGCGATGTCGCGCAAGGGCAGCAGCACGAAAGCGCGGTCCACTGCGCGCGGATGAGGCAAGGTCAGGCCGCTTTCGGCCTTCGCGCGGCTCACTCGCCCGCCATAATCAATCAGATCAAGGTCCAAGGATCGCGGGGCGTTCTTAATTGTGCGCCGGCGGCCATGACGCGCTTCGACCGCATGGAGCACAGTCATCAAGTCTTCCGGGGCTCTGCTCGTTACAACTTCAGCGCAAGCGTTGACATAGGGCGGGTCGCTCGGGTCCGGCCAGGCCGGCGAGCGCCAGGGGCGCGATGTGCGAACCACGGGAACGCCTGCAGTTTCAAGTGCCTTTAGGGCCGATTGCAGGTTTTCAAGCGGTCCCGAGGACCGGTATGCTTGGTTCGCTCCCA
>CAZAGE010000051.1:0-22012 GCA_964484345.1 uncultured Oceanicaulis sp. | reverse complement strand
ACTTAAAATCCGTTGGGCGGTAACGCCCGTGCCGGTTCGAGTCCGGCCGCCGGCACCATACTTCGATCTCAGTACATATCGCGCGATACCGTGGCGCCTCAAGATGCCAAGCATTTCCAATGCGTTGGTCTGCGCCGCTGTCTCAAGGGGGCCAGTGGTATGCCATCATATCCAGCAAAACCGGGGGTACAGGCGGGGGTATGACGCCCGGCACTCACAGGTCCGCTGCTGCGCATCAAGCAAGAAAAGGCTCTGAACTGTTCGTTCAATCGCGCACGAAAATCAAGGCGCGACTTGAATGGATCGACACGTATATTTCTTTTTATTGAATAAAATGTCGCGCGCGGCCTTTTAATCGCAATTTACCCGCCTAAATAAGGGGTGAGGTCAATGAAGAATGAACAGACTTTCCGCCCTTCAGATCAAATCGGCTAAGCCAAAAGCAGCGCTCTATCGCCTATTCGACGGCGGAGGGCTTTGTGTTTGCGTCCATCCATCTGGCGCGAAGTCGTTTCAAGTCCGCTACAAGTATGATGGCAAAGCTCAGACGCTGACACTGGGCCGCTACCCTGAAGTATCTTTGCAGCTTGCCCGGCAACTGCGCGATTCGGCACTCGCGGAGCTCGCCCAAGGAAAGAACCCAGCCCAGGAAAAGAAGCAGCGCGCCTCCAGGTCGGCGGAAAAATCGGCAACCACGGTTGAGGGTCTCGCGGATGCTTATATTGCGAAACGGCGATCTGAGAACGCCAGTCCGGCGACACTTGCCAAATACAGCTGGGCGCTCGGCGCGCTTCCAAACGACTTTAAAAAGATGCAGGTCGGCGAGGTCACGACCCGAGCTGCCATCAACGCAATCAAGCCCACGATTGAGGCAGGGTCTTATGATAAAGCCAAGCGCGTGGGCAGCCTGATACGAGCCGTTTTGGATCGGGGCGTTGCACTCGGCGAAATCGATAACGTGCCAAGCCTTCAACTGCGCTCGCTGGCGCCGTCTGCGAAGGCGGTAAGCCCCACCCCGCCATTGCTGATCCTGACGCGCTCTTTGAGCTCCTGAAAGCTATTGAGGCGTATCCCAGCATAACTATACGCAATGGCTTGCTCTTGCTCGCCCACACCTTCGTTCGCCCAGGTCAGCTGCGCCATGCGCGCTGGGACGAGATTTCCTTCAAAGAGCGGCTCTGGACGATACCCGCGGACCGCACAAGAATGCGCCGCGAACATCTGGTCTTTCTGACGGACGAAACGCTTTCGCTCTTGAGCGAGCTGCGCGCACTTGGCTTATCGCGCGACCTGATCCTGCCCGGCAACGGCAGACGCAGCCCCTATCTTTCCGAGAACACCTTCAATCACGTTCTCTGGAAGCTCGGCTACAAAGACCAGCATACCGCCCATGGATTTCGGGCGACAGCCTCTACCTTTCTTCATGAACACGGCTTTGATCCACACGCGATCGAAGCTCAGCTTGCCCATGTGGAGCCCAACGCTGTGAAACGGGCCTACAACCGAGCTCATTATTTCGATGCTCGAACGGACATGCTGCAACGGTGGTCGTTATGTTTAACCCATTGCAACTCAAGCTATTTGGAGAGTTCATATGGCGAAGCAATTTCTAAGTACCGATGACATCTGCGAGCTCTGGGGCATCTCAAGAGCGACCTTCTATCGCTGGAAGAGCGAACAGGATCACTTCCCGATCCCTATCGTTCTTGGTCCAAACACGGTCCGATACGACGCCGCCTGCGTGGCTGCCTATGCCCAAGCATGCCGCGAGGTCCAAACTGATGCCTGACCGCAAGATCCGCGATGCGTGGGTCGAGCGTCTAAAGCAATGCGGCACTCCGGACTTCCATGTTGTCGTTCGCTTTGTTCCTGGATTGCCCCGTGAGGCGATCGATCGCGCAATCGCGCAATTCCATGATCGGTTCGCACGCCGCTACACTGGCACCTCTCATTGGGGTAATCGCACCCACCGCGCCAATCGACCGGGCTTCTTTGCCGTTGTGGAGGGCGCCGCCCTCGATGCGAATGGGCATGCTCATCTGCTGATTTGGAACAGCGCCGAGCGGCACACCGAAGACATCGAAAGATGGCTGGAAGACTGTTGCGAAGCGGTCATAGGCATCATGTCGGGCGAGCGGTTTGTCGAACCGGTTGAGCCTGATGCTCGCGGCGGAGCGACGTGCCTGCTCCGATACTGTCTCAGACAGGTGCGCCCGTATCATGAATGGGAGCCCTCGGACTACGGCGAGAACGTCGTGATCACCGGGCAGGTTCCCCATCTGATCAATTGATCTCAGGCGCTGCTCCAGCTCGTCGGCAGGCAGCAAGCGCAACGGTCATAGACACGCCCCGAGGCGCCCTGCTTCGGCAGGGTGCCGGGGCTTTCTATTGTCTAAATCCAAAGTGGAAGGAAAACTGCATGGGACCGAATTGCATGATCGGTGATCTCTTCGACCCGACACCATTAAGGTGGGGATTGCGGGGTGATCCCCTTCTCTGGGATCAGCTTCGAACAGATACCGGCAATGTTCCCCTGTCTCCCTCGTTCCGACAATGCCTGCAGATCATCAACGTGCGCTTCCGACATCATACTGGATACGAGTTAAGCGAGGTTCCGGAGGGACTTCACATACCGCAGTTCGCTACCGGCGGAATGTCGTCGGGAATGATCGACCCAAGGTTCTGGGCAAGATCAGCCGCGCGCAGATGGGCTGAGCGTCACCTGGGTCTCGTCGCCAGCTAAGCCAAAATCGTACGAACTGCACCAACTCGCCACACAGCCGAGCTTAATCGTCTCGGAGGTTTGAAGCCCTGCCTCTCCTCCAAGACACCCAAACTTGTGCAGCTTTGACGCCGTTTCCGCGTGCCATCTACCCAACATTGACCATGTGGTGGATCCACTGGCGGTGGCGTTCATAGTGGCGGATCAGATCGCGGATGATCTGATCCTTGGAATAGCCATAAATGCAATAATGCTGACCGCCTTCGCGCAGGACAACCTCGCCGCGCGAATACAGGCCGTCATTGCCATCGCCCTCCTCATGGCCGGGAACATGACTGTCGTCATAAGCCTTCAGCGTCACGCCGTAGACAAAATCCGGCTGGTCGCCATGCTCGACGGTTAAGGCGGCGCTATCGTCTTCAGCCTCGACATGAGCGGTCAGACCCTGGCGTTCGAACTCGCTGGTCACCTCACGCAAGGCAGGCTCGACCTCTTCGGACATCCAGGCGCGCACATCATCCTGGGACGGGGTTGCAAACATCAAGCGCAGGCGGGCGCGCCAGGACACGCTGGTGCCTTCCACGGGCAATTGAGCCGCAGTTTTCACCCCGGCGCGGCGCGCGGTTTCTTTCGACCAGGCGCGGATCAGGCCGATGAATGCGAGGAAGATCACTGCGGTGAACGGCAAGGCGGCGGCGATCGTCGCCGCTTGAAGCGCGGCCAAACCGCCGGCCAGCAACAGCGCCGAGGCCACCGCGCCTTCCAGAACCGCCCAGAAGAACCGTTGCCAGACCGGCGGCTTCAGCGAACCGCCCGAGGCGAGCGTCGATTTGACCAGAGAGCCGGAGTCCGAGCTGGTCACGAAAAAGGTCGTCACCAGAATGATGGCGAGCACCGAGGTGATCGAGGTCAGCGGCAGGGTGTCCAGGAAGGTGAAGAGGGCCAGCTCCATCGTGCCGCCCGACACGACGTTCAGGACCGGCGCGGCGCTGTCGGCCAGGGCTTGGCGCAGCGCGGAATTGCCGAACACCGTCATCCACAGGAAGGTGAACAGGGTCGGACCAAAAATCACGCCGAAGACGAATTCACGGATTGTGCGGCCGCGCGACACCCGGGCGATGAACATGCCCACGAAGGGGCTCCAGGAAATCCACCAGCCCCAGTAGAACAAGGTCCAGCTATTGATCCACTCGGTTTCGCCATAGGCGCCGACACGGAAGGTGAGATCGGCGAGCTGACTGACATAATTGCCGATATTCTGCACATAGGCGCTGATCAAAAACAGGGTCGGTCCGGCGATCAGGGCGAAGAGCAGAAGGCCGATGGCGAGATAGAGATTCCATTCGCTCAAGCGCCGGATGCCCGCATCGAGGCCCGCCAGGACTGAGGTGGTCGCAATAATGGTGATCACGATCACCAGAAGGACCTGAATCTGCGTGGAAATGCCGATCCCGAACAAGGTGTCGAGCCCGGCGTTGATCTGCGCCACGCCAAAACCCAGCGAGGTCGCCACGCCGAACAAGGTGCCGACGATGGCGATCACGTCCGCCGCATGGCCGATGGGGCCATAAATCCGATCGCCGATGAGGGGGTAGAGCGAGGAGCGTATCGTCAACGGCAAGCCGTGACGGAAGGAAAAATACGCCAGGCTCAACCCGACCACCGCATAAGTCGCCCAGGCGTGGATTCCCCAATGGAAGAAGGTCAAGACAATGGCCTGCTCGGCCTTTTCCGTCGTCCCGGGCTCGCCATAGGGCGCGTTGAGGAAATGCTCCAACGGTTCGGCGACGCCGAAAAACATCAAGCCGATGCCCATGCCCGCGGAGAACAACATGGCGAACCACGCCATGAAGCTGAATTCGGGCTCTGAATCGTCCGGACCCAGCTTTAGCCGTCCCCAGTCGGAGAAGGCGACGATGATGGAGCCCACCAGAAAAACCCCGACGCCCACCGAGTAGAACCAGCCGACATTGGCGGTGATGGAATCGCGCAGCAGCGTGAAAAGCTGCTCGGCTTGCTCTCCGGCGATTATCGCGTAGGCGACGCCGCCAAAAGCGATCAGCGCGGCGGGGAGGAAAACGGCGGGCTCAAACTTTTTCATGGCAATTCCTACTGATCCCGCCGCCAATCGGTCAGGGCTGGCCCCAACGCGGTTTTCAACGGCTCGAGCCAAGGTTCAAAAGGCTTCCAGGCTTCAAGACCCTTGGTGTTGATCGGTTGGCGCACCTGCTCGGAGCTGGCGGTGCGCACTTCGCGCTTGGTTTTGTGGAAGTCCACGCACGCCTGCTCGAAGGGCAGGCCGCAATAGTCGAGGATGCGGCGCACCTGGGCTTCAGTGTCGGCGACCACGTCTTCATAGATCACGCGCAGGATCTGATCCGGAAGCACGGCGTCAAAATGGTCCATCAGCTCGACATAGCCGCGATAATAGCGGCCGATCTCTTCCAGACCGTAGGTAAACTCCTGACCTTCGGCGAACAGCTGTTTGAAGCCCGAAAAGCAGCTGCCCATCGGATCACGGCGCGCGTCAATAATCTTCGCATTCGGCAGGATGAGCTTGATCAGGCCGATATGCCTGAAGTTATTCGGCATTTTATCGGTGAAGAAGGGCGCGCCTTTGCGGTGGATCGCAGTCTCGTCGATATAGCGCTTACCCAGCTCAGCGAGCTGGTCCGCCTCCAACTCGTGGAGCACCCGCGGATAGCGCGTGCGGTCCGACAGCTTGTCCCGGCCGCGCAAATGCTGGCTGAGCGCGATGATATTGGGCAATTCCAGCGTGCCGTCGACCTGGCTATGGCTGGCGAGGATTTGCTCGAGCAAGGTGGAGCCGGCCCGCGGCAAGCCGACGATGAAGATCGGGTCGGGTGCGGGATCGCCCTTACCGCCCTGGTGCTCGAACAGCTCGGCTGTGCAAAACTCTTTTTGAGCCGCCAGCTCGGCGTCCATTTGTTCCGCCGTGTAGCGGGTCTGCAGCTTTTTCAGCGCGTTGCCGCGCTCATAATACTCAAAGGACGCCGGGTAATCCTTGCGATCTTCCAGCGCCTTGGCGAGCGAGAAGCACAGATTGATGCGGTTTTGCAGCGTTTGGCCGGGCGCAGCTTCCGCGTCGCGCATCACGTCAAATTCCGCATCCGTGAATTGATACGTCTTCAGGTTTGCGAGCGCGTACCAGGCGTCCCCATGGGCGGGCGTCGCCGCCACCGCGGCGCGATAGGACTCCACCGCCTCGTCCGACTTGCCCCAGGTCTTCAGCGCATGGCCGCGCGAGGTCAACGTCGCGGGGTCGCCAGGCACTTGCTCGAGCACCGCATCGAACAGGGCGAGCGCGCCGTCATAGTCGCCGGTCTGCATCCGCTCGATGGCCAGTTGGGAGGTGAAAACCGGATTGTTCGGCTCGCGCGCATGCAGAGCTTCCGCCTGCTCGAGCGCCATTTCATACTTTTGCCGCTTCCTGAGGATGCGGATGTAATCGATCCGCACCGCCATATCGTCGGGCGCGAACTCGACCGCGCTTTCCAGCAGGAATTCTGCGTCGTCGAGCACGCCCAGCCTGTTGCCGACTTCGGCCAGCAAACGCATCGCTTCAATATCTTGCGGGTGCGATTGCAGCCAGGTCCGGCAAAGCCCCTCCGCCTTCAACAGGCGGTTTTCGTAAAGATGGTGCGTTGCGGCCTGCAGCTGTTTGGGAAGGCGTTTGATCCGTTCGGCCTGGGCGCGCGCGGCCTGAGCCTCCGCCAGCATGGTCTTCGATTGAAGGATATCAGCCTGCGCCATCCAGGCGGCGGACAAGCCCGGGTTGGCCCGTACCGCGGCCTGATAGCACAGGAGCGCGCGATCAAGATCGCCCAGCGCACGGTGCAGATGGCCCTCCTCCTGAAGTCCGCGGCCAAACTCCGGAGCGGCGGACCGGAGCTGGTCGATCACCGCCAAAGCGTCCTCATAGCGTTTAAGATAGCGCAGTGAAGCCGCCTTCATGTAAAGCGCATCGGCGTGGTCCGGCTCGGCCTCCAGCACGGGGCCCAGCACGCCCAACGCCCGGTCAAATCCGCCCGCCTGCATGGCGGCCTGCCCGCTCTTTAGCGCAGCGGCGATATCAACGCGTTCAGTCAAGCAAGGCTCCGCTCTTCAACGGCGAAAGCGCCCCGCCGAAAAAGGCGAGACGCTTTCCCCTGACGTTTAGGCTGGACGCTCGGCACGCCTCTACCGCCAAGGATTAGAAGCTGACGCCCACACGAACGCCGTAGGTGCGTGGACGGATCACCGTCTGGCGCTCTACGTCATTGATGAAGTTGTTCGCGATCACGCCGTTTTCATTGGTGACATTGTCGACAAAGACCTCAACCGACCATTGGTCCGCGGTCAGGCCGGTGCGCAGGCCCAGCGTGGTGTAGCTGTCGATCGGCGCCGCGTTGATTTCAATGATGTCCGAACGGCTCTCACCCGAGTAGATCGCCTGGGCCTGGACATGGGCGAAACGCGCGTTGCCGACTTCCCACTCATAGCGGGCCCGGGCGTTCAACTGCAGCCCGGGAGCGAAGGCCAGTTCCTCACCGACGATCACGTCATTGGTCGGGGTCAGCACTTCGGTGATCTCGGAATCGAGAATTGAGAAGGACCCGTTCAGTGTCAGGCCCGGGATATCGACCGGAGCATAAGTCAGATCGCCCTCAATACCCATCAGCTCTGCATTCGCGGCATTATCGGAGAAGAAGAGATTGGTGATGGACGGGTCGAAGATCGTCGTCTGCAGATTTTCGATATCCACGAAGAAGACATTGCCGTTGAAGCGGACCTGGTCGTCGGCGAGGTCCAGCTTCCAGCCCAGCTCGTAATTGGTCACTTCGTCGGTATCGAGGACGAACGGCACGACAAAACCATTCGCGCCCGGTGCGCCGCCGGGGCGGTTCAGCAGGCCGGGACGGAAGCCTTCTGAATAGGTCGCGTAGAACAAGGTGCGGTCGGTCGGCGTCCAGGTGCCGGTCAGCTTGAAGATCACGCCGTCGGTTGCGGCCACATCGGGCGCACGGGCGGCGTTGAAGATCTGCTCGGCCTGAGCCTGGGAGAGCAGCGGATCGATCGCCAAGATGTCCGCCACCGACTGGGTGTCGTTATAGGTGATATGGCGGCTGGTGTTGCACGTGCCCCGGAAGGTGAACTGGCCGTCGCCATTGTAAAGATCGGAGATGTCGGTGCCGAACGCGTTCGCATCGCCGCCGCCGGAGTTACAGAAGGACGCGTTGGCCGATCCTTCAAGGTCCACCTCAATGTCGTAATAGCGCGCCCCGGCGACGATGGAGAAAGTCGGGGTGAGGTCGTAGGACACCTCGCCGAACACGCCGAACTGGTCGTCGGTGCGCCGGATATCATTGCGGAAGATGACGCCATCCGGGAACGGACCGGCGTCCGAGATATAACCGGTTGTGAACGGAAAGTTCGGGGCGAACGGTCCAAACGGATCTGCCTGGATGGATCCGAAATAGGTGAAGTCGTTGCGCTCCTTCACTTCGGTGGAGGCGTAAAACACGCCGGCGGTCACGCGAGCCCGGCGGTCCTGCGGCGTGTTGAAGCGGAATTCGTGGCTTTCCACTGTCGTATCGGTGAAGGAGTCCACGATCGACGCAGGCGACTGACAGACGCCTGACGGGTCAGCGGCGCCGGGATAGGTCACCGAGCCGTCACAGGTGTAGTATGGGAAGTACTGACCGACAAACATGTATTCGGTATAGTCCACCACCTGATCGCTTTCGCGGTCGGTGTAGGCGCCCGTATAGACCACGTCGAGCATGGCCAGACGCCCTTCAAGCGTCCAAGAGAAGTTCGTAAACTCATCCTCAAGGGTGTCTGCCTGGTAGCGCTGGATTTCCCAATCATCAAGATCAGGGTCCTGGAAGAAGACGCCGTCAGCCTCCAACTCCTGTTGCATGACAGAGGCGGTCAGGCGCCAGTCGGCGTTGAACTCATACCGGCCCGACAGGCGGTAGCCAGTATAGGTGGCGTCGTTGAAGTCGTCTTCCGCGAACGCGGCGTTATCCGCGTCGATGAAGGTGACGTTGGCCAAGTTTGCGCCGGCTTGGAACCCGCCACGGACCGCGGAAACCGGCACGCCATTGTCGCGAACCGTCCCAGCCGGACGAAAGCGCGCGGAGCGCGAGGTGTTCACCGTTCCAGGCACATTGTCGATAAAGCCGCCCTGGGAATCCCAGAACGCCACGCCGCGAACCGCGAACTGCTCGCCGATCGGCAGGTTGACGACCGCTTCAAGGCTTTGGCTGTCCTCGGCGTCCTCGGTGATGGAGTAGCCAAAGTTCGCTGAAGCCGAATACTCGCCAATCACCGGCTTATTGGTGATCATCCGCACCGTACCGGCCTGGGACGAGGCCCCGAACAGCGTGCCTTGCGGTCCAGGCAGCACTTCAACGCGTTCCAAATCGACCGCATAGACATCCAGGTTGCGCCCCGGCTGCGCCAGCGGTTGCTCATCCAGATAGAAGGCGACATTTGGCGCCAGTCCCGCCACGCCGGCGGTCGTCAGGTTCGGCGTCGTGGACGCGAGACCACGGATATAGATGGTGTTCTGGCCGGGGCCGCCGCCGCCTGCGGTGACGCCCGGCAGCTGCAGCAGATAATCGGTGAACACGTCCACATCCAGCTCTTCCAGATCGCTCGCACCCAGCGCTGACACGGCCACCGGGATGGACTGGGCGTCCTGCTCCGTCTTGGTGGCGGTGACCACGATGCGTTCAACCTGGGCCGATGCGGCGCCGGCGGCGGCGGTCGCGAACACCGCGGACAACATGGTGGTGGTGAGGGCGTGCTGCTTAAAGGACATGGGCGCGTATGACTCCATTCTGTGAAAGTTGAAGGTCGATCTATTCGATCCGCAGGCGCATGGCCAGAAATGCTTTGAGTCGAAATAAGTTTGACAGCGGCCTGGGAGAATGAACGCGGTTAGCGCATGGCTCAACCAACAGTTCTTTATCAGGTTTTCGATGGGCGTCACAGATATGCAACACGGTTTAATCATATCAGCTGGAAGGGTGGCCCCACACTTCGCTTGCTCAAATGCTTTGAGATGAAAGCAATTGCGCGGCCGCGCCGTCCGGCTCGCTTTGTCCCGCCGATTGCGTAAAATCGCGGCGGAGATTCTCGCATGACAGACTACGACGCCATACTGATCGCCTTGCGCCGGATTACGCGCGCCATCGATATCCAGTCCAAACGCCTGGTGAAACTCTCCGGCCTGACGGCGCCCCAGCTGGTCGTCATCCAGGCGCTGCGCCGCGACGGCGAGTTGTCGCCGAGCGCCATCGCCCGCGCGGTCTCGCTGAGCCAGGCCACCGTCACCTCGATCGTTGAGCGGCTGGAGCGCGCCGGCCTGGTCTGCCGGCGCAAAAGCGACACCGATCGCCGGGTCGTCCTCATCGGCTTGACGCCGGCAGGCCTGGCCAAAGCGGAAAGCGCGCCGGAATTGCTTCAAGCTGGCTTCATCCGGGCGTTCGGTGATTTGGAGCCTTGGGAGCAGCATATGCTGATCGCGTCCGTTCAACGCATCGCCGAACTCATGGACGCTGAAAACATTGATGCCTCTCCCATCCTCGAAGTGGGTGAGCTCCAGGCGGATCAGGAGGCAAGCCAGCCGCTTAAACCGCAGACTACGTGATGGGGAAGCGGTGAGAGTCGAGTTCACGCTACCCGTGACGGTCTCCTAGAGGTTTTTAGCTATAGGCAGCATAAGTGTCCGACGGGTCCTATCAGATTAAACCGCTTGTTATCGCGACTGGTTCCAACCTGCGAGCATGAGCCCCGATCTCGCTATTCCAAGACGTCGCCTGAAATCATCTGCCGGGGGGTGTTGATGTACACTGACGTCTTGTTTTCGCTGCGAAGCGTCGACGACTTGCTCGACGGACGAGGCATCAACATCACATACGAGCCGGCGTGATTGGAGGATTCGCGGTCATGTAATGGCCCGAAGGGCTGCTAGCGTTGTTAGTGAGGGTACATTAGAGGGTATGCAAAGACTGAATTAGAATAAGTAACTGAATTATAAAAACTAATTATACTTATATGGGGCCGGCCGCCGGCACCACTTTTTTCTATCCTTCCTCACGTCCGTTCGGTCGGGCGCGATGTCAGCCCCCTCACCAGGCAGTAACCGCTCGAGACCGTCGCTAAGCTCTTGGCATGCAGAGCTATGGGTGTCCTCCCCCACCTGCGGGGGAGGTGTCGGCGAAGCCGGCGGAGGGGGCGAGTGGTGGCTTTAAGACCTGCCGCGTTGAGAGGAGCTGCTCGCAAATCAAACGGGCGCGCGCAATGTGAGAGAGGACAGGCCATGACGCCCGTCCTTTCACCTTCGCCGTGAGGGGTTTTGCCATCTTGCGTGCGGTGCAGCGCTCACTTAAGTGTTCGGCGCAAGATCTTGGGATTTCGCGCGCCACTCAACTGGCCGCGCGAAAGCCGATGAAAACCGCCAAGCTATGGGGTCTCCATGAGCGCTTATTCCGACTATCTCGCTGAAATTGAAATCCGCAAAGGCCAGGGCCTGAGCGCCAAGCCGATTGAGGATGCCGCTCTTACTCTGGAGATCATCGACCAGATCAAGGATACAGCCAGCGAGCACCGCAAACAGGCTCTGGACTTTTTGATCTACAACACGCTTCCGGGTACGACCGCTGCGGCGGCTGAAAAGGCGCGCTTCCTCAAGGGCGTGATCACCGGCGCGGTGTCCCTCGACGAGATTTCGGTCGAATTCGCCTTCGAGCTTTTGTCTCACATGAAGGGCGGCCCGTCGGTCGACGTGCTGCTCGACCTGGCGCTGGGCGACGACGCCGGCATCGCCAAGCAGGCCGCCAAGGTTCTGAAGACCCAGGTCTTCCTTTATGAAGCCGATACGGACCGTCTGGCCGCTGCGCACGCTGCTGGCAACGCCGTCGCGACCGACATCCTTGAAAGCTATGCCCGAGCGGACTTCTTCACCGCGCTGCCCGAGATCGACGAAGAGATCAAAGTGGTCACCTACATCGCCGCAGAAGGCGATGTGTCCACCGACCTTCTCTCGCCGGGCAATCAAGCCCACTCGCGCTCGGACCGGGAGCTGCACGGCAAGTGCATGATCTCTGAAGCGGCGCAGGCAGAAATCCAGGCGCTGCAAGCCCAGCACCCCGACGCACGCGTCATGCTGGTCGCCGAAAAGGGCACGATGGGTGTGGGTTCCTCGCGCATGTCCGGCGTGAACAATGTCGCGCTGTGGACCGGTAAGCAGGCCAGCCCCTACATCCCCTTCGTCAATATCGCTCCCATCGTGGGCGGCACGAATGGTATTTCGCCGATCTTCCTGACCACGGTGGGCGTGACCGGCGGGATCGGGATCGATCTTAAAAACTGGGTCAAAAAGCTCGACGCGGACGGCAAGCCGGTGCTCGACGACAATGGCGACCCGGTGCTGGAGCAGGTCTACTCCGTCGACAACGGGACGGTGCTGACCATCAACACCAAGGCCAAGAAGCTGTACGATGCGACCGGCGAAAAAGAGCTGGCCGACATCTCCGCTTCGCTGACCCCGCAGAAGGTGGAATTCATCCGCGCGGGCGGCTCCTACGCGATCGTGTTCGGCAAGAAGCTGCAGAGCTTCGCGGCGGAGACGCTGGGCATTGAAACGCCGGCTGTGTTTGCGCCGTCCAAGGAAATTACCCATGAAGGCCAGGGCCTCACGGCGGTTGAGAAGATTTTCAACAAGAACGCGGTGGGCGTCACGCCGGGTAAAGTGCTTCACGCTGGCTCTGACGTGCGCGTGCGCGTCAATATCGTGGGCTCCCAAGACACCACCGGTCTCATGACCTCGCAGGAGCTGGAAGCCATGGCCGCGACGGTGATCTCGCCGTCGGTGGACGGGGCGTATCAGTCGGGCTGTCACACCGCCTCGGTGTGGGACATCAAGGCCCAGCGCAATATCCCCAAGCTGATGAGCTTCATGAACAAGTTCGGGCTGATCACCGCGCGCGACCCGAAGGGCGAATACCACGCCATGACGGATGTCATTCACAAGGTGCTCAACGATATCACGGTGGATGACTGGTCGGTGATCATCGGCGGCGACAGCCACACCCGCATGTCCAAAGGCGTCGCCTTCGGCGCCGATTCCGGCACGGTGGCGCTGGCGCTGGCGACCGGTGAAGCGACCATGCCGATCCCGGAATCGGTCAAGGTGACCTTCAAGGGCACGCTGAAGGACCATATGGACTTCCGCGATGTGGTCCACGCCACCCAGGCGCAAATGCTCAAGCAGTTCGGCGACAATGTCTTCCAGGGCCGCGTGATTGAAGTGCATATCGGCACGCTGCTGGCGGACCAGGCCTTCACCTTCACCGACTGGACCGCTGAGATGAAGGCGAAAGCCGCGATCAACATCTCCGAGGATGAGACGCTGATTGAGTCGCTGGAGATCGCCAAGAGCCGTATCCAGATCATGATCGACAAGGGCATGGACAACGAGGCGCAAACCCTCGCCGGCCTGATCAAGATCGCCGACCAGCGCATCGCCGACATCCGCTCGGGCGCACGCCCGGCGCTGCGGCCGGACGATAATGCGGAATACTTCGCGGAATTCGTCGTGGACCTGGATGAAATCGTCGAGCCGATGATCGCCGACCCGGACGTCAATAATGACGACGTGTCCAAGCGCTACACCCACGACACCATTCGCCCGGTCTCTCACTATGGCGGGGAAAAGAAAGTCGATCTCGGCTTTGTTGGATCCTGCATGGTGCACAAGGGCGATATGAAGATCATCGCCCAGATGCTCAAAAATCTCGAGAAAGACGGCGGCACGGTGGACTTCAAGGCGCCGCTCGTCGTGGCTCCGCCAACCTACAACATCGTTGATGAGCTCAAAGAGGAGGGCGACTGGGCCGTGCTCCAGAAATATGCCGGCTTTGAGTTCGATGACGACGCCCCGAAAAACACGGCGCGCACCGAGTATGAGAATATCCTCTATCTCGAGCGTCCGGGCTGTAACCTGTGCATGGGCAACCAGGAAAAGGCCGGTAAGGGCGACACTGTCATGGCCACATCCACCCGCCTGTTCAAGGGCCGCGTCGTTGAGGACTCCGACGAGAAGAAAGGGGAGTCGCTGCTCTCCTCAACGCCCGTCGTTGTGTTATCCACCATCCTTGGCCGCACGCCGACCATGGATGAGTACAAGGCGGCTGTGGACGGCATCGTTCTGACCAAGTTCGCCCCGCCGGTGCAGTAAGGCGAACGCGCTCAAACACTGCCTTCGCTGCCACCGTAGAGCGGGCTGCGCTCACAGATTAATGCCCCGCATGGCCGTTGCTATGCGGGGCATTTTCGTGGCGGGATCAGGTGATTAGTCATCGCTTTCGAACCTGAATCCAACGCGAACAAACTCGCCCTCTGAGTAGATCGAGCTGTCATCGACATTGCCGTATTCCGCCGTCAGCCAGATGGTGTCGCTCAGACGCCGCTCATAGCCCACGTTGAACCGCCAGAAGTCCTGGTCTGCGACGCCAACGGTATCGAACTCGCGATCGACATAAGACGCGCCAAGGCGAAAGACCGTATCTTCGGTCGGGCGGTCGAGCGCGAGAGCAAAAATATTGGTTTGGGCCGTATCCTTAGAGGATTGAGAGAGTTCGACCTCTTCATCCACGATGCGACGATAAAACAGATTCAGATATCCGACAGGAACCTCGATCTTATCGCCATTGCTCAGCGTTTCTTCTCGGGTCACCGGAAGCGGGTAGCGGTATCTCAACCAGGCCGAAATGCCATCGGGGGCCAGGCGTTCATAGCTGTCATCAGCTGACGTCCAGGCGGAGCCGATTCCAACAGTGAACTCGCTGCCCTGCAGATAGTATTTCGCCGCATCAGAGCGGCAGTTGCCGATAGCGGTGTTGAATTGGCCAAAAGCGCTGCTGTCCGTAAGTCGGTCTGAGAAACCCTCAAGATTCGCCGCGCCAACGCTAAGGGTAATATCCACAACGTCCTCACGGGTCATGGGACGCGATGCATCCGGCCCTGTTGATATCCGAAGGTCAGGGTGTTTGGCGAACAAAAACTGATTGACTTCGGTCTCGACGGAGTTTCGAACAAAGTGGAAATCGCTCGCGCCCGGAATGCCCCAGGATGCGAGGAAACGCTGTATCCAGGCTTCATCGATCGCCGCGCGCGCTACAGCGATGCGCCGATTGTAGTAACCCTCTCTGGCAGACGCTATTGCACTATCTGAAGCGCCTCTTGCACGCATAAAGGCGACCATCTGCTCTTCGGCGGCGGGCGCGACATCATCGATCTCAAACTTTGGGTCCTCAACGCCTTGAAACTCCAGGAACCGATTGATGAATGTGGCCTGCAAAACGCCCTGTGAGGGCTCACCTGGCCGCGCCAGAATCTGCCTGACCCGGCCTCTATACCCATTTGCGATAGCTGCAGACGCGGCATCACCGGCCAGGCCAGCCTCTTTCAGATAGGTCTCGATCAGGCCAGCAATAATCTCAATCGACTGCGGGTTTAACGTCAGGCGTGACGTTTGCTCGAAGTCAGTTTCCACGAGCCCTGCGGCCTCAAGGACTTCGTTGATCTGCGCATTGGTCAAAGACTGTGAACGTGCGCGCCGTTCTATCTGGTTGTTAAAGTCATTGACGATCGGATCGATCACCGCGTCTGTCACCAGCTGGCCCTGATCTGATCGGCGTAGATGTTCGCGCAGCTCGTCGCCAAAATTTGACCCGGGGTTCACCGCGGAAAAATCAGGTTCAATAACATCGCGCTGGACCAATAATTCATTGATCTGCTGTGCGGATAGGTTTTGGTTTTCAGCTGGATAAACCGCATTCACAAAGGCAGAGCCGGCCGCAAGGGCGTCGACTGCGGTTGTCATACAGGTCCTGAACCTGGTGTCGGTGCGCGGATCGTTGCCCGTGTAGGGATAAAACACGACACCAAGCCCGGCCACAGCCCGATCGTCTCCCCCGATCTCGCGCTGCCCAAAAGCGGCGCTCACCTGGGTTCGACGCAAAATATGGATGAAGTCGCCCACCTGTTCGGGGGCTTCGCCGGTTGGGGGCGGACGCATAAATGTCCAGTAGGGCCGCAGCGTTAGCGCTCCAGCAAGACCTCCGCTCTGGGTCGTCGCAAAATCATAGCTAAGGTCTGATCCAAGATTGTGCCCGACCTGGGAGTCTGCGGTCACCCCCGCCAGGACCAAGCCTGGCGCCGCTGGGATGCTGATATCGATCGTATGGCTGGACGCGTTTTCGTATTCGTCACGGAGAAGATCAATGCGTTCATTGTCTTGTGCGACGCTGACGCCGGGCAACGCCAGAATAAGGGCAAGCGTTGAGACGGTGATCGAAAATCGCTTTGAAGCATATGCCATTGGCACCCCCATCAACTCAGGTTCCGATTGGGCGAAAGGCTATTTGAGATACAAAACGATGCGCCGTTTGATGGCTGCATTTTCATTTGCGCCGCCTGACCTCAGCATATCTCGGCTGCCCCCGCCCTCGCGCGCGATTGGAACTCCGTTTTGAGATACGACAAGAGCCGCTGACAGGACGGATTGTCCACCCGATCCCGATTGCAGAAGGACGCCCAAATCAAATGTGATGAAGGGTGAAGTCCCTTGAAGGCGTTTAAGCTCAACCAAACCCCCATCTGTCGCTTTGACACGCTCGTTGGGATCGAGCGGAATTCGCCAGCGCATGCCTAGGGTGGAGTCGCTTGCGGAAGGTTCCAAACCTTTCAGGTTGTGTCCGAGCAGGGCCTGAATGAAGTCACCATCGCTCACGGACAAGCGGATCGTCACGTCATCCGTCGTGGATGGGACAGAATATTCTCGTGTAGTCATCCAAAAGCCCCTCATCCTAGAAAGCGGGAATAGTCTTAAAAAAGGTATGGTAAACGGTGAGCCGCGAGTTTCAATTAAAAATAGAATATGGCCCTCATGCGTCGCGGAATAAGCGCGTGGGTGACGCCTTTGCTCCAATTGCATTCGACGGGTGGTGAAACAAGAATGCTGTGTCATGGTGCGTCGTTCCAAGTTTGAGAAACTGGGCCATGTCCAAAACCATCCACGCTCAATTTCTAAGTACCGCGCAAGCGATAAGCGCAAAGCTGACCAAGGCGCTGAAGGCGGGCGGGCCGGTTGAGTTCTCAAGCCGCAACACCACTCCCTTTCCGCTCTATCTCGCCCGCGCCGTGGCGGGGCAACAGCTCAGCGTGAAAGCGGCGAAGTCGATCTGGACACGGGTGGAAGCCAGCAATGAAGACCGTCCTTTCGTGGAGGCCTTCCGCCAAACGCGGGGTGAGGCGCTGCGGGCGTGTGGATTGTCGAACGCCAAAGTGAAAACGCTCATCGCCATTGGTGAGGCGACCCGGGACGGGTGGCTGGATGGCGAAGCCCTGCGTGCGCTCGACGCCGAGGCACGGGCTGAAGAACTCACCCAGCTCTGGGGCGTCGGCCGCTGGACGGCGGATATGGCGAACATGTTCTGGTTCGGTGAGGAAGATATCTGGCCGGACGGCGATGTCGCCGCGCGCAAGACGCTGGAACGCCTGACCAGCCCGCGCCGCAAGACCATCCGTACCGCCGCGCGCTTTGCGCCCCATCGCAGCTATCTTGCGCTTTATATGTGGCGGCATGTCGATGCGCCGCCGAGCTGAGCCGGCGGTCTGGCGCATCACAGCATGCACCACTAGGCTGCGCTCGACCGCCTGAAGAGCCCCGCCATGAGCCACGCGTTTCAAATCCAAAAACCGGTGTTTGATCCGAAGACCGGCACGCTGCGTTTTGTCTGCGTCGTACCGAAATTTGGCGGATTCGAAGAGGTCGTGGCCTTACCGAAGGACGCACCGCTCCCAGCCTTGCCCGACGCAGTGCGGGAGCGGCTCTTGGCGCTGTGCGCCGTTCTGATTGGGACGAGCTATTTCAAGGCGGCGCCGGCGGAGGTGCTTGACGTTGGGTTTGAGCTGACGCCGGCGGCAAAGCGAGTGGCGGAGCTGGCCTATGGGCCAGGACTAGGGGAGTTTTACGTCCGCAATACGCTGAGCTACCCGCCCGCGATTACGGTCCGCGCAGCTGATGCTGACGCTCTGTCCATTGAACCCAAAGCGGCGCCGCAGACTCCGCGCGCCGCGGTGGCGTTTGGCGGCGGCAAGGACAGCCATGTGGCGAGCGCCATCGTTCACCAGGCGGGCGCGGAGAGCGAGCGCTTCTCCATCATCCTGTCTGACAAGGTCGGCGCGCGCTTGCAGGCGATGAGCGAGACACCGGTCCGGTTGATCCAGCGGCGGATTGATCCGCGGCTGATCGAGATCAGCCGATCGGGCGAGGCGCTGAACGGCCATATTCCGATCACTGGGATCAACTCGACCTTGCTCACGCTGATCGCTGAAGCGATGGGGCTTGATTGGGTCGTGTTCGCCAACGAACGCGCGGCCAGCGAGCCGACCATGGAAGCCAACGGTCATCCGGTGAACCATCAATTCTCCAAGAGCCTGGAGTTTGAAGACGCCTTGCGCGCCGCATTCGCTGAGGCTGGCGCCCGCGCAAACTATTTCTCTATCCTGCGCCCGGTGAGTGAGCTTTGGACGGCGCATTTTCTTTCCACGCGCGGCGCCAAAGCGCTGGATATCTTCGCGAGCTGCAACCGCAACTTTGTGTTCGCCGGGCCGAATGCGCTGCCCGAAGACCGGCGATGGTGCGGGGAGTGCGCGAAATGCGTCTACACGTCGGTCTTGATGGCGCCTTTCCTCACGGTGGAGCGCCATCGTGATGTCTTCCAGAGCCAGCCGCTGCACAATCCGGCCAACGCCAACTTTTTGCGTGAGATCGCCGGACTGACCGACGCCAAGCCTTGGGAATGCGTCGGCGAACGGCGCGAAGTCGCCGCCGCATTGGCCCATTTGCTGACGGTGGAGGACTGGAAAGATGCGCCGCTGATTAAAGGGATCGAAGCCGCGCTGTTTACCGAATGGGATCGTGAGGACCTGCTGACAGCCTGGGATGAGGCGCTGGATGCGCGCTCGGAACATCGCATGCCGGAGACAGTTTCCCGGGTGGTGGGGGCTTAAAGCGCTTTGGCGGCGGCCAGGAAGTCTGCGCCGCGCTCTTCAAAACTCTTATAGGCTTTGCCGCGCGGGGCGGCCGGGCTCAGCAACACGACGCCGTCACCGGCCAGCGCCGACGCCGCTTCGCGCACCGCGTCTGCGACGTCGGGCACGTGGTGCGTGACCGCCCCATGCCTGCCGCCGCTGAGGGCGTCGACAATTCGCGCACCATTATCCGCCAAGGCGTAGATCGCGCGGATATGGTCAAACCGCTCCAGCTGGCCGGCGAGCCAGGCATAGTCCTGATCGCGCTCTTCGCCGCCGAGCAATAGAGCGATCGAGTGATCCTTAAGGGCCTGCACCGCATTGACGCTGGCTTCTGGCGTCGTCGCCAGCCCGTCGTCGATGAAGGCGACGCCGCCCGCCTCATGCACGGTTTGCAAGCGATGCGGCAGGCCTTTGAAGTCCTGTAACGTTTGAAAACCTGCACGGGCGTCGAGGCCTATGGAGTCCAGCATGGCGAGCGCGGCGCAGGCGTTAAGCGCGTTATGTGCGCCCGGCAAGCGCTTGATTGACCCCCAAGCCTCATCACCGAACCAAACTGCGCCATCGCGCTCATGAAATCCGCCTTCGCCGCCGAACCAGACCCGATTGGGCTGGTGTCCGAACCAGTCCTGGACGCGTGCGTCCTGGGCGTTCATCACACCGAAGCTATTGGGGTTCAGGCGGGCCAGACGCGCTTTGTCCGCGCGATAGCGCTCGACGCCCCGGTGCCAGGGCGCATGGTCATTGGACAGGTTGAGGAAGAGAAAGGCGTCGGGCGCATGGACCAGGTCCGCGATCTGATAGCTGGAGAGCTCCAGCACCACCGTAGAGGCCGTTCGCGAGGCTGATAGCACCGGAACACCGATATTGCCCGCCAGCGCGACGTCTTCGCCTAGAGCTTGGAGCATGTGGTGGAGGAGGGCGGCGGTGGTGGACTTGCCCTTGGTGCCGGTCACCGCGATCACATACTGCGCGTCCGGCTTGTGCTCGAAATAGAGATTGGTCTGGCTGGTCAGGATTGCACCGGCGGCCAGCGCGGCGTCGACCGCCGGCTCATAAAGCGACACGCCCGGGCTTTTAACAAGCAAAGGCGTGTCGCACGCCGCCACGGCAACCGCCAGCGCCTCTTGATGCAGCCACGCGACCCCTTCGGGCAGGGTTTCCGGTTCCTGGGCGTCGACCAGCGTGACCGGCAGGCCTGGCGCTTCGACTTTCAGGAAGTCCAGCACCGCTCGGCCTTCGCGTCCGAAGCCCCAAATAAATACTGCGTCGTGATCGGCGAGCGCCACGATTAGGCCTTCAGCGCGGCGGCGCGCAGCTTGTGATCCGCCAGCACCAGCGCGGCCATCGCTTCGGCGACGGGCACGCCGCGTATCGCGACGCACGGATCATGGCGGCCCTTGGTGGAGACCGTCGTCGGCTGAAAGTCCTTTGTCAGGGTGTCCCGCTCGATCCGGATGGAGCTAGTGGGCTTGATCGCCACGCGCATCACCAGCTCCTGACCTGTCGAAATGCCACCGAGCACGCCGCCATTATGGTTGGACTTAAACGCGGGTTGGCCGTCTTCACCCAGCCGCATCTCATCAGCCGCGTCTTCACCGCGCATGGCCGCGGCCTCAAGCCCGGCGCCGATCTCGACCGCCTTCGCGGCGTTGATTGACATCATAGCGGAGGCCAAGTCTGCATCTAGTTTTCCGTAGACTGGTGCGCCCCATCCGGCAGGCGCGCCGGAGACAACCACTTCCACCAAGCCGCCGACCGAGCTGCCGGCTCTACGGATAGCGTCCATATCCTCGGCCCAGGCCTCGGCTGTCTCCAGATCAGGACAGAAAAAATCGTTGGCGTGCACCGCGTCCCAGTCCCAACGGGAGCGGTCGATTTTGCGCTCACCGACCTGAACCAGCGCACCTCGAATCTGAATGCCGTCGCCTAGCAGTTTGCGCGCAACGGCGCCGGCGGCGACCCGGGCGGCGGTCTCGCGCGCGCTGGAGCGTCCTCCGCCGCGATAATCGCGGACGCCATACTTGGCGTCATAGGTGAAGTCGGCATGGCCCGGCCGCCATTGGTCACGAATATCGGAATAGTCTTTGGAGCGCTGATCGACATTCTCGATCATCAGCGAGATCGGCGCGCCCGTGGTGACTTGACCCTTGGTGCGCTCATCTTCGAAGACGCCGGAAAGGATGCGGACCTGATCGGGTTCTCGGCGCTGGGTGACGTGGCGCGACTGGCCCGGCCGGCGGCGATCCAGAAAGGGCTGAATGTCCGTTTCCGTCAGCTTGAGACCCGCAGGACAGCCGTCCACGACGCAGCCCAAAGCCGGTCCGTGGCTTTCGCCCCAGGTGGTGAACCGAAACAGATGACCGAATGTGTTGTGCGACATGGGGAAGGCCGAACCCGATTGCGTGACTCGCCCGCACCATAGGCGGCGCCTAGCGCTGCGTCACGCCGCTCCGCGCCGCGCCCAGCTGACCAAACGGGCGGCCGGGCTCTTCTTCACAAAGCTTTCGTAGAAGCCACGCAACAGGCCGGCGTTTTCTTCAGCCTCTTCTCGCGCGGCCTGTTCTTCGAATTCGGCGGCGCGGGCCTCGCGCGATTTGCGTTCGGCCTCACCAGCAGACAAGTCGGCATCAACCATCTTATCTCGAACAAGGAAGCAGACCCGCCAATTTGTCTCGCCGATTGGCGTGACCACGGTCTTGTTCTTCACCGCGACTGGAATGCGCACCATGACGTCGCGATCTTCAATTTTGATGGTGCGCAGCCCGCCCTTGCGCGCTTCTTCCGGGGTGAGCTCAAGATCGAAGCGGCGCGGCGCATAGAGCTTCAAGACCTCATAGGCCTTGAGGAGCTTTTGCAGCTTCGCGATGGTTTCACTGGTCTGATCGGCCGTATCGGGATGAACCTGCTTTACGAGCGCGCGAAATCGGGCGCGAACTTCGGAGAAGTCCTCGCCGCCTTTCAAGCCAAATGCCTTATAGGCGGCCTTCAGAGCTTCTGGATTCGCAGTCATGAGCACAAGCTGAACACAGAAATCTTTTAGAATCGTTGACCTGGCGGCCGCGGCGCATACTTGTTCGCGCCAAAGCGCTGCGCCTTGGAGGCTTTCTTGTCCAGAAATGACGCTATCCCGCCAAGCCCGACCAAGGGTGATTACCAATCAGAAACTGACGCGAA
>CAZAGE010000050.1:0-23477 GCA_964484345.1 uncultured Oceanicaulis sp. | reverse complement strand
TCGTCGGCGGCCAGAATGCCTTTGCCCGGCGCGACCATGCGCAGGGCGATCTCGTTAAGCTGGTCCAGATCCATGGTGATCCCCCGGAAATAAAGTCAATCAACGCCGCGCACGGCGGCCCTTCATTGCGTCGGCTTGGCTTTGGGTCAAGCCTCGTTTGTCTTCAGCGCTTCTATGCCCGGCAGTGCTTTGCCTTCCAGCCATTCCAGGAAGGCGCCGCCGGCGGTCGAGATGAAGGTGAAATCATCAGCGGCGCGTGCATGGTTGAGCGCCGCGACCGTGTCGCCGCCGCCCGCCACCGCGACCAGGCCGTGGTTTTTCGCGCGGTCGGCGGCGAAGCGTGCGGCTTCCACCGTGGCGGTGTCGAAGGGTGCGATCTCAAAGGCGCCCAGCGGGCCGTTCCATACGAGGGTGCGCGCCGTGGCGATGGCGTCGGCGAGACGGTCCACCGTCTCCGGGCCGCAATCGAGGATCATCTCGTCTGCGCCGATATCATCGACCGCAGCGACGCGGCGGTCGGCATGGGCTTTGAACTCTTTCGCCACGACGCCGTCGATCGGCAGCAGAATTTCCGAGTTCGAGCGGCTGGCGATGTCCATGATTTCGCGCGCCGTCTCCAAAAGGTCGGTTTCGTGAAGGCTGGCGCCGACATCATGACCCTTAGCGGCCAGGAAGGTGTTCGCCATCGCGCCGCCCACGAACAGCCGGTCGACCTTGGAGACAAGGTTTTTGAGCAAATCGATCTTGGTGGAGACTTTCGCCCCGCCCACAACGGCCAGCAGCGGCCGGGACGGGTTTTCCAGGGCCGCCGTCACATGGTCGATCTCGCGCTGCAGCGCTAGACCCGCATAGGCAGGGACAAGCTTCGCCACGCCGTGAGTCGAAGCGTGCGCGCGGTGTGCGGCGGAGAAGGCGTCGTTGACGTAAAAATCGGCCAGCTTGGCGAGCTGGGCTGAGAACCCCGGATCATTCTTCTCTTCACCCGCGTGAAAGCGGGTGTTTTCCAGCAGCAAAACGCCGCCGGGCTTAAGCGAGCTGGCGGCTTGCTCCGCGTCAGAGCCTACGCAGTCTGAAACGAATTTGACGTCGGCGCCGTCAATCAGCGCGTCCAGCGCCGTGGCGACGGGCGCCAGGCTCATCTCCATATTGCGCTGACCGCGCGGGCGGCCGAAATGGGCCGCCAGAATGGTCTTGGCGCCCGCCTCGCGCAGATGCGCGATGGTCGGCAAAGCCGCCCGCAAGCGGGTGTCGTCGGTGACCTGGCCGTCCTTCATGGGGACGTTGAAATCCACGCGGACAAGCACGCGCTTGCCCGCGACATCGGCGTCTTGAAGGCGGCGGATCATCGCGAACGCTCCGGTCAGGTTAGATCAGGCGGCCCATGGCCACAGCCGTATCCAGCATGCGGCAGGCGAAGCCCCACTCATTGTCATACCAGGTCATCACCCGGACCAGCTTCTCATCGATGACCTTAGTCTTGTCGATGGCGACGATGGACGAGCGCGGATCGTGATTATAGTCGATCGACACCAGCGGGATGTCGTCATAACCCAGCACGCCCTTGAGCGGGCCATCGGCGGCGGCTTTGACGGCGGCGTTGATCTCGTCCGCACTGGTGGCCTTGCCCGGGGTGAACACCAGATCGATCAGCGACACATTCGGGGTCGGCACACGCACCGCGGCGCCGTCCAGCTTGCCCACCAGCTCCGGCAGCACCAGGCCGACGGCTTTCGCGGCGCCGGTGGTGGTGGGGATCATCGACATCGCGGCCGCGCGGGCGCGGTGCAGGTCTTTGTGGTTTTTGTCCAGCGTGTACTGGTCGCCAGTATAGGCGTGAATGGTGGTCATGTGACCGCGTTCGATGCCAACGGCGTCGTTGAGGACTTTGGCGATCGGCGCCAGGCCGTTGGTGGTGCACGAGGCGTTGGAGACGACAGTGTCGTCGGCGGTCAGCTGGTCGTGGTTCACGCCATAAACGATGGTTTTATCGGCGTTCTTGGCGGGCGCGGAGCACAGCACGCGCTTGGCGCCGGCGTCCAGGTGCGCGGAGGCCTTCTCTTTGTCATTGAACTTGCCAGTGCATTCCATGACCAGGTCGATGCCCATATCGGCCCAGGGCAGCTTCGCCGGGTCGCGGTCATTGACCTTGGTGATCTTGCCATAGCCCAGATCGATCCAGTCCTCGCCGACAGTGACGTCGCCGGAAAAGCGGCCATGCACGCTGTCAAACTTCAACAGGTGAGCGATCACTTCGGCGTCGCCGGAATTATTGATCGCGACGACTTCAATCTCACCGGTGCGCTGGTGCTCCAGCACCGCGCGCAGAGCCAGACGGCCGATCCGGCCAAACCCGTTGATCGCCACACGAAGGGCCATGATGCGCTCCTAGAATACTGCGTTTGCTGTAGATGGCGCGCTTGACGCTGCGCCGTGTCGCGCGCGGTGTAGACGCTTCACGCACAAAGGTCCAGAAGCGGCGACGGACTGGAATGCGCTCACACGTATACAGGTTTCAAAAGGGGTAAGTGTGGGAGACCATCATGAGCGCGATGGACGCTGCAATCGCCGTCACCCGTTTTGGCCTGGGGGCGCGGCCGCAAGAGCTCGACGCCATCGGGAGCGACGGGCAAGGTTGGCTGACAGCTCAGATCGGCGCGGCGTCCATTCAGGGGTTGGGCGATCTCCCCACGGCGGCGGAAAGCCTGACATTCCTGCAGACCGAATACCCCGCCTTTCGCCGCCAGATCGAAGAGGACGGCGCCGACCCCGAAGAGATCCAGCGCCGGGTGCGGGATCTCATTCGCGAGCCCCGAATGGCGCACATCTCAGCGCGCACGGGCCTTGCCGTAACGATTGACGACAGCTTCGCCGAGCGTTGGGTGCGCTTCTGGTCGAACCATTTTTCCGTGAGCTCCAACTCGCTGCGGCTGGGCATGATCGCGCCGACCCTGGAGGCGGAAGTCATCCGCCCGAACGCCTTTGGCCGGTTTGAAGATCTCTTGATCGCGGCGGAGACCCATGTCTCCATGCTAATCTATCTCGATCAGGCCTTATCGATCGGACCCAACTCGCGGGCCGGGCGTTTTCTGGATCGCGGCCTCAATGAAAACCTCGCCCGGGAGATTCTCGAGCTGCACACGCTGGGCGTGGATGGCGGCTATGGCCAGGATGATGTCGAAGCGCTGGCGCGGATTTTGACCGGCTGGACGGTGGCGTCGCGGCGCTTGCGGTCCGATCCGGCCGATTACGGCCAGACCGTCTTCGATGAGCGCTTGCATGAGCCAGGCGCCCAGCGTTTGCTCGGCCAGCGGTTCAGCGGGGACGGGCCGGAGAAATCCCATGCGGCGCTGCGCTTTCTGGCGCGCCGGCCGGAGACCGCCCGCTTCATCGCCACCAAGCTCGCCCGCCACTTCTTCGCCGATGACCCCGATCCGCGCGACGTGGAGCATATCACCGCCGCCTGGCGGGACAGCGAGGGCGCGCTCAGCGAAGTCGCTCGCGCCCTTGTCACGGCGCCCTCCGCGTTTGCGCCCGAGGCGCAAAAATTCAAGACGCCGGAGGAATTCCTCCTTTCATCTCTACGGGCGCTCAACGCCCCGCCGCCCGATCCGCGCCAGCTTTTTACGGGCTATGTCGCCCTGGGCCAGGCGCCCTTCGCGGCGCCGTCGCCGGCGGGTTGGCCGGACCAGGCGGAGGACTGGGCCAGCCCCGATGCGGTGCTCAAGCGCCTCGATTTCGCCTCCAGCCTGGCCGAACGGGTGGGCCAGGCGGGCCGCCCGCGCGAGCGGGCGCCGTTGGTGCTAGGCGAGCGCTTAAGCGCGGACACCGCGCTCGCGATCGCCCGCGCCGAAAGCGCCGAGCAGGGTTTGACCCTTTTGCTCATGAGCCCCGAATTCCAGCGCCGCTAGGAGGTATGTGATATGAGCCGATTTTCCATCGACCGCCGTGCGCTTCTAACCGGGCTGACCGCCTCCGGCCTGACCTTGCCCGGCGCCGCCGCCAGTTTCGCTAAAGGTCAAAGTCCCAGCCGTCGTAAACTGGTGGTCATCATTCTTCGAGGCGCGCTGGATGGTTTGGCCGCCCTCGCGCCCGTCGGCGAGCGCCGCTACCGCGAGCTGCGCGGCGACTTGGCGCTGGAGGAAGGACCGCCCGCCGCTGGACCCTTTATCTTTCATCCCAGCCTCGCCCATCTCGCCGGATTGTATGCTGAGGGCCAAGCGCTGGCGCTGCACGCCGCCGCCACCGATTATCGCGCGCGCTCCCATTTCGACGGTCAGGACCGGCTGGAGTCCGGCACGGTCGCCATCCGCGACGGCTGGCTCAATCGCGCGCTTGCTATGATGGGCGGCGCCGCGCCCGACGCGGTTGGGATCGGTCAAAGCCTGCCTTTGATCCTGCGGGGCGATGCGCCGGCTTCGACATGGGCGCCGGCGGTGTTGCCGGGCGCAGATGACGACACCATCGCCCGCTTGATGGATCTCTACGCCACCGATCCCATGCTGGGCCCGGCGCTCGCCATGGCGCTGGAGACCGACGAGGCGGCGTCCGCCATGGCGGAAAACATGGACGACATGACCCGCCGGGGCGGCGGTCCGCAAGCTTTCCGCGTGATTACGGAAGCGGCCGGCAATATCATGACGGCGCCGGGCGGGCCGGACGCTGCGGTGATCGGCTTGGACGGCTGGGACACCCATGTCCGTCAGGGCGCGGCGCAAGGGCAGCTCGCCAATCGCCTGGCCGGCCTTGATGACGCGTTGGCCGCGCTGCAATCGCGCCTCGGCGCTGAGTGGAACCGAACCGCCGTCTTGGTGGTGACCGAGTTTGGCCGCACGGTGCGCGTCAATGGCGCGGGCGGCACGGATCACGGCACGGGCGGTGCGGCCTTTCTGTTGGGCGGCGCAGTGCGCGGCGGACGCATGGTCGGAGACTGGCCGGGCCTCGACCGCCTGCACGAAGACCGCGATCTGATCCCGGCCAATGATCTTACGGCTTTATTCAAGGGCGTTTTGATGGAGCATTGGGGCCTTGATCAGGCCGATCTTGATCGCGCCGTCTTCCCTGAAAACCGCGCTCCAGCCTTTTCCGGTCTGATCGTTTAGGCCCGGCGCGACCGGCCCGGGGTCTGAATCAAATTCTAATGGCTCGCAAACCGAGCCTTAAGCATCACATGCCTATAACCGTCCCGAAATCGGACGAACCTGGCATATCCCAGAGCGGAAAACCGCCAGCCAGGCGCGTCCATCCAGAACGGGTGGTGGGATTATGTTTCAGATTATCGGCATCGTTGTCGTGTTTGTGATGGTGTTTGGCGGGTTCACCCTCGCCGGCGGTAAGTTCGACATCATCATTCAGGCGCTGCCGTTTGAGATGATGATGATCGGCGGGGCCGCGGTCGGCGCCTTTCTGATCGGCAACGCCTTCGGCACGGTCATGCAGACCCTGAAGGATTTCAGCAAGCTGCTGGCCGGTTCGAAGTGGAAGCAGCAAGACTATGTCGACCTGCTCACCCTGCTGTTCCAGCTGACCAAGACGATGAAGACTAAGGGTGTGATCGCGCTGGAATCTCATATCGAGAAGCCGCACGACAGCTCGATCTTCTCGGCCTATCCGAAAATCGTCAAAGACCATTTCGCCGTCGACTTTATCTGCGACACGCTGCGCATGATGACGATGAATCTGGAAGACCCGCACCAGGTTGAAGACGCCATGGAGCAGCAGCTGGAAAAGCACCACCATGAAGCCGCGGGCCCAGCCCACGCGCTTCAGACCATGGCCGACGGCCTGCCCGCGCTGGGCATCGTGGCCGCCGTGCTGGGCATTATTAAAACCATGGGCGCGATCGATAGCCCGCCGACCGTGCTGGGTAAGAAGATCGGCGGCGCCTTGGTGGGCACCTTCCTGGGCGTGTTCCTGGCCTATGGCCTGGTTGGTCCGATCGCCGCGCGCCTAAATCAGGTCTACGAAGAAGAAGGCACCTTCTACAAAATCATTCAGGCCGTGCTGGTGGCCCACCTGCATGGCAACGCCGCCCAGATCTCCGTTGAGATCGGCCGCGGCAATGTTCCAAGCGCCTTCCAGCCGAGCTTCTCAGAGTTAGAAGAAGCCGTCTCGAACGCGCCGACCGCATAAAAGAATAAAAAGCACAGGGGTTCGATCTCGGGCCGTCCCTAGCCAGGGCGGCCCATTTTCTTTGCTTAATCGCCGCTGGAATAAAGGCAGTGCCGATCTCCGCGCCGGGCCAGGTGATAGCCCCGCGCCTCGACATGCCGGCTCTCTTCTGAGTCGAGGAAGCGCACCGGATTGGTGTGGTTGAAATGGATGAAGCGGACTTTCGACCGCTCTTCCTCTGGCAGGGCGTCAAACCGGTCCATGCTGACCGCCACCCGTGGATGCGGGATCAAGCTCATATCCCGGCCGCGCAATTCACTATCATCGTAAAAGGTCGCGTCCAGGAAGGCGTAGTCGATGCGCGCGATCATATCCTCAACCCGCACGCCGAAATTGCTCTCCCATTCTTCGAAACTGTCGAGATCAGGCAGGAAGAGGACGGAGTGGCCGGGGGTGTCGATGACGAAGCCTACGGTCTCCGAGTATTCGTCGCGGTGCGGGACCAAATAGGGCGTGACGCTGATCCGCTCCGTCACCTCAGCCGGCTCGCGTGCGCTTAGGGGCTGAAGCTCGATATTGTCATAGCGCACCAGCTGGTCCCATGGACCATTGGTGCTCAAATATTCCGCCAGCCTCGGCATGGCGTAGACCGGGACATCGTCTGCACTGGCCGCCTCAAAGCCGGCGAACATCAGCCCGCCATAATGGCCCATATGGGCGTGAGTGATGAAGATCCCGGACAGGCCAAGTCCACCGGCTTCGCTGGGCGCCATTTCGTCCAGCAGCTGCAGCTGATCGGTGATGAAGGGCGTGGCTTCAAACAGATAGCGCTCGTCCTCGCGATGATCGATCAGCGCGGCCGAGGTGGCGAACAGGCGCAGCGCGGGATCGTCCCAGGCGGGGTCGTCCGGGTTGGCGATCTGCGGCGCGCCGGCATCCTGCCCTGCGCCAAGAATGACGAATTCGATCTCGCAGCTGGGTGCAGGCTGGGCGTTTAATAAGCCGGCGGCGAGCAGGGCGGCAGGCGTCATGAGCGGCTCCGGATGGTGACCCGATCAACCTAGCAGGCGGTCGGTCACGCTTGAAAGCCGCTTCAAGCTTTGGCATGGCGGGCCATGGCTGACACCGACCCCTTCACGCTCAAGCGTCCCCATGCCGCCCTGACTTGGGGTGAAGGCGGCCCAGTCTCGGACGTGAGCGGCGACGTGTATTTCTCCGCCGAGAACGGGTTGGAGGAGACGCGGGCGGTCTTTCTGGCGGGCGCGGGCTTTCCAAACCGCTTTAATCGCGACCTGACGGTCGTGGGTGAGCTGGGGTTTGGCACCGGGTTGAACTTCCTCGCGCTGTGGCGGCTTTTTCTCGACCACGCGCCCGCCGATGCGCGGCTGCATTTCGTGACGGTGGAAGGCTGGCCCTTGCACCGCGATGACGCGGCGAAGGCCTTTGATGCGTTTCCCGAGCTGGCCGATCTCGCCGCGCCGCTGATCGAAGCCTGGCCCTCGCCCCACAAGGGCGCCCATCGCCGGGTGTTCGCCGGAGGCCGGGTCACGCTCACGGTGTTCCATGACGAGTCCGAGGCGGCGTTGGCCAACATGGCGTTTCAGGCTGACGCCTGGTTCCTCGACGGTTTCTCGCCGGCGAAAAACCCCGACATGTGGACCCCGGCGCTGTTCCAACAGATCGCACGCCTGTCCAAACCCGGCGCGCCGGCCGCGACCTTCACCGTCGCGGGCGCCGTCCGGCGCGGGCTGGCTGAGGCAGGGTTCGCTGTCGAGAAACGCCCGGGATTCGGCCGCAAGCGCGAGCGCTTAGAAGCGATCTACCAAGGCGGCCACGCGTCCCAGCCCGCCGGTTTCCCGCGTCCCGTTACAGCGTCTGGATCCATCGCCATCATCGGCGGCGGCATAGCTGCGGCGGGCTTGGTCGAGGCGTTCAAACGGCGTGGCCGGATCCCGACCGTGTTCGCCAAAGGCGGATGGGCCAGCGGCGCCTCCGGCGCGCCGCTCGGCTTGCTGACGCCGCGCTTGGAGGCGGCTGATCGCCCTCATAACCGCGCCTTGCTGGCGGCTTTTGATTACGCGTCCAACCTCTACCGGCAGGCGGGGTGGCTGGATGGAGAAGGCGTTTTGCGCTGCGCCGCTGATGCGCGCGGGCAAGAGCGGCTTCACACCCTCGCTGATCAGCTTGATGATCGATTTTCTTGGTGCGATGCGGCTGAGGCGGCGGCGCGCACCGGGCTTGAGAGCGAGCCGGGCTTGTGGGTGGGGCCTGCTGGCGCGTTTCAGCCGGAGACGATCGTGCGTGGCTTGGCGGCGGGTCTGGCCCCCGTCGACGCAGACATCGTCGCTCTGTCTCGCGGCGATGACGGCTGGCGGCTCCGCGGCAGCGCGGGCGGCTGGCATGGCCCCTTTGAGACGGTGATCATCGCCGGAGGTTTTGCGGGGAGCGGGCTTGGGCCTTTACCGCTTGAAGCGACCGCCGGGCAGGTGGCGTGCTTTGAGACGCCGGACCGGCTGGCGACGCCGGTCGCCTGGGGCGGCTATGCTGCGCCGGTGCGGCCGGGCGAAGTGCTGGTCGGCGCGACCCACATCAAAGGGGAGGAGCCCGCCCCCGCCGACGAGGCGGAGCAGGACTTGCGCGCAAGCCTTGAGGGCGGGCCGATCCGCGTGAAGATCGGTGAACGCACGCAAGTCTGGGACGGGGTGCGCGCCGCGACGGCGGATCGCTTGCCGGCATGCGGCCTAGCGCCGGATGAGACGTTCGCGGACCAATGGCGCGAGGCGGCCCGCCGGGGCTTAGCGCCGGATGGGTCCAAGGACGGGCTCGGCGGGCCCATCCTCCTCACCGCCTTCGGCGCCCGCGGCTTCGCCCACGCGCCCCTCCTCGCTGAGGAGCTGGTCAGCGCCTTGTGCGGAGAGCCCTCCGCTTTCCAGGCTGATGGTTTGCAGGCGCTGCACCCGGCCCGTTTCGCCTGGCGCGCGCTGCGCCGCGGGGGCTGAGAAGACGGAGCTGCGTAGCGCCAGCAGCGGACAGCCCTCTCTCAAGCAAGGCTCGGCATTTACTGCGACGGGGCCATCTGGCCCGCCGACCCCGACCAGGATCGGACCCAGCTGAACCTCGGCCACGCCGCCGCGCCGGGGCGCCTCACCCGTCAGCGGCGCCGCCACGGCGGCGGTGACGCACAGTGAAACGAGGGCGATCAGGGCAGGTTTGGCGGTCAGCATCGGTCTTGTCCGGCGGCGGCGTTCAGTTTTGAGATGCAGCTCAGGACCCGATTGGATGCGGTACGCGACTTGCGACGCGCTGTGCGACACCCGCAGCGCTGGAGCAAATCGGGACTCATGACCGCACACAGCCCCCTCGATTCTCTGTTTGAAGCGAACGCCGGTCCGGCTGGCGCGAACTGGACCGGGTCGGACCGGCGGCAAAGCGCGCGGCATATCTGGTTTTTGAACTCCGCCTTTGACCGCATCAGCTTTGACACCGCGGTTGACCGCATTACCGAGCGCGAGCCAGACAAGCCCTTCGCCTTTGTCGTCACGCCCAATGTCGACCACCTGGTCCGCCTGCGCCGCGACGGCGTTTTGGCGCCGCTCTACGCCCAGGCGTGGCTGACGGTGTGCGATAGCCGTGTGCTGGAGCTTATCGCCTCGCTGTCCGGGGAGACGGTGGATGTAACGCCCGGCTCGGATTTGACCGAGCGCCTGTTCGACACCGCAATCCAGCCGGATGAGCCGATTACGATTATCGGTGGCAGCCAGGACGTCATTGACGGATTGAAGCTGCGCTATGGTCTGACCGACATTCGCTGGCATCAGCCGCCCATGGGCTTGCGCAACAATCCTGAAGCGATCGCGGACTGCGCAGAGTTTGTCGCCCGGAACCCGTCCCGCTTTGTATTCTTGTGCGTCGGCTCACCCCAGCAGGAATTGGTCGCCGAAGCCTGTCTGGAGCGCGGCGATTGCACGGGCGTCGGGCTGTGTGTCGGCGCCTCTCTGGAGTTTCTGTCGGGTCAAGCCCGCCGCGCCCCGCGCTGGATTCAGCGCGCCCGCCTGGAATGGCTGCACCGCCTCGCCGAAGAGCCTAAGCGCATGTGGAAGCGCTACCTGGTGGAGGGTCCGAAGATCGCCTTTCTATGGTGGGAATGGCGCAAGGCCCGCAACAAGCTGCGCCGGTATGAGCGCGAGCTTGAAAAGGCGCTGTTCTAACCGCTCTGCAGCCTCCCGACGCCCAAATTCGCCTGACACGCCGCCGCCGCCCAGTCTGCAACCAAAACTGAGCGCATTCAGTCAATCAATTTTTTACTGTCAGCACAACAGGTTGATTGAAGGGTGTATTTAGGCCAGACCAGGCGGGCGATCATGAAGCTGAGTGGTGTTGAACACATCGGCGCGGGCATAACGCTTGCGGTTCTTGAAGGCGAGCTGGAGCGCACAACGCGCCGGCGGAGCTATCGCGCCGTCGTTAAAGCCATCTCAGAGGCGAAGAGTGACCGGCTCCTCATCGATAAAAGCCGTCTGTCGCCGCCGGGCGGCTTCGATCTTGATCATGGGGATTGGGATCATGACGATATCGCCGGCGATCTAAAGGCGGTCGGCGTGCGCAAAGTCGCCGTGATCGACGCGGCGCGCGATGATCTTTCCGGCTATATGGTGATGGCGCTGCGCCGGTGCGGCGTCGCCGTGTTCACGGCGCCTGATTTGGAGGCCGCGCTGGCCTGGCTGCGGTGAGCGTCCAGGAAGACGCTGTGGTCGGTCATTCGGGCGACCGCGTTTTGCAGAACGCTGCGGGTTTGGGCGAGGTATTGCGCGCCGTCGACCTTGCGCATGTCGGCGAGCGGATCATAGCGGCGCGGCTCGATATGCTGACCCATCAAGACGCTGATCCAGTTGACCTCTTCGAAGATTTCAAACCCTGGCGAGACGACCCGGCCGCGTTCGCGGAAATGCTCCATGCGCCAAACGAGAGACTCCGGCAGCGCCATATTGGCGACATGGCGCCAAAGCTCTGAATCGGTACGCTTGTTGGCGGTGTAATGCAGAATCAGGAAGTCGCGCACGCCCAGCCATTCTTCCTTGGTGACGCGGTTATATTCCTCCGCGCTGAAGCTGTCCAAGCGCCCATGAGGGAATAGCGCGAGGAAGCGCATGAGCCCGGAATGGATCAGGTGCAGCGAGGTGGATTCCAGCGGCTCCAGGAAGCCGGCTGCGAGACCGATGGCGAGCACATTCTTGTTCCAGGCCCGGCGACGGCGGCCGGTCTTGAAGCGCAGCACGCGCGGGTCCGCCATGGCCGGCGCTTCCAGCTGGGAGAGCAGGGTCTCTGTCGCCTCATCCTCGGAGATGAAGGCTGAGCAGTGGACATAGCCATTACCCACCCGGTGCTGGAGTGGAATCCGCCAGCGCCAGCCAGCGGTTTGGGCCAGAGAGCGGGTATAGGGCGTGAGCGGCTCGACCTGAGGGCAGGGCGCGGCGATCGCCCGGTCAGCGGGCAGATAGTGTGACCAATCATCATACCCGGTCTTTAGGGCGCCTTCGATCAGCAAGCCTCTAAAGCCGGTGCAATCGATGAAGAAATCGCCCTTGATCCGCCGGCCGTCGCTGAGGGTGAGCGCCGTGACGGAGCCGTCCAGGGCGTCGCGCTCGACATCTTCGACCTTGCCTTCGGTGCGCTTGACGCCGCGTTCTTGGGCGATGGTGCGCAGATAGCGGCCATACTCCACCGCGTCGAAATGATAGGCGTAGTCCAACGTCGACAGCGCCGAGCGCGGATCGCGGTCAGGCATGGCGAACTTGTCTGACGCGCTGGCCAGCCAGGCCAGGGAGTAGTCCTGAAGCCGGGTCTCATCACCCTTCAGGCGCGCCTGAAGGAAGTATTGAAACAGCGGCAGCCAGTCGAAATCGCGCCCGTAGGAGCCGAAGGGGTGGAAATAATCATCCCCAAGCTCGGTCCAGTCGGTAAAGCGGATGCCCAGCTTGTAGGAAGCATGGGTGGCGGCCATAAAGTCCGCCTCGTTCAGCCCGAGAAAGGCGTTGAATTGTTTGATCGCCGGGATGGTCGCTTCGCCGACGCCGACAATGCCGATGTCTTCGCTTTCCACCAGCTCGATTTCGCAGCCGCCGTCCACTGCGGTTGCGCACGCCGCCGCGCTCATCCAGCCGGCGGATCCGCCGCCGACAATGACCAACTTCCTGATCGCCTGGTCTTCGTCCTGTTGCGCCATGGCCTGTTTGCTCCCCGCAGTCTGTCAGAGGGGAGATTTAGAACCAAACGGGTCGCCTGACCAAGGTCTTGGTCACTTCGCCGCCCTTGCGGCGCAGGCGAGGCGGTCTCAACATCTGAAGGCCTGGAGCCAATGGTGGGCGCGACAAGATTCGAACTTGTGACCCCTACGATGTCAACGTAGTGCTCTAACCAACTGAGCTACGCGCCCTCGAAATCAGCGTTTCGAAGCCGACTTGGCTGGCGCTTTTTATATGCCGGCGGCGTCGGAGCGACGGGTAATAAGACCTTCGCCGATAGACTGTCAATCGCGATCACTGCGCTGGCTGATGGCGCCTGATCTGGAGGGTTTCGAGTTCGCGCTTCCTGCCTTTCCAGAAGGGCGCACGACCAATTATGGCTTTTCTGCAACAATCGCTCCGCAAAGGCGGTTAAGGCTGCGCTGGACGCGGCTCCTCCGCTTTACGACCTGGTCCTCAACTCTCCATAGTCCGCCGCGAGTGCGGCTTGAACCGTGCTGACGTCGCATAGGCGGCGTCTTAAACGATCTACAAAAAAGGGGAATGATCGTGAGCAATTGGGATAAAGAGCGCCTCCTGCGTTCGACCATCCTCGCTGGTCTGGCGGCAGTCAGCATCGGCGGCGCACCGGTTTTCGCTCAGGAAGCCGACGAAGACGAAGAAGAGCAGCGTGAAGAAACCCGTGACCGCATCGTGGTCACCGGCTCGCTCCTGCAGCGCGACGAGTTCAGCTCGTCCGCGCCGATCCAGGTGATCACGGCCGAGACGGCGTCGCTCGAAGGCCTACTGGATACCGCAGAGATTCTGCAGGAGAGCTCGATCGCCGCAGGTTCGACCCAGATCAACACGCAGTTCGGCGGCTTTATCGTCAACGGTGGTCCGGGCGTGAACTCGGTGTCGCTGCGCGGCCTTGGCGCCCAGCGCACCCTGATCCTGTTTAACGGCCGCCGCTTCGGCCCGTCGGGCGTGGAAGGCCGCGTTGGCGCGGTTGACCTTAACACTCTTCCGCAATCCATCGTTCAGCGTATCGAAATCCTGAAAGACGGCGCGGGCTCGATCTACGGTTCTGACGCCGTGGCCGGCGTGATCAACGTGATCACGCGCACCCAGATCGACGATCCGGAAATCCGCTTCTCCACGTCTCAGCCGTTTGAAGGCGGTGGCGAAACCTACACCATTGATGGCGCCTGGGGTCACAGCTTCGACCGCGGCTTCATCACCCTGTCGGGCTCTTATAACCGCAGTGAGCGCCTGCAGCGCGCAGACCGCGACTACTTCGCTTGCCCGCAGAACTACTGGTTTGACCCGAACACCGGCGCGCGCCTGGACCGTATCGAGCGCGATCCCACGTCCGACAATCAGGGCAACTTCAAGTGCTTCAACTCCGGCGTGGTCGATGCTGTCGACGTGTTCGCCGGCGGCACCCGTCGTCTAATCCAGGATCCGAACTGGGCCAGCCTGCCGGGCGGTGACTATTTCGCGGGTTTCCGCGCCCGTGGCGGCACGGGTGGCTTTACCCAGGGCGGCGCGACCCTCGGTGGTGACGAAACCGACACCGATGATCCCCGCCTGCGCGAACAGGACATCCTCCCGGAAGTGGAGCGCTACTCGATCTATCTGACCGGTGAGTACGATCTCGGCTTCGCAAACGCCTACGGTGAGCTGCTCTACAATAAGCGGACCACCTCACAACAGCGCATCCGCCAGTTCTTCCCGTGGTCGGGCAACCCGCTCTTCTTCGGTAACACGGCGCCAGGCACCAACGCTCACATGCTCGGTCTGAACGGCGACTTCACCTTAAACAGCGACTTTGGTCCGGCCGCCTATGCGCGCCCGATTGCGATCATCCCGTTCAACACGGAAGTCGACATCGACTACTGGTATGGTGTTGCGGGCCTGAACGGTCAGTTTGGCTCCGGCGCTGGCTTCCTCGCGGACTGGTCGTGGGATATGCATGTCACGCACTCCATTTCTGATGGTGACTACACGCGTGACACGGTTGATGCCCGCAACGTGCTGGACTTCTTTGATCCGCGCACCGACATCCGCCACGTGCAAGACGCGAGCGGCAATGTTGTCTGTGAGCGCATCTCGGATGGCTCGTCCTGCCCGGCGATCAACTACTTCACCCCCGACTTCATGGCCGGTAACTTGACCGATGAAGAGCGTGCTTTCCTGTTTGCGACCGACTCGGGCAACACGGAATTCACGCAGACTATCTTCAATGCGACGATGACCGGTGAAGCCTTCGAGCTGCCGGCTGGTCCGGTTGGTCTCGCGGTCGGCGTTGAATACCGCCGTTCCGAAATCGATGATCAGCCTGGTCCGCTGTCCTTCGGTGGTAACCAGTGGGGTCTGACCTCGGCTGTGAACACGCAGGGTGAAGACTCGCTCTACGAGATCTTTGCGGAGACTGAAATCCCGCTGGTCGCAGGTGTGCCCTTCTTTGAAGAGCTCACTCTGAACCTGTCCGGCCGGGCCTTCGACTATGACCTGTATGACGCAGACAGCGTCTATAAGGTCGGCCTGAACTGGCAGATCCACCCGGTTCTGCGCGCACGCGGCACCTTCGGTACCTCCTTCCGCGCTCCGGGCCTGTTCGAACTGTATCTGGGCAACCAGACCGGCTTCGTCGGCCAGGGTAACGACCCGTGTGTGGAATGGGGTGAAAGCCAGAACCAGAACCTGCAGGCCAACTGTGCCGCTGACGGCATTCCGGCCGACTATCCGGGCATCGGGTCGTCCGCGACCTCGATCTCCGGCGGTGGCGCCGGCTTCCTTCAGCCGGAAACCTCTGAAGCGATGACGCTCGGTGTGATCATCACGCCGACCGACATCAACCTGTCTCTGGCTCTGGACTATTTCGAAATCGAAGTGGTCGATCAGGTGGCCCAGCTCGGCGCTGGCGGCATCCTGGGCGGGTGCTATGGTCAGGATCCGCAGTTCTTCGACATCAATAGCGGCTTCTGCTCCCTGTTCACCCGTGAACGCGATCCGAACAACCCGGCCTTCCTGAACATTCTGGAAATCCAGAATAACTTCGTGAACGTCGACCAGCAGAAAACCACCGGTCTGGACATCACGGCTCGCTACGAGCACGAGTTCGACTTTGGTGAGCTGACGATCGACATGCAGGGCACCTGGACGTTTGAAGACTTCGTCAATACGTTCGAGGGCCTGGCTGGCTTCTCGACCAACGAGTTCAACGGCACCCTGGGTGATCCGGACTTCGTGGCGCAGTCGAACATCCAGTTCCGCCGTGGCGACTGGACCGCGTCCTGGTTCACCGACTTTGTCAGCCGTATGTCGAATGCTCAATTCTTCGACTTTGACGACACCGGTCTGGTGAGCGGCAGCAACGGTACTCAGGAAGTTCGCTTCAAGGACTTCTCTGAAGCCGTCTTCATCCATGGCGCCTCGCTGCGTTATCGGGGTGCGGACTGGACGGTTATTGGTGGCGTCACCAATATCTTCGACGAGCATCCGCCGGCTGTCTCCAGCCGTTCGGACACCCGTCTGGGCAATACCTCGCTGTCGGCGACGCAGTTCGACCTGCGGGGCCGCTCGGCGTTCGTGACTGTCTCGAAGGCCTTCTAAGACCGGCTTTCAAGACACACGCCTACGGAAGGGCGGCGGTGCAAACCGCCGCCCTTTTTCTTTGCGGATTTTTTAACAATGCGTGACTGAAATCACCGCCTGTGCGTGTTGACCCCAATAGGGGAGCGACCTAGCCTCTCTGCCTGAAAAATAAGAGTGATCAGCCCATGATCACCTTACGAAGTTTAGGGGAATGAGGAGAATTTAACCCATGCGGAACGCTCTAGCGTCGCTTGTGGCGATGGCCGGCCTTGCCGCGCCGGCTTTCGCCGAAATCGAGGCGCGGCCTATCCCGGCCGACGCCTTCGCCATGGTGCCCAACATCCAGTCGGTATCGATGAGCCCCGAGGGTGACATGCTGGTCGCTCTCGTCGCCGACCCGGACTCCGACAATGAGCGTACGGCTCTGGCGACGTGGGACCTGACTGATCCTGACCTGCCGGTGGTGATTACGCCGAGCGGTGATCGGATGGAATTCATCGCCGCCAGCGCGCTCAAGGCGGGCCGTATCTGGGCTGTCGGCCGCCAGGAGTGGACCGGCCGCTTGGGAGGCTGCGGCGAGGGTCGAGTCACCGGCGCCACCGCCACCTTCGTGGTCAAGCAATACCTCACCGACGCCGAGCACTCCGACTTTGAGGATGCGTTCTCAAGCAATGTACGCGCGCTCGGCGTGTCGGACGCCACCCAGCGGTGCTTTGAGATCGCTGGTGACGCCAGCCTGGTCTCCAGCTTGCCTCTGGACCCGGATCATGTGCTCGTCCAGCAAGTCAATCTCGGCAATGGTGCGGCGAACATCTATCGTTATAACGTGACCAATGGCGACACCGAGCTTTGGGAGCGCTCCCGCCCGTCCGCTGCGTCGGTCTTCTTCAATCCGCGCGATGGCGAGCTGCTGGTTCGCCAGCGGATTGAAAATGACGGCGATGACTATCGCATCGAGTATCTGCTCAAGAACCCGCAGAGCGGCGAGTTTGAAGTGCATGATCAACTCACCTCGATGGCGTCCTCCCGTATCAATGTTTCGATCGGCGGGATCTATGAGCCGACCGGCGAGTTCTTCGTGATCACTGACAAGTTCAACGATCTGGCGGAGATTTACCTCTACAATCCAACCACGCGCCAGTTCAGCGACGCTCCGGTCTTCGCCCATGAACGCTTCAGCGCGAGCGGCGTCGTGCTCGGGTCGAACCCTGAGAATTTCAACGAAGTTCTCGGCTTCACCTATCTTGGGGGCTCCAGCGCCATCCACTGGTTGGACCCGAATCTGGAAAGCCTGCAGCGCCAGCTCAATGGTTTGTTTGATGGCACCCGGGTTTCGCTGATGGACTGGACCCCGGACTTCAGTACGCTTTTATTCTCCACCGGCACCGGTGCTGACCCGGCGTCTTACTACCTGCTTCAGGTTCGTGATGGCCGCCCGCAGGTGCGCCTGTTGGGCCACTCGCGCCCCTGGCTGGATGAGTATCCGATGGATGAACCCGAGCTGGTCTATTACACGGCCCGCGACGGTCTTGAGATTCCGGGCATCTTGACGCTGCCGGCCGGTTGGACGGAAGCGGACGGCCCGTTGCCGACGGTCCTGATTCCCCATGGCGGTCCTTGGGCCCGGGACTTCACCAGCTGGGATGGCTCGGGCTGGCCGCAATTCCTCGCGTCGCGCGGGTATGCTGTGCTCCAGCCGCAATATCGCGGTTCAACCGGCTTTGGCCGTGAGCTGTGGTTGGCGGGCGACGCCCAGTGGGGCCTGACCATGCAAGACGACAAGGATGACGGCGCCGCCTGGCTCGTGGAGCAGGGCATCGCGGATCCGGACCGGATCGCCATCTTTGGCTATTCCTACGGTGGCTTCGCTGCAATGGCCGCCGTTGTGCGTGAAAATGGACCCTTCCAATGCGCGATCGCCGGCGCTGGCGTCAGCAATCTGACCCGCCTTGGTAATAACTGGTCGGATAACCCGCTTCAGCGTGTTGTTCAGGGCCGGACAGTGACCGGCATGGATCCCGCCGACAACACCGACAAGGCGAATATCCCGATCCTTGTCTATCATGGCGACCGTGACGTCCGCGTGCCGATTTTCCACGGCCGTGATTTCTACAATGCGGTTCGGGATCGGGTTGACGCTCAGTTCCTCGAGGTCGAGGACATGCCTCACAGCTTGCCTTGGTATCCGCGTCACCACCGCGTGACTTTGGAGGCGATCGAAGACTATCTCGCCAATGATTGCGGGCCGGGCGGCCTGTAAGGCAACCGCGGCTTAAATGAGAAAGGCCCGCCTTCTGTTGAGGGCGGGCCTTTTTTCTTGCCTTAAATGCGCGCGTTCAGGCCGCTTCCATCACCTTGGCGACTTCGTCGACCAGGTCGCGCAAATGGAAGGGCTTGGAGAGCACCTTGGCGTCCTTGGGCGCATCCGAGCCGGCGTTCAACGCCACCGCCGCAAAACCGGTGATGAACATGATCTTCAAGCTCGGATCGACTTCTGCGGCGCGCCGCGCCAGCTCAATGCCATCGACGCCCGGCATCACGATGTCAGTCAAAAGCAGCTCGTAGCGTCCCGCTTCTTCGCCCAACTCGTCGAGACCTTCCTCGCCATCGGCTACGGACGCGACCTCATGGCCGGCGCGCTGCAGCGCCTTGGCCAGGAAATCACGCATTGAATCATCATCTTCAGCTAGAAGAATGCGGGCCATCGCCGCCCCCTTTTATAAATCCACCGCTGCAGACTATAGACCCACAGAGTAAAGGTCCGCTGAACGACATGTCGATGGCCTGCGACCGGGCGTCTGATTGACCTGGTCGGGCGGTGAGATAAGACTGGCGCCCGTGACCTCATCAAGCAAAATCCCCGCCCCATCTGGGGTTTGGCCGGCTGGAGAGCCGGTCTTTGTGTCGTCGCCAACGGCGCGAACGACACCTTATATTTTCGCATCGCCCCATTCCGGCCGGGACTATCCGACTGAGTTTCTTGACGCTTGCGAGCCGCCTTTGCGGATTTTACGCCGGTCGGAAGACGCTTATGTCGACCAGCTGGTCGGCAGCGCGGCCGAGCATGGATGCAGCTTTCTCGCGGCGCGTTTCCCGCGCGTGTATATCGACCCCAATCGGGCGCCGGACGAGCTCGATCCGGCCATGTTCACGGATGTCCCTGCGGGCCGGCTTGGGCCGCCGTCCGCCCGCGCCGCTGCGGGCCTTGGCGTCGTGTCCCGGCTCGCCGCCGACGGGCGGGCGCTTTATCGCGGGCCCCTTGCCTATCAGGAAGCATGCGACCGCATCGATGCTTGCTACCAGCCCTATCATCAAAAGCTGAAAGCGGAGATTGCGGCAACCCGAGCCTTGTTTGGAGAGGCGATCATCATTGACTGCCACTCCATGCCGTCCGCAAGCGCGCGCGGCGCCGATATCGTGCTGGGCGATAGGTACGGGGCGGCGTGCTCGCGGGCGCTGGTCGCCAGAGCTGAAGCACATTTTCGTGATCTGGGCTTCGCGGTTGTGCGTAATCGCCCTTATGCGGGCGGATATACGACCGAACATTATGGCCGGCCGGCGTCCGGGGTTCAGGCGCTACAGATTGAAATCAACCGCGGGCTGTATCTGGATGAGGCGGAAGTCCTGCCTGCGAAAGGGTTTGAGCCCATGCGGCGGGCGTTTGAGGACTGGGTCGACCGAATGGTCGCTGAAGTTCGGGGGGTTAGCCTCGCCGCAGAGTGACTTCTTTGCATCTCTGATCAATGATATTTTCCTGTCACATTCACTTAACGCGCGAATGGGTATATGCAAACTACAGGTATTCATAAAAGGATGACCTTGGCGTATAACCAAACGATGACAACGTGCGCCACGCGAGTTCCTATCGCTTTAATGTGAGTTTTAAGGACAAGATCCGATGACCAACGAAATCGACCACCACGTAGGCAAGCGCATTCGTCGCCGGCGGCGGCTGCTCGGTCTGACCCAGCAGCAGCTGGCTGAAGCCGTGGGCATCCGCTTCCAGCAGATTCAAAAGTATGAGAGCGGCGCCAACCGGGTGAGCGCGAGCCGGCTTTTTGAGATTGCAGAAGCGCTCGACGTTCCGGTGCAGTATTTCTACGAAGGGATTCAGGGCGGCGGCGAGTCCGCTGTGCCGGAGGGCGAGCAGATCGCATCCGATATCCTCTCTCAGAAAGAAACGTTGGATTTGGTCCGCGCCTACTACAAGCTCAATGAGCGTCCGCGCCGTCGCCTGCTTGAGCTGGCGCGGTCTTTGGATCCTGAAACGCGCGCCGGCGAAACCGCGGCGTGAGCCACCCCTCAAGCGTAGTCTCTTCGCAGCAAGACCTGGCGTTCGCCGAACGCCTTGCAGACGCTGCGCGGCCGGTTGCGCTTGAGCATTTTCGCAATGGGACGGTGGCCGACGCCAAGCCGGGCGTCGGCTTTGATCCGGTGACCATTGCGGACCGGGGCATTGAGGCGAAGCTTCGTGAGCTGATTGAGACGGCGTATCCAGGCGATGGCGTGTTGGGCGAAGAGGAAGCCGAGCGCGCCTCTCGGACCGGCCGGACATGGGTTATTGATCCCATTGACGGCACGCGCGCCTTCATCGCCGGCCTGCCCACCTGGATGGTGATGATCGCGCTATCCGATGAGACCGGCCCGCAACTCTCCGTCCTCGACCAGCCGTTCACGGGGGAGCGCTTCTCCGGGATTTCCGGCGAAGCCGCCTGGCTGTCCCATGGCGGGCGGCGCACGCCGATCTCAGTGCGCCACGGCGTCGACCGGATTAATGACGCCATCATTTCGACCACGGATCCCGGCCTGTTCAACGGCGTAGAAGCAGACGCGTTCAGCCGGATCGCCAGCCTGGCGAAGGTGCGCCGCTACGGCTTGGACGCCTACGGCTATGCGGCCCTGGCTGTGGGCGGCGTCGATCTGGTGATTGAGAGCGGGCTGAAGCCGTGGGATGTCGCCGCGCTAGCGCCGGTCGTCACCGGGGCGGGGGGCGTGATCACCAATTGGCGCGGCGGGCCTTGTCACGAGGGCGGGCAGGTTGTCGCCGCCTCCAGCCAAAGCCTGCACGCCGCCGCGCTTGACATACTCCAGCCGGCCGCCGCCTAGCCTTTGGTCTCCAGGACGGCATAAAGCGGTGGGCGGCCAAAGCGCACGCCGACAACATCGCGATTGTCCCGGTCCCCAGGCGTGACCAGCACTTCGCTTTCAAACACCTCCCGAACAGGGCGCGCGTCTCCGTTTTCCATCAGGAAATCCGCCTCAGGCGCTGGGCCGTCGAACACGAAGCGTACGGTGTCCAGGCGCGGCATGAAGAGTGAACGAAACCCCATTGCGCCGCGCATCGCATTGCGAGCCTGCGCGAGCGCCGCGTCCATCTCGGCGCGCTGATACTCCGTCCGCGGCTGGCCCGGCAGGGTCAGGAACATGGCGACGCTCACCGCGCCGCGCGGCGCATCCGTGAACAGGCGCAGGCCGCGTTCGAAGGCGGCGCTGTCCGGCGGCGTCACCCGATCACTGACCTCAAGGGGATCAAATCCGCCTTCCGGCGTTTCGACCCAAAAGCTGAATGCGCTCCCATCTCCGCGCAGAGGCGCGTCGAACCGATAGCTCAGGTCGAAGGCGTCGCGCTCGTCTGCTTCAAGCGCCTGATAGTCGGTCCAAAATGGAAACACCTGATCCAACGGCGCGGAGCGTGCCTCTGGTCCCGGCTCGGCGGCCGGCGTCAGGGCGAGAACTGCAGCGGCGAGAAGCGGGCTCATTCGTCACCGTCCGCAGTGTCCGCGCTGGCTTCCGGTTTGCGGAAGAGCAAGGTCATGCGGTCGGACTCTCCGATCGCGATAAAGGGCGCGCTGTCAAAGTCCGGATCGGCCGCTTCGCCCACCGGCGCGGTGCGCAGCACGGGCGGCAGCGTCCAGACCCCAAAGGGGTGGTCGGCGGTGTCGGCTGGATTGGCGTTGATCTCAGCAGACGCAACAAAGTCCAGGCCGGCCTCTTCGGCAAGCGCGATGACATAATCCTGTTGGACATAGCCGGTGCTCGCCCGCGGGTCCTGAACCGCGCCGGCGGGTTGGCGGTGGGTGACCACGCCTAAGACCCCGCCTGGACGCAAGGCGGTGTGAAATTGCTCAAAGGCCTGCTCGGCGAAGCCCCGGCGCATCATGGAGTGGATATTGCGGAAGGTGACGATGGCGTCGACGCTTTCAGCCTCTCCAAAGCCTTGCCCGTTCGGCCCGAACTCCACCAGCTCGACGCCGCCGAAGCTGTCATCGTCAAAGCGGGCCAAGAACTGCGCCTGGAAGCGCTGCGCGCCCTCATTGTCCGGTGCGACCGGCGGCCAGGCGGCGACATATTGACCGCCATTCGCCGCCACCCAAGGCGCGATGATGTCGGTATACCAGCCGCCGCCGGGCCAGACTTCGACGACGGTGGAGGAAGGATCAATCTCAAAGAAGGCGAGCGTATCAGAGGGGTGGCGCGCCGCATCCCGGGCGCGGGCGGCTTCGCTGCGCCAAGGCGCATCCACCGCCGCCGCCAGGGTGGACGCGTCATAAGGGGTGGTCTCGGCAATCACTTCGGCTGCTGGGGCAGTCTCCACAGCCTCCTGATCCTCCACCACCGGCGCATCGCTTTGGCCGCACGCGGTCAGCGTCAGGGCCAGAAGAGGGGTGAGGGCGAAACAAAAATTGAAACGAGTCACAGCGCAAAATCCTTTGGCGGGGCAGGGTGATTAGAGTGTCCGCCAAGCGCCGCGACATCGCAAGCGCGCGCACTGTTTTGATCACCCCCTTGCGCGGTAGGGATAGGCTCCCCACCTAGAGTTCACGGAGCCGCCGAATGGGGCTTCGAACATCGCTAGAACCGCCGAGGCCAAGATGGGTCGGTATGGATTAGCGGCTTTGTTGAAAACGACGCGCCTGCGCGGCGCAAGGATCGCTTTTAGGAGGATCACTCGAAATGCGCACTATGGATTTCTCGCCCCTGTATCGGACGATGGTCGGCTTTGATCGGCTTGCGGACATGATTGACACTGCAGCCAAGCAAGAACCGGCTGGCGGCTATCCGCCTTACAATATCGAACAGCTGGGCGAGCATGAGTATCGGATCGAACTGGCGGTGGCCGGCTTCGCCGAAGGCGATCTGGACATTCAGGTTCAGGACGATGTGCTGACGATTTCCGGCAAGCGCGTGCCGCCTGCCGATAGCGACAGCCGCAACTACCTGCACCGCGGCATCGCCGAGCGCTCCTTTGAGCGCCGCTTCCATCTCGCCGACAATGTCGAGGTGCGCGATGCGCAGCTCCTCAACGGTCTTCTCCAGGTGCGCCTTGAGCGCGAAATTCCTGAGGAGAAGAAGCCGCGTCAGATTTCCATCAACGGGAAATCCGATGCGAAGCTGATCCAGGGCGGTAAGGCCGACGCGGCCTAATCCCCTGGCGGACCGGCTGGGCGTTTATCGTCCCTCCCCCCACGCTCGACGCTTGGCCGGTCCCCATCTCTTTTCGTTCCCCGATCTATGACTTGGCGCGCCGGTGTCTCCCCTTCGGCGCGC
>CAZAGE010000049.1:0-23688 GCA_964484345.1 uncultured Oceanicaulis sp. | reverse complement strand
TGTAGACCTGGTTGTCATACTGGTCGCCGCGCTGCCACAGCTCGATCTGGGCCAGCACCTGGTTGGTGAAGCTGGCGGACATCACGAAGCTGGGGTGGCCGTTGGCGTTGCCCAGATTCACCAGGCGGCCTTCCGACAGCATGATGATTTTGTGGCCTTCAGGGAACTCGACCATGTCGACCTGCGGTTTGACGTTGGTCCACTGGAAGTTCCGCAGGGCCTCGACCTGAATTTCATTGTCGAAGTGGCCGATATTGCAGACCACGGCCATGTGCTTCATCGAGCGCATGTGGTCGACGGTGACCACATCCTTATTGCCGGTGGCCGTCACGACGATGTCGGTCTCACCGATGACGTCTTCCAGCGTCACGACCGCGAAGCCGTCCATGGACGCCTGCAGCGCGCAAATCGGATCGACTTCGGTCACGGACACGCGGGCGCCGGCGTTGCGCAGCGATTCAGCGGAGCCTTTGCCCACATCGCCATAGCCGCACACCACGGCGGTCTTGCCGGCCATCATCAGGTCGGTGCCGCGGCGGATTGCGTCGACCAGGCTTTCACGGCAGCCATAGCGGTTGTCGAATTTCGACTTGGTGACCGAGTCGTTGACGTTGATCGCCGGGAAGGCCAGCTCGCCGCGCTTGGCCAGCTGATAGAGGCGCATCACGCCGGTGGTGGTTTCTTCCGACACGCCCTGAATCGCGGCTTTGGCTTTGGCGAACCAGCCCGGGCTCATTTCGATCCGCTTGCGGATCGCCTGGAAGAGGAAGGTTTCTTCTTCCGACTTCGGCTCGCCCAGGGTGGACGGATCAGCTTCCGCCGCTTCGCCGAGCTGGAGATACATGGTGGCGTCGCCGCCATCGTCCAGGATCATGTTGGCGACTTCGCCGTTCGGCCAATGGAAGATCGCGTCGGCGTATTCCCAGTATTCTTCCAGCGTCTCGCCTTTGTAAGCGAAGACCGGAATGCCCTGGTCGGCGATTGCGGCGGCGGCGTGGTCCTGGGTTGAGAAGATGTTGCAGGACGCCCAGCGCACTTCCGCGCCCAGCTCCACCAGAGTTTCGATCAGCACGGCGGTCTGGATGGTCATGTGCAAAGAGCCGGCGATGCGCGCGCCAGCCAGCGGCTTCTTGCCCTTATATTCCTCGCGCAGCGCCATCAGGCCCGGCATTTCGATTTCAGCCATCTCGATCTCGAGGCGGCCCCACTGGGCCAGGCTGATATCTTTCACATAATTATCTTTGCCGCTGGCTGCGGCTGCGGGCAGGAGAGTCATGGGGATCGCCTTGTTTGTCTTGGGTGTGCGCGGCGGCCGCCGCGTAGGACTTAGAGCTTCGCGGCGATATAACGCCGCGGGCCTGCACAGGCAAACCTTTACTGCCCAACAAAGCGATGGCCCTTTGTTCCTCAACCGGCCCGCTTCTTGTATAACCTTTCATTAAGAACTTCTGGCGCGCTCAAAAGGAGCGCTGAGTGTTCCAAATTGGGGTGACTAAGGCGGTTTACGTCAGGGGGGACGGCCGCTGTTGAGGGGAATGCATCGCCATGGCGAATCTGCCAACCGCCTACGCCAGCCAGCGCTTTGGCCGGAAAACGCTCGATTTCTACGCGGTGGAGGGCGAGGTCGCCGGCGCTGATCCGCGTGCGCGCGCCGATGAGCGCCGGCTGCAAGATATTGATGGCGCCCGCCACACGGTGCGCTTGATGGAAAACGGCTTCGAGCTCGAGCCCGGACAAACCGCCACAGTGCTGCGCATGCAGCCGGGACCGGCGCGCCGCTCTCGCCCGGTGGCTGTTGTCAATCATGACACCCGCGCCTGGTGCCGCACGCATCCCGGCGCTGAGGGCCTGTTGGCCAAGGCGGGCGTATCGCGCACCTTCAACTGGGCCATGACCATGGCGCTGTTCGTGTTGGCCGCCCTTGCGATCATTTGGCCCTTTCTTCGCGCCTTTCTGGTGGAGGTCGATCCGGGCCTGTTTGGTCAGGCGCCTAGTTTCAATGTCGCCGAGCTCGCCGCTGGAGCTTTACCGGCTCTGACCGGATGGAGCTTCTCTGATGTGGTTGCGCCGATCAGCGGACCGGTTGGTGAAGCGGCGCCTGCGCTGGCTGGCATCGCGGATGGCTTGGTGTTCGGCGTCGGCGTGGTGATTGCAGCCCTGGGCGTTTATCTGCTGCGGTCTTGGCGCTTGTTCTGGGCGCCGGTTTTTGTCGGGGTCCTTGGCGCGGTCTCACTGGGCTATGGCGGAGTTGCTGGGATGAGCGGGCCGGCCCTGTCCGGGCTGGCGATCGCCGCATTGATCTTTCTTTTCGGCGGGGTGATCAACCGGGTCCGCGACAGCGCGCGCTTGGAAGCTCGGATCGCTGTCCTCGCCGACCATTTGCTGCGCCAGGGTCCGCAAGACACGGTTGCGCAGGTCGAGGCGGAAGCGGCCGCAGACGCAACCAACGACGCCGAGCCGGTCGATGCGCTGGCGCCGGCCGCCGCCGCGACCGCAGCCAGCTTGCGCGAGCCTGGCGAGACTGCTGACGACGCTCAGCCGGCCGCCGAAGGCGCACCGGCCGAAGACGCACCAGCGGAGCCGGCTGCCGCCAAAGACGTGACCGACGAGACGGCGCCCGATGAAGAGACGGCGACAGAGGATGCAGCAGAGGCTGTCGACGCTGCGTCGACTGAAGATTCGGGCTTGCCGGCTGAGCCGGAGGCGACCGCCGAAAGCGCTGACGCTGGCGAGACTGAGGCGCCGGTAGATGACGCTGGAGCCACCGCCACCTCTGTTGAACCCGAAAGCGTGGCGGAGGACGAACCGGAGTCTGAGCCGGCGGAGGCCGACGCCGCAACGTCCGCCAAAGACCAAAGTGACAATGACGAGGCGGGAGCCGACACGGCCGAGGCGGAGAGTGAGACTGATCCGTCCGACGCCGAAGGCGCTGTAAAAGACGGCGCCCCGGTAAAGGCTGACATGCCGCCTGCCGCTGCGACGGAGGCGAGCGCGGATCCAGAGGCTGAACCTGCGTCTGGCTCTCGCGAAGCGTCGGCCGAGCTGGTCGCGGCGAACGAGGACGAGGGTGACGCCGCGCCCGCTGAGGCGCCGGAAGATCAAGCCGGCGGCGCGACCGCTGCTGACGGCGATACGCCGGAAACGGTGGCGGAAGGTGACGTGCGCGACAGCGCTGAGGTCTCCACGGACGCCGCACCGGCGGGCTTGGATGCGGAGGAAGCGGAACGTTTGCGCAATGATCCGCGCTATGCGTCGCGCGCCATCGTGCTGCCGCCCCCGCCGCCCATGCCCAGCGTCGCACCCGGCGAAGGCTCAGGTGAAGCCGTGGGCCCGCGTGAAACTCAAACGCTCAAGCCGAACAGGCCTTTGCCCGACAATGTGATCCCGATTTTCGCCGCGCCGGCGTCGTCTGAGATCACGCCGTCAGCGCAGACGCCCGAACCCTCTAATGAAGACGCGTCGAAAGACGACTAATCCTCTTCGTCGAAGCCCCGGTTCACAAGATCCGCCAGCGCGTCCACCGCCTTCTCGGCGTCCGGGCCGCTGGCGCTGATCGTGATGTCGGTGCCCGGTCCAGCCGCAAACATCATCAATTCCAGAGCAGAATCAGCTTCGACCGCCTCGCCGTCACACGCCACTTGCACGGTGGCGTCAAATTTTGCGGCCTCGGAGACAAAGCGCGCTGACGCTCGGGCGTGCAGCCCGCGCTGATTGCAGAGGGTGACGGTGCGCGCCAAGGTCACGAGGCGTCGAGAATGTCAGACGCGATGGCGATATAGCGCTTGCCCGCTTCCGTGGCGCTGACGGCGAGCTCATCGACGGTAAGCCGCGTGCGTGCTTCGGCCAGCTTGATCAGCATGGGCAGGTTGGCGCCGGCGACCACCTCCACCTTGCCTTTGTCCAGAAGCGAAATGGACAGGTTGGAGGGCGTGCCGCCAAACATGTCGGTCAGGATGATCACGCCGGATCCGCTATCGGCCTCTTCAACGGCCTGACGGATGTCCTCGCGGCGGCGTTCCATATCGTCATCGGGGCCGATTGAAATAGACGTGCACGCCTCTAAAGGTCCGACCACATGCTCGGTGGCGGCGACGAGTTCGTCGGCGAGACGGCCATGGGTGACGACAACAATGCCGATCATCAAATCTACTCAGCCCCTGACGCAGTAGCGTAATGCCCATGTAAGCCGCCTTCCGCACCCGCGAAAAGCCCCTGCGGCAGGGTGATGCAGCTGCCCTGCTCACCAAAGTCGAGGTCTGCGAAGCTGCGGATGTCGAGTCCGAGGGTTGATTGAGGTCCAGGATGCGGCGGAATAGCCGCTAGCCGTTGGCCGGCAAATCCACCGTAAAGCGCGCGCCGGACCGGTCGGACCGGTTCGACGCTGTAATCCTGCCCCCATGGGCGGAGATGATTTGGCGTGCGATCGCCAGGCCCAGGCCGGAATGGGAGCCGAAGGCGGTCCCTTCCGGGCGCTGGGTATAGAAGCGCTCGAAAATCGTTTCGAGATTGTCTTCGGGAATGCCGGGGCCCTCGTCGGTGATCTCGACCCGGATGGTTCCAGGGGCTGGACCGATCCGACGGACAGATACGGTCACCTGCCCGGTCTCAGGCGAGAAGGTCAAAGCGTTCTCCACCAGATTGATGAACACCCGGCTTAACGGGCCTTCATGGCCCCGCATGCGCAGACCGCCGCCGTGGGTGACCAGCTTGACCGTTGGTCGGGGGACGTCCTCATCCTGATCCGGCGGCGTGTTGATCGCGACGATATCGCCCAGCATGCGCGCCATATCGATGGGCGCGACGTCTTCGCGGGCGAGCTCGGCGTCCAGGCGCGAGGCGTTGGAGATGTCGGTGATCAGCCGGTCGAGCCGCTTCACATCGTGCTGAATAACCGCGATCAACTTGTCCCGGCGCGCCTCATCCTTGGCCAGCGGCAGGATTTCAGCGGCCGAGCGGATCGAGGTGAGCGGGTTTTTGATTTCATGGCTGACATCGGCGGCGAAGCTCTCAATGGCGTCCAGGCGGTCATAAAGCGCATCGGTCATGGCGGTGAAGGCGCGGCCCATTTCACCGATCTCGTCGCGGCGCGTGCTCATGTCCGGCAAGGGCACTCGCCGCCCGCCCGCCAGACGGACCGCACGCGCGGCGTCGGCCAGCCGCCGCACCGGTCGTGCGATCGAGCCGGTGAGCAGAAGCGCGCCGGTCATAATCGCCACGAAAGCCGTGATCGCGAAGGGCAGGATGGTGCGCCGTTCGGCCGCGATCAGCTGGTCGAAATCATAGGATTCATAGGTGACCGTGCCGACCACCGCCTGGATCAGCTGGATTGGGATGGTCACCGAGACGATGCGCTCGCCGTCGGGCCCGCGGCGCAGGCCGGTCTGGGGTTCGCCGGTTTCAAAGGCGGCCTGGACCTCCTCGATCAGCCCGCGATTTTGCCGTGCGCGCGCTTCGGGGCTGAGGAAAAGGCCGCTGACCCAATCTTCGAACTCGCGCCATAGATTGCGCCCAGCGCCAGCGGGTTCGCCGAGCGGCCTCAGTGGGATCTCCTCGACCGCGCCGGCGATCAAATCACTGTCGGCGATCCGGCGCGGTCCGGGCTCATAGAGTAGGGCGCGGGTTTCGTCGGGCACGTAAAGCTGGGACAGGCGGCGCAAGACTTCGCGCGCGCCATCGGGGTCCATGCGCGGTCCGGGCGGCTCGCCGGACACCGCCGTTTCGGTGATCACATTGGCGATGATTTCCGCTTGGGCGGTGAGCGAATCCACCTTGGCGTCCACCAGGCCGCGCCGGTTTTCCGTGATCGCCACCATGCCGCCCAAGAGCACCAGAAGGGCCGCGAAATTCACCCCGAAAATCGTCCAGGTCAGGCGTGAGGTGAAGGTTCGCCGACACCAGTCGACAAACCCGCCGGCCAGCGGACGCAGCCGATCAGGCTTCTTTGTATCGGTATCCGACGCCATACAGGGTCTCGATGCCGTCAAAGCTGGTGTCGACTTCGCGGAATTTCTTGCGGATGCGCTTGATATGGCTGTCGATGGTGCGGTCATCGACATAGACCTGATCGTCATAGGCCGCATCCATCAGATTATCCCGGCTTTTCACAAAGCCAGGGCGATGGGCCAGCGATTGCAGGATCAAAAACTCCGTCACTGTCAGACGCACCGGGCGGCCGTCCCATAAGCAGGCATGGCGATTGGGATCCATGGTCAGCTTGCCGCGCTGGATCGCCTTTTGGTCATTGCCCTCGCCGTCCGCGCCCGGATCGGATTGGGAGCGGCGCAGCACCGCTTTGACCCGGCGGGCCAGAAGCTGTTGGGAGAAGGGTTTGGCGATGTAGTCGTCCGCTCCCAGATCGAGGCCCAGCGCTTCGTCGAATTCCTGGTCTTTCGAGGTCAGGAAAATGACCGGAAGGTTGGAGCTCTGGCGCACCCGGCGAAGCAGCTCCAGACCGTCCATGCGCGGCATCTTGATGTCGAAAATCGCCAGATCCGGCGGATTGTCGATCAATTGCGGCAGGGCGGTGGCGCCTTCGGTGAAAGTGCGCACGCTATAGCCTTCATTCTCCAAGAACATGGAGACCGAGGTGAGGATGTTCTCGTCGTCATCGACCAGCGCGATGGTGGCCATAGTCTTGTTCCTTGCCGCCCGAGCCTCGCGTTAAACGCGGATCAAGCTGCAGCTTATCGGTCAAAGGCGCGCTGGCAAGCGACGGTTACCGGCGGTTAAGCACGTTGCGGCCATAGTGTTTCTGGAAACCTTGGGGAGGCGGACAGGCGCATGGCCGGCACCGATACGCATCACGAAGTCTTCGTGAAGAAGAATAAGAAGGCCTCCTGGAGCCTGATTGAGGCGATGCCCAGCCGCGATGACGCCATGGCGCTGGGACACAAGCTGAAAAACGCCCACCCGCAAGGCTCGGTGCGCGTGGTCCGGGAAGTCTGGCAAGCCTCGGAAAGCGAATTCGTCGGCACGGTCATTTTTGAAGCGGGTCCGGAACGTTTCACCGACCCTGACGACAAGAAGGGCGAGGCGAGCCTGCCGTGTCTGACCCCCGATGATCTTGCCGGTCCGGCGGCCCGCGATACCGTGCGCCGGGTGCTTGGCGGCTGGCTGGAGCGTAAGCAGGCTGCGCCGTTGGAACTGCTTCACCGCGCTGATCTCATTGATGATCTCGACGGTTCGGACACCGATCTTCAGCACGCGGTGCAGAAAGTCGCGATCGCTCGCGCACAGCAGACCGACGCCTCCGTCCACGCCTATGTGCGCCTGATCAACGAGCTGGTGGAGAAGGGTGTCGCCCAAGCTCAAAAAGACGCCAAGAAAGGCAAAAAGCCGCCCAAGGGCGATTCCTTCGCCGATGTCGCCGCGCAGATTCATGCCGACGGCGCGCCCGAAAAACGTCTGCGCAAGGCGATCGCCGAGCGTTTGAGCAAGGCGCGCGATTTCGGCGACAAGGCGAAGATGCTGATCGAGATGCATGCCGACCTGCCCGAAGACCCTGAAGCGCGCGCCTTCGCGGCCAAGGAGACGGACAATTTCCTCGCCGAAGTGCTCAGCTTTGATGGCGGCATTCGGGGCGTGATCGGCCAGGCCGAGGATTTGGGCGATCAAGTCTCACGGATGACGGCGGTTTATGAGGGTTCGCCGCAGAGCGCTGACCTCGCAGATGCGCCAGACGCCTCGCGTCAGCTCGCTGAAGGCTTCGCCCGCAAGTCCTTCCCCTCCAGCCATATTGAAATCGCCAAGCGAATTCTGAGCGCCTTGCGCGCGCCTAAGCGCTTCCGCCCCTCCAGCGTGATGGGTGAGATCGAGCTGGCGCGCCAGTTGGCGCAGCGCCTCATCGTCGCCTCCGGCCCCAACCTGCATCCGGATTCGCTTCTGGAGGCCTTCACCCATCGCTCAGGCCGGCTTCTGGCCCCGGAAACGGTGGACGAAGCGCTGGCCAACGCCAAAGACCCGGCGGAGCAAATCGAGCGCTTGTTCCAGATTGAAGACAATATCGTCGGCGATCAGAATAAGAAGAAGCTCGCCGCCTATGTCCGGGCCCGCCTCGGCGGGCCGCAGGCGGAAAGCTATTTCGTGCGCGGTGACGGTCAGCCTTTGGAGCGCCTGTCCCGCCTCACCGCTCTGCAAGTCCGAGCCGCCAAGGGCAGCTTTCCCAAATCGGACAAGGCGGAACTCGCCGACGCGTTTGACGCCGTCGGCCTGAAAATCCTCGATGAGACCAAGATCCTGCATCGGCTGGAGGACGCCCGCCGTCCGCCACTCGACAGCGCCCGCGCCTTGCTCAAGCTGGCCGCCTCCGGCGTGCTGCCCCAGGGCCGCTGCTGCGAAGACGCGAAGGCCCGGGCCCTGCGTTTGCTTGGCGGTCAAATGGCCCGCAGCGCCGCCACCCAGCCGGAGAACCGCGAGGTGCTCTCAGATATCCAGGGTCTGATGGCGCAATTACAGGCGGCTTAGGCCCGGCGCTGGGGCAGCTCAGCCGGATTTTCCGCCAATCGATTGCTTAAGACGGCCTGAAACCTGATCGCTGGGTTCTAGAGCCGGTGTTGTCCCCGAACGCCGAACTCGGCTTTAGCCTCCGACCTGCCCTTGGCCCTCACACCGCTCTCAGGTCAGAACGACGATCTTTCCGGCGGTGCGGTTGGCGTGGTGGGGTCACGTCGCGCCCGAGCGAATGGATGTGAGTGCGCATTATGAAAAAATTGTTGGCCGCGGCAAATACTTGGACAATAAATTCACCAAATCAATAGCTTATATGCGCAGTGATTCCAACATGTTTGGACAGCTGTCCAAAGTTGCGTGGACAATGCTCCAAATATTCATAGAAGTTTGGATAAAGCACTTAAAAAGATGACCGCCGAAACGCGGTCATCCGAGCGACGGGGCCCTAGAGGATTTCGTGCAACTCGAGTGCGCGCCGCACGACCAAATCCAAGAACGCTGATTCCTGATCGCTACCTGGCTCTCCAGGCAGTACGTTATCTTGGAGCTCGAAACCGTTGCCTGTTCGGCTTTCAATCTCCGCGTCTCGCCAGATCGACGCCGGTTTGATGTTTTGAACAAGAATGCGGCGTAGCCGGCGATCTTCTTTTCCCTGCCTGAAGCGAGCGCGCAACTTGACCGAAGAGGCTCGCGCAACGGGTCGGATGTCGAACGACCATCTTCTTGCTGTGCTCTCAACCACAAGCGAAGGCTCGCAGGTTAGGCGCACGGTCGCAGGAATGTCGTTTGCAGACAAATGCGCCTGAAGTAAATCGCGCAATGAAATCAGTCTATTATCCAAATCTTTCTCACCGATCTGAAGCCCTGCCTTATTCTCGAGGTCGACCTTGCTCACATACGGTCGACGATTGTTCGATCGAGTACCACATTCAGCCGGGTGTAGTTTTGGGGGCTGACATCGCCGTTTTTGATTCTGATCCGGATGATGACGCCTTTACCGCCATTTACTGGGGACCGTATTGGGGGAAAACGGGGGCAGCGGGACGTGCAGGCGATATCCTTCTTGTGGATCCTCAAGAGGCCCTAGGAACTGTGACTGGGCGCGTTGAATGGCGTGACGGCTTAACTCCTTTGGAGGGTGAGGCCCCCATTGCCCGCATTACTTCAATCGACCATCCCAATCGATGGCTTCAAGTGATGGGCGACGCGCAAGCAAACTTCGAGGTCCAACTGCCTCCAGGCACCTATGAGATGACGTATCCTCTCCCAATTTTGGGAGGTCTTTTAGGCCCGCACGACCGCGTCGCAGACACCTCAATAACCCAGTTTTCTGTCCGCAGCGGTGAAGCGTTAGTCGCCGAACCTCTTGTCCTTACACGTATGGAGACGCCTGGCCTTTATGAGGAAAGTGGGATTCTTTTAAACTGGCGGGAATGCGATGAAGCCAGGCTGGACGCCTTCGTTGAAGCGTGGATGGACTATTTTACTGTGCCAGGTCTGTCACTTGCTGTGATTCACAACAATGAGATCGCCTATCTGCAGAACTACGGTGTCGCCAACTACGCCACGCAAGAGCCTGTCACAAACGAGACGATTTTCGAGGCCGCCTCAATTACCAAAATTGTCTTTGCCTTCGCTGTTCATCGGCTTGTCGAGCAGGGAGTCATTGATCTCGACCGCCCCCTTCATGAATACCTTGCCTTTCCCGAGCTAGAGGATGACCCACGCTATCGTTTGATGACGGGACGGCATGTGCTGACCCACCAGACAGGCCTGCCCAACTGGCGAGACGGGGAGCTCGAACTCGCTTTCGCCCCCGGTGAAGGTCATGAATATTCTGGCGAAGGCATTGAATATTTAAAACGCGTTATCGAACAGATTACCGGCCGCTCCATTGAGGATATTCTTATGGAGGAAGTCCAAATTCCAATGGGCATGGTATCCCATACCTATTTCTCCGATAGCGAAGCCCTCCGAGAACTTGTCGCGGTTGGTCATTCGATCGAACGTCCAAATTCAATTCGCATCCCGACCCAACCGGGAATGGCTCATAGCATGCACACGACGGCAGGCGATCTGGCAAATTTTACGGTGAACCTGCTGCACCGCGAGGGGCTGGAATCGGAGACTTATGAGGAGATGCTCAGCTGGGCCACGACATCGCCACCTGAACCCAGCGAACATGATCTGGCTTGGCAAATGGGGTTTGGCCAAGGGTTTGGTCTTGTCGATTCCCCGTTTGGAATTGGCTTCTGGCACGGCGGCAATAATGGTGACTTCATGTCGAGACTGGAGGCCTATCCCGATGAAGGTATCGGGCTCATCGTCATGGCGAATAACGAACGTGGCTGGGCAATGGGGGAAGTCATCCGGCGCTATCTACTGGGAGGCTCTGAGTTGCCGAGCTCACTCGAACTCGCTCAATCATCCAGTTCGGAGATGGATTTGGAGTCCGGCCACTGATCTGGCATGCGGGCAGCAGCACCATGAAATACACGGTTGTTCTTCCTGAATCCCACGCCGCGCTTGTCTTTGTCAGCAATGATGGTGACCGTCCGCGTGCAGAACCAGCCTTCGCCCGTGCGGCATCGGTGATCGCTGGAAGACGCGGCTGGGGAGTTCAGCAATGATCAAGCTCATTCTTCGTATCTGGTTCTTTGTTGGTGCAACGGTCTTATTGGGTTTGGCGGGATGGATAGCGATTGCCTACCAAGCTGATGGAGAGGCGAAGGCCGCCTTAAGAAGTGAGAGCGGAGTATCGGTGTCCGTCTCAGAAGAATGGTTGCTGTTCGAGCCAGACAACCCTGTTTCGGATGAAGAAGTAGCTCTCATTTTTCCCGGCGCGCTCGTCGATCCGGTTGCCTATGCCCCCTTGCTCGTGAATTGGCTCTTGCAGGCCTCGACACGATCATCGTCAAAGTCCCGCGCCGAGCGACCCTTGGCGGCGCGACAGGCGAGGTGGTCCTTGAGAGGGCGAGCGGCGCACTGCGCACGACTGGCCAGGGTCGCACGGCGTTCCTGATCGGGCACTCCCGCGGGGGCGAGGTCGCGTCTCGTTTTGCGCATTCTTCGCCTGAGCAAACGGCGGGGCTCATACTTTTGGGGACAGCGCATCCCAGGCGGGTCAACCTGGCCACGGCCCGCTTTCCGGTGGCCAAGATTATGGGCACCAACGACTGTATAGCGACGCCCGAGCGTACAAGCGTTAGCCGCCACCTCCTCCCGCCGGATGCGGAGTGGATCACCATCGACGGTGGCAATCATGCCCAGTTTGGCAGCTACGGCCATCAACCAGGCGACTGCAGAGCGACGGTCTCTGAGGGGAGCCAGAGAGCTGAAGTCGTAAGTGCGCTCATCAGCATGCGAAGCGAGGAGGAAGGCCCGTAACTGGGACTCGCGTCCGATGCATCGTCGTGGCGCGTTTTGGGAGCAAACTGTACGGTGCTGTCAGAATAAAGCCGACTGATCTCGAGTTAGCAGCAATGGACTAGCCCAGGGCGCCGACAATTCACGCCGATCTATGAGGGCCGCGTCGCGAAGGGACTTTAACCGGGATCGACGTTTTAAGTGTCGGTCTTGGCTTAAGTGATTGTAGACGGACGCGTGAGCGGCAGCGAGCTTTATTGCTCGTCGGTAAAGCCGCGAACGAATAGCCCCGCAGTGTCCCGGTCTCAGACCATGTAGTCCTTGTCTTCCGGCTTCAATCCCTGAATTGACGTGGGACTGAACCTAGTCGGGGCGTTTAGCATCACAAGTGCCTTATGATGAAGTAGTCGGAGCCGTCACTGGAATCACAAGCTCGCAATTGTCATGTTGTGCTCTACAGTAGCACCTTCGGAATTGAATTGATGTCTAAACGCGTCGGAATACGGGGGAATGCACATCGCTGCGTTTGAAGCGCACCGCTTGCAAGCGGACGTTTTTTAGTGATTTTTTCGAAGTTTTGGGCGTGCCGCCTGCCCGGTTCAAACGGGGACATTTAGACCCATAATCTCTGGCGTTCAAAATTTACTCAGTCATTACACCCTGATTTATATATAATAAGCGTGTCTGAACATGCTCTAATTTATCAGTTCCCATAATGGAAGATTATGCGCGGATATCAGCGCTCGAACTCAGAAATTAGGGATTGTCAGGGCTTAGGCGAACAACCTGATGTGACCTTCGTTTTTCACACAGCCAACACGAGCGGCCGGGTTCGAATTTCAGGGGGGCACATCAGCGTGAATTTTGGCATGCTTTCTAAAGTGTTTCGCTTAAGGGCCAGTTGCTGGACTTGGCAAGCCCCTGCGGCACGGCTGACTGACGGTGTCGGTCGTCTATTAGTCCCTTGTGCCGATCTTGATCAGCAGATCGTCGAACCCCGCAATACCGAAAACCCCCACAGAATTTGCAACTAATTGTGCGACGCATTCGCATTGACTCCTCGACCCCTGGCCTATAGAGCGATTGCGACTTAGTCGCATATGCAGACACGGCGGGCGTCACGCTGCGGTCGCTATGCCGCGAGAAGAAGGGGTGAATGATGACTTCCAAGACCATGTTCCGTTTGGGCGGCGCCAGCGTGCTGGTACTCGCCATGGCCATGACGGCCGGCGCGCGCGCCCAAGACGCGCAGGAGACCGATGGCGAGAACGGCGAGTTTCTCGGCACGATCACGCTGGGAGAAAGCAAGCGCGAAATCGCGACGAACACCGCAGTTCCAGAAACCACGATCGATCGCGAAGAGCTGCGCGACCGGCAGGCCAGCACCATCGCCGAACTGATCGACTCCGTGCCTGGCGTGTCGCTGGTGAACGGATCGACGCCGGGCGGGTCCGGGATCAATATTCGCGGCTTCGGCGCCAACGGCACGTTCGGCACCGACCAGAAGGTGGCGGTCTTCATCGACGGCGCCACAAGTGGGTCGGAGGAGCTCTACCGGATCGGCACCCAGCTGTTCACCGACCCCTACCTGTATCAGTCGGTCGAGGTTCAGCGCGGCACGGTCGGCAGCTTTGAATACGGCGCCGGCATTGTCGGCGGCATCGTGCGCCTGGAGACGATCGACGCCTCCACGCTGACACGCGGCGAGCCGGGTTTTAAGTGGGGCCAGACGCTGGGCTTCGCCTCGAACAATGCAGGCTTCAACGCCTCTACGACGCTGGCCTGGCAACCCACCGCGGACCTGGAGTTCCTGGCGAACTATTCCTATCGCGAGCAGGCCAATCAGGACGACGGCGACGGCGAGGAGATCGGCAACAGCGCGTTCGAGCTGCCGTCTTTCCTCTTGAAGGGCCGATACCAGTTCGGCGCCGAACGCGCCCATGTGCTGGAGGCGAGCTATAACCGCACCGAAAGTGCAGACCGCGATGTTCCTTACGACACCTTCATCACGGGCACGGACATTTTCGGCAATGTCGACCGGGACACCACCAGCGAAACCGCCTCGTTGATCTACCGCTTCTCGCCCTTCGACAATGATTTGATCAATCTTGAGGCGGCGCTGACCTACGCCAACCAGGAATTCGACCAGACCTTCATCGAGGGCAGCACGCCGCTGGCAGCGTTTGTTCGGGACCTGGCAAACGCCGATCATCAGTATGAAACCACCAAGCTGACCGTTAAGAACGAGTCTTTCGTCGTGACCGGGCCGCTGGAGCACACGCTGCGCTACGGCGTCGAGCTTCAGGAACGCGAGCGCGCCGACGCCAACTCAGCGCCCGGTGGAACCGACGATCGTTACGCATTTTTTGTGGTCAATGATGTCCGTCTCTTGGACGGCCTCACCTTCACCCCGGCGCTGCGCTACGAGAATTCCAGCATCGACGGGTTCATCCCAGATCCGAGCGCGCCGCCCGCGCCCCCCTTCGGTCCGGCGCCGGTCATTCCGGAGGTCCCTGTCTCCTTCGAAAATGACGCGCTCATGGGCGGGGCGTCCCTGCGCTACGCGTTCGATAGCGGCTTTGCGCTGTTCACCAGCTACGCCTACACCGAAAGCCTGCCGATCCTGGATGATCTGGAGAATCCTGCCTTCATCGTTCAATCGGAACTAGCCAACACGTTCGAGGTCGGTTTTTCTCTCGACCGCCAGAGCGTGCTGACCGATCGCGACGCGGTGGCGCTGAAGGTCAATTATTATGACACGCGCCTTGACGACGTGACGTCGTATGCGGGGGTGGATCAGGTCGACCTCACCGGCGTGGAGGTCGAGGCCTCCTACGCTACGGCCGGCGGCTTTTACGCGGACCTGAACGCCACCTTCACTGACGGCGAAGAGCTCACGCTCGCCGGCGCCGTCATCGACTGGGACCGCACGCCCCAGGACTCTGTCCGACTCACGTTGGGCAAGCGCGTCGGCGAACGGCTGGATCTATCCGCCGAGCTTCTCTCTGTGGCTGAAAGCACCGTCAACACCGGCGCCGCCTCGCCCACCGAGGCCGACAGCTACGCCCTGGTGAATCTGCGCGCGACCTACGAGCCGCAGACCGGGTTCCTTCAAGGCACGCAGATCCGGCTGGGTCTGGAGAACGCCTTCGATGAGGACTACCGCCCGCTTCTGGCCACGCGCAACGCGCCGGGCCGGAACTTCAAGGTCACGATCTCCCGGGTCTTTTTCTAGGACCTGAGGCGATCGGTCGTCCGGACGCGCCGCGGAGCCTCCTCCGCCCCGCGGCGCGTCCGGGTCTTTGAGTTCGCGAGGAGGCCCCGTTTTGACAAACACCCTGTTCAATCCCGTGGTCGAGCTTGTTGCGCTGGGCGGTCCGGTGCTGGCTCTGCTGCTGGGCGCCTCAGTGGTCGCTCTGGCGCTTGTTCTGGTGAAGCTCTGGCAGCATCAGGCCGCCCATGTGGGCCGGCGCCGCCACCTTCAGCGCGCGCTTGAGCTTTGGGACTCCGGCGAGGTTGACGCGGCGACGGCCGAAATCAGCAAGTCACGTCACTTCCTGGCGCCGGTCGTGTCTCTCGGCGCTGAGATTGCCGGCCGCAAAGACGCTCGAAACCGGCTGGAAAGCGAAGCCGAAAAGCGCATCGCGCCGCTGGAAGGCGGGTTCCGCGTGCTTGACACGATCGCCCAGCTCGCGCCGCTTCTGGGTCTTCTGGGCACGGTGCTGGGCATGATCCAAGCCTTCCAGGCGCTCCAAGAAGCCGGCGACCAGGTCGATCCGTCTGCGCTGGCCGGGGGAATCTGGGTGGCTCTGATGACCACGGCGGCGGGCCTGAGCGTGGCCATGCCTGTCTCGGTCGTGCTGTCCTGGTTTGAAGGCCGCATCGACAATGAGCGCGCTTTCGCCGACTACGCCATTTCGATCCTGAACACGCCGGCGGAGCGCGGCGATGGCGCTTAGGGCCGTCCGCAAACGCCGCCGCGCCTCAATCACATCTTTGATTGATGTGATCTTCTTGCTGCTGCTGTTCTTCATGCTGGCCTCCACCTTCTCGCGCGAAAGCGAAATCGAGCTTGTTTCCGGCCGTGAGGGGGCGGCCGCGCCGGCGCGCGCCGACCTCACTGTGCTCCGACTGCTGATTGAGCCTGGAACGCTGCGCCTCGACGGCGTACCGGTCGCCTTCGATCAGTTGGCTCAGACGGTGAGCGCGCGCGCCGGCGATCCGGACTCGATCCTGGCGGTTGAGCCAGGCGAGGCGGTGACGACCCAGCGCCTGATCGACGTACTCCTCGCGTTGGAGGCGGCCGACGGCGCGCGCATCCAGATCGTCGAGCCGACCCTATGAGGATGCGGGCCCTGAAAAAACGCCGTGAGGGCGCAAGGCGCGATCCCACGATCTCCCTCATTAATATCGTGTTCTTGATCCTGATCTTCTTCATGGTCTCAAGCACGCTGTCCCGGCCGTCCAGCTCTGATATTGCGCTTGTCACCACTGAGGGGCTTGAGTGCTGCGCGGGTCCGAATGTGCTTCAGGTCGAAGCTCAAGGCGCGTTGTTCATGGACGCACGGCCCGTGTCCGGGCCGGAGGTTTATCTCAACAGTCTCCCGGACGGCGCGCCCGCGCGCATCGTTCCCGACCGCCGCCTGCCGGCGCGCGACCTTCTTCGGCTGGTGAGCACGCTGCGCGGTTTGGGCGCTGAGGAGGTGCTGATCGTCACGGAAAACACGTCATGAACGGGCTGGCCCGCCTCGCGGCCTGGCTGCTGGCCCTGGTGCTCGCTGCGGCGGCGCACCTGGCGGCTTTTCAGCTGTTCCCCCAGCGCGAAGAAACAGTCCTGCAGGCCGGCGGTCGTGTGCGGCTTCAGCTGGGCCTTGATCAGGCCGCGGTGCGTCGCGGGCCCGAGCCAACCGATTCCCGAGAGGACAGGCAAGCCGAACCTGAGACGTCTGCAGCACCTGACCCTGCGCCCGAACCAACGCCTGAGCCTGAGCTGGTGAGCCCCGTTGAGGACGCCTCGATCCCCGATCCACAAAGCGAGCCCCAGCCGGCGCCGGAACCAGACATTCAACCAGCGCCGGAACCCGAGCCTGAGCCGGAACCAGAGGCGGACCCCGCTTCGGCCCCGGAGCCGGACACGGCGGAAACGCCGGAGGACGAAGACGCGCGTCAAGACGAGGCGGACCGGCCGGCTGACGCAGAAACGGGTCCTGAGCAGGATGAGGCCGGTTCCCAAGCCCGTCAGGGCGATGATGACGTTGAGGACGACGCAGCTCAGGCGGGCAATGCAGCGTCAGAGAATTACGCCGGCGAGGTGCTGCGGCACCTCTCCCAGATGCGCCGCCCCCGCGCGTCCGGCCCCGGCACGGCGCGGGTCGCCTTCACCATTGCTCTGGACGGATCGCTGGAGCGCGTCGACATCGCCGAAAGCTCAAGGTCGCGCCGCTTCGACCGCGAGGCGGTGCGCATGATCGAGCGCGCCGCGCCTTTCCCGCAGCCGCCGGCGGGGGTGAACCGGGACTTCACTATTGAGATCGAGGGGCGTTGAGCGGCGTTTTCGCTCAGCCGGCCTCGGCCCGCGCGGACTTGGCGAGTTGAACCAGCTTGGGCCGCATGTGTTCGGCGGCCTCAAGCGGGGCGTCGAACCAGAGCCGGCGCAGCCGATCTTCAAGGCGTAAATCCAGCCCCGTCGCGTCGATCCCGGCGAGCGCCCACGGTCCCGGCGCTTCGCCCAGATGAGCCGTGGCGTAAAGCTCAACTGCGTCGGAATGGTCGTCATTCATGTGCTCCACCGCGGCGGCTTCGCTGCTGGCGAGGGCTGCATCGAGTGGGCTGGGCGTCAGCAGATCGGATCGGGTCAGCGCATGGGCGCGACCGAACCCGGCTACATGGCTTCCGCGTACCGGCTCGATGCGCCAGAAGGAGAAGTCCGGCAGATCGATGTAAAGCTTTGATTTGGGATGACGTGCGAGGCACCGCGCCCTGGCCAGGGCGTGTGCATCAGGGTCGGCGAGTTTTACAGCCTTCCCGGACAGGCTGAGGCGTTCATGAGCGAGCGGATCGCCGCTGCCTGGTTCGCCGATCAGCAGCGAGACTCGCGGATCGGCTTGGAGCGCGCTGGAATGCGCGGACAGGGCGGAGAGAAACACCACCGGCGCGCCGTCAGGGTCGACGCACAGAAGAGCCCGGCTCGCCGCCGGGGCGCCGGTGTGAGGATCCAGTGTGGCCAGGGCCGCACTGCGCGCCTCGCGCACCAGGGTTCGAGCCGCGCGGCGCACGTCATCATCGACGGGCTGAAGCATGTCCGTTTTCGCGGCGGTCTTGTCGGTCATGGGAAGCTCAGGCGTGTCCGCTGTAATTGACGGGCCGGGCGGTCATTGAGGCGAGGGTGATCGGTTCTTCCATGGCGGGAGCGTCCACCATCACGCCATTCAGATAAAGGCCGGCTGCGGCGCGGTAGACGGCGTCCTCAGCTTCAAAGGGATAGCTTCCCGCGAACAGCCAGTGAAGGTGAGCTGAAAGCCGGCCCACCTCGCCGGACTGGGCGGCGGCCAAGGCTGCGACGAAGCTGAGTTCATCGGCGGTGATCCGCGCCGTTCCCGGCGGGGCGAGCGTGACGGCGCGCCGCCCGGCCCGGCCGAGCAGATCGGCGAAGGCGGTGAAATCGCGGCGCAGGGCGTCAGCGTTGGCGCAGACGTTCGCTTCGAACAATTTGCGCACAGTGCAGCACCCCGGAGCTCCGCGTGTGCATGTCCTAAACGCGGTTACCGCGCATTCAGCACCCTCCCCAAGATCAGACAGGATAGCACAGGACAGAAAGCTGCACTCAGGCATGCCGAGCCGCCACTGCTTGCTCCGGCAAGAGGCGGTCGAGGTCGCAGCGGATCTGGTCACGATCCCGCTCCAGCGCGTCGACCAGATCGGGCGCTGATACAAAATGACCGATCAGGTCGTCACGTCTTTGCTCCATGAAGCGCTCACGAGCTGAAAGGTCAACCATCAGGGCCTTCGCGGCGGTGGTGTCGGGCATGAAACGGGCTCCATTCTTAGGGTCGCTGCGATCGGCACAAAATGCAAATAGGTCGCAATTGCATTGCATAGCGGGATGTGCATACTCGCCGGACATTGAGAACGCAAGTGCGACTTAGTCGCATATGATCAGGTCAAACGTCCTGGGGCCCGGTTAGATACGAGGAGCAGAAGCCATGGCCGCCGTAGACACCGTTACCGAGCTCAGCCTCGCCGAGCGCTGGGCGGCGTTGAAGGAGCGCGCGCCGTCGCTGCGAGCCCGCGACGCGGCCGCTAAGCTCGGCGTGAGCGAGGCTGAGTTGATCGCCTCCGCAGCCGGCTGGGCCGCCATACGCCTGCGCGATGACTTCTCAGCCCTGCTGGAGCGGCTGCCGGAGGTTGGCGAGGTCATGGCGCTCACGCGCAATGATCACGTCGTCCACGAAAAAGTCGGCGCGTTCGGGAATGTGCGCATTGGTCCGGGCCATGGCCTCGTGCTCAACCACGACATTGATCTGCGCCTGTTCATGGGTCAGTGGCGTCATGGCTTTGAAGTCACCGACGTTCTCAAGGATGGGACCGAGCGCCGCTCTTTGCAGTTCTTCGACGCCGAGGGCGTGGCGGTCCACAAGATCTATGAGCGCCCCGACACCGACTCCGACGCCTGGACGCGGATCGTGCGCGAATTCATGGCCGAGGATCAGAGCGGCGAGGTGAAGACCAAAGCTTTGCCGGGCTTGCCTGAGGATCTGGCCGACGATCAGATCGATTTGGACGGCCTGCGCGTACACTGGTCCGACCTGAGGGATGTCCACGACTTTTTCGGCATGCTCAAGGAATTCAAGGTCGGCAGGCTTCAGGCCATGCGCCTGGTCGGCGCGCCTTATGTGGAGGAGGTCGAGCCTGGCTCGGCCCGCGCAATGCTGGAAGCCGCCGCCGGCGATCAAACCCCGATCATGTGTTTCGTGGGCAATCGCGGCTGCATCCAGATCCACTCAGGGCCTGTAGAGACCATCAAGGTCATGGGCCCGTGGCTGAACGTCCTGGACTCCGGCTTCAATCTGCATCTGCGCGAAGACCATATCGACCGCGCCTTTGTGGTGAAGAAGCCCACCCGCGACGGTCACGTCACCTCGCTGGAGCTGTTCGCGCCGGACGGGCGGAACTTCGCCATGTTCTTCGGCCAGCGCAAGGAAGGCCAGGGCGAGCTTGAGAGCTGGCGGAGCATCCTGGACGCCTTGCCGCGACGCGAAAACCGCGCGGCCTGAGGCCGGAGCCGCCTTATCAAATTGTCTCGGGAGACCTGAAATTGGCTTCAACCTTCAAAACGCTCCTCGCCGCTGCTTCAGGGGTATTGGCCCTAGGCTCGGTCGCCACCGCACAGGACGAGGATCACCGCATCGTATCCGTCGGCGGCGACGTCACTGAGATCGTCTACGCGCTGGGCCATGGCGAGCATGTCGTCGCCACCGACTCCACCAGCGTGTACCCGCCCAAGGCCCGCGAGACCCCCAAAGTGGGCTATGTCCGCCAGCTCGCCGCTGAAAGCCTGCTCTCCCTCAATCCGTCCCTTCTGATCCTGGGCGGCGCGGCCGGGCCCGAGCCGGTGGTCGAGCAGCTGCGCGCGCTCGGCGTGAACATGCTGGAGCTGGACGCCGAATACACCATCGACGCGGTCCGCCATAAGGTCGAGCAGGTCGCCGGCGCGCTGGGCGAGACCGAAGACGGCGCCGCCATGATCGCCGACATCAACGCCGACTGGGCCGAGTTTCAGGAGATCGTCGCGCGCACCGACAGCCGGCCGACCGCGTTGTTCTTCGCCTCCCTCGGCGACGGCGGGCCGCGCGCGGCCGGGACCGGTACGGCCGCCCATGCGGTGCTCGAATATCTGGGCGTAGAGAACGCCTTCGGCGACCGCCAGGGCTATCGCGCCCTGTCCGCAGAAGCGGCCGTGGCGGCCGATCCGGACTTCATTTTCGTAATGAGCCACAACGCCCGCCTGCTCGGCGGCCTCGAGGCGGTGGCGAGCGACCCGGCGCTGACGCTGACCTCGGCCGGGCGCAATGGCCGCATCATCGCGGTGGATTCAGTCCGCGTGATGAGTTTCGGGCCGCGCTTCGCCGAAGGCATGGTCGAGGCCGCGCTTGCGCTTGAAACCGCTCTGGAAGCGCCGATGCTTCAATGACCGCTGACGCCTTGTCTTACTCAGGCGCTGGCCTGCGCCGACGGCGCGAAACCCGTGGGCGCATGGTCATAGGTCTATGCGCCGCGTTCGCCGCCGCCGCCGTCGTGCTCGGCGTGACGCTGGGACCCATGCCCATCAGCGTGGGAGATATGGGAGCCACCCTGTTTCAGCGTCTTGGGCTGTGGTGGGGCGAAACCGTCGATCCCATCAAGGTCGCCGTCGTTGAATCCATCCGCGCGCCACGCGCCTTGCTTGGCCTGTTCGCGGGCGCAGCGCTGGGGATCTCCGGGGCGGTCATGCAGGGCTTCTTCCGCAATCCTCTCGCCGACCCCGGGCTCATCGGCGTGTCCTCAGGCGGCGCATTGGCGGCGGTGTTCGTCATCGTGCTCGGGCCGACGTTGGCCGCGCCCTATCTTGCGCTCATGGGACCGTTCGCCCTGCCGGTGGCGGCGTTCCTGGGCAGTTTCGCCGCCGTGGCGCTGATCTATCGCATTTCGCTGGTGGACGGCCGGGTGATCGTCGCGACCATGCTGCTCGCAGGCGTGGCGGCCAATGCGCTTGCGGCCGCGGGCATCGGCTATTTCACCTTCCTCGCCGATGATGAACAGCTGCGCACGCTGACGTTCTGGACGCTGGGAAGCCTGAACGGGGCGAGCTGGGGCAATATCTGGCCGGCGCTCGGCCTCATGGCGATCGCGATCGCCGCCCTGTCGACTTTGGCTCGCCCGCTCAACAGTCTTCTGCTGGGGGAGAACGAAGCCCATCACCTGGGCGTGAACGTCGAGCGCCTGAAGCTCCGTGCGGCCTTCTTCACAGCGCTGGGCGTCGGCGCGGCGACGGCCGTTTGCGGCATTATTGGTTTTGTCGGCCTCGTGACGCCACACCTCGTCCGCCTGATGACAGGTCCGGACCATCGCTTCGTCCTGCCCGGCGCGGCGCTACTGGGCGGTGGGCTATTGGCCTTCGCCGATCTCATCGCGCGCCTCGTCGTGCAACCGGCCGAACTGCCGCTTGGCGTCGTCACCGCGTTCATCGGCGCGCCTTTCTTCTTCTGGCTACTCATCCGCGACAAGACCAAGGGGGCTCTGGGATGACGATCAGCGTCGATCAGGTCACGGTCACCCGCGGCGGACGGGCGCTTCTGGACACGGTGAGTTTCACCGCCCAGCCCGGCGCGCTCACCGCGGTGTGCGGCCCGAACGGGGCTGGTAAATCCACGGCTTTGAACGTCATCTCCGGCTCCATGAAGCCTGATGGCGGCCAGGCGCGGTTCGATTCAGAGCCTATTCACACCATCGCGCCCCAGCGTCTGGCCCTGCGACGAGCCGTGCTGCCCCAATCTCCGGGCCTTGGGTTTCCCTTCCTGGTACACGAGGTGGTCGCCATGGGCCGTGCGCCCCACCATGGCCGAGCGGCCCCGGCTGAGGACGCCGCAGCCATCGAAGGCGCGCTAGCCGCGGTACAGATCGAGCACATGGCTGAGCGCAACTATCTCACTCTTTCAGGGGGCGAGCGCCAGCGCGTGCAGATCGCCCGCGTCATCGCTCAGCTCTGGACGGCGCCGCCTGACGGCGCCGCGCGCTGGCTTCTGCTCGACGAGCCCACCTCCGCGTTGGACCTGAAGCATCAGCTCCGCCTCATGCGGCTCCTGTCTCAGCTGGCGGCAGAAGGCTGGGGCGTGCTGGCCGTACTCCATGACCTGCCGCTTATCCGCCAGTGGGCCGATAAGGCGGTCTTGTTTGCCGATGGGCGCATCTTCGCCGACGGACCGCCGGTCGCCGTGCTGACCGAGGCCGGCGTGGCGAAAGCCTTTGATCTTGACGAGCCCTATCAATTCGCCGCCTAAACGGCATGGACGACCAGAACTCGAACGCCGCCCAAGCGCCGAAGGGCGACCACCGCGCCAACGTCCCCTATGGCTACCTTCGGCGCTGGTCGGATGAAGCCGCGGACGAAGCGGCGCGGGCGCGCTTGCTCACAGCCGGCGCAAGGTACGTGTTCGAGGATGTGCTTGATGACCAGTCGAGCCCGACGCCCGCATTTGATCAGGTGTTGGAGGGCCTTGGACCTGATGATGTTCTGATTGTTCCAAGCCTTGACCACGCCGCGCGCTCATTGCGCCAGCTGGAGGCCCTGCTTCAGCAACTGCAGGCATGTGGCGCGCGGCTCTTCAGCCTCACCGAAGGCCTTCAGGCGCCGGGGCGGAACAGCACCATGACCTTTGGTGAAAGCCTTTCGATCCTGCGCGCTTTTGAACGGCGGATCGTGTCTGACCGTACGCGGCGCAGCCTACATCGTGCCGCGGCGCAGGGTCGACGCGGCGGGCGGGAGGTTCTGCTGACCGGAAGAAAGCTCACCACCGTGAAACGCCTGCTGGCGGAACGCCAACTGACGATCGAACAGATCGCGGCCAAAGTCGGGGTGTCCGCCTCGACAATCTATCGTCACTTGCCTGCGCCGCGCGGCCGTAGATGTCCTTAGCCCCGCACCTCGCTCACTTTCCAATTGAAGAGCCAGCGTGACAACTTTCATCGACCGATGCTTTACCGCTTAAAGCGCTAACCCGGCCAGGATATAGGGGCTGTCCAACTTTCTTGGATTTTGTCCAACGATCTGTGGCGTCCGACAAAAATGGCGCACCCATCAGGATTCGAACCTGAGACCTCTGCCTTCGGAGGGCAGCG
>CAZAGE010000048.1:0-24099 GCA_964484345.1 uncultured Oceanicaulis sp. | reverse complement strand
ACGGCTAAGAAAGACTTTCGCCGTCCGGATTGGGATCCGCTACGTGCTGGCCTCGCTCGATGTCGAGGCCCACCTCTCCAGACGCCAGCCGCCGCGTCACCTGCTCGATGAAATACTCAAACCGCTCCTTGCCAAGCGCCTGGGCCGCCTCGCGCTCCTGCTCTGGCAGAGGCGGCGTCATGGTCATGTAGTAGCGGATGAAGAGCGCCAGGGTTTCAGCGTTGACGTTGAGGTCGCGCTCCAGTCGATCAAGCCGTCCATTGAGGCGATCCAACCGCCGCAAGATGACCTCGTCGCGCCGATCGGCGGCTTCCGGCGCAAAGAAGGCTTGCAACGCCGCATCTACGATGGACGCTTTCGAGACGCCCGGCCGTCGCGCCAGCTCCTCCAGCGTGCGCCAGGACGCCTGACTGATGTGAACATGGATGCGCGGCTTCGCCATGACTTAAACGCCCGGCAGGAGATCATCATCCGCCCGGTCCATGGCGTGGGCGCGCTTGGCGACGTCGTCACTGCTGGACACGTCCCGCAATGCCTCGGCGTCGCCTGGATCAATCGCGTCATCGAGAATCCGTTCGGCCTCGGTGTCGCCGGAGGGCCGCTCTGGTAACGCCGGCTCAAGATCCGGGACGCGCTGACGCCCACCCTCATCCTCACCGCCAGACGAAGGGCCGACACCGCCGCGGACCAGCCGGGCATCGAAGGCGGCCGTGCGTCCCGCCCACGCATTTGTGCGCGAGGCAGGTCGGCCCGAATAAGCGCCCTCGCCTGACAATGCCGGTGGGTCGAGCCGCCGCGCGGAGAAATTCCGGTCCTCAAAATAGCGCAGCTTCCACGCCCGTATGGGCGGTGCTCCGGCCAGCATGACCAGCTGTTCGTCCGGCGGCAATTGCATCACCTCACCCGGCGTCAACAGGGGCCGCGCGGTCTCCTGGCGCGAGACCATGACATGGGCGAGCCAGGGCGCGAGGCGATGACCGGCATAATTGCGCTGCGCGCGAAGCTCGGTCGCGGTGCCCAAAGAGTCAGAGATGCGTTTAGCCGTGCGCTCGTCATTGGCGGCAAAAGCCACGCGCACATGGCAATTGTCCAAAATCGCGTTGTTGGGCCCATAGGCCTTTTCGATCTGATTGAGGGATTGGGCGATCAGGAAAGCGCGCACGCCATAGCCGGCCATGAAGGCCAGCGCGCTTTCAAAGAAATCAAGCCGCCCCAGCGCCGGGAACTCATCCAGCATCAGAAGCAGATTGCGTCGGCTGGGCGCGCCAGCCTGCTGCAGGTCTTCGGTGAGCCGTCGGCCGATCTGATTGAGCACGAGACGGATAAGCGGCTTGGTGCGACTGATATCCGAGGGTGGCACCACCAGATAGAGCGAGACCGGTTTGTCGGCCTCCACCAGGTCGGCTATGCGCCAATCACACGCGCTGGTCACCGCCGCCACAGTCGGGTCGCGATAAAGCCCCAGAAAGCTCATCGCCGTGGACAGGACGCCGGAGCGCTCATTCTCCGACTTGTTCAAAAGCTCGCGCGCCGCCTGGGCGACCACGGGATGGGCCTGCGGGGCGTCTGTCGTTCCAAGATGATTGGTGGCCATCATCACGCGCAAGGTGCGCTCAAACGAGCGGGACGGATCAGATAGGAAGGCCGCGACGCGCGCCAGCGTCTTGGTCTCTTCGGCATAGAGGACATGCAGGATCACCCCGACCAGCAGAGCATGGGCGGTCTTGTCCCAGTGCGAGCGGCGCTCCAGCGAACCTTCGGGATCCACCAGGATATCGGCGATGTTCTGAACATCGCGGATTTCATCCGAGCCCTGGCGCACTTCCAGGAGCGGGTTGTAGCACGCCGCGTTGGGATCGGTCGGATCAAAGCGCAGGCAGTGGGAAAAGCGCGACCGCCACCCGGCCGTCAAGCTCCAATTCTCCCCCTTGATATCGTGGATCACCGCAGACTGCGGCCAGGACAGCAAGGTCGGGATGACCAGGCCGACGCCCTTGCCTGATCGGGTCGGCGCAAACGCCATGACATGTTCCGGGCCGTCATGGCGCAGATACCGGCCGCGCCAGCGGCCCAGGAAGACGCCGGACGGATCCAGCAGGCTCGCCTTGCGGACATCGCGGCGTTCGGCCCAGCGCGCCGAACCGTATGTGGTGACATGGCGCTGCTCGCGGGCGCGCCAGACCGATCCGATAATGGCTGCGGCCGCGCCAAGCACCCCGCCGGAGGCCGCGATCATTCCGGCGCGGTTAAAGACCTCGGGCGCATAAGGCTCGAAGGCGTACCACCATTCGAACAATCGCCAGGGCGGATAGATGGGGGCGCCAGCGAGCGAGAACCAGGAGGGTCCAAGACGGGCCTGGTATCCGAGTTCATGGGCGGTCCACTGCGTCGCGCCCCACAAGCTCATGAGGATGATCGCGAACACGAGCGCGGCTTGACCGATCAGAACGCGGGTGGGCGTCAAGGCAAAGACTCCTGGCCGGGGGGACCTTGCTCGCCGGCCAGGATAAGCCTCCTTCGACACGCCTTCGTCTTCAATCGAGGGCCGCGTGCGTTTGCGGGAAGAAGCCGCGCCCTCTCGTCACGCCGGGATGTAAGGACCGACGGTGTCAATTGCAGCCAAAGGGCGAAGACTCGGCTCACGCTTGGGCTCCGCCCTGCCCCGTCTGGCTGCGCAGCTGACTCCGGGCTCGATAAAGCCGGTTCTCCACCGCTTTCGCCGTCAGACCTAGCACCTGCCCGGCTTCACTCATCGTCAGTCCTTCTAGGCCGACAAGGATGAGCGGCGCGCGCAACCCATCGGGAAGTGAAGCGATCGCCGCCTTCGTCTTCTCGAGTGCAATGCGGTCTGAAACGACTTGCTCGGCGTCGGGGTCCTGGGTTGGAGCGTCGATTTCCTGGCCGTCCGGCCGTACGGAAGACAAGGTCAGCCAGCGCCTCACGGTCTTTCGGCGTTGATGGTCTCGGCATTTATTCAGGGTGATGGTTCTCAGCCAGGCGCCGAGCGGTTTGTTTCGGTCATAGCGCCCAAGCGCCCTCCAGGCGGCGAGAAAGCTCTGCTGGACAATGTCATAGGCGTCTTCAGCATCGTTAGTGTAGCGCAAGGCCAACCTGAAGAGCGGCTCCTTATAGCGGCGCATGATGAGCGTGAACGCACGCTCATCGCCCTCGATCACGCGCTTGACCAGCGCGGCGTCCTCCTGCACCCCGTCCGAACTCACAGCTCAGGGTCGGTCAGAGAGGCTGTGATGGTGGCGTCGAACCGAAGCTGCTGCTCGGGCGTTAGAACGGCTCTGATTTCCAGGACGGAGATGATGGTCTCGCGCTGAAGATGGCCCATCGCGACGTGGAAGTCCTCGATCGCGACCTGGACTTCAGGCGTGAAGGCCTTGCCGTCATCAATCGCGGCGGCGAGGCGCGCATTGGCGGCCTGCATTTCGTCTTCACGCGCGGCGCGGCGGGCTTGATAGCGGCGTTCGATTTCAGCCACAGCGTCTTGCTGCTCCGCTGTCAGATCAAACTCACGCTCGATAATCTGGTGCAGAGAGGGCGAGCCGTGCTGTCCGCCGAAATAATGGGTGACGCACCACGCTCCGACGGCTCCGGCGAAGAGGGCGAGGACCACGCATAAGACCTGATAAAAGGCGACTGAGCGCATCATCCTTCCCCGCGTCCAAGCAGCGTTGAAGGCGCAAGCGGCGTGGAGGAAGAAAACGCAGCAAACGGACCGCTAGCCTGTTCCGGCTGCAAGCTCGCCGCCCCGATGACCGCGCCAATCAGAAGTGCCCCGATGATCGCCAGACTTGGCGGACGCAAGACCTGCATCAGTCCCACAGTCCCGTCTGCGTTCACGACGGTCCCGACGCGATCGGCTTCAATCTGCGCCCAGACCTCCACTTCGACTATAGTCAGATCCGTTTCGACTTCTTCGTCAGCCAACGCATCCAGAGTCCGATCAATATCCGTCATGGCGCATCCTCGATTGAGAGCCTTACCCATTTCTACGCGTCCCGCGCGTATATCCCTCAAACAAGTTAGGCGATCCCCGCTAAACCGGAAACCAGTGTGAGGGACGCGGGCTTCGGACACGTAAGGCTATGCAAAACAGATATGCGGCCGGATCGATGACCAACGCCCCAGTATTAATGACGAGCGTGTTCGCGCTGCTGGTTGCTTTTGCGCCAGCGGGAACGGGGCCCGCTTTCGCAATCTCAAAAACTGCATCCGTACCAGGTGCCGCGATGGCTCAGGAGGTGGACGAAGCGACGCGCTACACCTGCCCGATGCACCCGCATTATATCTCCGATGATCCGGGCAGCTGTCCGATATGCGGCATGGATCTGGTTCCCATGTCGGGATCATCCGGTCTTGAGGCCGGCGCGACAGCCGGGGCGCGAGGCGCTGCAGTGACGATCGCGCCAGAGACGCTGCAAATGATGGGCGTTCGGGTCGCTGAAGCGGAGCCGGTATCGTTTGGCGGATCGATTCAAGCCTTCGCACAAATCGAGGCTAATGAGCGCGCGCGCCATACGCTCTCCATCCGGGTTGCGGGATGGATCGAAACTTTGCGGGTACGGGCGCTCGGCGATCCGGTTGAGGCCGGTGATCTGCTCTTTGAGTTTTACAGCCCCGAGCTGGTGGCCGCCCAGATGGACTATTTCTCCGCGCGCGCCTCCAGTGAGCGACGAGCGCAAACAGCGCTGCGCCGCCTTCAATCACTGGGTATGGGTCCCACCGCCATCGCCCGCATGCGCGAGCGCGGCGAGGCCTTGCGCGCAGTCCCGGTGTTCGCGCGCCGCAGCGGCGTTGTGACGGAGCTGGGCGTTGTGGAAGGCGGGTATGTCAATGTCGGCGAAGAGATACTGACGCTTCAGGACTACAGCCAGGTCTGGGTGATCGCCGAAGTTCCGCAGAGCGACCTTCACGGGCTCCGGTCCGGGCAGAACGCTTTTGTGACACCGGCCACCGGCGGCGCGATCACAGGCGAGGTCGATTTCATCTATCCGACCTTCGATGCGCGCACGAGAACCGGCCGCGTCCGGGTGGTGGTCGAAAACCCTGACGGCGCGCTGCGGCCCGGCACCTTCGCTGATCTCGTTTTCGAAGGCCAGGTTGAGCAGCGGCTCGCAGTCCCGTCAGAAGCCCTGCTGTACCACCAGTCCGGCGCGTATGTGATCACTTCTCTTGGTGCGGGACGGTTTGAGCCACGCCCGGTAGAGACCGGCCTTGTGAGCCCAGACTTTGTCGAAATCCTTAGCGGCGTGTCCGTTGGCGAGACCGTGGTTGCGTCGGGGCAGTTCCTGATCGATAGCGAAAGTCGGCTGCGCGAAAGCTTCGCACGGATGCGAGGCGCGAACGCCCCGCTGTCTTCGCTCAGCCTGACTGACGCCGAACTCTCGATGGTCGATCACGTCGTGGACGCAGCGCTCTATGTCCACGAAGCGCTTCGAGACGGTTATGGCATTCAACCCGCCTTCTTCGACCCGGCGATGGACGCAGCTCAGATGATGGCGGAGCGCTATCCGGGCCGGCTCGCAGAGGTGATGGAGGCCTCTAGCGCGGCGCTAGAGACGCTGAAGGCGGCGAACTCACTCTCGCAGCTTCAGGACGGACTGTCTGAGCTGACCCTCGCCATACAGCCTTGGCTGTTAAGTCATCCAGACCGCTATCAGGGCCTTGGACTTCGCTGGTATCAGGCGGGTGGCGGCCTATGGCTGGAGGTCGGCGGCGCGCAGGCCTTCAACCCTTATGGCGAGGGCGTCCCCGAACCGGTTGACTGGCCGGACGCTCCTTTGGCGAACGATGAAGCCGATGCAGCTGCAGCGATGAGGGGCGAAGGCGTCGGTCATGCAAACCACTGACTCCGGGCTTCGCGACCCGTCCAAAGGCTGGGTGGCCGGGCTTATCGGCTGGTCAGTGAAGAACCAATTACTGGTTCTGATCGGCGCGGCGGTATTGCTGGTGGGCGGCGTGCGTGCCGTGCAATCGACACCGCTGGATGCGATCCCGGATATGACCGACACGCAGGTCATCGTGCGCACCGAGTATCCTGGTCAGAGCCCGCAGCTGGTCGAAGACCTGGTGACCTACCCTCTCGCGAGTGCTTTGCTGGGGTTGCCGCGCACCGAAGATGTGCGCGGCGTGTCCATGTTCGGCTCGTCTTTCATCTATGTCGTTTTTGAAGATGGAGTCGACCAGTACTGGGCGCGCACGCGGGTTCTGGAAGCCCTTTCGCGGATGCAAAGCGAGCTGCCCACTGGGGCAAGCCCCGAGCTCGGTCCAGACGCGACGGGCGTCGGTTGGGTCTACCAATACGCGCTGATTGACCGAAGCGGCCAGCATGACCTGGCTGATTTGCGGGCGCTTCAAGATTGGTTTTTACGCTTTGAGTTGGGTGCCTTGGACGGTGTCGCCGAGGTCGCGTCGGTCGGCGGCTTTCAGCGCGAATACCAAGTCCTGCTCGATCCGAACCGGCTGCGCGCCTACGCCGTCACCCTACAGCAGGTCATCGCCGCGGTTGAAACCGCTTCGCAGGAGGCAAGCGGCGGCATCGTCGAGCAAAGTGAAACCGAGTTTTTTGTGCGCTCGCGCGGCTATGTCTCAAGCGCAACGGACTTGGAGCAAGTTTCTGTTTTCGCCGAAGGCGGCGTGCCCGTAACACTGGCCGAGCTGGGACGGGTAATTGAGGGTCCGGCCCTTCGTCGCGGCGTGGCTGAACTCAATGGAGAGGGCGAAGTCGTTTCCGGCATCGTCGTCATGCGCGACGGCGAGAACGCGCTGGATGTCATCGGACGTGTCAGGGATCGGATCAGCGAGCTGCAGGCCGGATTACCCGACGGCGTGGAGATCGTGCCGGTCTATGACCGCGCGCCTTTGATCGAAGGCGCGGTCGAGTATCTGCAGCATAAGCTGATCGAAGAAGCGATCGCGGTGACGCTAGTCGTGCTGATCTTCCTGCTTCATATCCGGTCCGCATTCGTTGCCGTGATCACGCTACCGCTAGGCGTGCTGGCCGCCTTCATCGTGATGCAGGCCCAGGGCGTGACCGCCAACATTATGTCGTTGGGCGGCATCGCCATCGCCATCGGGGCGATGGTGGACGCCTCCATCGTCATGGTCGAAAATGCGAACCGGCGTCTGGCCGCGCTGGCGCCCGACGCCAGCCGAGCGGAGAAAGACGCCGCGCGCCTTCTCGCAGTTCGCGAGGTGGGACCGGGCGTTTTCTTTTCTCTTTTGATCATCACCGCCTCCTTCCTGCCGGTCTTTGCGCTGACCGGGGAGAGCTTCCGGCTGTTTTCCCCGCTCGCCTACACCAAAACCTATGCGATGGCCTTCGCCGCCGCCCTCTCGGTCACGCTTGTGCCGGTGCTGATCATGCTTCTGGTGCGCGGCAAGATCCGTCCGGAGCGCGCCAACCCGATCATGTGGGTGCTGATCGCCGCCTATCGCCCGGTCTTGCGGCTCGCCTTGCGCTTTCGCTGGATCACGCTGGCGATCACGCTGGCCTTGCTGGCGAGCGCGGCGATCCCACTGTCACGGCTGGGTGGTGAATTCATGCCGCCGCTTTATGAGGGCGAGTTGCTTTACATGCCCACCACCTTGCCTGGCGTCTCGACCGCTGAAGCACGCGAGATATTGGCGACCACCAACCGGCTCATCATGACGGTACCGGAAGTGGAGCAGGCCTTCGGCAAGGCCGGCCGCGCCGACACCGCCACCGATCCCGCGCCGCTATCCATGATCGAAACCTGGATACGCCTGAAACCGCGTGAAGACTGGCGTCCGGGCCTCACCCCGGAGGCGCTGATCACCGAGCTTAATGCGCGTGTCTCCCTGCCGGGCCTGGTCAATTCCTGGGGCTATCCGATCAAAATCCGCATGGACATGATCTCCACCGGCGTGCGAACGCCGGTCGGCGTGAAGATAACCGGCGATAACTTGGAGGTCATTGAACGCGTCGCTGCCGACGTCGCCCGCACGGTCGAGGGCGTGGAGGGCGCGCGCTCCGCTTTCGCCGACCGCACCATGGGCGGGCGCTACCTGGAGATCACGCCTGATCGCCGTGAGCTGGCGCGCCAGAATGTCGATCTGGGCGCAGTGCAAATGGTCATCAACGCCGCCATGGGCGGACGGCCGGTGAGCGAAAGCGTTCAGGGCCGCGAGCGCTATGCGATTTCGGTGCGCTATGACCGGCCCTTCCGTAACGCTCCCGCCGCGACCGGAGACCTTCTAGTGAGCACGCGTGACGGCGCGCAAATCCCGCTGTCGGAACTCGCCGACATCGCCTTTGTGGATGGGCCGCCCATGATCCGCTCGGAGAATGCCCGCCTCACCGGCTGGGTCTTTGTTGATGTGGCCGACCGTGACATCGCATCCTTCGTGTCGGAGGCGCGCAGCAATGTCGCTGAAAACGTCACCTTGCCGGCCGGCTACGCCATCGAATGGTCCGGCCAGTTTGAGCAGATGATCGAAGCGCGCGAGCGGCTCTCGCTGGCCATCCCGGCGGCGGTGCTGATCGTCTTCGTTCTGCTGATGCTTCATTTCGGGCGGGTCGACCGAACCCTCATCATCATGGCTTCGCTGCCGTTTGCGCTCATTGGAGGGCTCTGGGCGCTTTGGCTGGCGGGCTATGACATGTCGGTCGCCACAGCGGTCGGCTTCATCGCGCTGGGCGGCATCGCGGTGGAGACCGCGGTGGTGATGGTGCTCTATCTCGACCAGCAGGTGCGAGAACATCCGCCTAAGACGCGCGACGATTTGTTCAGCGCCGTGATGACCGGCGCGGTGATGCGCCTGCGCCCCAAGCTAATGACGGTGCTGACGATTTTCGCCGGCCTGGCGCCGGTGTTTCTCACCGATGGGCTCGGTGCCGACGTCATGCGCCGGATCGCCTTGCCGATGGTCGGCGGGATGATATCCACCCTCGTACTGACGCTGCTCGTCGTACCGGTGATCTACTTCCTGTGGGAGAGCTTACGGCTGCGCCTTGAAGCCGCTTCCATCCCCACCCCTCAAGCAGAAACGGAGACTTGAACCATGACGACTTTCAAATTGGCTTTGATCGCTTCAACCGCCGTGCTGGCGGCCGCCTGCTCTTCGCCGGAAGCCGAATCTACGCCTAACGCTGGCAGCGCCGCGATGTCTCACGGCGATACCGGTCACGGTGCCATGGAGCAAAACGAGATGGATCACAGCACCATGGACCATGGGGCCATGGCCGCAGCGGAAGCGACCGGTCGGGGCGTTCTCAATGCAATCGACGCTGAAAATAGCGTGGTGAACATCACCCACCCGGCGATGCCGGAAATCGGCTGGCCGGAAATGACCATGGATTTGCCGGCGACGCGCGCTGTCGACCTGTCTGAGCTCTCCCCTGGCGACCAGGTGACCTTCACCGTTCGCCGCGGTCGCGATGATCAGTTCCGTATTGTCGCCATGAGCACCGTGGCCGACGAGTAGACTGCGACAAACGGGAGACGACCATGGTTCGCACCGCGATCCTCGCCATCATGGCCGCCGCGGGTCTGACCGCAGCAGCGCTCGCCCATGCCAGCCTGAAATCGTCCAGCATCAACGACGGCGATATTCTTGAAACTGTGCCCAATGAGATCACGCTGGAATATACCGCCGTCGTTGGTCTCGCCGCCTTGACCCTGCAAACCGGCGAGGGCGAGGCGGTGGATTGGGATTATCGACCGCCGCGCCGGATGCAGGCGGCGTTTACCGCGCCGCTGCCCGCGCTGGATGAAGGCTCATATCTGTTGTCTTGGCGGGCTATGGCTGGCGACGGCCATGTCATGACCGGACAAATTGCGTTCAGCCTGGCTGGCGGTGATGCCGATTGAGGGGGTAGCACTTCTCAGCCTCGGCGTTCGCATCCTGTTCTATGCAGGGGCGCTGACCGCTCTCGGCCATGCGCTCCTTATCGCCTTCGGCGGTCGGTTCGCTGGTCTGTCACCGCGCATAATTCTGCTCGCGGCGGCAGCGACCCTTCTGACCCAATTAGCGCGTCTCTTGCTAGCAAACGCTGAGCTTGCCGGGGGGCTCGGCTCAGCTTTGGATCGCGACACATTTAGATGGGTCTGGTCAGCCTATCGTGATCAGACGCTTGTCCTTGTCGCTGGCGCCTCTGTGGCGCTTTTGGGCGCTTTCTTGCGCTCGCGGATCATGGCCGGCGTGGGCGCCCTCGTCATCGCCGGATCGTTCGGGCTATCCGGCCATGCGGCTGCCCTGCCCGAGCCGGGTTTAGCGCCCTGGATTCTCGCCGCCCATGTCTTGCTAGCGGGAGGCTGGTTCGTAGCGCCCGTCCTGCTTTGGCCGCGCGCCGTACACAGCGCCGTCCATATCGAGGCCATGGAAGCGTACAGCCGGATCGCGCTTTTCGCCGTGCCGCCGGTCTTTCTGGCAGGCTTTTGGCTCGCCTGGCGCATCGCCGGCGGGATCGAGCCGCTATTGACCACAACCTATGGCCAGACTCTGATGATCAAGGCGCTGGCCGCCTCGCTGGCGCTCGGACTGGGCGCGCTCAACAAGACCGTCATCACCCGTCGGCTGCGCACAAACCCAACCCTAGGCCGCCGGGCGCTGTATCTGACCTTGTCGGCGGACGCGGTGTTGTTTCTTTTCATCCTGGGCTGCGTGGCCTGGGTCACGACAATTGCTGGGCCGCCGAGCCATCCAATGTCCGGCTGACATCAATTGCCTCCGCCCCGGTTTCATCCAGACAGGCGGTCTCGACCTGCAAGGTCGAGAAGTAAAAACCATAGCGATCCTTCAAAATTCCATGGGCGGATCGAAGGATGGCTTGGGTATCAGCCCCTTTCTCCACCCTCAAATGCGCAGAGAAGACGTATTTTTGCCCGGTCAGCGTCCAGGCGTGGATGTGGTGCACATTGCAGACCTGATCGATGGCGCCGAGGTCGCGTAAAATCTCGGGCAGGTCCACGCCTTCGGGCACACCCTCCATCAGGATGTCGAGTGCGTCCCGCAGGACTCCAAGGCTCGCCCAGAATAACACCACGCCGAACGCCATGCCGAGGATCGGGTCGATAAGCAGAAAGCCGGTGAAGTGGATGACCAGCGCCGTGACGATGATCAGCAGGGAGCCCACAAAGGTCTGGATAACATGCCAGAGCGCCCCACGGACATTGAGATCGGTCCGGCTCTGCCGCCAGATCAGGGCGAGAGAGATCAATTCTGTCACTAAGCCGCCGGCAGCCGCAATCAGTAGCGGACCCGGCGGCAGCTCGATCGGCGCGTTCAGGCGCATCGCGCCCATCACGATCACCACAATCGCCATGACCAGAAGGAAGGCCCCGTTCACCAGCGCTCCAATCACTTCGGCCCGCCCCCAGCCGAATGTCCGCCTGGGCTCAGCTGGCCGCCGCGCGAGGCGCGCAGCGATGATAGCGACAAGCACGCCGCCCACGGCGGAGAATGTATGAAAAGCATCAGATAATACGGCGATGGATCCTGTCCAAAGGCCGATACCCAGCTCGACGATGAAGTAGAGTCCCGTCAGCCAGGCCGAGACAGTCAGGCCGGCACCGGCCATAGACGCATGGGGGTGGTGATTGGCCATCTTGCCTCTCAATCGTCAGCGGAACGGGGGGAGCGAGGCTTCTTGGAGAAGCTCATCGCGCGAAGGAGGTGAGCCAGTCCCGTCTTCTGAGCCAGCGACGGCTTTTCGACATAGCGCCAGGACAGCGCCGCGATCACCGCGGTCACGGGCGCCGCCACACCGAAGATCAGCCAGGGGTTCGCCGAGGGGTGCAGATGCACGACGGTCTGCATGACAGGATAATGCCAGATGTAAATCCCGTAGGACCAATCGGGCAGCGCGCTTCCCGTCGGCAGCCCCAGCCGACCGAAGGCAAGCCAGAACAGGACCGAAGCGATCATCACATTCATCGCAAGCTCGGCTGACGGCGATACGCCGAGCACCAGCCAGACCGGGAGGGCTGCAAGCGCGATCCAGGCTGCGACCGGCAACCGATCCCGCCAGAGATAGATCGCCATTCCGATCAGGAAGGCAGACCCCAGGCGTGCGCTCGCCATGATAAGCGCCGGTGCATCCGGCCAAAAATGCTTAAGCGCCATATAGGCGGCGCACCCGGCGATCAGATAGACGAGCACCGCCCATCGCGACCAGGGCAGCGGTGTGAAGAACAAGACCGCTGCCGCGATATAGGCGATCACTTCATATCGCAGCGTCCACAGCGTGGCCGAGAACTCACCGGCCCACGGGTTGTCGGCGAATATGCCGGACGGGCCGTGCGAGGTGTCGAGGAAGGCCAACACTTGAACGGGATAAGTCCAGGTCTGAAGGCTGGTCCAATAGGCCGCCGCATCCAAGCTGGTGACCCACGGTCCGATGATAACGACGGCGATGACCGAAAGGATGACCAGCGCCGGCATAAGCCGGGCGAAGCGCGAGGCGGCGTAGGTGTAGGGGTCGCGTCGGTGTTCCAGGCTGTTGGCGATCAGGAAGCCGGACAAGATGAAGAAGGCGTTGACCGCCGCATAGCTCAAAGACCATGTGTTGATGGTCATGGGCGCGGGTGGTGCCGGTCCCAGCGTGACAATTACGGCGTGCTCCACCAAAACCGCGCTCGCAAGCAGCAAGCGGATCAGCGTGAAGCGATTATCCCTGCCCGTAAAGGCTGCTGCGATCGTACGCATGGTCGTCCCCCGCCTTATCTTCATCGTTCCTTACGCATCGCGCTTCGATATCCCTCAGCTTTGGGAACGGGGCCTTGACCTTCCCACCATGGGAAGCCCCATATCGGGTTGGCGACACTGAACGGAGATGATCATGTCAAGCCAAGCCGAGCCTGCACCGCAAACCCCGCAAACCGACCAGGACCCCATGGTTAGTCTCGCTATTGAGGGAATGCATTGCGCCTCTTGCGTGGCGAAGATCGAGGCGGCATTGACCCAGATTGACGGCGTGTCGAGCGCCCAGGTCAATTTCGCCACCGGCAAGGCGCAAGTCCGGCGTGAAGACGGCGTTTTCGATGATGCTTTGATCGCTGCGGTCCGATCGGTCGGCTACACCGCTGAACCGGTTAGGTCGGAGACCGAACGCGCAGACAAGGAACAGGCTGCGCGCGACCTGGAACGGCGCACCCTGCGGCGCGCCGTGCTTATCGCAGTCCTGCTGACCGCCCCGGTCTTCGTTTTGGAGATGGGGGGGCATCTGATCCCCAGCTTCCACCACTGGATCATCGATACGATCGGCCAGCGGTCCGCATGGGTCGTTCAATTCGTTTTAACCTCCATCCTCCTGTTTGGGCCTGGCCGGGTGTTCTTCCGCTATGGCGTTCCAGCCTTGCTGCGCGGCGCGCCGGAAATGAATGCTCTGGTCGCGCTTGGAACTGGCGCGGCCTGGATCTATTCCAGCGTTGTCACCTTCGCACCGGACCTTCTGCCTGAGACAGCCCGCAACGTGTATTTCGAAGCGGCGGCGGTCATTGTGACGCTGATCTTGCTCGGCCGTTACCTTGAGGCCGTCGCCAAGGGTCGAACCAGCGAAGCGATCCGCTCCTTGATGAACCTTCAGGTGAAGACGGCGCAGGTCGTGCGCGGCGGCGAGACGGCCGAAATACCGGTGGAAGCGCTCGATGTCGGCGATGTCATCGCGGTACGGCCAGGCGAGCGCATTGCCGTCGACGGCGAGGTGCTCGACGGCCGATCATACGTCGATGAGGCGATGATCTCCGGCGAGCCGGAACCTGTCTTGAAAGAGCCCGGAGGCTCCGTGGTCGGCGGCACGGTCAATAAGACGGGCGCCTTCACCTTTCGCGCCTCGAAAGTCGGCGCCGATACGGTGCTCGCTCAAATCATCGCTATGGTTGAACAGGCCCAGGGCGCGAAATTGCCGATCCAGGCCCTCGTCGATCGCGTCACCGGCGTCTTCGTTCCGATCGTGATCGCCGTGGCCGCCCTGACCTTCCTGATCTGGTTCGTCTTTGGTCCCGACCCGGCTTTGACCTTCGCGCTGGTGAACGCCGTCGCGGTGTTGATCATCGCCTGTCCCTGCGCCATGGGACTGGCGACGCCCACCTCGATCATGGTCGGCATGGGCCGAGCCGCGCAGATGGGCGTTTTATTCCGCAAAGGCGAGGCGTTACAGGCGCTGCGCGGCATAGACGCCATCGCCTTCGACAAGACCGGGACGCTAACCGAGGGGCGACCGGAGCTTACGGATATCATTCTGGAAGACGGGTTTGAACGGGAGGACACGCTGCGCTTGATCGCTTCGGTCGAACAACGCTCCGAACATCCAATCGCGCAGGCTATCGTGGAAGCCGCCAAAGAAGGCGGATTAGCGCTTAGTGAACCCCAGGACTTCGCCTCTGAAACCGGATATGGAGTCAGCGCCATCGTAGACGGGCGAACCATTTCTGTCGGTGCGGATCGTTACATGACTCGTCTAGGACTCAGTCTGGCAACGTTCGCCGACGCAGCCAATAGGCTGGGCGAACACGGCAAGACGCCACTCTATGCCGCGATCGATGGACGGCTCGCCGCAATGATCGCCGTATCCGACCCGATTAAGGCGGTTGCGCGAGAAGCGGTCGACGCCCTTCACGCGATGGGCTTGCAGATCATCATGATCACCGGAGACAACCGTCGCACAGCCGAGGCGGTCGCCGCTCAGCTCGGGATCGATCAGGTGATCGCCGAGGTGCTCCCCGACGGCAAGGTCGCCGCGCTTGAAGGGCTGCAGACTGAAGGGCGAAAAGTCGCCTTCGCCGGCGATGGTGTGAATGACGCACCGGCCTTGGCGCAGGCCGATGTCGGTTTGGCCTTGGGCGCTGGAACCGACGTAGCCATTGAAACCGCCGACATCGTCCTAATGTCAGATGATCTGAGGGGCATTCCCAACGCCATGGCGCTCAGTCGCGCCACGTTGCGCAATATCCGGCAAAATCTCGTTTGGGCCTTCGGTTACAATACAGCGCTGATCCCGGTCGCTGCGGGCGTGCTATATCCGGCGTTCGGACTCTTGCTGTCACCAATCCTCGCCGCCGGCGCCATGGCGGCGTCGAGCATCTGTGTTCTGGTCAATGCTTTGCGCCTTAAAGGCTTCCAGCCGCCGCTGGCGAAAGACACCGCAGACGCCCATCCTAGCGAGGCTGCGTGATGCGCGATGATAATCCGGCGACGCCCCTGGACGGGCTAACGATTGGAGACGCAGCGAAACGAACGGGCGTCTCCGCGAAAATGATCCGCCACTATGAGGCGATCGGCCTGATCCGATCCGCAGCACGGTCGCAAGCCGGTTACCGGATGTATGGCGGCGATGATCTTCAGACGCTCGGCTTCATCCGGCGCGCTCGCGATCTTGGCTTTTCGCTTCAGGATATTGCGGCCTTGCTTTCGCTCTGGCACGATCGCAACCGGGCGAGCATGGAGGTTAAAGCGCTCGCGCTCACCCATATCGAGGCGCTTCGCAAAAAGGCAGCCGAACTCGACGCCATGGCGGAAAGCCTGCAGCATCTGGCCAATCACTGCGACGGCGATGATCGACCCGACTGTCCCATATTGTGTGAGCTGTCGGCTGACCAAAATGAGGCCGGATAGGCCGGATCATCGATTTATTACAATAGCGACCGTGCCACGAGAGTTCTCTATAACCAGCGCCGGGTTTGTCGGCGATAGGCTTCAAAGGTTGAGCCGAACGTCTTTTTCAATTCGCGCTCCTCTGGTTTGATCTGCAGCTCATTCATGAGCCCAACGAACACCACAGGAGCCAGGAAAGCCGACACATTGCCGATAATCGCGGCGCCGCCTGTTAAAACTAGAGCCATGGCCAGGTACATCGGATTGCGGCTGAACCGGTAAAGCCCGGTTGTGACCAAGTGTTCGGCTCGCTCTGGATGAAGCGGATCGACCGTTGTACCGGCTCGCGCGAAAGCGCCAACCGAGGCAGCCAAAAGGATTACGCCCAAACCTATAAAACCCACACCGGCGATCACCAGAAGCGGCGAAGAAAACGAGAGAAAGGACATACTTAAGGCGAGACCCCATCCGAGACCGCCGCAGAGAAGGAATTGAACCAAGGGGGGAATGCGAAGCTTCATGATATCGCCCCCGATGCGGTTTCGTCTGTTTTTGCGGCAGACTTCAACTCGCCTAGGGCCTGCACGGTTATGGCGCTGGCTGATTTCAGGAACAACCCTGCCAGCAGCGTCGCTACAATCAGGTCAGGCCAAATGGTTCCCGTCACGGCGACGAGACCACCGGCCACAATCACCCCGACATTGCCGATGGCGTCGTTGCGCGAGCACAGCCAGACGGAGCGGACATTGCTGTCTCCATCTCGCCAGCGCAGCAGAATGAAGACACTTGCCAAATTGGCTACAAGCGCCAGGAGTCCGACAAGCCCCATCGTCATGGCTTCCGGCGGTTCCCCACTGAGCACTCTTAGCGCTGTCAGGGTCAGGACGGTCAGTGCGATCAAGACGAGTGACGCCCCCTTGAATAGCGAGGCGCGTGCGCGTGTTTTAAGCGACGCACCAATCACGAGAAGGCTCAGTGCGTAGGTCGCCGTATCACCCGCAAAATCCAACGCATCGGCTTTCAGGGCCTGCGATCCGGAAAAGACGCCAGCACTCATCTCGATGAAAAACATCGACGCATTGATCGCGATCACCGCCCAAAGGGCGCGACGATATTCCGGTGATACGCCATCAAATGACTTCGTTTCGCAGCAGCTGGACATCAAATCCCACCTCTTTGTTTGACCGAACGAGTCAACTCCTACAGTCTACAGTGACTATAGAGTCAAACGAAAGGAAACCGCTCGATGAAGCCGATGACGATTGGACGTTTATCCAAAGCCGCGGACGTGAAAGTCACCACAATCCGCTACTATGAATCGATCGGCTTGATGGGGCAGCCGGATCGCAGTCAGAGCGGTCAAAGACAGTATGGAGAGGATGCGGTTCAACGCTTGTCCTTCATTCGGCATGCGCGTGACCTGGGGTTTCCCATGAATGCGGTGCGCGACCTTATCCAGCTTCAAGCCGAGCCAGGTGAAGATTGCGCGGCGGTCGATTTGATCGCCCGTCGCCAGATCGACGACGTGCGCAAGCGCCTTAATCAGCTCAAAGCCTTGGAACGTGAACTCAAACGGATGATTTCCAGCTGCGAGGGCGGCGAAGTTGGCCGCTGCCAGGTTATGGCTGCACTCAATGATCACAGCGCTTGCTTGAGCCCCTCCCATGATCGCGTCCGACCCATGTGAGGGCAACGCCTTGACCCTACAGCCGCTATAGAGGTTATAGGAAGAGTATGAGACGTCTTTTTCAATCTGCTTACGCCATTGCCGCCATGGCGATTTTCAGCGTTCCGAAGTTAGCGGATACGATCCGATCCCAAGTCTTTGGCACGTGGGCGTGTGGTGATAGCGGGCTCGGCGAAGCTGTCGTCTTGGACATCATCACCCTTGATGAAGCCTGGTTTGTAACGCGCAACACTGAGCGCAGAAAGCGTGCGCGGATTCGGTGCATCGACATTGAAATCACCAGGGGTGATAACCACGCAGGTCACTAAGTCGCTGCAATCGAGTTCAAAACGAAAACAGAGTACGCCACGCTCCATCATGACAGTCGCCTTTACCTTTTCCGCGCTCAGGTTGATCGCCGCTTCACTGGTGGCGTGCGCCTTCCTGATGGTGCCACTGGCTGAAGCGCGCCACCTTGCGGTGGAGCTAGAATCGACGTGCGAGACATCTGACCACAGCGATGAGAGCGGTTATCGCGATGCTGAGGAGCGTGACCATGCAGGCCATGAGCAACACGTTTATAAATGCGGTGCTTGCCACGCGCATTTCTTAGCGAAAAGTGACGATCTCGACGGGTGCATGAAAACGACTAATCAGTCTCTAAGACCACCTGTTTTGGCAGGCCCGGTTTCACGCTCGTCTAGCGACCTTTTTCGCCCCCCTCGTCTCTGATCCTTCAACACATCGCAGTTCGCCTTTTCGGCTGCGTTGCATCTGGACCAGAACGAGGATTTTCCACCATGTTGATTTTATTACGGGGTGCTTTGGCCACCCTGGCGCTTGCCGCATCGTTTGCGGAGGCTGAAGCCTCGCCCTGCGAAGCGCAAGGTAACGGCGCCCCCATGATTTCGCCGGACGAACCGCTGACGTTGAGGGCGGCGCTTGGCGAAATTCGCCGAGCCTCGCCTGCGATTCGTTCAGCGGGCTTGGAGGCGCGCGCGCTTGAGGCGGAGGCCGATCAGGCCGCGCGCAGGCTCAATCCAAGCCTTTCGCTTGAGGTCGAGAATTTCTCCGGTAGCGGCCCGCTTAGCGGGTTTGACCAAGCCGAGACCACGCTTGCTGTGGAGCAGACGTTTCGACTTGGCGGCAAGCGGAGACTGAACGAACGCGCAGCGCGGGCCCGCCAGGCGCTTGCCAGTGCGCAATGCGCCGTCATCCTGCGTGAAACTGAGCTTGAAGCTGCGCTTCTCTTCGTCGAGCTGGTCGCCGCCGTTCAGTTGCGCGATCTGGCTCAAGATAGCGCCGATTTGGCCGATGAACTCACCGCGACGGTCCAACGCCGACTGAATGCTGGCGAGGCGGCACCTCCCGAATTCGCCCGAGTGCGAGCTGATGCCGCAGCGCTCCGGGCCGAGGTCGAAAGTACCGAAGCAAACGTGGATCGCCTGCGGTTCGCATTGGCTGTCTTATGGGGAAGTGCGGAACCGACTTTTGCCCTTCCCAGCGGGATCTTCGTTGAAACGGCGCCCAGCTCCGCCCCGGCCTCTCATCCAGCACAGGATAGCGCTGATGCGGCAATCCGCATGTATGCCGCCGAGCAGGATTTAGCGCGGCGCGGCGTCATTCCAGACGTGACGGTCTCCGCCGGGTACCGCCGCTTCGAGGACACCGGCGATGGAGCGGTCGTTGCAGGCATCAGCCTTCCCTTGCCGCTGTTTGATCGCGGGCGAGACACAACCCGCGCAGCGATGCTTCGCAGCGAAGCGGCCTTGGTCAACCAAGCCGCTATTCAGCAGCAGCTCCTGGCACAGCAGCGTGCAGCGGTTTCCGCGCGCCGCGCTGCGCAAGCGCGCCTGGACATCTTGAATTCCGATGCGCTGCCTTTCGCCCAGGAGGCTTATGAGGCGGCCCTACGCGGCTATCAGGTTGGACGTTTCGATCTTACCGCGACCCTGAATGCCCGCACCGCCCTGCTGGAAACCCGTTTGGCGCTTATCAATGCAGAGCTTGCCCTTAAAAACGAAGACTTGCGCCTGCGCGCCCTGATCGGCGCAGCTCCTTTTAATGGAGAGACCCAATGACCTACCGCCCGTTTATTCTCTCAGCCTTGCTGGCGACGTTCGTCCTTAGCGCATGTGAAGACGCTCACGATGCGCCGGACTCCGGCAGTGTGGCTGAATCTGAACACGATCACGACGCTGACGCTGGAGAAGAACATTCCGGCGGCGATCACACCGAGGATGGCCATGCAGCGCATGACGAGCATGGTGATGAGGGTCACCATGACGAAGACCACGGGTTTGAGGATCACAGCGACCATGTCGAGCTAAGCCAAGCTGCGGCACGCGAAGCCGGCATTGTGGTGACGCGCGCTGCGTACGCACCGACGAGGCAGACGCTCTTACTGCCAGCCGAACTTCGTTATGACGCTGACCGCGTGGCGCTTGTTTCGGCACCGGTTAGCGGACGCATTGCAGAGCTTTTCGCGCGCGAAGGCGATCTTGTCAGTCGAGGGGACACACTCGCAATACTGACCAGCCGGGAGTTTGCAGAGCTGAAGGCAGACTATCTGACGGCTCAATCTGCTGAACATCTAGCCCGTCAATCGCTTGCGCGTGAAGAAACCCTCTTTGCAGACCGCATTACGTCTGAGGCGGACCTGCAGACGGCCCGCGCAGCCCATATTGCGGCCCGCGCCGAGCGCGAAAGCGCTCAGAGCAGGCTCCTCGCCGTCGGCCTATCCAGTGATGAGTTCGAAAGTCTGTTAGCTGCATCAAGCAGACCGCTCGCCGATGTGCGACTGAGCGCTCCCATTGGCGGGATCATAGCACAGCGAACCGCGACCCTTGGCGCAGCGGTCTCAGGTGATGATGCAGGTGCAGCCGCCCTCTTCACCATCGTTGAAGACAGCGTGCTTTGGGCGGATATCGCTGTTTATCAGCACGATGCTGGAAGTGTTGACGTCGGCGAAGTCGCAGTTCTGATCGCCCAGGACGGTGCCCGGCTTGCCGAAGGCGAAGTTGCGACTGTGCTGCCTGCGATTGACGAATCCTCGCGCACAGCTACAGCCCGCGTGGTCGTGGAAAATCCTGACCGACGCATGCGGCCGGGCCAGCTTGTCACCGCCGAAATCCTTACCGGCTCAAGCGAGCCCAGTGTTCAGGTGCCGTCAGCCGCAATTGTCAACGTCGAAGGGCGTACAAGCGTCTTTGTACCGACGGATGACGGGTTTGAACCGCGCCAGGTGTCAATCGGCGCGACCTTTGGTGATGTGACCGTGATCCTGTCCGGTCTGAGCGCAGGCGATGCCTTCGTTTCCGCAGGCGCCTTCACCCTAAAGGCGCAACTTGAAAAAGACGCCTTTGGCGATGGCGACGATCACTAGGAGGCATGAAAATGCAAAACCTCATGCAACACCTCGCGGGCGGACGGCTACTCGCTGCAATCGCTGCGTTAGCCTTGACCATAGGGGGGCTTTTCGCTTTCCGCGCATTGCCTGTTGATGCGTTTCCAGACCCATCACCTTCACTGGTGCAGGTGTTTACCGAAACCGACGGCCTGTCTCCCGAAGAAGTCGAACGCTATGTGACCTTCCCGGTGGAAACGGCCATGGCCGGGTTACCGAATGTGGAAGAAGTCCGATCCGTCTCGAACTTCGGCCTGTCCATCGTCAATATCTATTTCGAGGATGGGACGGACGTTTATTTTGCGCGACAGGTGGTTGGCGAGCGGCTCGCTGAAGCTAGCGAGGCCATACCGGAGGGCTTCGGCACGCCAAAGATGGGCCCAATCTCCACCGGCCTGGGCATCATCATGTATTTTCGGGTGGTCGATGATACCGGGCAATACGACCTAACAGAGCTTAGGGAAATCACCGACTGGATGATCAAGTATCCGCTTCAGTCGGTCGAAGGCGTAACAGAGGTGCTCGCTCTCGGCGGGTTTGAGAAGCAGTATCAAATTCACGTCAATCCAGATCGTCTCATCGCCTATGGACTACAGATTTCCGATATCATTGAGGCTCTGGAAAACGCCAACCAGACCACAGGCGCACAATTCATCGAGTTGGGAGCTGAGCAATACACTGTTCGCGGCGTCGGACTGGCGCGATCGATATCAGACCTGCAGGAAACCCCGCTCAGAACCATCGATGGTCGCACGGTTCGGGTCAGCGATATCGGTGATGTCGAGATTGGCGGCGGGGCTCGCCAAGGGCTGGCGACCGCTAACGGAGAAGGTGAAACCGTCGCGGGGCTTGTCTTAAAGCTCTACGGCACGAACACCTCAGATGTCATTGAACGCACCCATGCGCGTTTTAATGAGATCAACGCATCCTTACCGGACGGCGTGCGGGCTGTTCCTTACTATGATCAGAGCACACTTGTTGAGCGGGCCGCTTCGACGGTCACAACGGCGCTCTGGCAAGGTGCCCTGCTTGTCGCCGTCGTCGTCTTTGTCTTCCTCGGCGGTTGGCGCCCCAGCCTCGTCGTCGTGCTGTCCATACCATTTTCAGTGGGCTTTGCCTTTATTGCGATGGGAATGCTGGGCATCAGCGCCAACCTTATGTCGCTGGGCGGGGTCGCCATCGCCATAGGCATGATGGTGGATGGCGCTATCGTCATTTCCGAAAATATCGACAGATGGTTCCGACACCGGAACCACACGCAGACAGACCGTGAAGCCGTTGCCGGAGCCACCGCCGAGGTGATTGCCCCACTGATTGCAGCGGTTGTTGTGGTCATTATCGTCTTTCTTCCGCTGTTTTCACTGCAAGGCGTGGAAGGCAAGACCTTCCGCCCGCTGGCGGCGTCTGCTGCGCTGGCAATGACAGGGTCGCTTATTTACGCCGCGCTCGTTGCACCGGCCATAGCTTACGGCCTGATTAAGCCTCCAAAGCGCACGAGCGTGGGTGAGAACCGTATCGCAAAGCTGATCACGCCGCTGGCGACATTCTTTGTAAACATACGCCCTGCCGCGATAGGATTGGCGCTTGGGCTTCTCCTCATAGGAGGGCTTGCGGGCTCGCGTCTGGGATCGGAATTCACCCCGGCCCTTGAGGAAGGCGATATCCTCCTACGCGTGACCATGGCCCCGTCTATTTCGCTGTCGGAAGGGCGTGAGACCTCGACGCGACTGGAGCGTCGGCTTCTGGAAGCGTTTCCGGAGATCGAGTCCATTGTCAGCCGTATCGGGCGCGGCGAGGTTGGCGCTCATGCCGACCCGGTCAACAGCATTGAGGCCTTCGTGGCGCTAAGGCCACGTTCGCAATGGCGCTCAGGTTTAACTCCGGACGATTTGCGCGCCGCCATATCTGAAAACCTGGAGACCTTTCCTGGAATCCAGGTAAACATCGGTCAGCCAATCGCCATGTCTGTCGATGAGTTATTGACCGGAACCAAGGCTCAACTCGCCGTGAAAATCTTCGGGCCGGATGCTGACGTGCTGCTCGTGGGTTCGCAAAGTCTGCAGTCTATTTTGGAGGGCGTCGATGGCGCGAGCGATGTGCAGGCTGATCAGATCACCGGCGCGCCGCAGCTTGTGGTTTCCGTCGACCGCACAGCGCTCGGACGCTACGGCCTTACCGTGGAAAACGCGCTCGACGCCTTGAGCGCAGCGGTTGGCGGCGCGGAGGCTGGAGTGCTCTTTGAAGGCGTGCGCCAGTTCCCGATTGTGGTTCGGTTTGATGAAGAGCGCCGTGACACGCCCGAGGCGATTGGTCGGCTGATTTTGGAAAGCGAGAGCGGCGCCCAAATCCCGCTCTCAAGTGTCGCCAGCCTGCGCGAAGTCATCGGCCCTCGTCAGATCACGCGTGAGAATGGCGAGCGCTTTATTACGGTTCAGCTCAATGTTCGCGGGCGAGATATCGGCTCCTTTGTGTCGGACGCACAGGCCGCAACAGCATCGCAACTCGACCTGCCTCCAGGATATCGCGTGGAATGGGGTGGCCAGTTTGAACTGCAACAGCAGGCCAACGCCCGTTTCGCGGTCGTGATTCCGATCACGCTGGGGATTGTGCTTTTGATTTTGCTCCTCGCATTTGGTCGCCTTAAGTCGGCGGTCCTAATCCTGCTGAACATTCCGCTGGCGTTGACCGGAGGCGCGTTGGCGCTGTGGCTCACAGGCCTGCCCGTATCCGTTCCAGCGACCGTAGGATTCATCGCCCTGTTTGGCATCGCACTGGGCAACGGTATGGTGCTTGTGAGCTTTATGGACGACTTCGCGCGAAAGGGCCGCGACCGAGATGCGCTCGCAATCGAAGCCGCCGGCCTGCGCGCCCGGCCCGTCCTAATGACCGCGCTCACCACAGCGCTCGGGCTTGCCCCCTTGCTGTTCGCAACAGGCGTGGGAGCGGAAGTGCAACGCCCGCTCGCCACCGTGGTTATGGGCGGGCTCGTGTCCTCAACCCTTTTGACGCTGCTTGTGCTGCCTGCACTCCATCGCTGGTTCGCGCCGAGGCCGGACAGTCATCATTCGCTGATTGAGGCTGAACAGGGTCAAGGCTCGGGCGCTCAGCCCCCCGAGCCGTCAGGTTGAGGGTGAGTCTTCGGGCATTTACGCCGAACCTGCTTTTTGGTTGCGTCTGGTAGATTAGTTTCGACTCGGGTTCTTTGGATAGGGCGGATCATCTCCGTACAAAGCCTCTAGCACTTCGTCGCACAAGGACAACGCATAGCTGCGACCGGGGAAACCCCGATAGGCTGCCAGGAAAGCTTGCAGGGCTTCAATGCGCTGCAACGCTCGGCTGATCTTTTCGCCTTGATCCGGCATGCCTCCCCCTATCTAAAGAAAGGCTAAGTTGATTTCTTGATTCTCGTCTAACGCGAATGTTGATCGGGCGCTCACCCGCTATCGGGATGGGCCACGGC
>CAZAGE010000047.1:0-24326 GCA_964484345.1 uncultured Oceanicaulis sp. | reverse complement strand
CCAGCAGGTCTTTCAGGATCGACACATCCAACATGCTGTCAGCCAGCAGCTTCTTGAGCCGCGCATTCTCGGTCTCAAGCGTCTTCAGCCGACGGGCGTCCGACACGTCCATTCCGCCGAACTTGGCCTTCCACTTGTAGAATGTCGCCGAGCTGACCCCGTGACGCCGGCACACCTCCGCCGTCGCCATGCCACGCTCCTGTTCAGCCAGGATCGCGATGATCTGTTCCTCGGAAAATTTGCTCTTTCGCATCGTCTGTCTCCATTCCGACAGACTCTCAATTCAAATGCGGGACCAATCGGGTCTCAGGTCAAACGGGGCGCAGGTCAGGTGGGATTTAGTGTGACCTGAGCCCCCAACCGTCTTCACCCTCTACCGGCGCGTCACGAGGTGACTGCCAAATTGGTTGTGCCTGAAGACGTTAGCCCTGCTTGCGCCCTGCCGAAGCGAACTGATCGCTTCGAGCATCCCCTTCGCGCTGCATAAAGCCTATCAGCTCCATAACGCCACACGGCTTGCAGATGCCATAGCCTTGCGCCGTATCGCAGCCCATCAGCTGGAGGGCCGCCAGTGTTTCTTCATCTTCGACGCCTTCGGCGGTCAGGGACATGTCAAGATTATGCGCCAGATCGACAGTCGCCTTAACGAGCATCCGATCGCGCTGGGACTTGGTCACATCCATGATGAAAGCCCGGTCCAGCTTAAGCTCGTCGGCCGGGATGCGCTTGAGATAGGCGAGTGATGAATGGCCGGTGCCATAATCGTCGATGGAGAGCTCGATGCCCGCCTTCGACCACCGGTCCAGGGTCCTAAGCGCCTTGTCTACGTCGGCCATGATCGCAGTTTCGGTCACCTCAAAGATCAACCCCGCCTTTGATTGCGAAGCGATCTGTATGGCCTCCGATGCAAATTCGGAATCCACCAGCAAAGCGCTGGAGATGTTAACCGCGACCTTCAGCCGGAACCCAGCCTTAGCCATGGCGAATTGATCAATGACCGCCTTCTTAATGGACCAGTAGGTAAGCTCCTTGATACGGCCGGTTTCTTCAGCAAACGGAATGTAGGCATCCGGAGGCACATAGCCCCGATCCGAGTCCGTCCAGCGCATCAAAGCTTCCGCGCTAACAAAGCGACCGGTCCGCAAGTCCAGCTTGGGCTGGTAGTGCAGCACGATATCGCCGGACTCCATAGCGTTGTTGATGCGGCTCATCAGCGCCAGATTCTGTTCGGGATCACCGTAGAGTGAAGCGTCGAACTCGGCGTAGTCCGCCGACGCCGCACGCGCTTGCTCAGTAGCGATGACGGCTTGTTTAATTGTGATATCGCTCTCTTGCTGCCCCGGCACATGACGTGAAACCCCGACAACCGCGGAAAGATCGATGGTCACGCCGTCTATAACCACAGGCGCCTGATAGTGGGCCAAAAGCGCGGTCGCCATAGTACGGGCTTCATCATCAATCCCTGTGTCGAGCGTGTCCGCGTCAACCAAGACGCCAAGAACGCCAGGTGCAATGAGCCCGACTTCAGCCTTTTCGCGACCAGCCGCCAAGCGAGACGCAATGATCTTCGTGAGCTTTGCAAAAGCGCTGAAGCCTAGCGCTGTGCGAAGATGTTCGCGGCGGTCCAAATCCACCGCAAAGATGAAGTATTCAAATCCTGCGTCAGTTTTGGCCGTCAGCGTCTCCTCAAGCGAGCGCCGGGACGGCAGGTCGCATTCGGGATCAAAATAAAGCGCTGCGGCCAGAGCTTTCTTGCGCGTGCGCTCAGTCCGATACCCAGCGGCGACCGCGATTAGGATACACAACAGCAACGCCGCGCCGACCGCCGCCGTCAAGTAGACTGTGCGCGTCCGAGAGCTGGCCAGTGCAAGGTCCTGCTCAAGCCTGTCGCTGCGAAGCTGCTGGATTTGAAGCTCTTGCTCGGCAAAGTCGAACTCGGCGCCCAAAAGCGCGGAGTTCGCCGAGGCGGAGACATCGCGCGCTTCATCCTCAAGACGCTTGAAAGCCCGCGCGTGGTCCAGTGCAAGCCGCCACTCACCCAAGGCGCTGTAGATCTCGATTCCGGTTTCATGAAACTCGGTGAAGTTTTGGGGTGTCGTTCCGAGCGGCACGCCCTCGAAAGTCCGTTCCAACTGGGTCCGTGCCGTCGTAAAGTCAGCGCGACCTACAGCGATTTGCGCCCGAACCCCGTAAAGGAAGCGCAACCACTCCCCTGACCCCGCCTCGCTGACCCGGTCAAAAGCATCGGTGATGGCTGCATCGCCCGCGTCGTAGGCTTCAAATTGGACATGCAAAGCGGCGATATTGTTGAGGATGCGCGCTTCCAGAACCGGGCTGCCGAGCTGCTCCGCAATCGCGAGCGCTTGCTGATATTGGGACAGCGATTGCTGATAGTCGCCCAATTCACGATAGGCATTGGCGGTGTTGTTCAAAGCCGCCAGGTCCAACGAGGGGTCGCTGTGACGTTCACGCGCATCAGTGAAATAGGTTAGCGCTCGCTCGTACTGACCAGCGGCGGTATAAATCGAACCGATAGACTGAAGCACGATGGCCTGGCTGCGGCTGTCTTCGATGGCTTGAAAGACCGCATAGGCCTCCGTGAAACTGATGAAGGCGACCTCAAAGTCGCCAGTCGCCATAGCGATCCGGCCACGCGCCACCTTAAGGTCCGCAAGCAGCTTCGTCGGCTCCGGCTCAGCGCCGAGCCTGCGAATGGCCCGCTCGGCGATCTCGGCGGCTTCAGCCGGACGGCCGAGACGCGTGGTGGCTTCCGCTTGCAGCCATTCCGCTTGCGCCATCAGCATCTGAGCGTCAGCTTGGGGCAGATTTCGAGCCAGCGCAGCGGCATTCTGCGCGGCCTCCAAAGCGGAGCCAGGGTCGCGCATCATGGACGCACGCGCTTCCTGTATCGTCGCGTCGAACTCAGAGTCAGACTGCGCAGATGCCACTGAAAAGGTGGTGGTGACTGTCAGGGCGAAGGCCAGCAGTGCAGTCCTGAACATGGCTTAAGCTCGCTGCGTCGGAGTAAAACACGCGCGAAATCTGACACATCTGGCTTAATATTGAATAAATCAATTACTATACTAAAGGGTGCGCCCGCGCTCACTTATTGCGAGAGCGGGCGCTAAGATTGCGGGTGGTGACTTTGACTTAGAAGCGCCAGTCCACCCGGACCCCGCCAACGGCTTCGGCCTGCGGATCGTCGAACCGGGCTTGCGGACCTTCGATCCGGCCGAACACGCCCAGCTCAGCATTGCCGAGCATGCGCGCATAGCTGAGCTCGCCGGCAAGAGTGCGCTCGCCCGACAACGCCCAGCGCTGGGTCTCCTGACCGATGGCGCCGGTCTGGCGATCGGTAACGACGCTGGCGGTGTAGTTCAGCGCACCGCTTTCCACGTGGAGCGGCTGGATCAGGCTGAAGCGTACCGCGTCATGGCGGGTCATCAGGCCTTCACCTTGCAGGCTCACCTGGAAGGCGCTCGAGACCATCGGATCGGCGATGGTGATCATGGCGCTGGCGTCGCCGCCCTGGGTCCGGCCCATGGTCGCCGAGCCCGCGAGCGACAGGCTCATCGGCAAGGCGGCTTCAAAGCCGACGCTGACCGCATCCGTCGCCGTGCGGCCCGCGAAGCTCAGCGCGCCCAGCCCTTGAGCGCCGAGCATGGCGCGGTCTTCGCTCAGGCGGGTATAGCTCGCCTCAACCGTGACCGCATCGGTCAGCGCATGCTGCACGCCGGCCCCGATTGCAGAGGCCTGATAGGCGTCCAGAGAGGTGAACAGAGCGGTAGACTCACCCGTCATCGGATTGGCGAAGCGGTGCGCATCGCGCGTCGAAGACGCGATAAAGCGCAGCGAGGTGTCCGGCGAGAGAGCCAGGTCACCGGCCATATACGCGCCGCCTGAAGCGAAACCGAGTACCGGATTAACCCCGCCCGACGTCGGACGATGGTCGCTGGCGAAGCTAAAGCCAGAGTCGTCGGCGAAAGCCACAGCCGCTTCACCAAAGCCGAACTGCAGGCTGTGTCCCGCGGCGCGGTCTTCGATCTCGAAGCCGGCCTGGAACATCATCTCGCCATCGCTCGCCCGCTCGCCGGTATCCAGCGGAGCCACAAAGGCGGTGAGCATGACATTGCCCGAGCGGCTCAGCGTTTGAGTAAAGCTCTTTTTGGCGCGGTCGCCGGTTTGATCGGCGATATACTCCTGAGCCGCGCTGTTGGCCGCCGCCGTGTCGTCATCGCTGAGCATGATGTCATCGACGCTGACATGGAAGTCGCGGAAGGTGCCGCGGAAATCTTCGAACACCACGACATGGCCATCCGGCACGTTGGACAGGACGCGGCCATTGACGATGCCGAGCTCCTTACCGGAGAAGCGATTACCGGCTCCATCGATCAGATAGACATTGCCTTCATCGAAGGGACGGAAGGACGCGTCCACGTCCAGCATGCCCCAGCCATAGACCGGGTCGACGCCCGGTGCGCCCAGATCACGGGCTGACCACAGCAGAACCGATGCGACGTCGCCCGCTTCCAGCCAGTTCCACCGACCCTGCACAAGGGCGGCGGCGCCGGAAACCAGCGGGGCGGCGAAAGAGGTGCCGGACATCCGCACCACGCCTCCCTCACCGTCAGGCACTAGGATCAGCTCGCCGGGGGCGACCAGGAAACGGTCCATCAGCCGGAAGCCGACATCGCACTTGCCATTCATGGTCAGGCAGGCGTCGCCGGGACGGTTGGAGAAGCTGGAAATCTCACCGTTCGGATTCACCGACCCCACGATCAGCAGATTTTCGACCTCACCCACATTGCTCCAGTTCACATCCTGCGTTTGGGTCGCGCCGTCATTACCGGCGGCGAACACGAAAACCATGTCCCCAGCACGGCGATGAACTTCCGGCGCGGAGAAGACGTCCGCCCAGCCACTGTGGAAGGTCCAGCCCGACACGCCGAGCGACAGGTTGACGACGCTGGCGTTCGACATCGAGAGATCGATGACGCCGGCGCCGACCGACTCCCAGCTGGCGGTCATGGACTCGTCGAACGGATTATAATGGACCATCGCCACATCCGGCGCGACGCCCATGATACCTTCGCCATCCATGTCGGCGCCGATCAGATGCGCGACCGCAACGCCATGGTTGAAATCCAGGTAGTCCTTACCGCTGCCGCTACCGCGCAGGCCGTCCATGCGGCTCGGCAGCGCGAAGTCGATTATGCCAACCGTAACGCCGGACCCGCCGCCCACACGCTGGGACAGCGCAGGGCTCCAGTTGATCGACGGCATCCAGTGGTCGACATGGTTGACACCGGTGAAGCTCATCAGGCCGTCATAGAAGGCCAGGAAGAATTCAGAGCGCTCCGCAGCGGTCAGGTTCGCCAATGTCGTTGGATCGCTCGTATCAATGCCGAAACGCGCCTTCAAAGCGTTGAGGAAGGCTTCGTTGAAGGACTGGCCGGTTTTGACCGTCACCGCATAGCCGAAAGTTGCTTCAGCTCGCGAGAACATGGCGTCCAGATCGGCGGCCAACTTGGCGTAGTCACCCCCGTCGAAGGCTTGGATATCGCCCCAGAAGGCGTTGATGTCGCCCCAGAACGGACCAATATCGCCCCAGAAGGCGCTGATATCGCCCCAAAAGGCGTTGATGTCGCCATAGAAGGGGCTGATATCGCCCCAGAACGGGTTGATGTCGCCATAGAAGGGGCTGATATCGCCCCAGAACGGATTGATGTCCCCGTAGAAGGGGCTGATATCCCCATAGAACGGATTGATGTCACCCCAAAACGGCGAAATATCCCCCCAAAACGGCGAAATGTCGCCGTAGAAGGGGTTGATGTCGCCATAGAATGGATTGATGTCCCCGTAAAAGGGGTCGATCCGGCCATAAGATGGAAGCACAATGTCGCCCGAACGGGCCGCCTCATTGTCGTCGTCTTCCGCAAACGCAGGCGCCCCCAAAGCGCAGATCAAAACAGCTAAAGCACTGCTGAGCTTCAATGATTTCTTCATTTCCATCCCCATGCACAAAAATGCGATGGGGCTAGATTAGGCAGGCTTCTTTTGGGATCGCCCTAAGAAAGCTGGTTAATATTTGGTCAATTGGCCCGACGGTTAATGCCGGGTTATCAATGCTCAACTCACTAAAAATGCAGCCGTTTTGACATCGGCGTAAAGAATTGTGAGCCGCGTTGCTCCTCGCTGTCGATGAGAATTTTGGCCAAATTCTTATCTATTGCTCGAACCTAACGATCTGAGCGCCGTTTAGTCTTGCCATTGAAAAAATTTCTTGGAAATGGGTTCCCGAATCTCTGGAGCCTCGTGCGAGAGTCCGCGCTTTATACACGCCATCTTTTCCGGGCCGCGCGCGAGTTTCGAGACCGATACGCGCACGCGCCCGAACGCGGAGTAGGGCATTTGTTGGGGCTGATGGTCGCGCACATGCACCATCACTATGAGACACCATTTTTTCGAGACGGCTGGCGGAGAAACAGGGATTCGGCCCATGACACGGTTTCACGTCCGCGCGCGTACCAAACGTGCAGCATCCGTGCAGCACGGAGCCGCCGTCGCTGGGTGTAACTTGTTGGATTCGCTTGTAGCCGTGCAGCAATGTGCAGCGAACCCAAGGTATGCCGCACAATTTACAGGCAGAGCATTTAAAGCATTGATTTTATTGACAAAATGGTGGTGCCGCTTACGTGACTCGAACACGTGACCTACGCATTACGAATGCGTTGCTCTACCAGCTGAGCTAAAGCGGCGCTGTGGGGCAGGCGCAATCACCTGCCGGACAGGGCGCGGAACCTAACCGCACAACGCGGATACCGCAAGACGGTTATGAAGCGGTTTCCAGCAATCGGGCTTTAGACGCCGCGCGAGCCCTTAAACGCTTCGATTTTCGCCGCCACCGGCTCGGCGAGAGTCTGGAAAAATTCAGCCAGATGGTCGGCCGGGCGGGCCGCCGCGGCGTCGTTGCGGATCACAAGGTCCGCTTCGGTGCGGGTCGGCTCGGTCCATTCATGGTGCATTGGACGCACGGTGCGCAGATATTGCGAGACCACCGAGTGGGCGGTCCGGCCGCGCTCGTCCACATCGCGCAGCACCCGGCGGGCGAGGCGCACATCATCGGGCGCTTCCACAAAGACCCGCAGATCAAAAAGATCGCAGACATCACGGTCGCAGAACAGGTGGATGCCCTCCACCACGATCACATCGGCGCTGGAGATCGGCCGGGTGTCGCCCCGGCGGCGATGAATGGTGAAGTCGTAGATCGGCGCCTCGACCGTCTCACCGGCCTTCAACGCGGCCAGATGCTCCGCCAGCAAGCCATGGTCGCGGCTTTCGGGGTGGTCGAAGTTAAACGCCGCCGCGTCAAAATCCGGCTTGGCGCCGTGGTCGCCGTAATAATCATCTTCCGCCAGCACGATCGAGGATAAGGGACTGGCGGCCCGCGCCGCAGCTCTGGCGATTTCGGTTTTGCCGGACGCAGATCCGCCCGTCACGCCGATCAAAAGACGCTGGCCCATGTCACCCTCATCCCGTTTGGTGGCGGCTAGGGGGTCTTGCCGCCGTCATCCTCCACGCCGGGATCGTCCGGCGCGCGCGAGGGTTCATAGAAGCTTGTTTCCGACTTGTCGCCCTTAGCGTCAGCTTCCGCTGCAGGTTTCGCCCTCGGGCCTTCGATCAGCAAAGCTTCGGGGGCTGCAGCCGCCGGGATCTCATAGCGCTCATGACGCGGGTGGATCAGGCGCGCTTCTCGGCCCCAAACTTCGACCATGCGGGCCCAGTCGGCATCGGTATAGGCGAAAGCGCGCCCGCCTTCGTCAATGTCGGACCAGTCCGCCTCCCCTGGCGCATGAGTGGCGCGCGCCATATGGCGGCGAGCCGCCCCTTCATCACCCGCCAGCTGCTCCATTCGCGCCGCCAGCGTGCACAGCCGCGCCGAGAGCGGCGGCTGGGTCAGCAACGGACCCAACGCCGCGCGCGCGGCTTCAAGATTAGACTGCTCCAGCGCCACGTCGGCGAGCAGCATGCGGCTTTCGCGGTGATCGGGATTAAGCGCCGCCAGGCCGCGCAGCCGCTCGGCGCGCTTGGCTTTGCTGTCAGACTTGCGCAAAGCCGCGAAAACATGGGCCAGTGCGGGATGCGGCTCATGCCGCCAGGCATGCTCGATCACCTCTGCGGCCCGGCGATGGCGGCGCTGCTCGGCGAGCAAGCGCCCGGCGAGCTCGGCGGCGGGGGCAAACCCTGGTGAGGCCTCGCTCGCCTTATCCGCCAGCTTGGCCGCCGCCTCCGGGTCGCTGTCTTCAATCCGGCGGCCCTCGGCGGTCAACAGCACGGCGCGCATGCGCTGGGCGACGTCTCGAACGACATGCTCGCGGCGTTCGCCTTCGGTGAGCGTCCGCTCCGCCTCAGCCCAGCGCGCCTGGCGGACCTGCGCGGCGAACAGCGATTCATACGCCCAGCGCGCCTGCCCCGCTTGATCGAAGGCGTCGCGGGCATGGGTCAGGGCGGTTAGATCATCACCGCGTGTTTCCGCGATCGAGGCAAGGCCGCGCCGGGCCACCAGGCGGGTCTTGGAATCCTCCAACATCGCTTCGTAATGCACTTGCGCGCTGTCGAGATCGCCCGCGGCTTCCGCCGCCCGGGCGGTCAACAAGCGGGACAGCGCCGGGCGGTCGAGCATCGCCTCGGCGCGCGACGCCTGACGCACCGCTAACGCCCCCTGACCGGCGGCCGATGCGATCAGCGCGCGCTCGAGCGCATCAAATCCTTGCTCGCGCCGCTGGCGCTTGCGGAAGTTCCGAAACGCGTCCGGAGCGCCCCAAACCTTGGCGATCACCCACCACAGAACGACCAGCAGGAAGGTCGCCAGAATTAGCGCGCCAGCGGCGAGAACGAAGGGCAGCTGCGCATTGATACCGAGAAACTCGATCGTCACCTGCCCGGGATTGAGCGCCAGGAAGGCGCCGAGGAGCGCGGTCGCGATACACAGAGCGACGGTGATGATGAGGCGGATCATCGCTGCGCCCCTCCCTCTCCGGTTAAGGCCTCAGACAGACTCGACAGGCTGTCCTCGACGGCCAGCCGAGCCTGAGCTTGGCTCAGCCAAACACTGGCCGCCCGGCGCGCCTCTTCGTCCAGAGCCTCCGTCGCAGCGACGGCGCCCGCCAGATTGCCGGCGTCGAGTGCGGCTTCGATGGCCGGCGTGGGACCCGCAGTCGCGTCACGTTCGACGCGGATCACGCCGAACAGCAATTGCGCTTCGCCGGTCACGGCGCGGATGCCGTCGCCGGGAAAACTCGCCTTGAGCTGATCCAGCGTCGGCGCGCCAGTGCGCGCCGGTCCGGCCAGGCCAGAAAGACCTGGTGCTTGCGGCCACAGGCGCTGCAGGTCGGCGAAGGCGACCGGGAACGGGTCCGGGCCGGCGGCGGCGCGGCTCAAAGCGGCGAAGGCCACGGCGCGCTCGGCGAGGCTTGCGGTCTCTTCGGCCCCCGGCGCTGCGGCTTCCAGTGCGGCGATCCCGGTCTCCAGCTGACTGATCCGGGCGGACAGGGCGTCGACACCGCTGGTGTCCGGGCCGGCGTCGCTAAGGACACTGACCGCTTGTTCCAGGGCGCTGAGCCGCTCGGCTTGGGCGGTGAGGGTCTGGCTGGCCGCCTCCAGCGCAGCGACGCGCGCCTCAACGGCCGCCAGCGCGGTGCGCGACGCCGCGTCGCTTGATACGGTATCCGTGTTCTCAACATCAGCGCCGCCTTGAGAGATCAGGCTGAGCGCCTGCTGGATCGCCGCCTGGGCCTGGTCCGCAATCGTCCGCGCGGTGTCGGCGTTCTCCGCAACGGTGTTGAACTGAGCCTGTAGCGCAGCAAGCGCTTGGTCCAGCCGCGCCTCGAGCGCGGCCAGGGCGTCGGCGCTCGTGCCTGCTCCAGCATCACTCGCTTCTGGCGATCCGCCCCCGGCGAGCGCGTCCATTTGGTTGCGCAAGCGCGCGACATCGCGGACAAGCTGCTCAATGCCCTGGGCGCGCAGCTCGGCGGCCTGGAGGCTGGATTCGACCGCGTCGAGCCGCCCTTGGAGCGCGGTGATCTGATCCTCATTCGCCGGGGCCTCAGCCGCGGCCTCCAAAGCCGCAATCCGGTCCTCTAGAGCGGTGGTTCCGGCATCCGGCGCATAGCGGCCCATCAACCAGCCGGATCCTCCGCCAATCGCGCCCGCGAAAATGGTGACCACGGCGATGGTCAGCCAGGGAAGGCGCGTCCCGGGTTTTGAAGCCTTGGCCGTTTTGGGCTCAGTCGCGGAATCGGGCGCAGGTTCGAACTCAGCTTCGACCGGTTCGGCGTCGGTTTGATCGATGTTCGGCGTGTCGCTCATGGCGGTCAGAAAAGCTCGAATGCGAAACAGCAAGATTTGAGTCTATGCTGCCTCGCGGCGCTGCGCCACAGGCGGCGGCGCGTCATCTCGCGGCACACAGCGCTTGCATCAAGGCGTCTTCCGTCGGGACTGCGGCGATATCGATCCGGGCGAAGCGTTGGTCGAGCAGGGGCGCGGCGGCCTCTTGGGAGATCGCCACAGCACGCAGCCCGGTCAATTCGGCCTGTCGGCTGTCCTGACGCACCAGCTCGATAAAGCGCGAGGCCCCTTTGGCGGAATGGATCAGCACCACGGCGCCGGGGCGCATAGCGTCGAGCGCCGCCTCCGGCAATTGGTCTACGGTCTCTGCCGCGTAACCGATCACAGCTTGAGCCTGAAGGCCCTGCTCTTTGAGCGCTGCGACCACGTCAAACGCCTGATCTTCACCGCGCAGGTGGAGGACCGGGCCGGAGGAGCGGGATTCCGCGATCAGCGCCGCCAGCGCGGCGCCGTCACCGGACGCGCTCGCCACATCGCTGAAACCCGCCTTCCGGGCCGCCGCGGCGGTGGCGTCGCCGACCGCGAAGACCGGTAAAGTCTTATCCGGGGCCAGCTCACCCGCCCGCACCGCACCATTGGGACTGGTCAGCGCCAGCGCTGCAACGTCATCGGGCCACTCAACAGGTCTTGGCTGGATTTCGGCGGTGATCGCCGGGATCGGTTCGAAGCCGTCCTGCACCAGCCGGTCCAACGTTCTATGGGCGCCGGGCGCGGTTCGAGTGACCAGCACCACCGTCATCACTGCGTTCCGGTGAGCACCTGCTCCAGCATCGCGCCGCCGGCCTTGCGGACCGCCGCGCCCAACTCCCGGCCGAGCGCCGCTGCCGCGCCTGGAGACGCATCGGGCAGAGTGGTGCGGGTTTCTTCAAACCAGCGATGGGCGCCGTCCGGCGTCACGGCCTCGCCGCGCAGATGCAGCTCTGAACCGTCGACGGTGGCGTAAGCGGCGATCGGGGTGCGGCAAGAGCCGTCCAGCGCGGCCAGAAAACCCCGTTCTGCGGCGGCGCAGATATGGCTGTCGGCATGGTCCAGCGCGGCAAGCGCTTCGCGGGCGGCGTCATCATCGCTGCGGATTTCAATTCCGACACAGCCCTGGGCCGGCGCCGGCAGCATGGTGGTGGTCTCCACCGGCTCACGCTCGGCTTCCGCACGCCCTAAACGGCGAAGGCCCGCGCGCGCCAGAAACGTCGCATCGACCACACCGGAGCGCAGCTTTTCCAGGCGCGTGTCCACATTGCCGCGCAACAGCTCGATCTTAAGGTCCGGCCGGATCGCCAACGCCTGGGCTTGGCGGCGGATCGACGCCGTGCCCAGCACCGCGCCTTCGGGCAGATCCTGCACCTGGCTGACGCCGCCCCGGGTCAGCAACACATCGCGCGGATCTTCACGGGGCAAAATGGCGGCGATCTCCAGCCCGTCCGGCAGCCGGGTCGGGACATCCTTCATGGAATGCACGGCGAAGCGGGCGGATCCATCCAGCAACGCGGTCTCCAGCTCTTTGGTGAACAGCCCTTTGCCGCCCGCCGCCAGCAAGGCGCGGTCGGTGATTTTGTCCCCGGTGGTGGTCATGCCCAGGATCGGGAAGGCGGCTTCGGCGTCGTCCTGGCCGTGGGCCTGTGCGAGAAGAGCCTGGACCATGGTGGTCTGGGCCAGCGCCAGGGGCGAGGTGCGCGTGGCGATGGCCATGGGAGAATACGTCAAAGGGCCAAACCTTCCTTTTAGGCGGGCGCCGGTCTGACCGGCGCAGTTGTGCGCCGGGCGCACCGGCGGTAACGGATGGGTATGGCGTTATCCCATGTCTCCACACAGGGGCAAATCCCCTCATCGTCGCAGGGGCTTGTGGTCCTCGGCCTTGAATCGAGCTGCGACGACACCGCCGCAGCGGTTCTGCGCCGATCCGAAGACGGATCGGTGGAGGTGCTGGCGGAGGCGGTCACCGGTCAGAACGAGGCTCACGCGCCTTATGGCGGCGTCGTGCCGGAAATCGCCGCGCGCGCCCATGCTGAAAAGATGGACGGTCTGGCGCGTCAGGTCCTGGACCAGGCCGGTCTCGCCCCGAGCGATCTGGACGGCGTCGCCGCGACGGCGGGTCCTGGCTTGATCGGCGGCTTGATGGCGGCGTTGATGACGGCGAAGGGCATCGCCCTGGGCGCGGGTGCGCCCTTGATCGCGGTCAACCATCTGGAGGGCCATGCGCTTTCGCCGCGGCTTACCGAAAGCCTGGACTTTCCCTATCTGCTCCTGCTGGTGTCCGGCGGTCATACCCAGCTCGTGATCGTGGAAGGCGTCGGCCGGATGACCCGGCTCGGCTCGACCATCGACGATGCGGCCGGCGAAGCCTTCGATAAAACCGCCAAGGTGATGGGGCTCGGCTTTCCTGGAGGGCCGGCGGTTGAACGCTTTGCGAAGGCTGCGACCCATGCCGAGCGCTTCGACTTGCCGCGCATGCTGGCGCGAGACAAAAGCTGCGACTTCTCCTTCGCCGGCCTGAAAACAGCGGCGCGGCGCGCCTGGGAGGCGTTGGAAACGCCGACAGATCAAGACCGCGCCGATCTCGCCTCCGCGGTGCAAACCGCCATCGCCAATCATTTGGCGCAACGCACCCGCCGCGCCATGGCGCAGTTCGCTGAGCGCTTTCCTGAGGAACGCCGGCCACGGCTGGTGGTCGCCGGCGGCGTCGCCGCTAACGGCGCCGTGCGCGCCGCCCTCAAGGCGGAAGCCGATGCGCAAGGCTTTGAATGGCTTGCGCCGCCTTTGAAGTATTGCACCGATAATGCCGCGATGATCGCGCTGGCGGGCGCAGAACGCCTGGCCTTGGGACAAGTTGACGGCCTAAATGCGCCCGCCCGCGCCCGCTGGCCGTTGGATCCCGAGGCCGCGCGCCAGGCGCCGGCGTCAGGCTCAGGGCGCAAAGGGCCGAAGGCGTGAAGGGGAGAGGTGAATGAGCGCGTTTGACACCATTGGCGTGATCGGCGCCGGCGCCTGGGGCACCGCCTTGGCGCAAACCTGCGCTCAAGGGGGCCGGCAGGTGCGTCTTTGGGCCTTCGAACCGGAGGTCGCCAATGCGATCAATACGAAGCGCGAAAACACCGTCTACCTGAAGGGCGCGCCGCTGCACGCGGGCATCACCGCCACGCACGACCCTGAAGCGCTTAAGGGCTGCGACGCTTATCTTCTGGTCACCCCGGCCCAGCACACCCGGGCCACGCTGGCGCAATTCGCGGATGTCGTCGGAGACGGCGCACCGGTCCTGCTCTGCTCCAAAGGCTTCGAACGCGATACGCTGGCGATGATGACGCAGGTGCTCAATGCCGTATTGCCGCGTGCAACGCCCGCGGTGCTCTCCGGGCCGAGCTTTGCTGCAGACGTCGCCAAAGGTCTGCCGACCGCGGTCACGCTGGCGTGCGCCGATGAAGAGCTGGGCGAGCAGCTGATGGACGCAATCGGTTCACCCGCCTTCCGGCCCTATTGGACCGATGACCTGATCGGCGCTGAGGCCGGAGGGGCGATGAAGAATGTGCTCGCGATCGCCGCCGGCGTCGTTGAGGGCAAAGGGCTGGGCAAATCCGCCCACGCCGCGCTGATCGCCCGCGGCTTTGCGGAGATGACCCGACTGGGCGAGGCCGTCGGCGGCCGGCGCGAGACTTTGGCGGGCCTGTGCGGGCTGGGGGATTTGGTGCTGACCTGCTCCTCGCCCATGTCCCGGAATATGTCCTGCGGCATGGCGCTGGGGCGCGGGGAGGCCCTCTCCGACATCTTGGCTGGCCGAAACGCCGTCACCGAGGGCGTCGCCAGCGCCCCTGCTGTTGTCGCGCTGGGTGAGAAATTCGGCGTCGACTTGCCGATTTGCGGGGCGGTGAATGACGTTCTGTCTGGCCGTATCGATCTCAATACGGCGATCGAGGCGTTGCTGAACCGGCCCTTCCGCGCCGAGGCTCCCTAGCCCCGCTCAGTGAATCTAACGCTTCCTTCATCTGATTGTGTTTTACTGCACTCCGGGTTGAGACATCCGGTCGGGTGCAGGGTGGAAGCGAATGAACGCGATTGGCGATCTTGCGATCCTGGCGGCGAGCCTGTTTATGGCCGTCAGCTTTTGGCGTGTGAGCTGGAAGATGGGACGCGCCAATGAAGGCACGCGGCTGATCAGTTTCGGTTTGGCCGTCGTTGCGGCCTCGGCGGCGATCGACGCCGCGGAACTCATTGGTCCTCAAGCTTTTCTGCCAATGCTCGGGACGGATGTGACCGAGGCCATCGCCTATGTCGGGTATTCGATCAGCGCGATCTTGCTGGTCGCCGGCTTCACGCGCTGGCTGCCGCTCATCAGGCGGCTCGACAAAGAAGTGTCCGGTCGGGCTCGCGCTGAAACCGAGCTGAACCGGACGCTGGATCGGGTGCGCCGGTATAATGCGGGGCTGGAGGATCCAGGCAAGGCGCAGGTTCAAAACCAATGGACCCAAACCGAGTTGATAGACGAGGCCACACGGCGCTTGTCCGCGCTGATGGGCGTTTCCCGCGTCAGCGTTTGGACCCGCGACGCCGATGGCCAAGCCATTGAGTGCTTGAGCCTTTATTCGGAAGGCTCGGGCGAGCATAGCCGGGGCGACCGACTGCCCAGATCGAGCAATCCAGCCTATTTTGACGCCATCGAAGCCGGCTCGACTGTGAGCGTGACCGATACGCTGAGCGATCCGATCACCCTGGCCTTTGTGCCGGGCTATATGAAACCGCTCAATATCGGCGCCATGCTGGACGCTCCGATCTTCACTGGAGAGGGCGTGCGCGGCGTGGTCTGCTGTGAGCATATCGGCGGAACACGGCGCTGGACGGCGGAAGACATCTTCCTGGCCAAATCGGTCGCCCAGCACATCACCGCAGCGATGTTGACCGACGACGTTCAGCGCGCGGCGGACCAAGCGCAAACCGCCAATGAGGCGAAATCCACCTTCCTGGCGAATATGAGCCATGAATTGCGCACGCCGCTCAACGGCATGTTGGGCATGGCCGAGTTGATCGCCGACACCGCGACGACAAAGAGCCAGCGCGAAAGCGCCGACACGTTGATCGGGTCGGGCCGTCAGCTCTTGTCGGTGTTGAACGACGTGCTGGACCTCACCAAGATGGAAGCCGGCCACATGCAGTTGCGGCCCGAGCCGACTGACATGGCGGCGCTGGTCCGCGAGTGCTCCGCCCTGTTCCGGCCTGCGGCGAAGAAGAAGGGTCTCGCCCTCCATTTGGACTTGGGCGTCATGCCCGACCGCGTCAGCATTGATCCAGTTCGCGTGCGGCAGATTCTGTCCAATCTCATCGCCAATGCGGTGAAGTTCACCGAGCAAGGCTCTGTCTCCGTCGCCGCCCACGTCGAGTTTGAGCCTGAAGAGGCGCATGACCGGATCGTGGTCTCGGTCAGCGATACCGGCTGCGGAATCTCCGAAGGTGCGCAACGCCGGCTCTTCCAGCGCTTCAGCCAGGTCGATGACGGCCAGGCGCCGCGCCATGGCGGCACGGGCTTGGGCCTGGTGATCGCCCGCGAACTGGCGCAGCGCATGGACGGCGATATTGCGGTCGACAGCACGCCGGACAAAGGCTCGCGTTTCACCTTCAGATTCCTGGCTCACGCAGCCGAGATCGAATTGGAGACTGAAAGCGAAGCGCCCGAGGCCGGCGATGTATTGGCCGGCGCGCAGGTCCTCCTGGTGGACGACAATGACATCAACCGCATGGTCGCGCGTTGCTTCATCGAGCCCGCCGGCGCGACGGTGACCGAAGCCGCCTCAGGCATGGAAGCGCTCGACGCGCTGGCCGAACAGGCCTTCGACGTCGTGTTGTTGGATGCGCATATGCCCAAGATGGACGGGCTGACGACTCTGGCCAAGCTTCGCGAACTTCCAGGTGGAGACGCCCTGCCGGTTGTGGTGATCACTGCGGACGCGCTCGCCAAGGATGAGAAGCGTTATCTGGAAGCCGGGATGGACGCCTATGTGCCCAAGCCGGTCGACAAGCAACGCCTGCTTAAAACCTGCGCCCATATGCTCGAATATGGACGCGGCGGGCCCCGGCTGACCGCGAAGAGCGCTTAACCGAAGGCGGCGCCGCCCGGCAGCGGCGCATGACGGATCAGACGGCTGTCCAGCACCGCAGCCTGGCGGTGCGGCACGGCTCGGCTCTGATATTCGGGATCGGTGACCATCTCCAGGAAGGCGCCGGCGCTGGGATAGGCGGCGATGAAGCTGAGGTGCCACAGCTCCTCAGACGGTCCGATCAGAACACTGCGCGGCGCCCCGCGCCACAGGATCGATCCCCCCACCCGCTGGAAAATCGGCGCAGATTGGTCGCCATAGGCCTTGTACGCGTCCATCCCCGTTGCATCGCGGCCATCGGGATAGACCGCCTGATCCCGCAAGCGGATCAGGTTGAGCATTTCCAGGGGCTCATCGCGCGGCAGCGCTTTAAAAAACTCAAAGCTCTCCCGGGTCGGGTCGATATGGCCGGTCATGAAGGCGTCTCCTTGCTCGCAGAGCGTCAGAGCATCGCACCGAACCAACCAGGTCAAGCTGTTCCGTTAGGGGGCGATTTCCGCGCCGGCCCAATCGAATAAACGCCCGCTTTGGTCGGCCGAAAGACCATCGAGCACGCTGAGCAGGCGTTCAGCTGAATAGGCGGGAGAGAAGAGCTTGCCTTCCGGCACGCCGCGCTGAAACGGCTTGGACAAATCCGTATCCACCGTGCCCGGATGCAAACCGACACACAGCGCGTCAGAGCTCTTACGGCTCAGCTCGATCGAGCAGGTGCGGATGACCTGGTTTAAGGCGGCTTTCGACGCGCGGTAGGAATGCCATCCGCCAAGGCGATTATCCGAAATTGATCCGACGCGGGCGGACAAAGCGGCCACAATCGCCTTCTCCGGCGCATCCTTGGAGCCTCGGGCCAAGCGGCCCAGCGCAGCCTGGATGATCAGGCTGGGCAAAACCGTATTGATGCGAAAAGCGTCCATGAAGCGGTCATGGCTCATGTGCCGCCAGCTCTTCTCCGGCTCCATATGACCTTCCGAGTGCAAAGCGCCGGTGGCGGCGATCACCAGGTGAAGCGGTCCATCTGCGGCGGCGGCCTGCATGGCGGTTTCAATGCTATCGGGCTGGTCCAGGTCAAACCTGAGCCCAGGGGCGCCCGCCACCGCAGCGCCGCTGCGCGACGCGGCGAAGACGGCTCCGCACCGCGGATCAGCGCTCAAATGGGCGACCATGGCGGCGCCGATCCCGCCGGTCGCACCGAAGACGACGGCGCGATAGGCCTCTGGCAGGGAAGAAAGAGAGAGTGTCATGGCGCGGCAGATAGGCCGATCACCACAGAGAGCCAGCCGACCTAAAGCATGAGGGCGTCGGCGTCGTCATCCGGCTCCATCGCCCCACGGACATGGGCGAGCAGCGCCCGGCTCTTTTTCTCGTCGCGCCGGTGGAAGAAGGCGTTCTTGTCGAGCACGGTGACGGAGTCGCCGATCTTTTCCGCATCAATGCCGGCCGATCCAGTGAGCACCAAGATTGGGGCGCCGTCGGCATGATCGCGCAGCAAGGACACCGTCGCATTGGGATCCGTGGAGTCGGGCAGGCGCAGGTCAGCGATGATCAGGTCGAAGTCTTTTTTGGCGAGCTTGACCCGCGCGTCGCGGAGGGTGCGTACGACGACAAGCTCGAGATCCAGCGCATCGGCGTCGCACAACGCATGCTGCAACAGCATGGCGTCGGCGAAATCATCTTCCACGTGAAGGACCTGAAGTGCCTGGCCCATACAACTTCTCTCCCGCGCTCGACCCTGACGCTAGGCGTACACGGTTTAGAGACGGTTAAGCGGGCAAAGTTTCGGCCAGCGCCTCAGGTGTCGGCAGACCGGCCCGCGCAGCGGCCGCTGCGCACGTATTGGCCAGCAACATGGCGATCGTCATCGGCCCGACCCCGCCTGGCACAGGCGTGACAAAGTCAGCGATCTCAATCGCTTCGCTGAGGCAAGCATCGCCCACAAGGCGGGCCTTACCGCCCTCGCCCTCAACCCGGTTGATGCCGACATCAATGACGGTGGCGCCCGGCTTGATCCAATCGCCGCGCACCATTTCCGGGCGGCCGACGGCCGGGACCAGGATATCGGCCCGGGCGCAGACCTTGGGCAGGTCCTGGGTGCGCGAATGGGCCAGCGTCACCGTGCAGTTTTCCTGCAGGAATAACAGCGCCGCTGGTTTGCCGACCAGAATGGAGCGGCCAACGACCACCACCGACTTGCCCGTCAGATCGCCCAATGCCTGACGCGCCAGCCAAACACAGCCCGAAGGCGTGCACGGGCGCAGACCAGCCGCCCCCTGCACCAGCGCCCCGGCGCTTCGGGCGGTCAGACCGTCGACATCCTTGAGCGGATGGATCGCTTCAACGATTTCCGCGCCATCCAGATGGGCCGGGAGCGGCAGCTGGACCAAAATGCCGTCCACGCCGTCATCGCCGTTGAGCTGGTCGATCAGCGCCAGGAGCGCCTCGCGCGTCGTCTCGGCTGGCAAGCGGTGCTCGATCGAGGTCATGCCCGCAGCTTGCGTGCGCCGGATCTTATTGCGCACATAGACTTGGCTGGCGGGGTCTTCACCCACCAGCACGACAGCCAGGGCGGGCGCCCGGCCCAACGGGGCTCGCAGGGCTTCGGCTGCGGCTTTCGCAGCGGCGTCGACCACAGCAGCGCCGGCCTTGCCGTCAATCAGCTGGGCGCGTTTGCCACTGTCTTTAAGGATGTCTGACATGGGCGCGCTCTGTGGCGCATGGCGCGGACAAGGTCAACCGTTGGCTCAGCGGCAAAGCTGGCCCGCACGGCGCAAGGCCGCCGTCACGCCCGACAGCGAGAACTCGTAAGCCACCACTGTGCCGTCGGAATGGGTCGCTTCCACACGCATGGTGGAACCGCGACGCATATCGTCGACAAGATCCGACTCATCGTCAGCGCTCTCGACGAAGCCTTCGCGTTCTGAGACGAACATGCGGTAGCGGTCGGACCCGATCCGGACCTGAGGCGGGCTGTCGGGACGCAGCAGGCGGCCGGCCAGGAAGCTGGGTTGCTCATCGGCGTCGCCATTGGCCCAGCTGGCCACCAGGAAGAACACGTCGCCATGGTCGGCGTTGGCCGGGTTGGATTCACGCGGCGTGCTCTGCGCATAACAGACACGCTCAGCGCCATCACCCCGAGTGAAGACCCGCCAATCGCGCTCCTCACCATGGAATACGGCTTCCGGGGCTTGGGCGTATGCGGCCGATGGCAGGGCGATGACCCCGACGCTCAGCCAAAGAGCGAGGCACAAGGCATGACGCATTCAAACAGCTCCTATCGGCAAATCAGGTAACAACAGAGTGATGCATTTCGCACTGGTCGAGGGCAAACTGAAGGAATAAACGCGCTTGTGTGTTGAATTGATGGCAGAGGGTGTTGATAAAACCCCACGCCGCGTGTGTGATTGTGTGCGAGCCTGATTGATGAAAGGGGCGAATTTGCCCGATGCGCCCGCAGGCGCTGACCCGGCCTTAGACCGGGATCAGCTCGACACGCTGGTCGAAGCGACCGGCCGGCGTGACCGGGACGCCTTTGCCGCACTGTTCAATTTCTATGCGCCGCGGATCAAAGCCTATTTGATGCGTCTGAATGCGCCCGACAGCCTCGCGGAAGAGCTGACCCAAGAAGTCATGCTCGCCGTCTGGCGCAAAGCCGACACCTTCGATCGCGCGCAAGCCTCTGCATCAACTTGGATTTTTCGGATCGCGCGCAATCGCAGGATCGATGCGGCGCGCCGCGCCGCAAAGCCGGCTCTGGACGGCGAGGATCCCTCCCTGCGTCCGCCTGAGGTGGAGATGCCGGACGACGCCGCCCATGCAGCCGGGCGCGAAGCGGTGGTGCGCAAAGCGCTCAAGACATTGCCGGAAGAACAGGTCGCGCTGTTGCGCCTGGCTTTTTTTGACGGCTTGTCCCACCGCGACATCGCCGATCGGATCGGCGCTCCGCTGGGCACGGTGAAGTCCCGGTTGAGACTGGCGTTTGATAAATTACGCCGGGTCCTTGACGATGAACTGCTGTGAATAATCTTAGAAAGGTGCGGTTAATTGACCCCTTGGCCTTGATCTATGCGAGATGCGATGCATCTCCGCGTGCCGAGCGGGTCTAACGACCAGACAAGACGAAGCGACGACGAGTGAACGCCATGACCAACCATCCGCTAGGAGAAGAGCTGTACGCAGCCTACGCCTCCGGCGCCCTGTCCGGGCCAATGCGCCTGTTGGTCGATGCCCAAGCTTCGGTCGATCCAGACATCCAGCGCCAGCGCCAGGAAGCCGACACAACCGCCGGCCTGATGCTGGAAACCGTCGAACCCGCGACGGTTTCCGACAACGCCCTCGCCGAGGTGCTCGCCGCGATTGATGCGGAAGAGGCCGGTCTTGGCGAAGCGGGCCGCGCCCCGATCCTGAGCGCCGGCGATTACGCCTCCCAGAAAGCCGCGGAAGCCGCCGGCCAGGCGATCAACGAAATCCTGTCTTTGCCCGACTCGATTCGCGATCTCGCATTGGAAGCGGGCGGTGGCTGGAGCTTTGCGGGTCCGGGCGTTCGAACCATGGACTTAATGAAGGACGGCTCGGCCAAGGCCCAGCTGATCCGCCTGGAGCCGGGCTGCGGCGTGCCGCGCCATAGCCATGACGGCAAGGAATTCACGCTGGTGCTGACCGGCGCCTTCCATGACGGCCGCGACCGCTTCAGCCGCGGCGAGCTGTGCGCCGCCGACCCGTCGGTCGAGCACAAGCCGGTCGCGGATGAAGGCGAGGTTTGCATCGCGCTCGCCGTGACCGACGGCCCGCTCGCCTTCACCGGCCCGCTGGGCTGGGTCCAGCGCGCTCTGGGCGGCTAATACGACTGCACCGAAACAACTGACAATGCGGCGCTGCGCCGCTTCCCTCAGCGCACGTCCGGACTATGCTCTGGACCATGGCGAGTGATCTGATTTTTGATGGCGATGTAGCCGTCGCCGGCGGGGGCCTGGCGGGCCTGACGCTGGCTTTGTCCCTGCACCAGGCGGGCCTGAAGGTGTGCGTCATCGACGCCCTACCGCTGGAGACCCGTACGGCCGCGGAGTTCGACGGCCGCGCCTCGGCGCTGGCGTTCACCAGCTGGCGCATGCTGGAGGCGGTCGGCGCCGCCAAGCATATGGACGGCCAGGTCCAGCGCATTGAAGACATTCTCATCGTCGACGGCCGTCCCTATGACGGCGTGAAGCCGGGTGGACCAGGCCGGGACCAGCTCCACTTCGACCGCCGCGAAATCGCACCGGCCGACGATGGCGAGCCGCTGGGCTGGATGGCGGAGAACCGCTGGACGCGCGTTGCGCTGGCCAAAGCCGCGGAAGAGTGCGGTCTCAACGTCATCGCCCCTGAGCGCGTCGAGCGCATGGGTGAAGGTGAGCCTGGACGTGCGCGCCTGCATCTTCAGAGCGGCAAAATGGTCGACGCCCAGCTCATTGTGGCGTGCGACGGGAAATTCTCCCGCCTGCGCGAGCAAGCCGGCATCCGCACCATGGGCCGGGAATATGGGCAAAAAGGCGTCGTGCTCAGCGTTGAGCACGAAAAGCCCCATGAGGGCGTGGCCTATGAGTATTTCATGCCGGCCGGCCCGTTCGCCATCCTGCCTCTGCCCGGCAACCGGTCCAGCCTGGTCTGGACCGAGCGCTCCGCCGCCGCCGATGCGCTGAAGGCCATGGACGACGACGCCTTCCAGGAGGCGCTGGAGGCCCGCTTTGGCGATTTCCTGGGCTGGGTGAAGCCGGACAGTCCACGCTGGACCTATCCGTTGGGCCTGAAGGTCGCGGAGACCTTCATCGATGACCGCCTCGCGCTGGTCGGCGACGCCGCACGCGCGATCCACCCGATCGCGGGCCAGGGCTTTAATCTGGGCGTGCGCGACTCCGCGGCTTTGGCCGAAGTGCTGGTCGAGGCCAAGCGGGCAGGCCTGGATCTGGGCGCGCGCGCGACGCTGCAGCCCTATGAGCGTTGGCGCAAAACTGACACGGCGGCGCTGTCGATTGGAACGGACTTCTTCAACACGCTGTTCTCCAACGATCACAGCCTGATCCGGCTGGGCCGGGGGCTGGGCTTGTCGCTCGTGGACAAAATTCCGCCGGCGCGGAAATTCTTTATGCAAACCGCCGGTGGCGCGACCGGTGACTTGCCCGCGCTGCTGCGGGGCGAGCGGCTCAGCCTCTAAGTCCGCTTTTTCGGCTTGCCCCAGACATGCGCTTTGGCGCCTTGCGGACCGCCCGGCATGATCGGACGTTCCCGATAGCCGCCCAGATTGAGCGTGCGGTCGTACAGGGTGATCGCGGCTGCGACCGACAGGTTCACGCAGAATTTGGTCGGGATTTTCACCACATGGGCGCAACGCGCCAGCATCTCCGGCGAGAGATTTCCACGCTCCGGCCCCATCACATAAGCGGCCGCGCGCGGATGGCGGAAGCTGGGCAGCTCAACCGCGTCATCGGTCAATTCGACGCCGACGATCTGGCAGCCCTTAGGCAGGATCATCGCGTCGATCGTGTCCCAGGCATAATAGGGCAGGTTCAGCGTCGTTTTCGCGGTGTCGGTCTGAAACAGCTCGCGCGCGCGGTGCTCCGCGTTGATCGAAAAAATGAAGCTGGCGCCGAAGGCGTGGGCGGTGCGCATCACCGCACCAAGATTGCGCGCCTTGGAGACGCCCTCCACGCCGACTGCGAAATAACCCTTCATGCCAAAGCGATAGCCGTGCCCGCGAGGAAGGGCAAATGGAAGGGTTAGTGCACGCTCACCGGCTGGGCGCCGTGGTTCACAGCCGCCTCAAAGGCCGCATCGCGATCGGAGAACACCGCCCGGCGCACGCCGTCTTCGGTGTGGACCGCATAGAGGATTGCGTCGTCTGGAAGCTCGATATCGCGCTCGGCCGCTTCATCTTTGAGTTCAGCGGCGGCGATTTCACGCACATACACAAGCGGCGCAGCTTCGGTGTCGAAGTCGGTCTGGGTTTCGATCTCAGTCATCACAAAACACCCTCAAATCAAATCTTTCCCTTGAGATGTGGTTGCACAGCGGCGCCGGTTCAAGTCTGCGCCCGGCGCTGGCGCAGCGGTCCAGCCCCAGCAAATCGAGGCTAAAGGATAGCGCGCGAATGATTAATCAGGCGCTGCAGACCGGGTTGGCGGTTGAATGGACACAAAGAAAAACCCCCGCACGGACATTCGTGCGGGGGTTATCTGGTGGAGCCAGGCGGAATCGAACCGCCGACCTCTTGAATGCCATTCAAGCGCTCTCCCAACTGAGCTATGGCCCCGAAACTGGTGTCGAACGCGCAGGCTTTGGGCGGCCCGCCGTTTCGAGAGCGCGGAACATAGTCACCTGCGCCACCCCGATCAAGCACGGAGTCAGCACAAGCGCACACCGTTCCGCCTAGCTGTCGTCTTCGTCCTCATCGACCGCGATATCGCCGCCCAGATCATCGTCTTCATCGTCGATCAGCAGGCTGTCGTCATCGTCATCATCGTCGAGCGAGGATTCTTCGTCCGAGAAGCCTTCCAGATCGTCCGCATCATCGCCCGGCGTCGCCTTGGCTTTCGGCGCAGCGTCATCGTCTTCGTCATCCTCGCCAAGATCCAGAGGCACTTCGTCGAGTTCAGGCGTATCCGCCTCATCATCGTCTTCGTCCTCATTGGCCTCCTCGGCCTTTTCTTCTTCCTCTTCCTTCACCGCTTCTTTGGTCGGCTTGGGCGTCTTGGCGACGACTTCCTCGAAATAGGACAGAGGGTATTCATTGCCGGTGAAGGGCGAGACGATCGGATCTTTGTTCAGATCGTAGAATTTCTTACCGGTTTCCGGGCAAACGCGCTTAACGCCAAG
>CAZAGE010000046.1:0-25273 GCA_964484345.1 uncultured Oceanicaulis sp. | reverse complement strand
CCGCCGTGGTATCTCGCGGCCCATGATTGCAAACCAGTATCCGACCCTGGAATTTCCAGTGGGCGAAACGGCGGAAATGCTGCGCGACACCGTGCGCTCTTTCGCCTCCGACAAGATTGCTCCTCGCGCGCATGACATCGACGCCAAGGACGAGTTTCCGGCTGATCTCTGGCCGCAGCTCGGCGAGCTGGGCCTGCTCGGCATCACGGTCGAGGAAGAGCTTGGCGGCACGGGGCTTGGCTATCTGGAACACTGCATCGCCATGGAAGAGGTCAGCCGGGCCTCCGCCTCGGTGGGGCTGTCCTATGGCGCACATTCCAATCTGTGCGTCAATCAGATCCGCATTAACGGCAATGACGCCCAGCGCCAAAAATACCTGCCGGGCCTGATCTCAGGTCAGCAGATTGGCGCGCTGGCCATGTCCGAACCGGGCGCCGGCTCCGACGTCGTGTCGATGAAGCTCAAGGCGGAAAAGCGCGGCGACAAATACATCCTCAACGGCTCGAAGATGTGGATCACCAACGGGCCGAGCGCCGACACGCTGGTGGTCTACGCTAAGACCGATCCCAGTGCAGGCTCCAAAGGCATCACCGCCTTCCTGATCGAGAAGGGCATGGCGGGCTTCTCCGTCGCTCAAAAGCTCGACAAGCTGGGCATGCGCGGGTCTGAAACCGGCGAGCTGGTTTTTGAAGACTGCGAAGTGCCCGAAGAGAATATTCTTGGCAAAGAGGGCGGCGGGGTCCGCGTTCTGATGAGCGGGCTGGATTATGAGCGCGCCGTGCTGGCCGCCGGTCCGATCGGCATCATGCAGGCCTGCATGGATGTGGTCATGCCTTACGTCCACGAGCGCAAGCAATTCGGCCAGCCGATCGGCGAGTTCCAGCTTATCCAGGGCAAGATCGCGGACATGTATACTCGCATGAACGCCGCGCGCGCTTATGTCTATGCGGTGGCCCAGGCTTGCGATAACGGCAAGACCACGCGCCAAGACGCCGCCGGCGCCATCCTGTTCGCGGCCGAAGCCGCCACCCAGTGTGCGCTCGACGCCATCCAGATCCTGGGCGGCAACGGCTATATCAACGAATACCCGACGGGCCGCCTTTTGCGGGACGCAAAGCTCTACGAGATCGGCGCCGGCACCAGCGAAATCCGCCGCATGCTGATCGGGCGGGAATTGTTTAACGCTAGTCGATAGCCGCTCTTCAGCCTTGAATTGAAACAGCCTGCGCGGTGAACTGCGCAGGCTGTTCTGTTTTGAGGTTCGTCATGCTTCTCCTGCTCGCCGCGCTCTTAATCCAACCGGACGCCCGCGTACCCAGCCAATCAGAGGTCGAGACGCTGGAAGCGTGCATCGCTGAAGCGCCAACCCGACAAGCGTCTGAGCAATGCCGAGGCCTGGTTTCGGGCCCGTGCATCAACACGAGGGACGGTGGGACGACGGTCGGCATGGTCGAATGCCTCCGGCGTGAATTATCCATTTGGGGCAATTAGCTGAACTCAGACTTCAGCGCCCTGCGAGAAGAGCTGATGGAGGCGGATAACGAAGAACGCGCCGTTCGCCTACAACAGGCCCAGGACGCCTGGCTCACTTATCTTGAGCTCGAATGCGACCAGCAAAGGCTTGCCATCAACGGGACTTTGGCCGGTGTGGTCGCCTCTGGCTGCCGCCTGGAGATCACGGCTGCGCGCGCTACGGCGCTGTACGATCAACTGCGCGACTTAAGGCGCGAGCTGTGACACCCGTCTTCTCCGCCCGTTCCAACACCTCCATCGTCGCCCGATAGCCATCCTCAACGGCATCATCGAAGCGCCGCCATTCGCGCAAATCCAAGTCCGTGTCCGGCAGGATCAAAAGGTCCGTGGCGTCGCGGAAGCGGGCGTGCTGGCTGATGGTGGCGACGGTCGCGGCGCGCATCAGCAGCGAGGCGATCGGCGGCGGGTCGGACAGGCCGTGCTTGCGCACCCAGCTGGGAAAGCTGGGCGGATCGACGAAGTCGCTGGCGCGGATGGCGTTGGTGCGGGTGACGTCGCAACCGATATTGATGCCCCGGTGAAAGGCGCGCAGCTCGACGACCGGGAAGTTGTTGAACACCGCCCCGTCGACCAACACGTTGTCTCCGTCGACCACCGGCGGCAACAGGCCGGGAATGGCGATGGAGCAGCGCAGCGCCTCGCGCAGCTTGCCGGTGCGGTGCACCCGCACCGTCCCGTCGGTGAGGTTGGAGGAGACGCAGAAATACGGCCGCGGAATCTCCGATATGGTGACTTCGCCGAAATGCTTTTTCAGCCGCCGGTCGACGCGCTTGCCCTTGATCATGCTGATCACCGGCAATTGCCAGTCCGACATGGGGTTGCTCTCGACGAAGGCCTGGCGCATGCGCAGTTCCAGCTCTTCGTCGTTCCAGCCGAGCGCTGCGCCCGCCGCGATAATGCCGCCCATCGAGGCGCCGCAGAAAAAGTCGAACTCCACGCCCGCTTCGCGCAGCGCGCGGATGGCGCCCACATGGGCGTAGGCGCGCGAGCCGCCGCCGGACAGCGCCAAACCGATGGAGCGGCCGGACATCACCCGGGCGAGATGGCGGGCGTCCGCGCGTTCGCCCACACGCCAGTGAAAGGCGCGCGCGGCGTCGGCGGCGTCGACCCATTCTCCAGGTGTCGTCGCTTCGCGCGCGCCGCCATGGTGCAGCATGACCACGTCGATCAGCTTCAGCCTGGCGGCCGGGGAGGGGTCTTCGGGCATCAGCGGGATGGACGGATGCGCATCGGCGCGCGCGAGCATCCAGATGCGGTCGGCCCGGCCCATGGCGCGGCGCGCCCAGTCCGCATCGCCCAGCTTGGCGGCGAGGATGACAAGATCATGATCCGCCTCCATCGCGTCGAGTTTTGAGCCGGTCCAGTCCGCGCACTCTTCGCCTATGACCCCGACTTTCAGGCCGAGCTCCGTCAGCGCGGTTTCGATCTCCCCGGTCCGATAGCGCAGATCGATCGTCGGTGAGGTGGAGACCAGGGCGAAGACCCGCGGCTCCGAGCGCGAGTTGAGAGATCCGCCGCGCAGCCGGTGCAGCATCATGCGCGCCAGTTCGCGCATCAACGAGGCGTGCTTGCGGGTCAGGCGGTCAAAGGCGCTCTTGGGCAGGCGCACCAGCTCGCTATCGCGCAGGGCATAGACGCTGGCGGAATGGGGGCGGTCTTCGACCAGAGCCATTTCGCCGATCGGCTCGCCCTTGCGCACATGGCCGACGAGTTCCGGGCGCCCGTCGGCGCCAGTGCGAAATGCGGCCAATGCGCCAGAGCGCACCAGATAGAAAGCATCGGCCGGCTCACCTTCCTCAAACAGCGTCTGGCCGGCGGGCAGGCAGAACCATTCCACCTCGGACTCAACAGCGGAAAGCGCCGCTTTTTCAACGCGGTTGAGGAAGGGCAGGAGGTTGAGGCTGAACTTCATCGTCGGTGGGCTCCAGGAGCGGGAGATCGGCTCTGTTGCGCCGCTTCATCCTCGCCCCATCCGGCTCACCGGGTCCAGCCCGTTCGGCGCATGTGCGCCAGAGCGGGCGCTTACGCCGCGGTCCAGCTGGACACGTAGGACTTGGGAAAACCGAAAAAGCGTTCGGTCCACAAGTCCGCGCCGGGGAAGAGGGCGATCATTTCGACGCGTGAGAGCAGGTTGATGTCTTCGATATAGGTCCGGCGCTCCGATACGCTCGGGTTCGGCATCCATTCCGGCTTGCGCATGAATTTGCGCTGCAGCGGCCGGGAGAACCAGTGGATGAAGGGTTGGCGCAGATGCGGCTCGATCGGGAACTCCCAGGCCGGGGTCTGCAGCCAGCCGGCCGGCGCCACGCGGCGCGCCTCATTGGCGAAGCGCTCGACATTATGCCAGTCGCCCACATGCTCAATCACCGAATTGGAATGGTAGACATCGTAGGCCCCGTCGGCGATGTCAGTGAGCGCGCAGCCATTGCCGATCAGACTCCGAAATTCGGTTTCGCCCTTGGGTGCGGTTTCCTCGCTGGCATAGTCCAGCTCGTCATCGCTCAGATTGAAGATATCGATCTTGGCGACGTTTTTTAGCTCGACATTGTCCCAATAAAGCTCGCGCCCGCCCACATCGATGATATTCAGCGGCCGGCCCAGCTCTTGGGCGCGCGCGTCCAGCCAGCGCGACAGGCGTTCGCCGCGCTTTTTGCGGAACGTGTTGACGTTCTGATCGATGAGCATGCGCCGTCCCCACTTTTGTGTCGCGGCGCAAACTACATGCAGGGACGGAAAAAAAGCCTTAAGCGCGGCCCATCCGCTTGACCGGGCTCAGCGGTTTGAATTCGCCCTCGCGCTTTTCACCCCGCGCGGTGATGGCTTCCATGATGTCCTCGGTGCTCCACAGCGAGGATTGCAGCATCATGGCGTGCTCCAGGCTGTCGGCGACGGAGTGGTCGCGGGCATAGAGGAAGGAGCGCTTGGTGCCGGAAATCGTCAGCGGCGCTTTCGAGGCGATCTTTTCGGCGATCTCGTCGACATGAGCGTCCAGCGCTTCCGGTGTCTCCAGCACGGCATTGTACAGACCAAGCTTTTCCGCGCGCTCGGCGGACAGCGTGTCGCCCGTATAGGCCAGTTCCCGCGCGACGCCTTCCGGGATCAATCCGGGCAGGCGCTGCAGCGTGCCCACATCGGCGAACATGCCGATATTGGTCTCTTCAATGCGCAGCCAGGCGTCTTTGGAGGCAAAGCGCATATCCGCCGCGCAAATCATGTCGACCCCGCCGCCCACGCAGGGCCCCTGGATGCTGGCGATCACCGGGAAGCGGGCGCGCTCAAACGCGGTGAAGGCGTCCTGCAGCGCCAGGGCCGCCGTCATGAAGGCTTCGCGCGCGCTCGCGCTGTCGGTTGTCAGCGCGTTGGGATCGGTGAAGACGGAGATGTCCATCCCGGCGGTGAAGACCGTGCCTTCCGCTTCCAGAATCAGCACCCGGGTGCGCCCGGCGTCGGACAGGCCCATCACCGCTTCCGGCAATTCGCGCCAGAAGGCCGGCGTCATGGTGTTGCGCTTTTCCGGACGGTTGAGCTGGATACGAGCGATGGGCCCGTCTTCGCTCAACGCAAAGGTCTCAAAGTCGGCGGGGGCGGCGGCGTCGGGCATGGCGAGCTCCTCAAAGGGTCTTTGATCGTCAGCATCCTGTGCTCTGCGGAGCGGAGCAAGAGCCCAAGCGTTGCGTGAGGCCCCCATGGCGGGCTAATCAGCAGCCCCAACACGATGACAACGCCCAAGGCGCGCCATGACTCAGCTTCACACCCAGCTCGATCCGAACTCTGACGGTTTCAAAGCCAACGCCCAGGCGATGGCCGACTTGGTCGCCGAGCTGCGCGAGAAGACTGCTGTCGCATCAAAAGGCGGATCTGAACGCGCCCGGGACAAGCATTTAAAGCGCGGCAAGCTGTTGTCGCGCGACCGTGTGCAGCGCCTGCTTGATCCGGGGTCACCCTTCCTGGAGTTGTCGGCGCTCGCCGCCAACGGCATGTATGAGGGTGATGTTCACGGCGCGGGGATGATCACCGGCATCGGTCGGGTCTCGGGCCGAGAATGCGTCATCGTGTGTAATGACGCCACGGTGAAAGGCGGCACTTACTACCCGATGACGGTCAAGAAGCATTTGCGCGCCCAAGAGGTCGCCGGCGAAAACCGTCTGCCTTGCATCTATCTGGTCGATTCTGGCGGCGCGAACCTGCCGCACCAGGCCGAAGTCTTTCCCGATAAAGAGCATTTCGGCCGCATCTTCTTCAATCAGGCCAACCTGTCCTCTGAAGGCATTCCCCAGATCGCCGTGGTTATGGGCAGCTGCACGGCGGGCGGCGCTTACGTGCCGGCGATGAGCGATGAAAGCATCATCGTGCGCAAGCAGGGCACCATCTTCCTGGGCGGCCCGCCGCTGGTGAAAGCCGCCACCGGCGAGGTGATCTCGGCGGAAGATCTCGGCGGCGCCGACGTCCACGCCCGCACCTCCGGCGTGGTGGATCATTACGCCGCCAACGACGATCACGCGCTGCAGACGGCGCGCCGCATCGTCGCCGGGCTCAACACCGTCAAATCGCCGGACATGCATTTCGTCCAGTCGGTGGAGCCGGCGGTCGACCCGTCATCGCTGGGCGGGGTGATCCCGGCGGACGTGCGCCAGCCTTTCGATGTGCGCGAAGTGATCGCCCGCCTGGTCGATGGTTCGGAATTCGACGAGTTCAAAAAGCTTTATGGCGAAACCCTGGTCACCGGCTTTGCGCGCATCTCCGGCATGCCGGTGGGCATCATCGCGAATAATGGCGTATTGTTCTCCGAAAGCGCGCTGAAGGGCGCGCACTTCATCGAGCTGTGCTGCCAGCGCAAAATCCCGCTCCTCTTCCTGCAGAACATCACCGGCTTCATGGTCGGCTCCAAATATGAAGCCGGCGGCATCGCCAAGGACGGCGCCAAGCTGGTCACGGCGGTGTCCACCGCCAAGGTTCCGAAAATCACCGTGGTGATCGGCGGCTCCTACGGCGCCGGTAACTACGGCATGTGCGGCCGCGCCTTCGGGCCGCGCTTCCTGTTCATGTGGCCGAACGCCCGTATCTCGGTGATGGGCGGGGAGCAAGCCGCCAGCGTGCTCGCCACCGTCAAGCGCGACGGCATGGAAGCGCGCGGCGAAACCTGGTCGGCGGAGGATGAAGATGCCTTCAAAACCCCGATCCGGGACAAGTATGAGGAAGAGGGCTCGCCCTACTACTCCACCGCGCGCATCTGGGACGATGGCGTCATCGCGCCGGAAGATACCCGCCGGGTGGTTAGCCTGGCGCTGTCCGCCTGCCTCAATGCGCCGGTGGAAGACACCAAGTTCGGCGTGTTCAGGATGTAGCGGCTTCGGCCAGCACCGGGAAATAGTCGACCGACTGAACCTGTTGGCGCTGATTGAGCAGTTCGATCTTTCGGCCGTCGACGATGATGTTGGTGTTGACCGGCGTCAGCCGTTCCACTTGCTGGCCATCCACGATGACTGCGGTGTTGGCCAGGTTGATGACGCCGACCAGGCGGATGCGGAAGGTCTTCGCCGTGGCGCCGGAATAGATGACGATTTGCCGGCCCTTTGGAAGTTGCACCACGTTGAGTGGGTCGATGCTGTCATGGACGAGGATGTCGTCGTGGTCGTCCGCCATGATTTTCTCCTTAAACGAGAACACGAAATACCGAAGGTCGAGTAAGCGCCTCGCGGTGCTGACGGTCAACCTGAATTCCAATCCACCCGCCAGATTCTCCTCCTGACCGATCCAGTTGGCCTTAACCCGCGTATCTCCAGTCATGTCCCATCTGGAGCTGTCCCATGCGCCTCGTCTTCCTGTTCGCCGCGCTGATCGCGCTGACGCCCTCCGCCGCCATGGCCACTGAGGAACCCGCCCATCGCGTGGTGGAGCGCGTGGGCGCGATCGAGATCCGCGAATACGCCGCCATGATCGTGGCCGAGGTGGAGGTGTCCGGTGATCAGACGCGGGCGAGCAATCGCGGCTTCCGGCCGCTGGCGAATTACATCTTCGGCGGCAACACGCCGCGCCAGGAAATCGCCATGACCACGCCGGTCACGGCGGTGCCCTCAAGGGGTCAGGAGATCGCGATGACCGCGCCGGTCACCTATGAGCCGGGCGAAAACGGCCGCTGGACGGTGGCCTTTGTGATGCCGGCTGAGTGGACGATGGAGACTCTCCCGGAGCCCAATGATCCCAACGTCACCCTGCGTGAAGTGGCGCCCAAGCGCATCGCCGCCATCCGGTTTAATGGCGGGCGCAATCCGCGCCGCTTCGCGGCCCGTCAGGCCGAGCTGATGGCTTTCCTGGATGAACGCGGCCTGACCGCTGCAGGAGATCCGACTTTCGCCTATTACAGCCCGCCCTGGATTCCGACAGCCTTGCGCCGCAATGAAATCTGGGTAGAGCTGGCGGAAGCATAAGCGCGCTTTCGGCGCTGATTATAGAGGGGCCGGCTGACCTGGCGCCGTGATTGAGAAGGAGGTTCGCGTGTTCGAACCTCATGAGCACCGCGACGCGCTGCTGGATGAGCTTCATGCCCGTCCACGCCCACAGCTTGACGCCCCTTGTTTCGTGACCCGGCTGGATATCCAGCTTGAGCCCAAGGGCATGGCGGCCCATTGCGAGCGCCTGACCGAGGTCGCCGGCGTTCCAGCCAATGCCCGGCACGCCAGCTTTAAGATGGACGGCGTGGAGGTGGTGTTCGAGCGCCGCACCGAGTTCGCGACCTATACGATTTTCGATCCCAAGCCCTCCAAGGACCCGTTTTCGGACCCGCCCCTGCCGCCGGAGTTGAATGCGGCGCTGGGCGGGCTTCCCGGCAAGCTTGTCTCCGCCATTCGCCTGCATCTGGAAAGCAGCAAGGAGGGCGCGCCCGATCTGCCGCGCTGCAACAGCTTATTCGGCCATGGCGCCTTCGCCGCCAGCACATTGCGGGGCGGCATGGCGTCGCTTGCCAGCGATTTCAAACCGGACGCGCACGGCTTCATCCGTTTCCTGGTCTCCGACGCGTCCGACAATGCTTCCACGCGCGGCCGGATGGTCCAGCGCATCTTGGAGATGGAAGCCTATCGCGCCGCCGCCATGCTGGCTTTGCCGCTGGCGCGCAATGCGAGCGCTGAACTGGACCGGCTCGACGCCGCGCTGGGCGAGGTGTCCGACCGCATCGCCGCGGGCCCGCACGCGTCCAAAGATCGCGACATCCTGCAACGCCTCACCACGCTGGCGGGGGCCGCGGAGCGCTTGCGTGCGACGGGCGACTATCGCTTCGCCGCCGCCCGCGCTTATGGAGACCTGGTCGCTGACCGCAATAAGCGCCTGCGCGAAGAGCGGGTGGAGGGCCATGAACGGGTCGGCGTGTTCATCGAACGGCGCTTGAATCCGGCGCTGCAAACCTGCCGCGCGGTGTCCGAACGCCAGAATGCGCTAGCCCAGCGGGTCGACCGGGCGGTCCGGCTGCTCACCACCAGGGTTCAGGTGGATCTGGAAGACAAAAACGCCGGCGTGCTGGACGCCATGAACCGCCGCGCCGCCGCTCAATTGCGCCTGCAGGAGGCGGTGGAGACGTTGTCCACCGTGGCGATCACTTACTACGGCGTCGGCCTCATTCATTACCTGGCCAAAGGCGGGGAGGAGGCCGGGTGGCCGATCAATCCCGCGCTCGTGGCGGGCATCGCGACACCGATCATATTCCTGGGAATCCTCTTCGGGCTCCGGGGCGTTCGAAAGTGGATTTCGAGGCGGGGGGCGTCTTAGTAACCGCATACCAGGCGCGAGGTTAGGCGGCTTGCTGGCTGGCGCACCATAGGCCATGCTATGGGGAAGCCAGCACTTGGCGAGGGGGCGAGCTTGGACATTCTCAACACCATTCTAGACTTTGCGCGCGCCGGCTTTGACCAGGTCAACGCCATTCAGGGACTGATCATCGCGCTGGTGGCGGCGTTCATCCTGCCCGACTGGCGGCGATTACCCATGATCACGGTGGGGGCCGCTGCGGTTCACTTGGCGGTCGACCTGATTTTGCCGGTTTTGGCGAACGGCGCGGCCTTCCGCCTGCCGGATGTGTTGGAATTGCCGTTCTGGCGCTATGTGGCGACTTTGCTGATCGGCTATCTCATCATCATTGCAGTGTTTGCCCTGATCAAGCGCCTGGTTCTTCGCCGCTAGTCCAGTCAAAGGCCGTGTGAATTCGGCGACAGCGCCCGGGTTCAACTCTGCGTACGGCTTTATTCTCCTTGCATTTTGTTAAGGCTTTGGCAGGATTCGCCCTAATGGGGCCGGGTGCGCGCCCGAAAGAGGGGGAGAGTTATGGAATTACTTGATACGCTTTGGGCGTATATCGAGCCGATCTGGGCATGGTTGATGGCCGGGCTCCAAGCTTATGGCCCAGTCACTGAAACCGGTGCGATCGCCTGGATGTTTCTGGGCATTCAGATGGGTGTGATCGGGCTGGTCATGGCGCTTTTGATGCCGTCCTATGGCGCCATTCTGGTCTTCACCATCGCAAGCGTCATCGTGCATGTGATTGTCGACGAGGTGCTGCCGATCGTGCGCGATGGGGCGTCCTTCGCCATCCCGCCGGTCACCGATATCGCCTACTGGCAGTATATCGCCTTCGCCGCTGGCGCTTATTTGGTAGGCCTGACGGTGCTGTATATCATCAAGGCCATCATCTTTCCGCGCTAAGCCTTGACGGCTGAACGCTGAATTCACGCCCGCCGCTTTCCAGCAGAGCGGCGGGCGTTTTCACATCTGTGCGTCTTCGCCGCCTTGGCCTTTGCAAGCGCGCGGTTTAAGCAAGCCGAAAACCAGATGTGGAGGCGAACATGGTGGCAGAATCAGAAGTCCTGTTGGACGTGACCCGGGGCGGCGCGGCGGTGATCACGCTCAATCGCCCGGACAAGCACAACGCCTTTAACGCCGACATCATCGCCCGCCTGTCTGATATCTTCGAGACGCTGCGCGCCAACACCGACGAGGTGCGGATCGTTTTCCTGCGCGGTGCGGGCAAGAGCTTTTCCGCCGGCGCGGATCTGGAATGGATGAAGGCGGCGGCTGATTGGACCCATGAAGACAATGTCGAAGATGCGCTCGGGCTCGCCCGCATGCTGCACCGGCTTTACGACCTGCCGCAGACCACCGTCGCTCTGGTTCAGGGTGCGGCCATGGGCGGCGGCGCCGGTTTGATGGCCGCGTGCGACATCGCCGTCGCGGTCAAAGACGCCAAGATACGCTTCTCCGAAGTGCGCCTGGGTCTCACCCCAGCGACCATTTCGCCCTTCGTGGTCAAGGCCATCGGGCCGCGCTACGCCAAGGCGCTTTTCGGCACCGGAGAAGGCTTTGACGGCGCATTCGCGCACCAGATCGGTCTGGCGCAATATCTGGTCGATAGCGTCGATGAGCTGGACGACATGATGGAGCATCTCGGCAAGCTGGCCTTCCACGCCGCGCCCGAAGCGGTCGCGGAGGCGAGGCGTCTGGTCGACATCGTCGCCGACCATGACATCAACGACGCGCTGCTGCGCAAGACCGCCCACCTGATCGCCGACCGCCGCGCCAGCAAGGAAGGCAAGGAGGGGCTCGCCGCCTTCCTGGAGAAGCGCAAGCCGTACTGGGCGGAGTAGGCCGCCCTGGTACGCCTCGCCAACCTGGAAGCTTGGCTGCACGGCCGCCGCGAGGCCTTGCGCGCCTTCACAGTGCGCGGGCCGGTGTCCGGGGCGCTGTTTGAATTTATCGCCTTCGGGATCAAGCAAGCCTGGGCCTGCCTGTTCGGCGGGCTGATGCTGGCGCTCCTGCTGGCGAGTTTTCTGTTCTATCCCGATGACGCGCCGCTGGCGCGCTATGACGCCATCACCATCGGCGCGGTGCTGATTCAGCTGGGCATGATCGCCTTCAAGCTGGAGAGCTGGGCGGAGGTGCGGGTCATCGCCGTGTTCCACCTGGTGGGCACGGTGATGGAGATTTTCAAAGTTCATGTCGGCAGCTGGATTTATCCGGAGAGCGGCGACGCTTTGCTGGTCGTCGCCGGGGTGCCGCTGTTTTCTGGCTTCATGTATGCCGCGGTGGGCAGCTATCTCGCTCGGGTTTGGCGCATTTTTGACTTCCGCTTTGACCGCTTCCCGCCGCTCTGGCTGCAAGCGATCTTGGCTGCAGCCGCTTACATCAACTTCTTCACCCATCACTTCACCATCGATATCCGCAATCTGCTCTTTCTGGCGAGCGCGGTGATCTACCTGCCGTGCGTGGTGTGGTTCCGCCCAGATAGGGCGCACCGGCCCATGCCGCTTTTCATCGGCCTGATCCTCGTCGCGCTGTTCATCTGGTTCGCAGAGAACCTAGGAACCTTCGCCCAGGCCTGGACCTACCCCGCTCAGGACGGGGGATGGCGGCCGGTCTCCATCGCCAAGCTGGGCAGTTGGTATTTATTGATGCTGATCAGCTTCGTGCTGGCCGCCTTGGTTCGGGGCCGCGAAGAGCGGGATGCTTGAACTCCAGTCCGGCTTGGCCCAAAACCGCGCCACCTGACGTTTGAAGAGCTTACGCCGCCATGATCAAAAAGCTGCTTATCGCCAACCGGGGTGAGATCGCCCGCCGTGTCATGCGCACCGCGCGCCGCATGGGGATCGCCACGGTGGCGGTGTATTCCGACGCCGACGCCGACGCGCTGCATGTGCGCGACGCCGATGAAGCGGTTCGATTGGGGCCGGCGCCGGCGAAGGACAGCTATTTGCGAGGCGAGTTGATCCTTGAGGCGGCCAAGCAAACCGGCGCAGACGCGATCCATCCCGGCTATGGCTTCCTGTCGGAAAACGCCGGCTTCGCTCGCGCCTGCGCCAAGGCGGGAGTGATTTTCGTGGGTCCAAGCCCCGAAAGCATTGACGCCATGGGGCTGAAAGACCGTGCCAAGGTCTTGATGGAGAACGCCGGCGTGCCGGTGACGCCCGGCTATCACGGCGAGGACCAGGATCCGCACCATCTCGCGCGCGAGGCCTCCCGCATCGGCTATCCGGTGCTGATCAAGGCGGTTGCGGGCGGCGGCGGCAAAGGCATGCGCAAAGTTGAGGGCGCAGAGACATTCCTGGCGGCGCTCGACAGCTGCAAGCGCGAAGCGGCGTCCAGCTTTGGCGACGACCGGGTGCTGATTGAAAAATTCATCACCAGCCCGCGCCATATCGAAGTGCAGGTCTTCGGCGACGCCCGCGGCCGCGTGGTCCACTTCTTCGAGCGCGACTGCTCCCTGCAGCGTCGCCACCAGAAAGTCATTGAGGAAGCGCCCGCGCCGGGCATGACGCCTCACGTGCGCGCCGCCATGTGCTCGGCGGCGGTCCAGGCGGCCAAGGCGGTCGATTATGTCGGCGCCGGCACGGTGGAATTCATCGTCGACGGCTCCGGCACGCTGCGCGAAGACGGGTTTTACTTCATGGAGATGAATACCCGTCTCCAGGTCGAACACCCCGTCACCGAAGAAGTCACCGGCTATGACCTCGTGGAGCTGCAGCTGCGGGTCGCTTCTGGCGGATCGGTGCCGGAGCAGGGCGAGATTTCCCTGTGCGGCTGGGCGATGGAAGCCCGGCTCTATGCCGAAGATCCCGCCACCGGTTTTCTACCGTCAATCGGAAGGCTGGAGCGCCTGTCGCTCCCTGACGACATCGTGCGGGTAGACACCGGCGTGGAGCAGGGCGGGGAGGTCAGCCTTTACTATGACCCCATGATCGCCAAGCTGATCAGCCGCGGCGCCACGCGCGAAGAAGCGATTGAGGGTCTGATCGAAGGTCTGGACGCCCCGCTCGTGGTGCATCCGGTGAAGACCAATGCCGGCTTCTTGCGCCGCTGCCTGGATCATGACGATTTCCGCGCCGGAACGGTCGATACCCGTTTCATCGATGACCGTGTCGAGACGCTCGCCCCCTCCGGGCCGTCGGCCCTGTCCCAGGCCATCGCGGCGCTCGCCTTCGCTGAGGGCGGCCCGCTGGCCGCTCAAACGGCAAGCGATCCCTGGGCGGCGAATGACGGCTTCCGCATCAACGCCGATCCCGTGATCGAAACCGGCCTTGATATCGACGGCGAACGGGCCTCCGTCCCGCTTCAGTTTGAGGGCCGCTCCGTCACCGCTCGGATTGGCGAAGACACGGTGGCGTTCACGGCGAACCAGTTCGATCCGGCCGGCAGCGTGTCCGCGCAGTCCGGCGGACGCCGTATCCATGCCGTATTCGAGCCGCGCGGGCGCGCCGTTCTGGTGTCGGTGCAAGGGGAAACCCAGCTTCTGGAACGCTACAATCCGGCGGCCGCCGCCGAAGCGCTTGAAGGGGGCGGGGCGGTGAAGGCGCCCATGCCTGGCAAAGTGCTGGCGCTGCCGGTGGCAGCGGGCGAAACCGTCACCAAGGGCCAAACCCTCGCCGTGCTTGAAGCCATGAAGATGGAGCATGCGCTGGCCGCACCGCGCGATGGCGTGGTTGAGACGGTCGCTGTTCAGGCCGGCGCTCAGGTGGGCGACGGCGATGTCCTGGTCACCTTGGCGGAGACTGAATAGCCGCCCTGTCCACACGCGGATCAGATCTGCAGCTTATGGTTAACCCTATTCGCTGAGCCTTTTCCCACTTGGCTTAGAGTGTTGGGGGCTGGCATGACGATTCGTCGGTTTGGAATGATGCTCAGCGGCGGATTGGCGACACTCGTCTTCGTCGCTTCGCTTGTGGCCGTCGTGTCGGAATGGCGCCGGCTCGCATTCAGCACCAACGCCAGCGACTCGATCACTGCGCTCTCCCACCTGAACAAAGCGACCATTGAACTCTCATTGGAGCGCTCGCTCGCGCAAGTCGGTTTGGCGCTGCCGGGACCGTTTCCGCCGCAATTCCAACAGCTTTTGGATGAACAGCGCGTGAAGTCCGACGGGCATTTCCAGGCTTTGGAAGACCATTTGGCCAACGCCGCCATCGGCGGCGAGACCGCTTTCGTCGCTGAGGTGGCGCAGCTGCGCGCGCAGGTTCGTGAGATCCGAGCCGCCGTCGATCCCGATCTGCGGGTCGACCAGAGTGCGCGCTTGACCGATGGCTCGGAGATTGTGCGCCTGAAAGCGGTGATCTCGTCTCTCAATAATGCGGGAAATATGATCCGCCCCCCGGCCGCCGAGCTGCCGGGCATTGTGAACGCCCACGATCTTTTAATGCAGCGCGCGTGGATCACGCGGGAGTTCGGCGGCCGTGAGCGGACGTATTTCGCGATCGCGACGGCCTTGGGCGAACCCGTTGACGCCGCCGACCGGTTTGAAATGCTCGAAGCGCACGGTCGTGCCCTGCAGTCTTGGGAGTTGACCGATACTTTGATCGAAGCGGCGGAAATCGATCCGAATGTCGAAGCGCGCGTGCGTACGATGGGGGCGCAGTATTTCGGCGAGTATGCAGCGTTGCGCGAGGAGCTCTACGCTGGCGCTGATGCAGGCGTTTACCCGGTTGATTTCGAGACTTATTTCGCGCGCTCCAGCGCGGCGCTGGATACCGCGGTTCAGGTGGTGATTGCGGCCGGGATCGCCAATATTGAAGAAGCTGCGGCGATGAAGCGGCGAGCGACCATCACGCTGATCGCCATCATTGTCGGCTCGTTGCTCGCTTTGGCTGCGACCGCGCTATTGGTGCGGTATCTGCTGGTGTCGGTTTCCGAGCGGTTGCGCCTGGCGACCGGCGCCATGACAACGCTGGCGGCCGGTGAGACCGATGTGGATTTGTCGGCGCTGGCGGGTCGCGATGAAGTTGGCGAGATGTCCATGGCGCTGGAGGTGTTCCGCCGCAATGCCCAGGCCCGCGCGGAGCTGGAGCAGCGCTCTGCAGCAGATCGCCGGCGCGAATGGGCGCGCCAGGATCAGGTCCAGAAAATGGTCCATGAATTCAGCCAAAAGGCCGAGTCCATTCAGGCGCAACTGGATGGTGAGGGCAAGGCGATGAGCGAAAGCTCGACCCGGCTGAAAGACAGCTCTTCTGAAGCGGCGATGACGGCGGTGACCGCCTCCGAGGCCTCGCGCACCGCTGACGAGGCGGTTCGAACCATTGAAACCCAGGCGGAGGAACTCGCCGGCTCGATTGACGAGATCGCGTCCCAGGCCGCCGAAACCCAGTCGCGCGCCGATCGTGTCGCGGGCGTCGCTGAAAAAGTTGGTGAGACCGTGAATTCGCTGGTCGAGGACGCGGGGCGGATCGAGGCGGTCGTCGGGCTGATCCGCGACATCGCCGAGCAGACCAATTTGTTGGCGCTCAACGCCACGATTGAAGCCGCCCGGGCGGGCGATGCGGGCAAAGGGTTCGCTGTGGTCGCCGGCGAGGTTAAAGGCTTGTCGGAACAGACCGCCAAGGCGACCGATGAGATCGTCGCCAGCATTGGTGCGGTCCAATCCTCCACCAAGGCCACGGCGGAGGCGATGGAGGAGATCCGCGAAGCCGTTGAGGAAGTGGCCGGTTTGACCCGCTCCCTTTCGGACGGGGTTTCGGGCCAGGAACGGTCCACCCGCGCGATCGCGGCCTCCATCGGCCAGGCCTCGGGCGGCGCCAGCGAAGCGGCGGGCGCCCTCGACACGCTCGCAAGTTCTGTCGCCGAGGCGGATGATGAGGCGGGCCGGGTGCAGGCGGTCGCCGATCGTTTAACCGCTGTGACCGCGGACCTGAACGTGACGGTGGAGAACTTCCTGGCCAGCGTGGCCCAGGACGCGAGTGAGCGGCGCGCGGAGACCCGCTTGGCCGCCAAAGTCGACGTGAAAATCGACGCTGCGGGCAAGCGTTATCAGGCGCGTCTGGAGGACATCTGCGAAAGCGGTGTCCGGATCAGCCTGTCGAACGCCTCAGACCATGAGCCGCTTGAAGCGGCGGCCGCCGACATGGCGGTGATCCTCCCCGATGGCGGCGCCGTTCCGGTGACGCGCGTCTGGATCGGCGGCGGCGAAGCGGGGCTTCGTGCGGCTGAAAACGCCTTTGCGCCCCATCTTCATCTCGGCGAGGCGCGGCTGGACGCCGCTTAGGGTCCAAGCGGCACGTTTCCTGCCTCTTAAGCGGTGAACGACGCGCAAGGCGTCTCAAATCGCGACGGAGGCCCCCATGACCGATCCGGTTTTGGTTGATTGGAATTCTGAGAATTCAGCGGAGTTTCGCAGCGGCGTCATCCAGGCCCGCCACCGGTTGAACCGGGCTCCGGAATTCAATGATTTGTCGCTGGCCGCCCTTTTGAACAGGCATCCGCGCGAGCTCTGCGATTTCTGCACGATGGGCGAAGACCCCTCGGATCGGCAAAGCTGGCGCGCGGGGGATGCCGGCATGCTTGACGGCCAGCATTTGCTTGAAGCGGTGCGCGCGGGTAAGCTGTGGATCAATCTGCGCGAAGCGATGAATGTCGATCCGGTGTTCAAGCCCTTGTTCGATCGCTTGATGACGCAGCTCAAAGACCTCAACCCCGACTTCAACCCGCTGCGCGCCTATGGCGGCATTCTGATTTCTTCGCCCCGCGCCCAGGTCTTCTATCACGCCGATGTCTCGGAGACCTTGCTGCTGCATGTGCGGGGCAAGAAGCGGTTCCGCATCTATCCGCCGCGTGCGCCGTGGCTGGAGGACAAGGCCCTTGAGGACATTCTGCATATGGACCAGACCGAAGATGTCCCGTTTGAGCCATGCTGGGACGCTGATGCGGCTTTGATCGATCTGGAGCCGGGCGATTTCATCTCCTGGCCGCTGCACGCGCCGCACCGCGTGGAGAATCTGGAAGGCCTCAACGTCTCCGTGACCTGCGAAATCGTGACCAAAGACTCGCTGATGAATAACGCGGTCCACCATGCCAATGGCGCGATGCGCCGCATGGGCTTCACCCCGTCGAGCACGAAAGACACCGGCTTTGAAGCCTATGCCAAGCTGGCGCTGTCAAAGGCCTGGAAAGGCTGGGCCAAGCTCACCGACGCCGGCAAGCGCCCGATGCCGCAAAGCGAAACCACCTTCGACGTGGATCTCGCCGAGAAGGACAGCTTCCGCGACCGCGCTGCGGTCTAGCGTCACCTCTGTGCATTTTAAGTTGGGGCGCACGGGGCGGGTCTCCTAGGATTAGCGCAGCTTGATCCTAGGAGACCCGCCCCGTGTTTGTCCGATGTCTCGCCGCGTCCGCGGCTTTGGTGTTTTCAGCGCCGACCTTGGCGCAATTGCCAGCTCCGCTTGAACAGGCGCTGTCCGCCACCCCGCAATCCGCCACGCCCGAGGCGCTTGTCCTGCGCATGACGCTGAGCGGGGAGACCGTGCGGATCGCTGTCAGCTTCGAGGAAGATGCGCCCGCCTATCGTTTGATCGAGCCGTCGAGCGAGGCTCTGCTCTCTGACGCCCAAGCGGAAATGTGGGCGGGTTTTAGTGACGAGGAAGATGAGGCCGAGGCGCAAGAGACCGCGGACGATGCTGACACGGAACCCGCCGAGGGCGACGAGGGTGGTTCATACAGTGTCGGCTTTGGCGATTACGACCCGGAGGAGCTCCGCGCCGCGATCGGTGAGACCGCTACGTTGCTGCGTGAAGACGGCGGCCGCCTGGTTTATGAATTCACCCCGCGCACCCTTCCGGGGCAGGGCGATACCCCGGATGCGATGATGGAACACCTGCGCGGCGAAGTCGAAGTCGATCCCGCTTTGGGCCAGCTTGCCGAGATCCGCTTTCTTCTCACGGAGAGTTTCAAGCCCAACGTGGCGGCGCGGATCAACGAGTTCCGGCTCGAGCAACGCTTCGTCAACGAGCCGGCGCTCAACGGCCCACGCATGGCGGGCGTGTCCATGAATATGGCCGGTTCGGCTATGTTTCAGCCGTTTGAGCAGACCATGCGCTTCGACATCGAAGAGATGCGGTTTGAGGAAGCCTCAGCCGACTCGCTTGAGGCGGCGGCGGAGTCGCCCTAATTCGCAGAGCATGCCGCTTCACTTGGTCAAACTTTGCGTCGGCGCGGACGCTATCGAAGATTTGGAACGCTGGCGCGACACCTGCGCGCCGAACGGCCAGCTTATGGCGCACACCACCCGCATGACGCCCAAGCGGGGCAAGGAAATCCTCGACGGCGGATCGCTCTACTGGGTGATCAAGCGCGTGATCCAGGCGCGTCAGCGTATTGTCGAGCTTGAAGACTTCGTGGATTCCGACGGCATCAAACGCTGCCATATCTGGCTCGATCCGGAGATCATTCCGACCGCCCCAGCGCCCAAGCGGCCTTTCCAGGGCTGGCGCTACCTTAAGCCCGAGCACGCCCCGGCGGACCTCACCAAACAGACCGGCGGCGAGGAATTGCCTGCGGAATTGCGGCGGAAGCTGATCGATCTCGGCGCCTGGTGATCGGCGCTTCTAGACCGGCATATTGTCGATCAAACGGGTCGTTCCAACCTTGACCGCCGCCAGCACGCGAGCCGGGTGTGAAATCGGGCTTTCTGGCATCTTCGAGAGAGTGTGCGCGTGTCGAACGGTGACATAGTCGACGGCGTCGAACGCCTGTTCAGCTTTCGCCATCGCCGAGGCTTCAGCTTTAGCCGGATCCCCCCCGCTGCGCAGCGCTTGCGCAAACTCGGACAGGATCACATTCAGCGCGCCGGCGCGGCGGCGATCGTCCGGGCTTAGATAGGCGTTGCGCGAGGAGAGGGCGAGACCATCAGCCTCGCGCACGGTTTCACCGGCGACGATCTCGACGCCGAGATCGAGATCGGCGGCCAAGCGGCGGACCACTAGCAATTGCTGATAGTCTTTCTCACCGAACACGGCGATATCCGGGCGGACTTGGTTGAGCAGCTTGGCCACCACCAGCGCCACGCCGTGGAAAAAGTGCGGCCGCGCCGCGCTCTCCAAGCCCTCAGCGGGCCCGCCAAGGCGTACCTGGGTCGCAAAGCCTTCTGGATACATGACCCGCGCGGTTGGGGCGTAGATCAGCTGCGCGCCGGTGCGGGCGAGCTTGGCGGCGTCATCCTCCAGCGTGCGCGGATAGCTGTCGAAATCTTCGCCTTCTGCAAATTGCGCCGGATTGACGAAAATGCTCACAACGACCCGGTCTGCAGCCTCGAGCGCCTGACGGACCAAAGCGAGATGGCCTTCATGAAGCGCCCCCATCGTCGGCACGAAGCCGACGCGCAGGCCGTCCTTGCGCCAGTCGTTCACCGAAGCCCGCAAGTCGGCGACGGTGGTCACGGCGTTCATCGCCAGCGGGGGCGTGGTCATGGGAAGAGGCTCCATTCGCTTTTGCCGGGACGCTAGACGCAAGGCGCATTCGCCCGCAAGCGACTCGGTGTAGTGAACCTACATGCTTCGTCTGGTTTCACTCCTGCTCGCCCTCGCTGTCCTGTCCGGCTGCGCCTCGACTCCAAATGCTCAGCCATTGACTGCAGAGGCGATCCAGGCTGCGCGCCTGGCGGATTTGCTCACTCAGACGGCCCAGGACCGGCCCGATCGCGTGCGCGCGGCGGGGACGGAGATGGCGGCTTTGGAGAGTGCGCTGACGCGCCCCGATCCGCAGCCGCCGATGACGCCCCAACACTCGCCTGCGCCCGCCGCTGCGCCGGGCCTGACCGGGGCGCAGAGCCTGATGAGCGCGGTTCACCTGGCGTCTTACCGCGAATACAATAACTTACTGGCCGGCTGGTCCAGCCTTCAGGCCGAGGCTCCGGAAGCGCTTGGCGCGCTGCAGGGCCGCGTCAGCGAAGTCGACCTTGGCGAACGCGGCGTGTTTCTGCGTTTGAAGGCGGGCCCGCTGGACAGTCCGGCGGCTGCACGCAGCTTGTGCGCTGAACTGGATGCAACCGGCCATTGGTGCGCGCCCGCCGACTATACCGGTGCACCGCTTCAGCTAGCAGCCGATTGAAGTGGTTTCACTTCTCCGAAGGCTGAAATCATTCTACATGTCAGGCCGATCTGCCGTCTGAAGGACGCTTGATGACCGAGACGCTCAGCGCTGCGCCGACCGCGCCGACTTCGCCCGAAGGCGAGGCGGGGGTCGGCCATGTTATTGTCATCGGCAACGAAAAGGGTGGTGCGGGCAAGTCGACCGTGGCGATCCACTTGGCTGTCGCACTGATGCGGATGGGCAAGTCTGTCGGCGTGATCGATCTCGATCTACGCCAGGCGACCCTAAGCCAGTATCTGGATAATCGAGTGCGCTGGTCTCAAGCGCGCGGCGTGGCTCTGCCGATGCCAGAAATCGCGCGTCTGCCAGTCTCCAGGGCGCGCAGCCTGGACGACGCTGAGCTTGAGGAAGCGGACGCTTGGGCGGCGGCGCTCGCGGATCTGCGCGCCCGCTGCGATTTTGTGATCGTGGATGCGCCTGGCGGCGACACACATTACTCGCGATTGGCCCATGCGGGCGCGGATACGCTGATCACGCCGATCAATGACAGCTTTGTCGATTTCGCCCTTTTGGCTGAGGTGGATCCGGACAGCTTCGAGGTTGGGCGGCCAAGCGTTTATGCCGAAATGGTCTGGGAGGCCCGCAAACGAAAGGCGCTTCAGGACAAAACGACTATTGATTGGGTGGTGATGCGCAATCGCATCTCCATGCTCGACGCGCGTAACAAACGCAGGGTCGGAAAAGGCCTGAAAGGCTTGTCGGAACGGATCGGCTTCCGCTTGGCGCCCGGTTTCTCAGAGCGAGTAATCTACCGTGAGCTATTTCCGGCGGGACTCACCCTGATTGATTTGACCGAAGCGGGATCTTCGATGCCTTTCACCATGAGCCATGTGGCCGCGCGCCAGGAATTGCGCGAATTGGTGATCGTTCTCAAGCTGCCCGGTCTGGCGGGCGAACGCATCCCGTTCTAAATCCACGTCCATGACCCTGCTTTACGGACTTCTCTTTGCGTGCGCTTTGCTGGTCGGTTTGGCTTGGCTGTTTGCGCGCATGAAGACTCAGAAGGCGGCTCAGAGCCTGCGCGTGGTGCTTGGCTTGTTGGGAATCATTTTAGGGGCGGCCTTGACGCTGCGCGGCATGGGGGTGGCGGGCGTTCCGCTCGCAACAGCTGCGCTGGGCCTTTTGGCTGTGGCGCTGCGCGGCGGGCCGAGAGCCCAGGGCGGATCGCGCGGCGGTGCGCCGCGATCCAGCGCCATGACCCGCAAAGAAGCCGCCTCCATATTGGGCGTCAGCGAGACCGCCAGCGAGGATGAGATTCGGACGGCGCATCGTGAGCTGATGAAAAAGGTTCACCCGGATGCGGGCGGCAACGACGCTTTGGCGGCGAAAGTTCAGGAAGCCCGCGATACGCTGTTGGGGCGTTAGGGCCTAGCCGTTTTGCGGCGCGACGGTGAAGCACGGCTCTGCCCGCGCTTCCAGACGCTGGCAGGCCATACGGGCTTCGTCTGCCGCGAGACCGGCGAAGCGCGCCCGCCAGAGCCGCCGATCGCCTGCTTGCAGCGGTTGCGCGACGGGATCGGCGTTCGACAAGCGCGGATCGACGCCGAGTGTTGCGATGGTTTCAAGCCGCGCGCGCGCGGCCGCTTCGCTGGTGTAAGCGCCCACTTGGATCGCCCAATCGCCAGGCATGGGCAGGGACGGCGGGGCTTCATCATTGAACACCACTTGCACCGCGGGCGCGGCGGCGGCGGAGCCGACCGCGATCGGCCGGAGTTGGTCGGTCAGCTCGGCGGTCAGCAAGACTTGTTCACGCACCGGGTTGAGGCGCGGCGCGTTGAGCGTGGCGAGCAGGCGGCCTTGATCCCGGGCGGCGAGCGCGGCGTAGGCGGCCTCGATCAACTCGCGCGCATGGGCGTCGCGCACGGCGGGGCGCGCGCCCCCCATGACGATGGCGACAAGCTCGCGTTCGTTCCGGTCGACTGTCACCGCAACATTGAAGCCGGAGGCGCGGATATAGCCGGTCTTCAGCCCGTCCACGCCCTCCATATTGCCCACCAGCGTGTTGTGCGTGCGGTGCGTCGTACCCTGCCAGACGAAACGCGTTTCGGCGAAGTAGGGCGCAAACTCTGGGAAGTCCCGGCGCAGGGCATAGGCGAGGCGGGCCATGTCGCGCGCGGTGGTGAGCTGCTCACGATGGTGCAGGCCGGATGCGTTGCGGAAGGTGGTGCCGGTCAGGCCTAGCGCCTGTGCGCGTGCCGTGATGTCCGCGGCGAATGCGTCCTCGCTGTCCGCGAAATGCTCGGCGACAACGACCGCGACATCATTGGCGCTCTGGATGATCAGGGCGCGGATGGCGTCTTCGACGCGAATGGTTTCACCCTCAGACAGGCCCAGATGCGAGGCGGGACGCGAAGCGGCCTCGGCGGAGACGCTCAGCTCGGTCTCCAGTGTGACCTCGCCTGCCTCCAGCGCTTCAAAAAGGCGATAGAGCGTCATCATTTTGGTGAGCGAAGCGGGGTGGCGCGGCGCATCCGCCGAGCGGGCGTGAAGCACCTCGCCTGTGCCCATATCAGCGACGAAAACCGCATAACGATCGCTGGCCGCGGCGGGCGCGATCATGAATGCGCTGGCGATAAGCAGAACAAAGCACCGGATCATGCCGGAAATCCTTGCCCCACCGAAGTTTCTGCGCCGTTAACCGAGCGTGGTATTCGACTTTTGTGCAGCGCACAAAAAAAGACTTGATTTCGGCAGGGAGATTGGCGATATTGCTGCGACCGCGAAGAGTGGTCGAAACCGGAAAGGTCTTGTCATGGCGAATGAAAGCACCCCTGCGAAGAAGCCCGCCACGGCGAAATCGGCGGTAAAAGCTGCACCTGCGAAAGCGAAGCCCGCGGCTGCAAAGGCGAAAGCGCCCGCCAAAAAGCCCGCTCCGGCCAAGCCGGTCGCGGCGAAGACTGCGCCCGCTAAGCCCGCCCCGGTGAAGACGCCTGATACTCCGAATTCCGCTGCCAAGCCGGTTCCGGCGAAAGCCGCGCCCAATTCTGCGCCGAAGCCCGCGACGCGCAAACCCTCTGCCCCGCGCCAAATCACAGGAGATGCTCCCATGGCTGCTGCGAAAAAAGATGCTGCTCAAGAAACCTTTGAGACCGTGACCACCGCCTCCAACGAAGCGATCAAAGAAGGCTTCGAGAAGTCTTTGTCCGCGATCAACGATTTCAGCGCTTTCCAGAAGGACACCGTCGACGCGGTGATCTCCTCGGCCACCTCGACCTCCAAGTCGATCGAAGAGCTCAACGCCTCCACGCTGGCCTTCGCTAAGAAGTCCATGGAAGACGGCGTCGCCGCCGCCAAGACCATGGCCGGCGCCAAGTCCGTGCAGGAGCTCATTGAGATCCAGGCCGACTACACTAAGTCGTCTCTCGACGCCTATCTTTCTGAAGTGAACAAGGCCTCCGACCTTGTCAGCGCGATGATGAAAGACAGCTTCAAGCCGCTGAACGACCGTATGGTCGCGGCCGTCGAGGCCATGCAGTCCCAGCGCTAAGACGCTGACCCGAATTGCGGCGCGCGTCCCGGTATGGGTGACACGCGCGCCGCTCCGGATCCTCCCTGACTGGCCCGGCTCGGTTGCGCGCCGGGCTTTTTTTTGCCCGCCTAAGGCCTGAGGATTGCGGCGAATATGTCTCCGGCTGCAGCCAACCCGCCCTTAGGGGGTTTCCAGCCGGGGCCGGATACATATCTAATTTGATTAGAGCGCCGTGATTTGGCGCCGGCCGATACGAGCCTTGAGGACGATGAGCGAACCGCGAAATCCCGGCGATGACCAACGCGAAACCGGCGTTGTTGTTAAGCCGCGCGCGCGCACAAAACGCCCCTCAATGTATAAAGTATTGCTTTTAAACGACGATTATACGCCGATGGAATTTGTCGTCGGTGTTTTGATGCAGATTTTTCACAAGAGCCAAGACGATGCGACTCGCATCATGCTTCACGTGCACCAACATGGAGTGGGTGTGTGCGGCGTTTTCACCTACGAGGTGGCCGAGACCAAGGTCGCCCAGGTGATGGACGCGGCGCGCAGATCGCAGCACCCGTTACAGTGCACCATGGAAAAGGATTAGGCCTTTGCCCTCTTTCTCACCCGCCCTCGAACAAAGCCTCGGCCGTGCGCTGACCTCAGCGAACGAGCGCAAACACGAATACGCCACGCTGGAGCATCTCCTGCTTGCTTTGTGCGAGGATGAAGACGCCGGCGCGGTGATGCGCGCCTGCGACGTGGATGTCGACGAGCTTCGAGATACGCTTCTGGAATATGTCGACGAGGAGCTGGAAAGCTTGGTCGTCGATAGCGGCGAAGAGGCCAAGCCCACCGCCGGCTTCCAGCGCGTCATCCAGCGTGCGGTGATCCATGTTCAAAATTCCGGCCGCGACGAAGTCACCGGCGCCAATGTGCTGGTCGCCTTGTTCGCCGAGCGCGAAAGCCATGCCGCCTACTTCCTCGCCGAACGGGACATGACCCGCTACGACGCAGTCAACTTCATCTCCCATGGCATCGCCAAGAAGCCTGGCGCCAGCGAAGCGCGCCCGGCGCGCGGCGCTGACGACGAGGATGATGAGGCGGAGACGCCCACCGAAGAGGCGGACGATAAGGACGATGTCCTCAAGGCCTATTGCGTCGACCTCAACGCCAAGGCCAGCGAAGGCGAAGTCGACCCGCTGATCGGCCGCGCCCACGAAGTGGAGCGTTGCGTCCAGATTCTGTGCCGCCGGCGCAAGAATAATCCGCTGCTGGTGGGCGATCCCGGCGTTGGCAAAACCGCCATCGCGGAAGGCCTCGCGCGCAAGATCATCGAAGGGGGCACCATCGCCGCGCTGTCGATGGCCGGGATGCCGTTTTTCAACGGCTTCCTGT
>CAZAGE010000045.1:0-25408 GCA_964484345.1 uncultured Oceanicaulis sp. | reverse complement strand
CGGCCTCACTCATCGCTGGGCGGGCTGACGCCCGCAGCGTGCCGGTCGCTCGAGCTAACCGAGGGCTCCGCTCCCGGCACGCTCGCCAGGCCTCAAACCATGGACTATGAAAGGCTCAGACTCTCGAAATAAACGAGGGACTGAAGGGTCTCAGGTCAGAGATGATCCGCCTCGCGGTGATGATGTACATCTGATTCCCGCTCTCGCTGCGGAATGTGGAGGATTTGCTCCATGAGCGCGGCATCGACATAAGCCATGAGACGGTCCGCTTTTGGTGGAACCGATATGGCCCGATGATGTCTACCGAAATCAACAAGCGCCAATCATAGCTGCTGCAACCGGTTGCAAATTAGAGTGTGACGCAAACTGTATCACACGACGCGCGGTTACGGTTGTAAGTCTCTGAAGTTAATATGCTGGTCAATTATTGACACGAGTTCCATTCTTAACGGCGCGACATTTAATCGGAAACGGCCCATTAGCGATTTTGTGGTAACGCTAAAGGGCAAGGTCAGTCCGGCTTTACAACCATATTTAGACCAACGTAACGCGTAGGCTTCACGGGGCCACAGATTAGCAATGAACATGATTCGACTAACGGTGATGGGCCTTGTCGCCTTTGCGCTCTCGGCCTGTGCGTCGGTTGAGACACGCACCCCTGGCGACCCGTTGGAGCCGCTAAACCGAGCGGTTTTTGGCTTTAATGAGGCTTTAGACGAGGCGATCATCCTCCCCCTGACCAACGGGTACACAGTTGTGACGCCGGACCCGGTGGAGGCGGGCATTGCCAATGCCTTTGAAAATGTGCGCGAGCCAACGACGTTCGCCAATCAACTCCTGCAAGGCAAACCTCGAGCCAGCGCGACCACCTTTGCCCGGTTTGGGGTGAACACCACCCTCGGGATTGGCGGGCTCTTCGATGTCGCCAGCGGCATGGGGCTGACCCGAGGCGACGAGGACCTGGGCCAAACCTTTGGGGTGTGGGGGGTGCCGAGCGGACCCTATCTGGTCCTGCCGGTCTTGGGCAGTTCGACCCTGCGCGACCTGGTGGGCAGGTCGACGTTCATCCCAGCAACCGTGCCCTTTTATATCGACGACACGGAAGCAATAGCCGCCTATCTGACCCTCAGCACCCTGAGCACCAGCGCGCAATTTGTCGACGCGCGGGGCGCCTTGACCGGTGACCGCTACCTCCTGATGCGGGATGCGTATTTGCAGCGGCGGGAGTTCTTGGTGAATGACGGGAGGGTCACAGCCGAGGACCCGTTCCTCGATGACTAGCTTGCTTCGGCAGGTTTATCTCGCCGCCTTGCGCGTGCCTCTGCTTCTCCTTGCGCTGATCGCGGCCGGAGTGGTGGCCGCGGCTTTGGAGCTGCCAAAGCTAAGCTTTAATGCATCCACGACGGATTTGATCGCTGAGAACGACCCGGCCCTCGCCACTTATCGCGCCGCCACGGCTGAGTTTGGCGGCGATGAATTCATTGTGCTGACCTATGAACCAACGCGCGAAGGTCTGTTTACGCGCGGCGCGTTGACCGACATCGCGGAAATCCAACACCAGGTCGCTGACCTGCCCAGCGTCGTCGGGGTCACGTCGATCCTTGATGCTCCCCTCTTGCAGAGCCCACCCATTGCCTTGTCAGACCTTGCCGAGGGCTTCAACACGCTGCGCGACGACGCGGCGGACCTGGAGATGGCGCGCACTGAGCTGACCGAGAGCCCTTTGTATCGGGAGCTCCTTATTAGTGCGGATGGCACAGCGGCCGCGATGCGGATCGACCTGGCCCCCGCCACCGCGTTACAAGATCTGATTGCAGAGCTTGGCGCGATGCGGGCAATGGGCGGCGCCGACCAGCAGGCCCTACGCCGCCTTGAAGAAGAGGTGCGCCTGGCACGCAATGAAAACGCCGCAGAGATGGCCGCATTGATGGCGCAACTGCGGACGATCCAGGCCGATTTCTCCGGCAATGCCATTGTGCATTTGTCCGGGCTGCCCGCCATTGCAACGGATATGGCCCGCTATGCCCAGCGCGATACGATCATGTTCGGCGCTGCGGCGGTCGTGTTGGTCTTCGTCTGTCTCAGCTTCTTCTTCCGGCATTGGCGTTGGGCGGCGATGTGCCTATCCACGGCGCTGATCGGCGTACTGATCTCTTTGGGTCTCGTGGCCTTTTTGGGGCGGCCCTTAACGGTCATCTCGGGCAGCTCTGTATCGTTGGTTATTATCTTCAGCACAGCATTCAGCGTCCATCTGGTGGTCCGCCTTCGCGAACTCAGCCGCCAGGCCGGTGAGACCAAAGGCATCAAGGCGCTGATCGATCAAACCATGGTCGATAAGTTTGCGCCATGCCTGTTCACGGGACTGACAACCACGGCAGCATTTGCGGCGCTTCTCCTCTCCGATGTCCTGCCGATCCGTGAGTTCGGTTTGATTATGTGCTTAGCCATTGCGATCACCTTTGTCCTGAATGTGACGTTTTTTCCTGCCGCGCTCAAACTTGTCGGCGCTGTACAGACGGAGACGAACGAAGGCGTTGCAACGCGGCCCGCCATCAGCCGGGGCCTCTTATGGATGGGGCGGAAGGTGAGTTGGGGCGTCGTCGCCCTTGCGGTCCTTGGCGTGGGTGCGAGCGTCTACGGCGCACAGAAGCTGAGCTGGGATAGTCGGTTGATCGACTATTTCCGTGATGGGACGGATGTGAAGGAAAGCCTAGTCTACATCGATGAGCGCTTCGGCGGCACCAGCTCTATCGATATCCTTATCACCTTCGCCCCTTTTGAAGACGTGGCGGACACGGACGATTTCTTTACCGAGGTGGCTGACGCCTACCCTCAACGGTATTGGTATACCGACGATAAGGTCGAAGTCGCCCGGCAATTGGGCGACGCCCTAGCCCGGCGTCCAGAAGTCGGCAAGGTTCTCTCAGTCGCAACCCTGGACGCGGTCGCCCAAGCGTTCAACGACGGCCAAGCGCTGAACTCCCTGCAACTCGCTGGGGTTATCGGTCAATTGCCTCCGTCATTACGCGAAGAATTAATTGGTCCCTTTGCGTCACCTGAAGCCGGCCTCTTGCGCATCAGCCTACGAATTCAAGAGACCGAGCCGGGCTTTAACCGGAATGACTTGATCGCCGCGATTTATGACGAAGCGACTGCGTTGGGCCTCGCCCCCGGCGACGTGGAAGTATCCGGCGTGGGTGTCCTTTTTGGCAATATGCTGGAGAGCTTCGTCCGTTCCCAATTAACGACGTTTGTGGGCGTCTTTATCCTCACCTTCACACTTTTCGTGGTCCTGCTACGCTCATTCCGCATGGCCGTGATCGGCATCATTCCCAACATTGCAGCCGCCGCCGGGTTCCTGGGCGCCATGGGGTATTTCGGGATTGTCTTTGATTTGATGACCGTGACGATCACCTCAATTGTGGTCGGCATCGGCGTCGATAACGCCATTCACTATTTGCACCGCTACCGCCTGGAGCGCCGCGCGGGCGCCCCCAAGGCCGACGCTGTGCGCGCCGCCCAGGACAATGTGGGCCGCGCCCTTTTCATCACGACATTGACGACAGCGATTGGCTTTTCTGTGCTGATGATTTCGACGTTTACGCCGACGCAGTATTTTGGTGGCTTGGCGGGAGCGGCCCTGCTGGCCTCCCTCGCGATCAATCTCACCTTGTTGCCCGCGCTAATCCACGCACTCGACGATTAGGGTCCGGACCCTCGGAACGCCCGCCCCTACCTCTGCGCAAGACGTTCCGGCCACGTCGCGATCACAGCGTCGAGATCACCACCTTTGGCCTGCGAAGCGCTCGCGAATTGATTGCGGTAGGTAAGCCCCACATTCACCCCATCGACGATAAGATTACGGGCCCGCCATTGGCCGTCGTCATCTAGGCGCATCGAGTACTGAACACTGAACCGCGTTCCGTCACTGATCACCACGATGGTCTGCACACTGGCGCGGTTATCACCGGACCGGACCGTTTCAACAAATTCTATGCTGGTGATCTCCTGGGTCACGAGGGCGCGGGCGTAAAGCTCGGCGAGGGTGGTCCGAAACGCCGCGGCAAACGCCGTGCGCTGTTCTATAGACGCGGCATCATAAGTATTGGTCCCCATCACCCCGCGGGCAAACGCGTCGAAATCGATCACCGGTTCGAGGAGACGAAGGAGCTCCTCCTCGAGTTCATCGGCCGTGGCCGGGTAATCAGGGCGGAGCGCCACAACCCGCTCAAGCACCGCCGATGAGGTCGTTTGAACGATGTCTTCGGGCGGCGCGGGGACCGTGCTGACGAGCGCGAACAGCGCACCAAACAGGACGGTAAAGGGCTGGATCATAGCAGAGCCTGTCATAGGTTATGCAACGTTCGGTCGCTCTAGTGTTACCATCCCTGGCGCAGGCGTAAAGCGCGTGGGAGGCCGTCCACACAAGATAGGAACGCCACCGCATCTTGCACTGGTCGCTATAAGACTGAACGCAAAATCTGCGGCTTGCGACACAGTGCGCATACCGTCCAATTGGTCGCCTCCGTGCTGGCCTCGACGGTCAGTCTTAAGCCTCTTCAAGGTCGGACTCGAACGCCTTGATCGTCGCTTCGAGGTTCCACATTCCGAGTAAGACGTGACCTGAGCCCCGTGTCGCCCTCACTTTTTATGGGAGCGCCGCGGGTTGATAGTCCATCTGTTCGGTTTGATCGAGTGCGCCGTGAGCCGAGCCCTTCAAGAGCCCGGGCGATCTCGGGGAGTCTGTCGCCTCAACGCCGGATAAACATGGGTGGGGGGCGACGGGTTGAGCGGTTGAGCCGGGAAAAGGTGGCCGCTTCGCGCCCAATTGAGCGGACGCGAAGGAAAAAAAGACGGCCTTCGAGCCGCGACCACAATGAATTTGCTTTAACGAATGCGAGGAGACCACATTGTTGAGGCGCCGTAGAACAGCGATCACCGCCCCTGAGAGGCGGGGCCAATCACGTCTTTTCACAAGCGCAATCAGATTACTAGCCGGCTTTGTGCGCCGCGCGGCGCGCCGTTCTTACCGCTAGCTGGCCGCGACCTTACCGAACGTTCATATCGCCTTTCGAAAAATTTATATCGTTTTTCGATATTTTTTTGTTGCAAAGCGATGAGGGCCCAGCTACAAACATTCTCGAGGCGAACGGGAACACACCCCAGCGCCTCTGGCAAAGCCCGGCAACCAAGAAACCGACCGGGCAAGCCATATGGTTGGTCGTTAAGAACGCTTAGGAGAGAACGAGATGTCCTTGTCTGGAAACAATGCTGGTCACACCGCATTCGCCATGGTGATCAATTTGGCCCTGGTTGCGGTCGTATTCACCGGTGTCATCGCGGCAGTCAGCTCCCTGGCTGCGTAATGCGGGCCGAAGCACGCGGTCGGCGCTCATAAGTTTCTCTTCACGTTCCCCGGTGAAGCACGCGAGACTTCTGAAGCGCCGGCCCACGCTGTTTCGAAGATCAAAATCAGATTGAACGCGAGGCGGTCCGATCAAAATCGAACCGCGTGTATTTTTGTCTTCGCATCGTCATCCGTTATTTGGGATGTGCTATCGCGAGCGGCCACCGGACGCCGGAGTGTCATAGTTTCATGTCGTAAGTCGTTGGACCGTCTGGATAATCTGTCTCTCCCAGCCAGTCGGAGGGATAGCCGATCGGCTTCGGCAAGGTGTTTTGCGGCGTGCTGACGCGGCCGTTCACATAGCCGTCGGAATATTTCGCGATCAGCGTGTCCGCCAGCGTCCACCAGCGCGCAACGAGCGCTTCGCCGAAGGCGGAGGCCGCTTCGGTCAGCTGGCCTGGATCGCTCGCCTGTTTGTCCCAGTCCGCCAGCGCCGCCTCGCCGGCGGTCTCCAGCTCGGTTTGCAGCGGCTTGATATCCGCCTTGCACATGCGTTGGAAGTTGAGCCGGGACCAGTTGCCGACGAAGTCGAACGCCCACCAGGCGGTTTCGCGGTCAAACACCTCGGGATCGCCGGTTTGATAGACTTTCGGCAGATCAGTCATCTTCGACGGGAAGGGCGTGAAACAGGTGGTGTAAGCGACGTCCGGGCCGAACCAGCACACGCCCTTGGTCAACTCCGGCGCGTCCGGCCGGGTCTCGCAAACGGTCAGGTAGCCCTGATAAAAAACCGAGATCGACCGCTCCCACGCGCCATAAAGCCTTTCTTCGGAGATATTATTCTGCGCGCCGTCATAGGGGCCATAGAAGCGATGCGGATCGCCATACGGCCCGGCCGCGACCCCTTTAGTCATGTCGAATTGCGTGCCTTCATAGTGGTCGCGGTACAGGTCGAAAATCTCCCGCCGGGTCAGCGGACGCTGCGGCGGCGCGGAGAAGGGATAATCGGTGGTGAAGCTTTTGCCGTTCACCCACGGGCTTAAGCCCAGATCGGGGTTGGCGCGGTCAAACACCCGCCACACCCGGCGCAGCGAATAATAGGGGTGAGCGTATTCGCCTTGGCTGATGGTCGGCAGCCAGTCGATCGGCCCATCGTCCGGCGTCCACCAGCCTAGTTTCTGGACTCCAGGCTCCAGCAAGGGCGACCAGAGCTGATCGGGATTGCCCTTGATCAGCTCGCGAATCCGAAACTCGTTGGCGGCGACGAAGAGATGCCCGTCCGGCACCCGCTGGGCCGCCCAGGCGGAGTGGTATTGCTGATCGGGCAGGGCGCACATTTCAAAGACCCAGGCTTCGTCCTCATCCCCGACGAGCAAAGTCTCACCGGTGGAGAAATAGCCGTATTCGTCAATGAGCTGGCCCATCAGCTCGACGGCCTCGCGCGCCTTGGTGCAGCGCTCCAGCGCGATGCGGGACAATTCCGCGCTGTAAAACAAGCGGCTTTGCACGCCCTTCTCTGCGGCCTCGGCCTGGGAGACGAAGTCGGGCTGGTATTTTGCGCCATTGGTGCATTCGCCGAACATCAGATTATGTTCGTTCATCACCCCATAGCTGCCATCGAAATAGGCGTAGGTGTGCGCGACCTGCGGAATATGCCCGATGGCTTGGGTGAGCGGATAGCCTTCAAGCTCGTAATTGGGCCCGCGCGCATCGCTGACCAGGCGCGGGTAGGCGTCATTGGTTCCGGCGACGACGGCCCGCGTTGCGGCCTCCGGGTGGTCCATCGCCGGCACATAGATCAGGCGCTGGTCGGACAATTCATTGTCGTCGGAATGCGTGACCCGCATGGCGCCGTCGGCGCACGCGCCTTTGGTGATGATCATCGTGGTGCACATGGCGGACTCCTTTCCTCAAGACGCGGATCAGCGCGAATACCAAACGCCGATCTGGGAGCCGATATTGGTGACGTTCGCCCCTGATCCGGCGCTGCTGGTCGCGCCCTCGGGCCGCTGCGGGAAGAACTCGCCCTGATCATTCAGGAAGAGCAGCTCTTTGCCGGGTAGGTTTTCGTAGAGGATCACGAAGGACGAGCCGCCATAATTGAACATGCCCATTTCCTGGCCTTTGGTGACGGTCGCGCCCTTCACCATGCCGGCGTCAAAGCTGATCGTGGACACCTCGCTCATGCCCAGCGGGATGCAGCACACGCGGCCATAATCGGCGGTCTCAAACACAATCAGGCCGCGGGCGTTCACCTCGGCCAGATAGGGCAGGGAGGCCGTCGTTGCGCCGCCGAAGTCGGGCAGGACCAGCTTGTTGAAATAGGCGCCGGGAATGACCAGCGGATCAAACAGGATCGTGCCGTTCACCGGGACCCACCAGCGGTGGAAATTGTAGGGATTGAGATAGGTCTGGAAGACGTAGCCGCCGGTGAACATGTCCACCAGGCCGTATTGATCGATGATCGACTGCTGGCTGGCGTCCGACGAGCTTAGAATATCGCGCAGCGAGTAATTCATGTCCTTGAACCAGAACGTATCATCCGCGTTGACCTGGCGGTCCCAGCGAAACAGCGAGCCGTCATTGGGGCAGTTGACGATCTGGTTGCTGTCCGGCCCGGCGATCGGACGCTGGGTGGCCGGATCCTTGAACTGCCGCGTGAAGAAGGAATTCCACGAGGTCCAGTAGGGCAGGCTGGATTGATCCTGCTGCCAGTCGTCGAATTGGTAGGACGCCTTGGCTTCCGGTGACAGCCACTGCTGGCCTTCCACCGCGAAGCCCTGGGCGGAGGGCAGGGTGGCCAGGAATTGGTGCCATTTACTGAGCACCGCGCCCATTTTCTCATTGAATTCCGGCAGGCCCAAAAGCTGCGAGCCTGGCAAAGTCGGATCAATCCCCACGGTGAAGGAGGAGAAGGGCAGCCCGACCAGATCATCGTGCAGATAATGCGGCCAGCGGGTCAGCAGATAGTTGCAGACCAGGCAGAAATACTCCGCATCGGGAATCCACGGCAGCGGCACGCCATCGGTGTCGAGCGGCGGATTATTGTTGTTTTTCGCATTGATCATCGTGGCGTTCTGGCGGCACGCCGACGCCATCAGATAGGCGACCGTCGGCTCGCCTTGCAGATAGTCCAGCAAGGCCTGAACTGTCGGGTCGAGATCGTCGAGCGAGCCGGCCTTGGCGGCGGCGTCGAGCTCTTCATGGAAGGCCTGCCAGGCGCGGCTGCCCGGCTTGGGGAACCAGCCATGGCGGTAAACGCTCGGAGGTGGTGCGGTTTCGGCGAAAGTGCTTTGATCATACATGGTGTCGCCCCCGTGAGGTCTTGAGTTCGCGTTGCAACCAGCAATGGCGCAAACGAGGGAATTAACCACACAGGCGTGATGGAAAAGCAATCTAAAACTTTATAAATTCGCCTGGAAATCGTCTTTCGGCGTGTGTAGCCCACTGCGCAATCGCCGGCGCAGGCGCTACATCGGAAGGGTCCGGATTGGTGGTGTTGGCCAAGCTTGGCGCTGGCGTTTAGTTGCCTCGCGCTGCGTGCTTGCTCGCCCGGCCGCTGACCCGTTTGCGCCACATCCGAAAGCTTGAAGGTTTGAGCTCCCAGCGCATCACGGCGGTCACCGCGGCTTCGCTCAGGCCGGTCGCAGCGCCGATGGCCTCAAAGCTGACCTCATCAGCCCAGGCCATTTCGATGATTTCGCCGACCGAACCGTCTGGCATGGCGCGCTACTCCGCCGGCGCTCTCGCCTCGCGCCGTCTCTTGCGCTGATAGCGCTTCACATAGGGTTCGAAGAACATCCAGATCCCGGTCAGCCACAAGATCAGCAGCACCACACCCACGGGCAGGAAAATGAAAGTCTTCACCCAGTCGGCGAAGAAGCTGCCGTCGTGGATCTGCTCGATCAGGTCGGAGCGCCGGTAGTCCAGCGACAACACCTCAAGCGTGATCATATCGATCTGTGCTTCCCAGCGATTGGGGGCGATGAATTTCACCACCCCGCGGTCGGAGCGCACGTCGATGCGGTCGAACTGATCCCAGCTTGTGATCTCCAGCTCCGGGATGGCGGCGGCGGCCTCGTAAAGCTCGGCGAGCGTGGTTGTTGGTGCGCCCTCGACGGCGATGGCGCTGCGTTGGGTGGGCGGCTGGATCCAGTCGACATCCTTCTTCAGCATCAAGAACAGCCCGGCGATGATGATCACGCCGAGCGGCAGCATCAATATGGGCGAGCCCCAATGGTGGATGTCGCGGATAAGCTTGTTGATTTTCATGGCCGCCATGGTCGCCAAGCCGCGCGGGCGGTCAAGCCGCTCGAAGCTGACGAGATGGTTAAAATCGTCGCGCCTCCCTTCTCATTCGCCCCAGAGCGGTTAGGGTCTTTGCCAGTTTTATTCGGGCGGTGCGCCCAGGGGAGGATTGACGATGCGCGGATTAATCGCGGCGGTATTGGTGATGGGCGCGCTGGCGCCGACGGCCTGCGCCCAACCAGCGGACGACGCTGAGGCGGACGAAGGGCCGCTGAGCTCGGGGACATTCTCCGGCTTTGAGTTTCGGTCGATCGGCCCGGCGCTGATGTCCGGGCGGATTTCCGACATTGAGATTCTGCCTGAAGACCCCTCGACCTGGATTGTCGGCGTCGGCTCGGGCGGAGTTTGGCGCACGGATAACGCCGGCACCACCTGGAGCTCGATCTTCGACGATACCGGGATTTACTCCATCGGTACGGTGACGGTGGACCCGAATAACCCACATGTGATCTGGGTGGGCACCGGGGAAAACACCGGCAGCCGCCATGCCGGCTATGGCGATGGCATTCATCGGTCCCGCGATGGCGGCCAGACCTGGGAGCATATGGGGCTGGAAGAGTCCGAGCGGATCTCCGAAATCATCATTCACCCTGATGATTCCAATACGCTCTGGGTTGCGGCCCAGGGCCCGCTCTGGTCCTCCGGCGGCGAGCGGGGTCTTTATAAATCCACCGATGGCGGGGAGAGCTGGACTCTGGTCCTGTCGGCGGGCGAATGGACCGGCGTGACCGACATCGTGATGGATCCGCGCAATCCCGACCGCCTGGTCGCCGCCACCTGGCAGCGCCACCGCACCGTCGCCGCCTATATGGGCGCAGGGCCGGAAAGCGGCATTCATGTCTCCGACGACGGCGGGGAGACCTGGCGCGAAGTCACCCGCGGCCTGCCAAGCGGGAATATGGGCAAGATCGGCCTCGCCATCTCGCCGCAAAATCCAGACATCGTTTATGCGGCTATTGAGACCAATCGCCGTGAGGGCGGGATTTACCGCTCGTCCGATCGCGGCGAGAGCTGGACGATGATGTCCGACACGGTCTCCGGCGGCACCGGCCCGCATTACTATCAGGAGCTCTACGCCCACCCGCACCATTTCGACCGGATCATCCTGGTGTCGAACACGACCCAGTTCTCCGACGATGGCGGGGCGACGTTCTACGATATCAATAACGACCACAAGCACGTGGACGACCACGCGATCGGCTTCCACCCGACGGACCCGGATTACATGCTGGTCGGCTCTGACGGCGGTCTTTATGAGACGCTGGATGATCAGGAGACCTGGCGTTTCATCGCCAATATGCCGATCACCCAATTCTACGACATCGCCATCGATGACGCCGAGCCGTTCTACAACGTGTATGGCGGCACCCAGGACAACAACACCCAGGTCGGGCCGTCCCGCACCGACAGCCGTCACGGCATCCGCAATTCGGATTGGGAAGTGACCCTGTTCGGCGACGGTCACGAGCCGGATATCGAGCCGGGCAATCCCGACATCGCCTATTCCAGCTGGCAGCAGGGCAATCTGGTGCGGTTCGACCGCACCACCGGCGAGATCATCTATATCCGCGCCCAGCCGCAGCCGGGCGAGCCGGCGGAACGCTTCAACTGGGACGCGCCGATCGTGGTGTCCTCCCACGAGCCGACCCGGCTCTACCACGCCTCCCAGCGGGTGTGGCGGTCGAACGACCGCGGCGACAGCTGGACGCCGATCTCCGGGGATCTGACCCGCGATGAAGACCGCATGCTGCTGCCGATCATGGGCCGGCAATGGTCCTGGGACGCGGGTTGGGACCTTTATGCCATGTCGGTCTACAACACGATCAGCGCGCTGGCGGAATCGCCGGTCGATGAGAATGTGATCTATGCCGGCACGGATGACGGCCTCATTCAGGTCACCACCGATGGCGGCGCCAGCTGGACCGAGACCGAGGCCGGCAGCCTGCGCGGCGTTCCCGATCTCGCCTATGTGAATGATTTTGAGCCGTCCCGCTTTGACGCGGGCGTCGTCTACATGGCGCTCGACAATCACAAGCAGGGCGATTTCACGCCTTATCTGCTGCGCTCGGACAATAACGGCCGCACCTGGCGGATGATCACCAACGGTCTGCCGGAGAATAATCTGGTCTGGCGCATCGTGCAGGACCATGAAGATCCGAACCTGTTGTTCATCGGCACGGAGTTCGGCGTCTATTTCACCGTTGATGGCGGGGAAAATTGGGTGCAGCTGAAGAACGGCATGCCGCCGATCCCGGCGCGCGACGTGCTGATCCATGAGCGTGAAGACGACCTGGTCGTCGGCACGTTCGGGCGCTCCATCTATGTGCTCGATGATATCTCGCCGCTGCGGGGCGTGACCGAGGAGATGCTGGAGGAAGAAACCCGCCTCTTCCCGGTGCGCCGGGCCTGGTGGTACCAGCAACAGCACGAGCTGGGCTTTGGTCCGTTCGGCTATCAGGGCCATGGCTATTTCTACGCTCAGAACCCTGAATTCGGAGCGACGATCACCTATTATCTGGCCGAGGGTCTGCAAACCTCCGAGGAAGTGCGTCAAGACGCTGAGCGTGACGCGAATGAGGCGATGGAGGATACCCCCTTCCCGGGCTTTGACGTCGTTGAAGCCGAACGCCGCGAAGCGCCGCCGCGCATCTGGTTGGTGATCCGCGACAGCGAAGGTGATGTCGTGCGCCGTTTGCCGGGGCCCGTGACCGCCGGCTTCCACCGGGTCGCCTGGAATCTGACCTATCCGTCGACCGGCGCCGTGACGGCGCCGGACACGCCGGAAACGGAAACCTCCGGCTTCCTGGTCGGGCCGGGCACCTATTCCGTCGAGCTGGTGCGTCAGCATGACGGCGAGACGGTCACTATCGGCGAGGCGCAGACCATCGAGGTGGAGCGTCTGACCGAAGGCGCCCTTCCGGGCTCTCCCGATGACGATGTCGTCGCCTTCTGGGAGCGGATCGGCGATCTGCAGCGCCAGGTCTCGGCCGCCAACGCCAGCATCGCCCAGACCCAAACCGAGCTGCAGGTGTTGCAGTCGGCCCTGCATCGCTCGCGCACCGCGCCGGGCGAGTTGGACGATCAGCTGGAAGCCATGCGCCAGGAGCTGTTCGAGATCGAAGAAGCGCTGGGCGGCAATCAAAGCCATGGCGGCTTTTATGGCTCGCAGCCCTCCACGGTCGGCTCGCGCCTGAGCTTTGCTGTGCTGGGCACGGCGAACGCCACCTATGGGCCCTCACCGGCGCATGAGGAGCAGCTGGGCCATGCCGAGGCCGAGTTCGGACCCATCCGGGCCCGGCTCACCACGTTGATCGAGGAGACCCTCCCGGCCTTTGAAGCGGCGATGGACGGCGAAGGCGCCCCGTGGACGCCCGGCCGCGCCATTGGTCCGAACTAAGCGGCGCTCTACCGCAAGGCAGACCGGCGGCGTTCGCTTCACGGCGAGCGCCGCTGGCGTTTTCGGGCTTGAATTGCTGGCGCTGATCACTGTTTTTTGAACGCGTCCGATTGGCGCTTTGGCGGAGCGAGGCCCATCTTGTTATCCGACGCCAGATGGAGGGAAGAATGACCGATCAAAAACGCTATACGAAAACCGATGACGCGGTCTCCCGCCTGACGCCGGAGCAGTTCCGGGTCACCCAAGAGGACGGCACCGAGCGCCCATTCACCGGTGAGCATTACGACAACAAGGAAGACGGGCTTTACGTCGACATCGTGTCGGGCGAGCCGTTGTTTGCGTCCTATGACAAATACGATTCCGGGTGCGGCTGGCCGAGCTTCACTCAGCCGGTCGCGAAGGATCATGTCGTTGACCGCATGGACACCAGCCATGGCATGCGCCGGACTGAAGTGCGCTCGCGCGATGGCGACAGCCATCTGGGCCACGTCTTCCCGGACGGGCCGGAGCGCGCCTATGCGGGCGGGCCGCGCAACATCACGGGCGCCCGTTTCTGCATCAATTCCGCCTCGCTGCGCTTCATCCCGCTCGAGGAGCTGGAGGCGGAAGGCTATGGCGAATTTGTGCCGCTGTTTAACGAGACCACAGATTAACGAGACCAGGGAGACCAACTCATGAGCACCGAAACCCACATCGCGATCCTGGCGGGCGGCTGTTTCTGGGGCATGCAGGACCTGATCCGAAGGCAGCCGGGCGTGCTGAATACGCGCGTCGGCTATACTGGCGGAAGAAATGACAACCCGACCTATCGCAATCATCCCGGCCACGCCGAGGCGATTGAGATTGAGTATGACCCGAGCGTGACGACCTATCGTGATATTCTGGCTTACTTTTTCCAGATCCATGACCCCACGACGCTGAACCGGCAGGGCAATGATGTCGGCGACAGCTATCGCTCCGAGATCTTCTACACCACGGAGGATCAGCGACAGGTCGCGCTGGACACGATTGAAGACGTCAACGCGTCCGGCCTGTGGCCGGGCAAGGCGGTGACGCCGGTCACTCCGGCTAAGACCTTCTGGGAAGCGGAAGCTGAACACCAGGATTATCTGGAGCGGATTCCCAACGGCTATACCTGCCACTTCCCGCGGCCCGACTGGGTGCTGCCGGCACGTGAAACGACCGGCTGACCGCCCTTTGCAGAGGCGCGTTGCGGGCCGGACGCTCAGCCTGCTTAGGGCGCTGGCGTATCCGCCCGCGCGGCTTCGGCGGCCAGAATGGCTTCCACACCGCTATCAATGCCCTGAGCGTAATCTGAGAACAGCAAGGGTGCGCTGAGTTCCACATCCAGCGGGCCGGCGGCGACGCCGAACAGGATGTTGATCCAGAAACAGCGCGACCAGTCCGAGCAGCCGTTTTCCCAGTCGTGATAGGCGGTTGAAAGGAAAATCGGGATGTCCGAATTGGGCAGGCGCATCACTCCGGCGCTTTCGGCCCAGAACTGGGCGTCGTCGCCCATGGGTTCGCCGGTCAAGATGGCGTTCTCGCCGCCGCCGTAAAGCGCGAAGGCGGCGGTCACGACGGCCGCGGAGAACGTGCCGCCATTGGTGAGCACGTAGATGCGCCCGCCTGGCTCGACCAGCTCACCGATTTTCCGCGCCACGCCCATGGTCCGTGTGTAGTCCCCGCCGCCATTGGAGCGCAGGTCCAGCACCAGGTAGCGCGCCGGGTTGTCGCGCAGGCGTTCAGCCTGCTGCTCGATCCAGTCGGGCAAGGGCGTCGCCTCATCGCCGAACACGTCGCGCATGCGCCAGTAAACGCCGCCGTGATTGAGCGTGTCGGTCCACATCAGCTGGTCGGGGTGGCGGCCGAACCAGGTCGCCTCCGTCATGGCTGGATTAAGGAAGCGCCAGTCATGGCCGCTCTCCGTCTCGCGCTCATGGGGCCGGGCGATGGGGTATTGGGAGACGCCGAACAGCGCGGTCGCCCCCTCTTCTACGGTCAGCGTGCGGGTGAAAGTCGCTCCATCCCGGCCGACCAGCTCCAGCGTCACCGTGTCAGGCTGATCGATCAAACCGACGGCATGCAGGGCGGCCGGTGCAGCGAAGTGATAAGCGGAATTGGTGCGCAGAAAGGCGTCATTACCGCCGAAATAGCGATCCAGTTGCGGGTAAAGCGCTTCGGGAGCCGCGCCCTCATAGGCGATGACGCGCGCGCCGATCAGGTCTTCATGCTCGGCGTGGGCGCGTACGATATGCAGCCCGTCGCCGAACCAGAAAAACCGCGCCGGCAGGCTGTTTAAACGGTTCATGGTGGTGAAGCGGCTGGAATTGGTGTGTCCGTTCTCCGTGATCGCCACGGCTGCGGCCACCTCCATGAGGAATTGCGCGTCTGTCAGGCTGTCCGCGCGCGCCTCCAACCCGTCGATATGGGCGTTCAGCGCTGCGATTTCGCTGTTTGAGAAGCTCTTATCGGCCTCAGGAAGGCGGCGCAGATAGTCGAGGTCCTGCAGCCGGGCCGCTAGGGCGTTGGCGGGTTCGGGATAGTCCGCGGCGGGCACATGGGCGGAGAAGCGCCACATGAATACGCCATAGCCCGCCCCGCTGAGGAGCGAGAACAGGATGAGGACGCCGAGAAGAATGAAAAGAATGCGTTTCATGAAGAAGGTCTCCTGACCGGACAGCGACCGCACGATGGCATTGCTCAGCCTGAGCCCCAAGAGGCTCCCGCCTGCGCCGCGAGCTCTTATGCGCGAGCGGCGGGGTTTTCTTCGCCAGCGGCGACCGGGCGCAATCGACGCTTCGCGGATGAAACGGTGTGAGGCCGGATCAGTTGCGCGCCCAAACGACCACCCTATCCTTCCGCTCTGACTGGGTGCGAGGAGCCGCGCCGTTAGGGGGATCCATCATGAGTTTGCCGATTTCGCTGGAGGCCTGGCGCGCCGCCGGATCGAGTTTCGACTATCGCGGCCACGAAATTTTCGTGCGGACCGGCGGCGACTGGAGCTCGGATGCGCCCGTGCTGGTGCTGATCCACGGCTTTCCAACCGCCAGCTGGGACTGGCTGCACCAATGGGATGCGCTATGCGCGCGCTACCGGGTCGCGACGCTGGACATGATTGGTTTTGGCTTTTCCGACAAGCCGCGCGACTACGCCTACTCGATCATGGATCAGGCCGACCTGTTCGAAGCCTGGCTGGACCATCTGGGCGTCACCGATTCTCATATCCTCGCCCATGATTATGGCGACACCGTCGCCCAGGAATTGCTGGCCCGGCATATCGAGTGCGCGGCTGATGGGTCGGCGGGCCTGAAGCTGCAGTCGGTTTGCTTTCTCAATGGCGGGCTGTTTCCGGAACAACACCGCGCCACCTTCACCCAGCGCCTATTACATTCCCCGCTCGGCGGAGTTGTCTCCTCAATGATGACCCGGTCCCGGTTCGAGAAGGGATTGAGCGAGGTGTTCGGCCCGAACACCCAGCCGTCTCAGCAGGAGTTCGACGCTTTCTGGACGCTGGTCACCGAGAAAGGCGGCATGCCCGCCATCGGCCACAAGCTGATCCGCTATATCACCGAGCGGCGCGCCAACCGCGACCGCTGGGTGGGCGCCTTGGTCGACAGCCCCGTGCCGCTGCGGGTGATCGATGGCGGTCTCGACCCGGTGTCCGGCGCGCATATGGTCGCACATTATGAAAAGCTGATTCCCAATCCAGACACGGTCTTGCTGGACCATGTCGGCCACTGGCCCCAGCTGGAAGCGCCTCGCGAAGTTCTTGACGCCTTCCTCGATTTCCAGTCCCGTATTGTGAAGACCTGACGACAGCTCAGGCGCGCGGTGGAAAACGCCGCCTCACGGGAGGAGAACAGGCCATGGCGAAGGCCTTTGACACCGTCATCACCGGCGGTCTTGTCTTTGACGGTTTGGGCGGCGCGCCGGTGCGCGAGGATGTGGCGATCAAGGATGGACGCATCGTCCAGCGCGCCCCGTCCGTCGATCACAATGAAGCGGACACCGTCATCGATGCGGACGGCCAATGGGTGATGCCCGGCCTGTTGGACATCCACACCCATCTCGATCTGGAGGTGGAGTTCGACCCCGCGCTCAAAGAAGCAGTCCGCCACGGCACCACCACCGTCCTGATGTCGAACTGCTCGTTGGGCCTGGCTTACGGCAATCAGCGCCGCAATGGCGAGGACCCGCTGGTCGACTGCTTTGCCCGCGTTGAAAACATGCCCAAGCCGGTGCTGCGCAAGGTCGCGGACAAGGCGACCTGGACCAGCTCGGCGGGCTATTACGCTCATCTCGACGATCTGCCGCTGGGCTGCAATGTCATCCCGATGATCCCGCACTCCATGCTGCGCACCGAGGTGATGGGGCTTAACGGCGCGGTGAGCCGGACCGCGACCGCCGATGATCTCTCGCAAATGAAAGGCCTGCTGGACAAGGCGATGACGGAGGGCTATCCGGGCTTTTCCACCGACGCGCTGCCCTTCCACTTCCTGTCCGAAGACCCCAACCGGCGGGTGAAAATCCCTTCCCAGTTCGGCCAGTACAAGGAGCTCAAGGCGCTCACCGGCGTTTTGCGCAAGCATGACCGGATCTGGCAGGCGACGCCGCCGAAAGACTCCCCGCTGGCGGTGATCCGCAACTTTCTTCTCACCTCCGGCAGGCTGTACGGCAAGCCGCTCAAGGTGACGGCCGTGGCGGCGCTCGATGTCGCCGCGAACAAGTCGATCCGCCGCCTCGCATTGACGCTGACGGCGCTGTTCAACTCATCCTTCCTCAACGGCCGATTCCGGCTGCAGGCTCTGGCCGCGCCGTTCAAAGTCTATTGGGACGGCCCCATCAATCCGCTGGCCGAAGAAATCCCTGCGCTTCGCGAGCTCAACGAGCTGGATCTGGAAGACAAGCAGGGCCGCCGCGCATTGCTGGACGATCCCGCCTTCATCAAGCGTTTCTCGAAAATGTGGATGACCGGCAAGACCGGTTTTGGACCCGCGCGGCTCAAACGTCTGATGAAGATGGAGACGCTGGCCTTCGACCGCGATTTTGACGAGATGGTCTTCTATTCCGGCGGACCGGACATCTGGACCGGCGAAACCTTCGCCCAGGTGATGCGCCGCTTTCAGGCCTGGCGGGACAACCCGTCCATGGCCCGCACCGAGGAAGAGCGCACAGCGTTTGAGGCCATGCCGGCGGACGCCGTGGAGGAGCCGGGCTTCATCCTGCATCTCTTCCGCGCCTACGATTTGAATCTGCGCTGGTGGACCATTTCGGCCAACCGCGATCCGGAGATCGTCCGCGATCTCCTCAACCACCCGAAAATCATGCCGGGCTTCAATGATAGCGGCGCCCATATCACCAATATGGCCTTTTATGACGGCAATCTGCGCTGCCTGCAGATCGCCCAGGCCGAGGGTCTCGACCGCGTCGCCAGCCAGATCAAACGTTTAACCTCGGAACCGGCCGATTTCATCGGCGTCGACGCCGGCCGGCGTCAGGAGGGCGCGCGCGCCGACATCACCGTCGTCGACCCCAAGGCCTTGGAAAGCTATGACTCAGAAGCCAATTCCCGCTTCATCTGGCGGGAGGATTATGAGCATGAGCAGATGGTCAATCGCTCTGACGGCGTGGTCAGCGCCGTGATGGTCGGCGGCGGCCTTGTTTGGGACGGCCAGCGCTTCACCGACGTGGCTGGCCGCACGCGTTTGGGCCGGGCCCTGCGCCATACCAGCTGGACGCCGCAGTCTGACGCCGCCGCCCTCGCGGCTGAATAACGCTCTTATCCCATCAAGGAGGCCGCCATGGCGCGCCCGATCTGGATCGCCGCCGGCCTCGGCGTGCTTGTTGTCGTCATCGCCGGGCTGTTCATCGCCGGCTTGCGCATCGTGCCCGGCGGTGCGCGCAGCTTCGACGCCGAAGCCGCGATCGCAGCCGCCGAAGCGTATGACGTGGAGATCACGCGCGATGCGCTGGGCATTCCGCGGGTGATCGGCCGGACCGACGCGGACGCCGCCTTCGGCATCGCCTGGGCCCACTCCGAAGACGATTTCGCCACTATCCAGCAATCCCTGCGCGCCGCGCTGGGGCCGGAGATGCTGGCCAAGGATGAAAGCGAAGCGCGCACGGCCTTCCTGGTTCAGCTTCTGCGGATTCGCGAAGACGTCGAGGCGCGGTTTGAAACCGATCTGTCGCCGGAAGTTCGGGCGGTTCTGGCGGGCTATGCCGACGGGCTGAATTTCTACGCCGCCCACCACCCCGGCGAGGCGGAGCCGGACCTGTTTCCGGTGACCGCCAAGGATGTCGCGACCCTGTCCGGTTTTTTCTCACCGCTGTTTTACGGCTTGGGCGAGACGCTGGCGGACTTGGCCGCCCCGCAAGCAGAACAGGATCCCTCTCGTGGTCAGGAATTGCAGGTGATGCTGCAATATGGACCTGCCACCGAGCTGGGCTCCAACGCCTTCGCCGTCGCGCCGGCAAAGTCGGACGACGGCGCAACCCGCGTGATCGTCAATTCCCACCAGCCGGTTGATGGGGCGCTCGCCTGGTATGAGGGCCATCTCATCAGTGAAGACGGGTTGAATATCGCCGGCGGCATGTTCCCTGGCGCGCCCGCGGTGCATCTCGGCGTCAATCCAGGCCTCGCCCAGGCGGCGACCGTAAATTATCCCGACCTGATCGACGTGTTCGAACTGGTGCGCGACGGGGATGGCTATGTCCTGGATGGCGAGACGCGCGCGTTCGACAGGCGGACCGCCACCATGACGGTGCGCCTGTTCGGACCCTTCGCCTGGCGGGTTCGCATGCCGGCGGATTGGAGCGAGCATGGCCCGGTGCTGCACACCGACCAGGGCAGCTACGCGATCCGCTACGCCACCATGGGCGATATCCGCTTTATCGAGCAGGCTTATCGCATGATGCGCGCGCAAACCCTGGCGGAGTTTGAGGCGGCGTTGTCGCTTCAGGCCATGGGCAACACCAACCGCGTGGTTGCAGACTCCGAGGGCCGCATCGCCCGCTACTATCTCGCCCGCATGCCCTCGCGGAACCCGCAGGCGGATGTCGACTGGACGGGCCGGCTGCCCGGTGACCGGTCCGATCTGATCTGGACGGCGTTCGAAGACTTCGGCGGCCTGCCGCACATGGTCGATCCAGCCGCCGGCTACGTGTTGGACGCTAACCACTCGCCCTTTCAGGTGACGCTGACGGCCGAGGATCCTGATCCCGCTTCCGTCCCAGACTGGTATGGGGTGGAGACCCATATGACCAATCGCGGCCTGCGCGCCACGCAGTTGATGTCGGCGCTTAATGCAGTCAGCCGCGATGCGCTCTTAGGCGTGAAATATGACGACGCTTACGCGCCTGCCAGCTTTGCGGGCCAGGTTCACGCGCGCGTCGCCGCGATGGACTGGGACGGCGATGCGGCTGAAGCGGCGGCGCTGATGTCAAGCTGGGACCGTCGCACCGATCTGGATAACACCGCCGCCGCGCTCAGCGTGATGACCACGTTGACGCTGTATGCCCAGACCACGGACGCAAGCGCGTTGACGGATGGCCAGGTGCGGGACGCGCTAAACGGCGCAGCGGCGCTGCTCCAAACCCATCATGGCCAGCTCGACCCGGCCTGGGCGGAGGTGAACTTCCTGCGCCGCGGCGACGAGTCGGTTGCCCTGGAGGGCGGGCCGGACACGCTGCGGGCGGTCAACTCCACCATTGATGAAGCGACCGGCACGCTCACCATGCTGTCCGGTGACGGGTTGCACATGCTGGCTGAATGGGCGCCGGGCGCGGAGTATCCGGACGTGTTCGCCGTGCACCAATTCGGCGCCAGCCAGGATCCCGGCTCGCCGCATTTTTCAGACCAGATGGACGACTTCGCCGCCGAGCGTCTGCGTCCTGTGCCTATGCGGGTGGAGGATGTGCGCGCGGCGGCCGTGCGGACCTATCGGCCCGGCGAAGCGGGCTAAGCGGCGACCGGCTGGAACAGAAAGCCGATCCGCTGACGCAGCAGCGCGCTGGCGTCGAACAATTCCAGCTCATCCGCCGCGCAGCGCCGCAGAACACCCAGATAAGCGTCCTGCAAAAAGCCGATCAGCGCGTCGATATCGATGTCGGGGCGCAAAGCGCCGGCCTCACGCGCGTCGGTCAGCAAGTCCCGGATCGGGCCCCAGGCGCGGTTCATATTGGCGTAAAAGCGCTCAAACTCGCCGCCTTCGGAGAGCCAGCACTCCGCCAGCAGAGGGCCAATCATCGGCTGAATGTCAAAATGGCGGTTGAGGTGCAGCTCTAACAGCGCGCCGAGCGCGGTGTCATACCCGCCCGACAAGCCCGCGCGCAGCGCATCGGTGTCGGCGCCGAGCATGTCAAACTCTTCCGCCATCACCAGATTGAGCAAGGCGATCTTCGTGGGCGCAGCGTTCAGCACCGTGCCCGGCGACACTCCGGCTTCCTGCGCGATCACGGCGATCGTCGCCGCCGCATAGCCGCGCTCGCGAAAAACCCGGCCCGCCGCTGCGATAACGGCGGCGCGCGTGGCCGCCTTTTGCAGCGTGCGCTTGTTTGAGGGCATGTCCATATGAAAAACCGATTTACTGCCGGAGAGACCAATAACCATTCTCACAATATGATCTTTCAAGCCGCCGGATCAGAAAAGGCGTACAAACGCCGCATGCGACGGTCTTGACCAGGTGGCCCTGCCCAAGGCTCTTTTGGGACCATGGATCAGGCGGTGACCCTTCGCTCCGATCTGGAATTGGACCTTGCGGTGATCGGCGCGGGGGCGGCCGGTCTGATGCTGGCCTCCGCGCTGGTTCGGCAGGGCCAGCGCCTGCGGCTGATCGTGTTGGAGCCGCGCTCGCTTTCGCCCAATCCCCGGCTCTGGGTTTTCCCGTCTCAGCCTGGACACGTGCTAGAGCCTTTCGTCAGCGCCCGGCTGGCGCGGGTTCAGCTGCTTGGCCGGGAGCGGGCGCTCAAGCGCGCACGGCTGGACATCGTCCGCGCCGGCGATGTGCAGGCGCAAGCGCTCGACCAAGTGTCCGCCAATGGCCGCAATCTGGTGGAGACCAAGATTCGGATCGACGAGGTCCAAACCGCAGGTCACGCTGCGGTGCTGACCACCAGCCGCGGCGCCATCAGCGCGCGCTGTGTGGTCGATACGCGGCCTGGCCCCATGGGCGCGGTGCCGAAGGGATGCTGGACGCAAATCAGCTGGGCGGCCCAGGCTGACGCGGCCGATATTCCGCCCGGCTTCGCGCTCGCGCGCGCTGAAACGCAGGCAGGCTACGTGATGATGGACCAGTCGTTGGCGCTGAAGGACGGAACCAGCCTGGTTGAGACGGTGGGACTCTGCCCGCCGGGCGAAGACGGCGCCGCTGTCAAAGCGCGGCTGATTCAGCGGCTTGAAGCGATGGGGCTGTATCCGCAATCGCTGAGTCTGCGGCGGGCGGTTTTGCCGCTCACCGTCGACAGCCCTCCAGCCTCCATGGGCGCGGTGGTTCAGGCGCCGGCCGGGGCGGGCGGATTGCGGTTTGGACCGGGACTGGCCGCTTTGCGGTCGGCGGAGTGGGCTGAGACAGCGGCGCGCCGCTTCGCCCAGACCGGCCGGCTCCCGGCGCCACCCGGGCCGCCTCCGGCCCGGCGCGCCGCGGCCGGGCGATTGATCCGACAGCTTGAAGCGGGCCCGGACAAGGCTGCAGCCTGGCTTAATCAACGTCTGGCGAGCCTGCCCGCCGGCGCCGCCTTGCGCTTTCTGGGGGGTGTTCCGAACTGGCGTGACGGCGCTGCGCGCCTGCAACGCCGCTGGACGCTGCGATGACGGCGGGGGATCTGGACACGGCGATTGCAGACCTGATGGCCGATCCCGCCACCCATGGCGGGGCGCCGGTCAGCCGCATCGACACCCATGCGGCCTGCGTGTTTCTGGCCGGTGAGCGGGCCTTCAAAGTCAAAAAGCCCGTGGATCGCGGTTATCTCGACTTCACCGCCCGGGCGGCGCGACAAGCCGCGCTGGAGGCGGAGCTTGCGCTCAATACGCCCAATGCGCCCATGCTCTACCGCCGCTTGACCTGGATCACGCGCGAGCCGTCCGGCGGCTTGGCTCTGGCGGGCGAGGGCGAGCCGGTCGAGCCGGTCTTGGAGATGGCTCGTTTTGATCAATCCGATCTGATGGCGGACGTGGCCCGCACCGGCGCCCTCGACACCGCACTGGCCCGCGATCTCGCCGACACCGTCTTCGACAGCCATGCCCGCGCCCCGGCGCGCATCATGCCGGATGGCGCGGTGCGCATCCGTGGCGTGCTGGCGCGGGTCGCTGCGCAGTGCGGGCGTGAAGCCGGCGACCTTCGCCCTGCGGTCGAACGGGCCGCCGGTGCGCTGGACCAGCGGCTTCAGAGCCAAGCGAACAGGCTGGATGCGCGCGGCCGCCGCGGCGCCATTCGCCGCTGCCACGGCGATCTGCATCTGGGCAATATCGTGCGCCTGGACGGCGCGCCGGTCCTGTTTGATGCGCTGGAGTTTGACGAGGCGCTCGGCGAGATCGACACGCTCTATGATCTGGCCTTCTTGTTGATGGACATGGTTCACCAGGGCCTCGCGGTTCAGGCGGCGGCGTTGGTGTCCCAATACGCCGCGCGGCTGGACCCTGCAGCGGCGGATGGCTTGGGATTGCTGCCCGCCTTTTGCGGCGTGCGGGCGATGATCCGGGCCATGACTGATATAGAGCGCGCCCAGGCCGGGGATGTCGCGGAGGCCGAGCGCTATCTGGCGCTGGCCGAGCAGTTCGCACAGCCTGTCACACCACGCCTTATCGGCGTCGGCGGGCTGTCCGGGACCGGCAAATCCACCTTGGCGGAAGGCTTGGCGAGCGCCATGACGCCGCCGCTGGGCGCGGTGGTCTTGCGCGCCGACTTAGAGCGTAAGGCCACGCTGCATTTGCCCTGGCGGGAACGCTTGCCCGAGACGGCTTACACGCGAAAAGCCTCCACGGCTGTCTATCAGCATCAGCGCGACAAGGCCGCTGCGGCGCTCGCTGGCGGCGCCAGCGTGATCGTCGATGCAGTCCACTCGCGGATGGAGGAGCGCCTGGCGCTTGAGCAGGTGGCGCAAGATGTGGACGTGCCGTTTGTGGGGCTGTGGCTTAACGCCGATCGCGCGACGCTGGATGCGCGGGTCGCGGCCCGGGCCAATGACCCCAGCGACGCGGATTTATCCGTGGTGGCCAAGCAGGCCGCCTACGCCACCGGGCCCATGGAGTGGGATGAAATCGACGCATCCAACGGCGCCGCTGAGACGCTCAATCATGCGAAAGCCGCGTTGGGCCTCGCCCTGTGATGCTTGGGGAGCTGGCGAGGCCCGTGCTTAGCCACGGCTAGCGAAGCGACGAGAGCGCGTCTCGTCGATAAGGAGATGCATGAGAGGGCGCAATTGGATGCGCTAGCGGCGCTCAAATCCGTAGCGAAGGCGGGAGGCGAGGCCGGTCAGGTCCGGCAGGCCTGAGGTGAATTTGAGCACCTGGCCCTTCACCTTCTCAAACTGCATGACGTTGTCGATGCGATTATCCAGGAAGGCGCGGGTCTTGGCTTTGTCCGGATCGGTGTCTTCAACCCAGACCATGAAGGTGGTCGTGAACACGCCCGACAAAATGGCGCGCTTGGAATAGAAATTATAATCTGTCGACTTGTCCCCGATCGCCCGCCAGATCATATCGGAGGTCGCCCAGGTCAGTTTGCGGCCGCGATCCAGCCCGTCGGGCAGCAAGAGCCGGCCGCGCGCCCGCGAGGCGGCGTCTTCATAGCCCGCCATTTGATCGAGGCGCGCCATCACGCCGCCGGCGACCTTGTCGCGGATGCGGTTGGCGTTGCTGGCGAGGATGACTTCCCGGGCGCCGGCGTCGGCCTGGCGGGACCACACCTCAATGAGGTCGAGAATGCCGTCGGGGCAGTAGAGCTGCACTTCGCCCTCTGAATACCCCGCGGCAGCCGTGGCCCGCGCGAGCGTTCGGGCGTTCCAGCCGTCAAAAGCGGCCTCGTCCAGAGCGGCTTCAAGCAGGGCGGCGCGCACGGTTTCGGCGCGGGTGCGGGCGGGCGTGGTTTCTATCTGTGCCATAACCGTGTAAATAGAGCGGGTAAGGGCGCGCGTCACGGGGCGATTTCGCCGCGCATGCACGCTGGACAGAGCCTTACAGCTCTGGTATTTCGCCCGCCTTACGTTGGAAGCGACCCGGCGCGAGACCGATGGATAACCCTGTTTGGTCCTCGCCTGTCATATGTTTTTTCAGCGGTTTACGCCGCTGGCTCTGAGGATTTAGGGAGAGTACGCCATCGTTCAGATCGTCGTGCGCGATAACAATGTCGAGCAAG
>CAZAGE010000044.1:0-25740 GCA_964484345.1 uncultured Oceanicaulis sp. | reverse complement strand
ACGCTCCGGCCCCGATGCCGGGCGGTGACATGGGCGGCATGGGCGGCATGGGCTTTTAAAAGCCCTGCTATCCCAGCAGACCAAACGGAAAGGGCGGCTCAATCGAGCCGCCCTTTTTGTTGAAGCCGGAAAGCCGCTAGCTCGCTGTCGCGCGGGTGTTCAGCGTGAGCGTCGCGCCAGCATCTTCAACGATGTTCGAGACCGTTATGGCCTGACCAAAGCGACCGAACACGATGGGATTGGCGACGCGCCGCTGCTCGGTGATGGTCACACCGCCGAACTGGTTTTCGTAATAGTCGAGGACCTCGATGATCTCGATATCGAAGGCGACCTCACAGGCGAGGTCGAGCCGCAACTCGTCCTCGCGACAGTTCCGGACATTCATCTCCACCGCATAGGTGAAGCTGCCGTCCTGATAAGCAGGAATGATGAGCCAGCCCTGACCCAGCGCCGTATCATGCCCGTGCGATATGGAGAGATCCTCCTGCACACCCTCAAGCTTGAGGTCATAATCGACCCGCACATCTTCGGCGCTGGCCGTCGGCGCAAAGAGCAGGCTCATGGCCGCAAGACCCGCCGCGGCGCCGCCGCCGATCCCGCCGGCTATCCATTTTGATCGTTTCACAACCGTCTCCTTTAGGCCCGCCGCCATGGCCGGCCATCGCCGGGGCTGGGCTGTCACATAGTCAAGGATCATCGACCGGATCACGGCGCCGCTGGACACGCCCTCCTCCCGGCAGCGGGCGAGAAACTCGTCCTTGAGCTGGTCAGGCAAGCGGACATCCAGCTTGGCGTTATGCTTCAAGCCTTCGATCGACGAGCGTTTCATGGCGGCTCCTAGCGTTGAGTCGAATGCAGCTCGAACGCTAGCGCAAGACGGTCAGGACAGGCAGGAGAATCGTGTCGGACACGGCCAAAGGCGGCCGGAGCGCGCCAAGGGGGAAATGCGCTCCGGCCGCGGAGGGGGGCGATTTCGCCCTTGATCAGTGGGGCTCGTTGAGCGACGCCCACAGACGGTCCGTATCGATCGGCGCAGCGAAGAATTGCGGGCAATCGAACGGCAGGAGATTCTCCACACACGCCGCCCAGTTGGCGGAGTCGCGCGGCACGAACAGAGCGCAGGTGTCTTCGACACGCTCGCGGCACTCGGAGAAAGTTTCGGCGGCCGCGACGGGGGTCACAGTTGCGGACAGGCCCAAGGCCGCGACAGCGGCGACAGCGACGTGTTTCATAGTTGTCAGTCCTCTTCCGATAGCAGATGGCGCAACTATCAGAAGAACCTTAAATCGCGTCAAGAGCGTTTTAATTGCACTCAAAAGGGGTGGGCTATGGGGTTTCAAGCCTGCGCCCCATCCCAGAACGCAGCCTGATCTGCGGCGGCTTCAATCGCATTGACAAGCAATGAGCATTCGCTCACAAATTAGCGTACGCTAATCTTGGAGAGCGCCATGCCCTCGGCCGGTCAAAGAAAAATCCTCAACTCCGCCTTCAAACTATTTTCCGAGCGCGGCTTTGACGGCGTGTCGATCCGCGATATCGCGGCGGACGCCGGCCTGACCAATCCGGCGCTGTACCGGCATTATCCCAGCAAGGAAGCGCTGGGCCTGGCGCTCTATCGCAAATCCTATGACGCGGTGCTGGAGGCGGTGGAGGGACGGGTGAAGCCGTCGATGAGCGGGCTTGAGAAGCTGGACGCCTATATCGACGCGTGCGTCGACCTGCACCGGGTCAAACCCTCCCCCCTGCTGTTTCTGGATGAGCTTCACAACATCTTCTGGCCGAAGGTCAGCCTGGAGTATGGAGACCGCACGCTCTCCGCCTTCATTCTGAGCTGGATCCGCGAAGGTCAAAAAGCCGGCAAGATTCGAACCGATGTAGACGCGGCGATGCTGTCCACCGTGCCGGTCGGGATTTTGAACCAATGGGCGGTGATGGCGCGCCTGGGCGACGCGCCCTGGTCGACCGCCGCGGCCACCCTGAAACAACTCACCCGCGACGCTCTTGCGCCTCAGGACTAAGGCTTAGGCTTCAGTCCGCCCCGCTGTGCGCAGCGCCTGAAGATCGTCTGTGCCGAGATAACGGCCTTGGGTATAGACCCCGCTGGGCCGGCGATAGGCGGTGAGGTCTTCAAGCGGGGTGACGTCCAAAAGGACGAAGGGTGCGTCCACCGCGACGCCAGAGCCGTGAAAAAGCGCGCCTGATAATGCCGGGCCTCGCTTTAAAGCTCGGTGAGACTTGCACGGGAGGCGGCGGCGCTCTGATACATATCTCAACGCTTTAGGGCAGCGTTCAGCCCGAGGGCCAGAGCGAGGGCCCGTCACGATCGCCCGAGGACGCAGCGCGATGCCGCGTCCCGGGCCTCTTTCGCCTAGCTGGCGCTAAACGGCAGCGAAGAGTGGTGCAGAACGATTTTCAGATCGCCCTCTTCATCGCGGACATAGCCGAAGCTGTATTCCACCTTCACCTCTTCGCCTTCATTGGTGGTGAAGAAGTAGTTGCCCATGGCCATGGCGCTATCCGCATCAATGAAGGTCGCTTCATTTTCCCAACGCACGTTGGTGTAGGGCGCAATGGCGAAACCGCCGTCTTCCTCAATCGAGCCTCCGACGAAATAGGACAGCGCCTGGTCGAAATCCCCGCGGAACTGATCCTCAACAGCCAGGGTCGGCTTGAACAGCACCGGGTGGGCCCCATAGGCGTAGAAGCGCTCGATATGCGCCGTAGCGGCGGCGGTATAGTCTTCGCCGGCGCTGTAAGCGGCGCCGATGGCGATGATGCCTTCGCCCCAGGCTTGCTGGGCGGCGGCGACGTCTTCAGCGGTGATCGCGTCTTCAGCCATCACGGCCGGCGTCCATGCGGCGGCGGCGAGCAGTGCGGCGGTCAGCTTGGCGGTCTTCATGGCGGGATCCTTCCTCTAGCCGGTGCCCTCAACGGCACACAGGGCGACTTAGAAAATCCGCTTTCAAACCTCCAATGGATTTCAGGGCGACAATCGATTACCAAAAGGCATCAATCAAGGTGAGGCCGCCATGCGACCGACGCTGCGACAGCTGGAATATTTTGTCGAAGTGGCCGAACGCGGCGCCTTTGGGCAGGCCGCAGACGCCTTGAACGTCACTCAACCCAGCCTGTCCAAACAGATCGCCGCACTGGAGCTGGACTTGGGGGTCGTACTGTTTGAGCGAACGTCGCGATCCGTGCGTCTGACCCGAGCGGGCTCCGCGCTGTTGCCAGATGCCCGTGCGGCTCTGGACGCGGCGCAGACCTTCCGCACGCGCGCGCAAAAGCTCGCTTCGGCCTCGACGGACCGACTGCTCGCGGGCGTTCTCCCCTCGATCGGCGCCTATTTCATACCGCGCCTGCGCGACCGTCTGCAGCAAAGCCTGCCCGGCCTCGCCCTCTCCCTGATTGAAGGCGGATCCCACGACCTGCTCGCCCGGCTGGACGGCGGAGAGCTGGACTTCGTCATCGCCTCCCGCAGCGCTTTGAGCGGCTTTGAAGTCCGCCCGCTATTCGAGGAGACCTTGTGGATCTGCAGCCATCCTGACGATCAGCTGATGCAAAGCGAGGCGCCGGCCCCGCTGAGCGCGCTGCAAGGCCGGACCCTGCTGACGCTGTCGCCGGACTTTCACCTACGCACCATCGTGCAGCAGCTCGCCGCCAAGGCCGGCGCGCAGATCAGCGCGGATTATAGCGGCGCCAGCCTGGACGCCATCCGCCTGATCGCGAGCAGCGGTGATGGGGTCGCGGTTCTGCCAAGTCTTTACGCGCTGAGCGAAGCGGCCCGCGACCCGCGCTTCAAGGTGCGACGGTTGGATCATCCGGACGCCATCCATCCGGTCTTTCTCTACTGGCGGACGCCCAGCGCGCAGGCCGGCCTGTTTGAAACGCTGGGCGAGGCGATCATCGAGGAAAAGCGCGCCATTCGCCGTGAGCGCGCAGAACGCTTCCAGGACTGACGCCGCCCTAGCGCTCCGCGTTCAGCATCGCTTCGCTGCGCCCGATATGACCATTGAGCTGGTCGATGCGCATATTGGCGTCAATCAAACGCTCGCGGGTGAGATCGCCGCGCTCGATCGCGGCGCCGACCCAATCCACGGCGCGGCGCGGCAGATCGGGATCGGGGTTGGCGGAATTGGAGATCAGCAGCAAATCATTGCCCGCCGCCAGAGAGCCGATGACCGCCTGTTCGCGCGTGTAGTGATCGCGGATCGCGCCCATGTCGAGATCGTCCGTGATCACCGCGCCGTCATAGCGCATCGCCTGACGTAACAAGCCGTGCAGGACCGGACGCGACAGCGTCACCGGATCCCCGCTGGGGTCGAGGCGGCGATTGATCAAATGCCCGCCCATCACCAGATGCGCCCGGTCTTCATCGATCAGGCGGGCGAAGGGCTCCACCTCGTCAAAGCTCCAGGTCTCGGTCAGGTCGACAAAGCCGTCATGGCTGTCGCCGGACGAGCGGCCATGGCCGGGGAAGTGCTTGATGGCGCAGGCGACGCCCGCCGCTTCCATCTGTTCGACAAAGAGCGCGCAATAGTCCGCGACGATTTCCGGGTCGGCGCCGAAGGCGCGGTCCCAGCGGCCGATGACTTCATTATCGGCCTTAAACAGGTCCGCCACCGGGGCAAGGTTGAGGCAGAAGCCGGTGGCGGCGAGCTCTTGGGCGGCCGCGCGGAAAATACCGCGCGCCTGCTCGCGGCCCATCGCCGCCAGCTCGCCGGCCGTCGGGATGTCGGTATAGCCCATATCCGCAGTCAGACGCTGGACGAAGCCGCCTTCCTGATCCACCGAAATCCAGCCATTGGGCTGGGCGTCGCGGAAGCGACGGGCCAAGCCCTGAACGCCCTCGCGCGTGCGCGCGTTGTGGCGCAGGAACAGCACGCCACCGATCCGGCCGGCGACCAGGTCTTCCTCGATCGGATCGGCGCCTTCTGAGTCCACCGCCGAACCGATAAAGCCCAGCACGATGGTGCGCCCCACCAGGGTGGAGAGGTCGGCGTTGCGCCAACGGGTCTCGCTCGCTGTCGCTGCACCAGGCGCAAGCGCCAAGCCAGCCGCTGCGGTCATCCCGCCCAGCACGGTGCGTCGATCAAACATGGCGGCATCGTCTCCTGCTGGCCCCTCGCCTCTTGTGCTAGCCTGCGCTTGCAAGCCCTGTCCAGCGCTTGCGTTGCCGATTGTTAAGCCTTCGGAACGACGCCGGTAACCCTCTCCGCGCCAGTATGCTGGCAATGCTTGGGAGGAAAACCGCATGAAACACCTGCTTGCCGCCGCCTGCGCCCCTTTGTTGATGGCCTGCGCCTCCGCTGGAGCCCAGACCGCCAGCGCTGAGGACGATCGCAACACCCGCATTCTTGTGATCAATGGCGAACGCATCATCCTGGATGATAATGGCGACGCCGCCAGCGCCATCGAACAGGCGATTGAAGACGCCGCCGCGGGCAATCGCATCGTGCTGGAGTTTGACGGCGAGGTCGGCGACAGCGCCTGGACGGAAGACCAGCGTAGAGACTTCGCCGAAGCGATGGCCGGCCTCGCCGTGATGTTCGGCGACAGCTTCGCCGACAGTTTCGAGTTTGATTTCGAGTTCGACGAAGAGTTCGAGTTCGACGGGGATTATGATCTCAACTTCAACGGCGAGGATGTGCGCATCCACATCGAGCGCATCGAACGCGACGCCGAACGCGCGGCCGCAAGGGCCGAGCGGCACGCTGAACGGGCCGAACGCCACGCCGAGCGCATGGCCGAGCGCGCCGAGCGGCACGCTGAGCATATGGCGCGTCACGCTGAACGCCACGCTGAACGCATTGCGACCCGCGTCGAGATTCAAGCGCGCAACGCCGAGCGCATGGGCGAGCGCATGGCCGTGAACGGCCTTCGGGCCGGCGTGTTCGGCATGGAGCAAGGCATTCGCGGCATCGACCGGGTGCTGGAACGCGGCTGGTATGAAGAAAATGGCGAGCGCGTCGAGTTGACCGCCGAGCGGCGCGAAGAGCTGGAAGAAACCCGCGACGAGCTGGCCGACGACCTGGTCGATCTGCGCGAAGACTATGAAGAGATGCGCGCGCGTCTGGGCATGCGGGGCGAGCACCGCCAGGTTCGAATCGAACGCCACGACGGTTCGGTGCGCGCCTGGGTGAATGGCGAAGAGGTCACCGGCTCTGAGCTGGACGCCTTGCTGGAAGGCGCGCCGGAAGCGCCGGAGCCGCCTGAGGCTCCGAGCGAACGCTAGAAGCTGCGGGGGATAAAAAAAGGCCCGGCGTCCGAGGACGCCGGGCTCTAAAGATCTGGTTGGTCGATTAAGAGACGTCTCCTCCCCAGAGACACCGCTTAAGAGACAAGACGGTCAGGCCTTGTCGTGACGAAACCGTGACCCAAGAGGGCGTGAGGCGTCAACCCCCTAATCTCAGGCGGGTAATCGACCCCCTCCACAGCCCCTAATTTCTAATGTGACAGCCTTTCCCGGTTGGCTTGAAACCCGGCAGCGGCGATAGAATAGGTTCATGACGGGCCTTGAGATTGCGCTGACCTTGATTCTCCTCGCCGCGCTGTTGGCGCTGGCGGTGATTGATTGGCGCACCTATCGCCTGCCCGACCTCCTGACCTTGCCGCTGATTCTCCTGGGGCTCGCCGCCGCTTGGCTCTTGGACCAGCCGGTCTGGCTTCACGCCCTGGGCGCAGCGGTCGGATATGGCGTGCTGGTCTTTCTGGAAAAAAGCTATGAGAAACTGCGCGGCAGGCCAGGCCTGGGCCGCGGCGACGCCAAGTTGTTCGCCGCCGGCGGCGCCTGGTGCGGCGCGCTGGCTCTACCACTGATGCTGCTCGCCGCCAGCCTGTCCGCGCTGATCTGGATCCTGATCCACCGGCTGGTGACCGGCGCTGAAATCAAGGCCGATTCAATGATCGCCTTCGGCCCCTTCCTGGGCTTCGGGATCGGCTTTGTCTTTATCGCCAGGCAATTGGATTTATTGGCGTTCGCCGGGGTCTAACCGCCAAAGCGATAGCCAATCCGCACGCCGATCTCGTCAAGCGCCTGATTGCGGCCTTCAGCCAAAATCTGGCCATGGGAGAAGTGCTCGAAATACACCCCGACCGCCCACTGTTCGTTCAGCGCATAATCCGCGCCGAGCCGGGTTTGGAACAGCCATTCAGAGCCCAGGAGCGCGCGGGTCGCCGCGGTCTCAATGCGCACGGGATCGCCGGGATCTAGATCCACGACATCGTCCACACCGTCATTATAGGAAATCCCAAAGGCGCCCTCGACGCTGAACCGGTCGGTCAGATTGCCGGTCCAGTTCAGCCCCGTGGCGAACAGGTTGGTGTAGCCCTGCGTGCTCAGCGAGGCGTAAACATAGGGGCGCGGGCTGCCGACGGCGGCAAGAAAATCAGGGCTTTTGAACAGAGCTTCCAGCGCGATTTGCGGACCGTCCTCAGCGTGATCGACGACATCATGGGCCACCAACCCGACGCGGAACTCTTCAAGGGTTTGAGCCTGGGCCGGCGCCGCCATCAGGCAGAGCGCTCCGGACAGGGCGGCGAAGTTGCGAATCATGATGGCGTCCCCTCGATAGCGTTAAGCATAGGCGCGGCACTTTAAGCACGCGCGGCCTAGCGGAAAAGCAGCCTTAAGACCTAGGACGCCTCAAGACGACCCTTAATCGCCGCGACCAGCTGGTCACGCGGCACGGAGAATTGCGCCGGCTGGTCTTCGCGCCAGGTCTTATTGTCCTCAATCTGTGCCGCCAGACGCTTGCCGAGCGCCAAGTCTTTGATCTGGGCTTCGCCCTTTTCGCGCTCGTCCGAGCCGATGATCACCGCCATGGCGGCGCCGCGGCGGTCGGCGTATTTGAGCTGCTTGCCCATATTGCCGCCGCCGACGAAGGCTTCGGCGCGAAGGCCCGCCGCGCGCAGCTCTGCGGCGATCTGGAAATACTCCGCCATGCGATCCTTTTCCGCGGCGACGACCACGACCAGCGGATCGGGCGCTGCGGCGTCGAGCCGGCCCAGCGCGGACAGCGCCGCCGCAAAGCGCGACACGCCGAAAGAAAACCCGGTCGCCGGCACGGCCTGACCGGTGAAGCGCGCGACCAGATCGTCATAGCGCCCGCCGCCGCCGACCGAGCCGAACTGGATCGGCGCGCCGTCGTCATAAGTCGCGGTCGCCAAGAGCTCGGCTTCAAACACCGGACCGGTATAATAGCCCAGACCGCGCACGATGGACGGGTCGAACATCGCCCGCTTTTCCGTCACGCCTAGCGCGGACAAGACAGCGTCGATCTCCTCAAGCGCGGCGAGACCCGCGGCCCCGGCGCCCTCGCCCACCACAGGCTTAAGCGCCTCAAGAACCGCGCCGCGCGTGTCGCCGCCCGCTTCTAAAAAGTCGAGCACGCGGGTGCGGCCCGCCGCATCGAGCCCCGCGCCTTGCGTGAAGTCGCCGCTGTCATCCTTGCGGCCCTCGCCCAGCAATAGCTCGACGCCCTCGCGGCCCAGGCGGTCCAGCTTGTCGATGGCGCGCAGGACGCGCAGGCGCTTGTCCGCCGCGGCATCACCCAGGCTCTCCAGCACGCCGTCCAGCAGGCGGCGGTCATTGACCCGGACGACATAGTCGCCCTCGGCGAGGCCCGCGGCGCCCATGACTTCGGCGGCCAGCGCGATCATTTCAGCGTCTGCGGCCGGGCCTGGCGCGCCGACGCTGTCGGCGTCGCACTGAACAAATTGGCGGAAGCGGCCGGGACCCGGCTTTTCATTGCGCCAGACCTCGCCGAACTGATAGCGGCGAAACGGCTTGGCGAGATCCTGGAAATGCTCGGCGGCGAAGCGCGCGAGCGGCGCGGTCAAATCATAGCGCAGCGCCATCCACTGCTCGTCATCATCCTGAAGCGCGAACACGCCTTCATTGGGGCGCTCTTCATCGGGCAGGAATTTGCCCAGCACGTCGGCGTATTCAAAAGCCGGCGTCTCCAGCGGCTCAAAGCCCCAGCGCTCATAAACCTGGCTCGCAGCGGCCACGAGGGTGCGCTCGGCGCGCAACACCTCGGCGGCGCGGTCTTCGAAGCCGCGCGGGCGGCGGGCTTTGGGCTTGAACGCTTTGGGTTTGGCCATGGGAGAGTTCCGGCGGGGTCTTAAGCGAAAGGAAGGTGTTGCGATCTAAACTCCCGCCCCGGTGTTAGCAAGCGGCGCACAGCTTGCATGCACATCGAGACGACGCTGGAGACACTGTAATGGCCCGACGCTTTTTCGCCGCTCTTTGCCTGGCTCTCGGGCTGGCGCTGACGACGACCGTTCCCGCCCTGGCGGATGCGGACCGGGTGGTGCGCCTGGCGGGCGGCATCGCCGCGGAGGCCGAGCGCCGCGCCGAGGCGCTGCGCCATAACCCGGCCGCACCCGCCGTGCCGTTTGAAATCGGCGATCCGCTGCTCACCGAGCTGGACGAGTTCGCCCTCGCCGCCCTCACCCTGTCGCGCGCCATCGAAGCGGAAGGCGGGCCAGAGGATCTTAAATGCATTTTCCTGGGCATGAGCCGGGATGCGCCCGCGCGCATCGCCGAGGTGGAAGCGGCTTCAACCCGCGCCGATCAATCGCGCGCCTACGCCGAGATCGCCCGCCTGACCCGCCAAGCCGAACGCATCGCCGCGGAGCCCGATGCTCAGGTGGGCACGACATTCGTGAGCTGTGGGGCGGAGTGACGCCGCCCCCTCTCGCCGTAGGGATCGGAGAGGACGAGCAGCCCACTCAATCTCTCCTCTCTTTCCCAACGCAAGTTGGGATCCATCGATCACCAAGCGCTGCGCCCTGAAAAGATGGGCCCCAGCTTTCGCTGGGGAAGAGACATTTACGCATGGTCCTGCCGCGGCCGCCCTCGTCAGCTAGATACGGCCCTGCGGCTGCGCCTTGGCCGGAGTTTCAGACATCAAGGAAAACCCGACAAAACATGCCGGTTTTCGCCGCTTGAACCCGGCGCCGCGACCTTTAGCCTCCCGCAGTAATAATATTACCATCGGGGAGAGTTTCATGTTGCGTACGCTTGCCGCCGCCTTGCTGTTGTCCACCGCGCCCGCCGCCTTCACCGCCGAGGCTTACGAGCCTCAGCCGATCGCAGTGCTGCTCGACCAGGGCGTCCAATATGATCCCGCCATTCCAACGCCCGGAGACGTCACTGGTTTCCGGCTTGGCGAGATCATTTATCCGCCGCACATGCACGCCTCTTATGTCGAAGCGCTGGGCGAGGTGTCCAACCGGATGGTCGTCTCCATCATCGGCGAGAGCCATTTCGGCCGGCCGATCCACCAGGTGACGATCTCCTCGCCGGAAAATCTCGCGCGCCTGGACGAGATCAAAGCCACCCAGCGCAGCCTGCTTCAGCCGAACGCCGCCCCGCCGCCGGCGGATCATCCGGTGATCATGCAATTCACCTTCGGCGTGCACGGTTCGGAGCCGTCCAGCTATGACGCCGCACCGGCCATGCTCTACCATCTCGCCGCGGCTCAGGGCGACGAGATCGAAACCCTGCTGGAGGAGGCCGTCATCAATATCGTGGTGCCGGTCAATCCCGACGGTGCAAACCGCTTCGCCCAGTGGACGAATATGCACCACGCCACCGTCCCGGTCGCCGATCCGCAGAGCCGCGAGCATTATTATGAATGGCCCTGGGGACGGACCAATCATTATTATTTCGACCTGAACCGCCAGAAGCTGTTGGTCCAGCAACCGGAATCGCGCGCCGTCGTCGAATTCACCCATGAGTGGATGCCGAACATCGCCGGCGATTTCCACGAGATGGGCAGCAACGCCACCTTCATGTTCTCGCCAGGCCCCATCGAGCGCCGCAACCCGCTGTTCAGCGATAATGCGCTGGCGCTCAATCTGGACATGAACCAAGTCGTCGCCGAGCAGCTCGACAGCGAAGGCGCGCTCTATGTGACCGAAGAGCTGTTTGCGCACTTCTATCTGGGCTTCGGATCGAGCTACCCCAACCTGATGGGCGCCGTGCCTTATCTGTTCGAGCAAAGCTCGACCCGTGGCCTCATTCGCGAGACCGAATACGGCACGCTGCGCTATGACGACAAAGTCGGCCAGCAGGCCCGCGTCGGCCTCGCCGTGATCCGCGCCGGCCTGGCGCGCCGCGCCGAACTGCAGGCGCATCTGGCGGGCTTTTATGAAGAAAGCCGCCAGCTCGCCGCCAACGACCCGGTGCGCGCCTATGTCTTTTCCTCAACCGACCGGGCGCGCCTGGCCAACTTCCTGGACATGCTCGACGTGCACGAGATCGAGGTGCGCGAGCTGGACCGGGCCGTCCGGGCGAACGGGCAGGCTTTTGAGCCTGGCGAAGCCTTCATTGTCGTCGCCGACCAGACCCACTACCGGATCATCAAAGGCCTGTTCCAGGCTGAGATCATAACCGACAGAACCGAGTTCTACGATGTGTCCGGCTGGACCCAGCCGCTGACGTGGGACCTGGATTATGCCGAGCTGCGCGGCCGCGCCTTCTCGGCCAGTCTCGCCGGCGATGTCGTGGAGAGCTTTGACGCCGCCGCCCCGACGCCGGCGCGCAGCGACTATGTCTACGTCATGGAGTGGGACAGCTATTACGCGCCGCGCGCGCTCTACCGCCTGCTCGACGCGGGCCTGCGCGCCCGGGTCATTCCGGACGAAACCACCGTGCGCACGAGCGCCGGCGAGGTCGAGCCCGGCCGCGGCGCCATCATGGTGCCGATCGCCGGTCAGGAGCTGGACGCCGACGCCATCTATGAACTGATGGTGCGCGCAGCTGAAGAAGACAGCGTCACCGTGCATGCGGCGACCACCGGCATCACGCCGCGCGGCTCTGACCTGGGCGGCTTCCAGCTGTCGAACGTGGAGAAGCCGGAAATCCTGCTCGCCACCGGCCGTGCGGTCTCGTCGAACGATTCCGGCGAATACTGGCACTTGCTCGACCACGAAATGAATATTCCGGTCTCCCTCGTCGATGTCAGCGAGATGCCGCGCGCGGACATCAGCCGCTACACGCACATCATCCTGCCCGGCGGTCAGTATGGAGAGCTGGACGAGAGCTTCCGGACGCGCCTCGACAGCTGGGTGCGCGCCGGCGGGGTGCTGATCGCCAGTGAATCCGCCTCACGCTGGGTCGCCGAACATGACCTGTCCAGCGCCGTCTTCCTCAGCGAGGAGGAGGACGACGGCGAGGGCGAAAACGGTAATGAAAGCGAGACCGAGCTGCCGGACTCCTATGACGACATCACCGCCTGGGACGCGGAAGTGCGCATCGCCGGCGCGGTGTTCGAAACCCGCGCAGACGTCGCTCACCCGCTGGTCTTCGGCCTGCGCGACAGCATGTTGGCGGTGACCAAGCTGGGTACGGACGGCTTTGCAAGCTCGGACAACCCGTTCGCCCTGCCGCTGCGCTATGCGCAGGATGATCCGCTGCTCGCCGGCTATGCCAGCGAAGACAACCGCGAAGCTTTGGAAGGCGCCGGCGCCCTGCACGCCGAACGCCGCGGCCAAGGCTCGGTGGTCTTATTCGCCGACAACCCGGTCTTTCGCGCCTACCACAAGGGCACGCAGCGTATCGTCACCAACGCCATCTTCTTCGGCGACGACTTCCGCAATCCCAGCCGGCGCGCGGAGTAGGGGGTAGCGCCATCCCTCCCCTTGATGGGGATGAGGCCGTGAAACGGACGAACGGCCGCAAAGCGGACCGGTGGGGTGAAGATCGTGGGGCATCGGGCTTGCCGGAAACGACGCTCCCCCCCCCCCCGAGGCTTGGCCTCGCCCACCCGCCCCACAAGGGGGAGGGAAGAGGTGGCTCAGAAACAAAAAACGGCGCTTCAGCCTGAGCCGAAGCGCCGCTTTTCTTGCGACTGGGGAGGAAAAGTCGCTTAGCCGTATTTCACCGAGCAGCCATAGGGCGCCGTGGCGGCCGGGTCCGGCGTGCGGCCGTCGGCGAGCGCGTCCAGCGCCATCGTCACGAAGGGCGTGGCTTCAGGGCTGTCCGCGCGCGGGCGCGGGATGTCGTCGATGCCGCCGGCGTATTGCAGGACGCCGTCACCGTCGATGACATACATGTGCGGGGTGGTGCGGGCGTCATAAGCCCGGCCGATGGTCCCGTCCGGATCCATCAGGGTGTAGGCGACGGTCGCCTCGCGATCGACATTGAGCTGGAGCGCGGTGGCGGCGTCGACATGGCCCTGCTCGCCGGGCGCCGAGCTGATAACCTGGATCCAGACGATGTCGTCTTCTGCGGCGGCCTGCTGGAGGCCCTGCATATTGCCCTCATAGTGACGGCGCACATAGGGGCAGTCGTGATTGGTCCATTCCAGAACAACCGTCTGGCCGGCCAGGTCGGACAGGGAGACGGTTTCGCCAGCGGCGCTGAGACCGGTGAAGGCCGGGGCGGCTTCGCCGGGAACCTGGGCGTCAGAGCCGCCGGCGATCACGGCGGCGAGGCTCAGCGCGGTCGCGGCGGCGAGGCCGAGATAAGCAGACGTCGAGGCGCGGGCGGCGGTAGAAGTACGAGATTTCAAGGCATCCTCCCAGAGTTCTCACCCTTGTACGGCGCGGTCGATCGCTTGGATCACAATTGATCCTGTTAAAAGCGGCGGCAGAACTTCCGGCGCGCCGCCATCGGCGGGATAGACCAGATAAAGCGGCACGCCCGGCGCGCCATGGCGGGCCAATTCTTCGGCGATGACGGCGTCACGATTGGTGAAATCCGCCCGGAACAGCGCGACGTTTTCTTCGGCGAACACGGCTTTGACCGGGCCTTCGGACAGGGCGCCCAGCTTGTTGACCTGGCAGGTCACGCACCAGGCGGCGGTGAAATCGACGAAGACCGGACGGCCCTCGGCGCGCGCCTCAGCGATCGCCTCCGGGCTCCACGACGCCCAGGCGCCGCCGGCCGGGGTTCCGATCTCCACCGGTTCGAGGCGCCCGGTGGACACTACTGCGCCAAGCGTCAGGAGCACACCCACCATGGCCGTCGCCCGCGCGCCGACGCCGCGCAGAGAGAAGGCCCAAACCGCAAAGCCCGCCGCCAGGAAGGCGGTCAGCGACCAGATCACCCCGTTGGGACCCACCTGGGAGACCAGAACCCAAACCAGCCAGATCGCCGTGGCGAACATCGGAAAGGCCAAGAGCTGGCGGAAGCGGATCATCCAGACGCCCGGCTTGGGCAAAAAGCTCAGCATGTTGGGGAAGAAGCTGACCAGCACGAAGGGCAACGCCAGCCCCACGCCCAGGAAGGCGAAGACGGAGAGCGAGGCGATCGGCGGCTGAGACAGGGCGAAAGCAAGGGCGCCGGCCATGAAGGGCGCCAGGCAGGGCGCCGCCACGAAGACGGCGAGCACGCCGGTCAGGAACGCCCCGCGCCGGCCGCTATCCTTCACGCCGGAGCCGACATTTTGAAGGCTGCCGCCGATCTCGAACACGCCCAGGAAATTCAGTCCGATCAGGAACATCAACAGCGCCAGCGAGATCACCACGGCGGGCACTTGCAGCTGCACGCCCCACAAGTCCGGCAGGCCCGCCACGCGCAGGGTGAGCAGCAAGCCGCCCAGCGCCAGGAAGGTGCCGATCACGCCGGCCGCGAAAATCAGGCCGAGCAGGCGGGCTTCGCCGCGCTCCGCGCCGCGCTTTTCAACCAAGGTCAGCGCCTTCATCGACAAAACCGGGAAGACGCACGGCATCAAATTGAGGATCAACCCGCCGATCAGCGCGAACAGCGCAGCTTGAAGAAAGCCGATGCTTTGCGGCGCGGCGGCGGGCGCATCGACATTTGGCAAAACAAAGTCCGCGCCGGGCTGCAGGGCGTTGACGCTGACGCCCGGCTGGGCGGTGAATTCCAGCGAAGTCTGGGTCCAGCGTCCGCTTTCGCGGGTCTCGTAAACCACCACGCCGACAGACGCCTCGCTGACGCCGCCGCGGGTGAGATAGCCCGCCGGCACGTCCAGGCGCACCTCGCCGTCGCCATAGGTGACGGCCTGTTCCCCGGCATGGTCGATCACACCGCTGACATGGGGAAAGAAGGCGAGATTGCGGATTTGAGCAGCCCCGCCAGCGAACGGCTCGCCCGCCAGGGTCAAGACGAGCCCGTCTTCCCCCTGGGCCAGACCCGCCGCAAAGCCGGCTGGGGCGGCGATTGGCGCGAGATCAAGCGCGGTTTGGATCAGGGCAGCGCCTGCCCGGTCCACTTGAGACGGGCCGACCTCAAGCGTGATGTCCAGGTCCGCGTCTTCGGGAATGCAGATGTCTTCACAGACCAGCCAGGTCGCGCGCGCCGCAATCGTCACCGGACCTTCGGCGGCGTCGGCGGGCACCTCGATCGGGACGGGCAGGCTGACCTGATTGGAATAGCCGTAATTGGTCAGCGGCCCGATCGGATAGGCTTTCGGGGCCGGCCAGATGATTGCGCCGTCGGTCCAGCCGTCCGGCAGATCAAAATCGATCTGGGTCGCTTCGCCGCTATCGCCGGGGTTCAGCCAATAGGTGTGCCACCCCGGCGTGATGTCCTGATGAAGCGCCACATGCACCGTCTCGCCGGGCGCCACGCTTAGCCGGTCCGCGACCAGGGAGGCGTCCACCATGGGATCGGCGTTGGCCCATTGGGCCTGTGCAGGCGCCAAGGCCAAGACGGCGAGCAACAGCGCGGTGGCGGAGCGAAACAGCATCAGCGGACTTTCCACAAACGAACGACAGCGATGCTGAGCATGTAACAAAGCGGCCCGGCCTGGAAAACCGACCTGACGGGCTTGTGATCACGCGGTGAAAGCCAGCGTCCGCCCGCCTGGACCAAAAGAAAACGGCCGGCCGCAGGGTGCGGCCGGCCGTTCCAATACTCTAAGCGTGCCGCGACACTGCGGCGAAAGACTTAGGCCTCCGGCGGCGGCGCCACGTCGGCGGCCATCGGATTGGCGGCGACGGCGCCCGGCCCCGCGGCGCGAGCCTGCGCTTTGGCGATCAGGGTTTCCCAACGCCCGACAGAGAGCATGTGCGCATAGATGGCGCCCAGATGGGCGTCTTTGTCGCGCAGCTCAGCAAGCACTTTCGGCTCAAGCGCCTGGAGCTTCTCGCCGGAGATCGCCTGGTAGGTCGCGATCACCTGCGGCTCGCCGACTGCCTGACCATTATTATCGCGCGGCTGGAAGGTGGCCTGCTGCTGATCGAACAGGTCGAGCTCTTCCATCTTCTCGATGAAGGTGCGCGTCGTTGCGATATCGGCTTCATAGCGGCGCACGAACTCGATCGCGCGGTCGAGAAACTCGCTCGGCTGATCATCGTCCTTGAACAGCGGCTCATCCGGCTGGTCGGAGAAGAGGTGCGAACCGGTGTCGATGCAAACCGTGAACCGGTCACTGTCCTCGGTGTGCGAGGCCGCGACAAACGGATAGCGGCGCACATAGCCCGGCAAATAGTTGAAACGTTCGAACATACCGGTTTCCGGCTCGACGAACAGGTTCTGGCCAGCGGTCAGACCCATCGCGGCGACCGGCGTCTTCTGGTCGCCGAGGAAGATGATCGGATAGGTCGCCGAGGCGGCGGCGAACTCGCCCATCGTCACGGGGACGAAATGAGCTTCAGCCAGAAAATCGAACGGACGGTCGGTCCACTTCAGGCCTTTGCCTTTGTGGGCGGCCGCGTTGATCGGCTCGGGTGACTTATAAAGCGGCAGGTTGCCTGAGACAGAAACATTGCCGGCGGGCGCGTCAGCCATGGTGGTTCCCCTTGGAATTTGGACGGGGTTGGTTAGCGCACCATGCCGGGGGACGCAACAAAGCAGGGCGCCCATTTACCCTGTTGGGACAAGCAAAATGCGCCCGGCAAGGTTAATGCCGGGCGCTTCAAGGTGCAGGACCGCGAGGAGAGGAGACAAAAGCGGTCCTTATGAAGGCGGTTAGGCCTAGTAACGCCAGCCGAACCCGACGCCGAAGATCCACGGATCAATATCGACATCGGCGTCCACGACCGCGTTCAGGGCGGTGCTGGCGTCAATGGTGACGTCGGTGTTGATCCAGACCTTCTTCAGGTCGACATTCAGGAACCAACGCTCATTGAGCATGTAGTCGGCGCCCACCTGCAGCGCGAAACCGAGGCTCGGATCATAATCAATGCTGTCCAGCGCCGAATTGGCCGGCAGATCTTCATTGAAGAAGAGCGTGTAGTTCACGCCGACACCGGCATAGGGGCGAAGCTGGCCGTCCGGATTGAAGTGATACTGAAGCGTCAAGGTCGGCGGCAGCAGAGTCACATCACCCAGATCCAGATCACCCACTGAGGTGCCGACGGCGGCGACATCGTGCGGCGTCACGCCCAGGATCAGTTCAGCAGCGATGTTGTCGCTGAAGAAATAGGTGATGTCGAACTCCGGAACCACGGAAGAATCGATGTCCACATCGCCGCCGATCGTTCCGATATCGGCGCCCTCATCGGGTTGAACCGTGATCGCCCGCAGGCGGAATTGCCAATCGCCTGCATCGGCAATCGCGGGGGCGGAAAAGCCAGCGACAGCCATTGCGCCGGCGGTTGCGAGGAGAAGCTTCTTCATTGGGGGTCCCTTTCCCACATAATTTCTGTGGGCTTCATGCGCCTCCTCTCGAGCGAAGGGTATACGGCAAGGCGTCGCGCGACCGCCCGCCGCGCGACCGCGCGCCGCAGACCTTGGTCGAGGGAGGGGGTCTCCCGGTGATGATCAACACAAAGCCGCGAAGCATCATTGGCTCCTCTCCCCCTTGAACAAGGGGGAGAGGAGGAGGCGTCTTTCACTAACGCGTAGCCGGATAACCCAATCGGACCATCCAAAGCGCAAGGCCTTAATCCCTCTCCCCTCTCAGAGGGGGGGTATAGATAAGTCTGGAAGAAATAACTTAGCCGCCGAGATCCCACCGAAGCGGGAAATGGTTTCGTGCCGATGGAAACAAAGCTGATCCGCACCTGACACACATTCTCATGCGTCAAGGCTCACGCGGCCCATCACCACCATCAGGTTCCGTCTCAATCGGAGGGCATTGTGGGATTTCACCCTCGCAAACCTCTTTGGAGGTGCAGTTCGGCCAATTACCACCAGAAAAGCTCGTTCGGCACTGTAGCGTGTAGCTCAGCCGTGTGCCGTCCGGGCAGCGGATGTTGTATTCCCGCTCTGTCTCCTGATCATAATAACATCCCCTACTAATAACATCCTCAAGGTATGCCAACCGCGCATAAAGGTCATAATACGCTTCTGGTGAGACACCCTCCGCCTGGGGCGGTGTTTGCGGGCGGACCCTTCCAGGATCAATTCGCTGGGGCGGTCGTTCGCGAACTTCCTGCCCTGCCGTAGCGCTCTCAGAACTGAAGGTGGTGAGGCCAGCGAGAAGCGCTAATGTGATGATGATCATTGCCTGTTCCTCCACCGTACGACGTCCATGCTGACATCAGATTGGCATCGAATTAGCCAAGCACGAATTCGGTGCTAGCGTCTAATTACCGTGGTTGGGCTCTAAGAGAAGCCGCGCGAGGGTCCCGGCGGCGCGGCAAGTCCCCTTACTTGTCACTACAAAATCCCCCTTCGCAAACTCATGCTCGCGCAACATCTCCAACACCCGCCGCTCCGCCATCGGCCGTCCCGGCTCCATAAGATCGAACACGAAGGTATCCCGCCCGCTGGCGTGATCGCCATGAACGATGCCGCGCGTCGGGTCGTACCCGTCTGCGATCGCCTGGATGCGGGTTCGAATTTCGAGCATCCCGTACGCGTAGTTCAGCATAGCGTTGACGGGGTGCGTCGCGCGCCTGTTTGACGGGGTGCGCTTCGCTCTCAGCGCGGATCGTGAGGTGTAAGTGAGCCAGTCTTCCGGCACTGCGTCGCGGTCGCGTGCTTTCCATCGGATCGGCATTGTCGCCCAGGCGGCAAAGTAGGCGTTTGCGGCCTTACCCTCTAAGCCAATCAAATCGAACACGGTCGCGGGTCTGTCGCGATCCAGCGTTTCGAGCACGGTTTCAGCCGTTACAGTTGCGCGGTCTCGCTTCAGTGAAGCGGGAAAGAACTCCGCCAGATTTTCAAGGGTCGCTTCGATCTTCTGCCGGATGAGTGGCACGCCAAACGCCACGCGGGCCTCTTCGCTGGCGCGCGCCTCGGCTTGCCAGGCCGCTTTCTCGGGATCGGCCGCATAGCTGGTTTGCCCAACAACTGAGATCACCCGACCATCCCACTTCAAGCGGATGAGCGGGATATCCTGCTCTGCAAGCCAATCCAGCGCGTCGAGCGTGATTTCCCCGGAGCCGTCCACCAGGACGATGCGCGGCGGGTTGTCGAGCCCGCCGGGAAAGAAACGATACTCGCGCTTCTCTTGCGGGAAGTGTGTAAGCCCGTCTTTGATCCAGAGCGCGCCGCGGTTGACGCGTATGGAGAGGCCGTTGCCGGTGAGGATGAGGGGTGCGGCTTGACGCTCGCGGCGTTTCCGCGCGGGGATTGAGGCTTCATACGCGGCCTGCCAATACTGGCATCGCTCCGCGTATTCTTCGCCGGGCGCAACATCGGTAATCGCCATCTATGCCCCCGCCCGTCAAAGACCCTGAAGCAGCATGGAGCGCCGGGACGCCCATCGAAAGCTTTTGGCTAGAAAACCCAAAGGTGAGCTTAGCTGGCGATCTTTCAGCTGCGCAAGAGCGTGCACTCGATCTTTTGGTGAAATTCAATGGGCAAATAAAGCCGGATAAAGACCCTGTATGGAAAGAACCATCTGACGGCACTTGGACGTTAGAAGATACTGCGGCCGACCTCCGGGCAAGGCTAATCGGATCGGTAATTGCTCAGGTCACTTCAGGGGAAGTCTTCCTTTTTGGTTATGTTTCGCAGGGCGTTAGGATCGATCCGGAGGCTAAGCCAGAACAGCTCAGCCCAGCCGTCATCGCCGCAGATACGGGCAACCCCCGCGAAATGGTCTTCGTGGCGGCCGGCGAGCCGTTTGTGACTGGGGTTGTCAGCCGGGGTGACGTCCGGGTCAGCGACATTCGCATATTGATGCAAACAGGCCTGAAGGACCTGGAAGCCAGTCCGTCCTCTATCAAAAGGCGTCGCTCGGCACACAGGCCCAACCAAAGGGACGAATTCAAGGACGCCGCGCGGCAGGCGCTCGCAAATGACTCCGCTTTTCGGGCGCTTCCGAACCGCACAGAACAAGTGCGCGAATTGAGGGCGCGGCTCCATGGTGAACAAGCTCGGATGCAGGACACCTTCCCCGGTTGCCATACTTCCTCGGCCAAGGTCTGGCTCGGTGAAGTGGCGCAAGAAGTCGGAGACACCGACTAAATAAACTAAACAAACTAAAATACTACATTAATCACAATGACATAATGGCATTCAGCGACTGATCCTGAGACCGAACTTAGGTCTCAGGAGGGCCCCGTGCCCCGCAAACAACGCGACTACGCAGCCGAGTATCGCCGCCGCATAGAGCGCGGCCTGGCGCGTGGCCTAACGTCCTCCCAGGCGCGCGGCCACCCGCGCAAGGGCGAGCCGCTGGCGTCCAACAGGGACAGCCCGCCGAAGTCCTCCGATGAGATCGAAGCCGCCATCCGCTTGATGCGCGACGGCGAGACCCTTCGTGGCGCGTCGCGGCATGCTGGCGTGTCTGAAAAGCGGCTCCGGCGCTTCCTGAAGCTTCGCAACCTCGCGACCCGTTCCGGCCGTGTCTGGACGATCCATGATCCGCGCGTGCGGCGGATACCGGTGATCTCGCGCGGCAAGCTGGAGACGATCTTCGTCCCTGGCTTCGAGCCAGCGTCGCGGGCCGGACGCGCCTGGGACCGGCAGGGGCGGTTCGTCATCGCCGACGGCTACACCGAGCGCGACGGCACCGCTGAAGTCTGCGCATTTCTCGAGGGCTTGTCGTGCGCTGATCTGCAAAAGCCGGAACCCTGGCCGCGCTTGCTCGCTTTTGTGCGAATAAAGCCGGACCGCGATCTGTTGCCGGTCCGGGCCAAGTATGACGGCCGGGTCAATACGATCGGGCTAAACCACCTGACCTATGATGGCGCGCTCTGGTATTCGCTTGCCGATATCGCGGCGGCGAAACTCCTCTCCGGTAAAACGCCTGAAATTATCGAAGCGCGCATTTTCGAACCCGGCCCGCCGCAAAAGGGGCTAAAGCCTATTCGGCTTTTCGGAGACCCGAATTTCGAAATCGACCCGCTAAAAGATGACCTTTTTAAAAGGCTTATTGATCTGCGGGACGAGGCGAAAAAGCGCGGCGACGACCGGCAATTGGCCATTAAAATTCTCGCCAATTCCACGTCCTACGGCATTTTTATCGAAATGCAGCGCGATAACGCGCCGAAAAAGGAAACAATTCGGTTTTCCGGGCCGGACGGCGTTTTTCAAAACACCCAAAGCACCGCACTGGAGCAACCCGGCAATTTCTTTCATCCCATCCTTGGCGTGACCATCACCGGCGCGGCCCGGCTCATGTTGGCGCTCGCCGAAGCCGAGGCGGTCGCACAAGGCCTCGGCTGGGCGTTCTGCGACACCGACAGCCTGGCGCTGGCGCGGCCCGCGGGGATGGACCGGGGGACCTTCCATAAGCGCGCTAAGACCGTCATCGACTGGTTCGAGCCGTTAAACCCCTACCTAAAGCCCGGCTCGATCCTTCAAATGGAGGGCGTGAACTTCGCGTCAGATGGATCGGGCGAACATGAACCGCTCTACGCCTTCGCGATCTCCGCAAAGCGCTATGCCCTGTTCAACATCGATGACCAGGGCCGACCCGTCATCCGCAAAGCGTCCGCGCACGGGCTTGGCCACCTCATGCCGCCATATGGCGATGAAGACCCCGCGCCAGGCGTTCCGGCTCCGGCCGCACCGCTTCATACGCTCGGCGTTCGGCGTTGGCAGTATGATCTCTGGTACGCGATCCTGTCGGCCGCGCTGGCAGGTCACCCTGACCGCGTGCCACTGGACTACCATCCGGCCCTTCAGAAGCCCGCCGCCCTGCGCTACGCGGCGACCAGCCCCGCTCTGCTGAGGTGGATGGACGCCTTTAACGAAGGCAAGCCCTACACGGGGCAAGTGCGCCCGTTCGGGTTCATGACAGGGTTCCAGGCCCGGCCGGGGCTGCAGCGCGGCTTAACGGAGGACCTGACCGCCGACCCGTCCAAACGGGGCAGACCGCGCAAGGCGGTCGACCCGAAGCCCGTCGCGGCCTTCGAACGCGATCCGGCCATCGCCGCCTCCAGGGCGTTCGACCGGGTGACCGGCGAGCCGCTCTGGCTCGACGTCATGCAGAGCTACTCCGGAGCGCTTGCGCGGTATCACCTGAGCCCGGAGTGGAAATTCGAGGGTGCGGCCTTCATGGACCGTGGGGAGACCCGCAGGCGGCACGTGGTCGCGACAAGCGTCGAGCTTATCGGGAAGGAAGCGAATGGGGTTGGGGTGTTTGGGGAGAGGGTAGACCCTACCGACTGTGACGTGCTTAGAATAGCGCCCGCCGATTGTACAAATCGTGTCGGTTCCCCTTGAACGCGGATCATGATGCGAGCCTAACTTCCGCTGATGCGGCGGCTGCTTTCCTCCGGCCGTGTTCGGGCCGCAACAGGCCGTAAAAACGGCTGGTTAACAAAGCCCTAATCCGCTGGACTTGCTAGCGTGCCGTCCTTAATTATTGCCGCGGCTTTATTGAGGGGACGTCCATGAATACCACCATCACCCGCCGGCTTTTGGCCGGCAGCATTCCTGCGCTCGCCGCTGCGAGCGCGCTGCTCGCGCCCGCCGCGCACGCCCAGTTCGCTCTGAACTCGGAGTTCGTCGTCAATCAGACGACATCGGGTAATCAGAACACCACCGATACGCCTGACCACACCCCGCGGATGGTTGATGAGCTGACCGACGGCAACCGGATTGTCGCTTACTACGATGCCGCCAACACCCGCCATCGCGTCGTCATTCTTGATGACGCAGATACCCTGATCACAGAAATCGACCTTGGCGCTCTTTCAACCGAATCGGCCGCTGTCGCAGCTTTGTCCACCGGCGGATTCGTTGCCGTTTATGGTACCGGTACAAATTGCCGTTTTGAGCTTTTTAATAATGCGGGCGTGAGCCAAGGGGCAGCCGCGACCATTTCGCTCCTCACAACGCGATTTTGTGATGTGGCGCCGCTGCCCGGTGGTGATTTTGTCATCGCATACGCAGAATTTGATGGCGTGCAACGTGATATCTTTGCTCAACGCTTCAACAATCTCGGCGCCCAGCAGGCTGGACCTTTGAGCGTCGATACCCGCGCCGGCAACCAGTTCTTCCCTGTTATCGAGCCGCTGAGCTCAGGCGGCTTCGTGGTGACTTGGACAGACCAAGCAGGTAACGATGGTGGCAGTTTCGGCACCTACATGCGCGCTTACACAGCGGCAAATGCGCCCGTCAGCGCTTCAGTAGTGGTCAACTTTACCATCGTTGGGGCCGAGTACCGCAGCGTTGCCGCCCCGCTCTCGGACGGGAATATCGCATTTTCGTATCAGGTTTTCGGCGACCGCGTTTTCCGCGTTCTCCAGCCGGATGGGACGGAGGTCGTCGCCGAGACCGTCATTCCTGATAGCTTTGAATTTGGCGATCTCATCGCCCTATCGGACGGGCGCTTCCTCTCCATTCACGGAGATAACTCCTCAGGTGATATCCGCCTCGTTGAGTACCAGAATGATGGAACTCTGCTGAGTGATGCGCTGGTCAACACTACGACTGCAGACTTCCAGAGAAACCCCCGCGCCGGCGTGTTCTCCGACGACAGCTTCCTGTTCATCTATTCCGACTTTAACAACGCCTTGGATGGCTCTGGCCACTCCGTCCTCGCGCGCTCTTTCGACCCCGACACCTCAACACTTGTTGAGCTCGATGCCTCATCTGACTTCTCCGGCCAGGTGCTGGCCTCTGAGGCGACGGGCACGCTTGCTGGCGACCTGATCCTGGACTTTGGTCTGTCGGGCAAGTTCAACGGTCTGGGCGCCGCCGGTGTGGTCGATCTTGAGGTGAGGCTGAATAACGCCACGTTCACCTCAATCATTTCCAATGCGAACGCGCCTGACGCAACTGACAATGATTGCGATTTTGCGATCCGCCTTGGCGGCGGCATTGGATCTTCTTCCGCAATCTATCGTAATACAGGCACACTCAACGCGTGTTCTGGAGCATCCGCCAACGACGCGACCATCACGCTTCCTATCCAGGTGACCACCAATGGCCAGCCGGTGAGCGTGGATGTGATCTTCACGCCGATCTCGGATGCGGGCACCTATACCGGCTCGACCACCAATATCGCACTGGCCAGCTTCCAGTCGCTCCTGTCCTATACGGTGGACTTCAACAACGCGGCAGCGCCGCCTGTGGGTCAGTTTGATATCAATGGCAATGCGCTTCAGGGCTCCGGTCAAATCGGGCGGATCGCCACCAGCCTCAATGGCGCGGTCAACGAGACCTCGGTGGGCGGCGGTGCGGCTTCAGCCGACAGCGCCGACGATATCGTCAACACGGCCGATGTGATCATCACCTTCCCTTCGGGTGCTACGGGGCTCAACACCGCCGATGTCGATCTGGACGGCGTGGCCTGCCCGGCCGGCGGTACAACGCCGCCGGCGGCCGTCTTCATCTGCAACGTCAGCGGCGCGACCGTGAATGGCTGGAACGGCGCAGGTCCCGGCCTCATCACCATCACGGCGGATGCCGACAATCAGACCGCCATCACCGCTCAAACCCCCACGGTTGAGCTGAGCGTCAATGGCGATGGGGGTTTTGACCCGGCTGACGTTTCCGCCACGGCGGTCGCGCCGCTGTCCCTGGATGACGGCCTGGACACCACCGCCATCACCAACGGTGACTTCGAATGGGTCAATCTGCGCTCACAGGGCGGCACGACCTCGCGCTTCCGCATCACTGGCATCGCCAGCGCACTCAACAGCCTTGCTGGTGAAGGCATACAGGTCACGGTCAACCGGTCCAACGGAACCGTGCCGACGACCACAGGACTTATCCCAAACGTGACCCTCACGCAGAGCGTCGGCGGCACCTGGACGGCTACATTCTCCAGTGAAGACCTGGCCGCGGCGGTCGGCACAACGGGTCTGGAAGTCAATGGCGACATAACGCTGGCGCTTGTCCATGACGATACGGTCAACCATGCCGGAGCACAGGCCCGCCGCTTGCTCACTCGAAACGGTGTCGTGACTGGAACGATGTTCGACTAGTAACCGCGTGCGCAGTCGAGCGGGCGGCCTTGGTGTCCCGGGGCCGCCCGCGTCATGTCATAACGACTAAATGCTCACGCCCAAGGTGCGCAGGCTGCATCCTGGGATTTTTTCTGCGGATTTATCTATACCCCCTCCCCTCTCAGAGGGGAGAGGTCAGGTGAGGGGTGAGCGGCGCTTCATCCTGCACGCCTGTGCAATCTGAAACGCTCCCTCACCTCAATCCTCGCCCCTTTGTCCGATCCGGAGAGGGGGAGGCGCTTTGCGCTAGAAGCCTGCGACCAGCGCGATGCGGGCGTTGCGGCCCGGCAGCGGCACCAAATCCTTCAGGAAGGAGGTGTGGAGCCGGGCTTCTTCGTCCGTGATGTTGCGCACACCGACGATCAGCGACACGTCGCGATCCTCTAGCGGGCGCCATTCCACAGAGGCGTTCAGCAACGCATACCCGTCGGTGGGCAGTTCGAAGGCCGCGACCTCGTCCTGTTCCGCCACCAGGCGGGTTTCAGCGCGGGCGTTGAACTGACCGAAGTCCGCTTCCACGCC
>CAZAGE010000043.1:0-25793 GCA_964484345.1 uncultured Oceanicaulis sp. | reverse complement strand
GGACGATCTGCTCCATGGTCTCTTCGTCGGGGAAGGCGATGAAGTGGAAGAAGCATCGGCGCAAAAAGGCGTCGGGCAGTTCTTTTTCATTATTCGAGGTGATGATGACGATTGGGCGGATATCGGCTTTGATCGTCTCGCCGGTCTCGTAGACATGAAATTCCATCCGGTCGAGCTCCTGCAGGAGGTCGTTGGGAAATTCAATGTCGGCCTTGTCGATTTCGTCGATCAGAAGGACTGGCCGGGTCTCGTGGGTGAAGGCCTCCCACAGCTTGCCCTTCTTGATGTAATTTTTGACGTCGTGGACTTTGTCATCGCCCAGCTGGCTGTCGCGCAGGCGGGCGACCGCGTCATACTCGTAAAGCCCCTGGCGGGCCTTGGTGGTCGACTTGATATGCCATTCCAGAAGCGGGGCGCCCAGGGACTTGGCGACCTGTTTGGCCAGCTCGGTCTTGCCGGTGCCCGGCTCGCCCTTCACCAGGAGCGGACGCTCCAAAATGATCGCGGCGTTCACCGCGGCGGATAACTCCTCGGTGGCGACATAATCTTGCGTGCCTTCAAAACGCATGGGGCATCCTTCTCGTCATAGGCGTGTGCGCTGCGCGCGGCTGGCGGGTAAGGCTAAGGCGTGTTGGCGCAAGGGCAAGCGTTGGGGGCTGTGGAGACAGGAGCTTTGCAGATATCTCCCTCCGTTCACGGGGGGAGCGGCCCGAAGGGCCGAGGGGGGCTTTCAACGCTGCATGCCCCCTCCGTCAGCTTCGCTGACACCTCCCCCGCAAGCAGGGGAGGACACCAATCCTATCGCTCCCCCAGCAACACCCCATCGCCCGGGGCGAGGCAGGTGACGCCGTTGATCTGCGGATAAAGACAATCGCCCGCGGCGTCGCGCCAGCCGCCGTCCACAGGGGTGAGGGGCTGTCGCGAGAGGGGATCGGCAAGCGATCCCGGCGCAGCTTTGGCGGCTGCGTCAGTCCTCGCCAATGCAATGAAGCGGGTCGCGTTGTCCGGGTTGACCGGATGCTCGAGCGGACCCTCTTCAATAAGCGTGAAGCCCTTCAGCGCGCGGGCGGAGGCGAAGATGTCCTGGGCGTAGTTGTGCCGCTCCATGCGGGCGCGCATGGCGGGGTGGGCGCTGACGTAGTCAGGTTCGAACAGCACCAGGAGCCGCGCCGCACAGCTTGCTGCGGCCTCGACCAGGCTTTGTGCGCTGGGGCCATTGGGCTCCATGGCGTGCATGGTGACAACGGCGTCAAAGCCGCGCTCCAGCGCCGGCGGGGCGCCCATATCGCCTTTTATGAAGGTGATCTGACGGATCGGCGCGGCGCCGGTGTTGGCTTGCGCCCAGCTCAACCGGTTGAGCGATAAATCCACCAGGGCGAGATGATCGAGCGCGGTGCTCCAGCCATGCCAGGCCGTGCCTTCCCCGGCGCCGAGATCCAAGACGGAGCGGCACTTCTGCTGGGTGAGCCAGCCGGACAGAAGCTGCTGGACTTCAGCACGATACGCCGCGGCGGCGGGTAGGTCGCGGCTGGCCGTATAGCTGCCGCTCTGCAGCGCATAGGCGATTTCGATCCGCTCCAGCGCGCTGAGATCGGTCTCAGCGGTGAGCGTTTCGATCATATTGCGGCCCTCGCTGAGCGCTTGGCGCGCGAGGGCGATACCGTCGGAGAGCGCTTTGGGGCCCGCCATGATCAGGCGACGCTCGCCTGGACTTCGGCGGTGCGCTCCGCCAAAGCGTCAGCGATCTGCCCGATGGGCGTCTTCCAGTCGCGAAATTCTTCTGGCGAAAACAGCGTCGAACCCGGCATCCAGGGCAGATGGTCCGTACCGAAGGTGGTCCATTGATTCTTTGCCGGCGATAGAAGCAGGCTTTCTCCGCCGCACGCTGCGCCGAGCGACAGCGACGTGTTGACCTGGCCGATATTCACATCGGTCAGGGAGGCGAGTATCGCGACGCCTTCCAAATCCTCCATCAGGTCAAGCCCTTCGATCTGGTGAATGGTGACGCCGAAATCCTTCTCGCAGCGGGCGAGCTCCTCCGCCGTATCGCCATATTGCAGCGAGACGAAGGTGACGCCCGGGCTTTGCAGGACCGGCTTCCACATTTCAAAGGGCGAGAAATATTTTTGGCGGCTGCCGGTCATCAGCTTGGACTTCCAGCAGAACCCGACGCGCAAGCCGGCGGGCAGGGCGTCGAGCTGGGCCTTTATTGTCTCGATACGCTCGGGATCAGGCGCGAGATAGGCGCGCGCCTCTCGACCCGGGAAGGCGGACGGGGTCGGGCGAAGGGCGCGCTGCAGATTGCAGAGCGGCGCCCAGAAATCCGGTTTGAAGGTCGGCTCCGCTTCCTGAAGGGCGCGGATTTGCTGGCCTTCGTGAAACACCGTGGCGTGGCGGCCGACATAGTCCAGCTTCGGGAAGCTGCGCTTGAAGAAGTCGACCAGGCGCTTCTCACAGACCAGACCCACCGCGCCGTCTGGCCCGACCAAATCAAAGGCTTCCTCGATCGCTGCGACTTGCATCACTTCATCGCCTAAGCCTTGTTCGCCGCAAAGCAGAAGGCGCTTGCCGCGCACCGCCTCAGGATCGGCGCCGGACCAATAGGGGGCCTTGGCTAGAAACTCGACGCGCTTGGTGTACAGCGGGTGCAAGCGACTCTCATATAAACCCCAGCCTTCTTCGAGCTCGCCATGGGCCAAAAGCGCTAAGGACAGGCCATGTTCCATGGTGACTTTATCGACCGCTGTCGGGTTCAGCGTGATCGCCTTACGAAAATTCTTGATCGCGCCCTCCACATCGCCCAGCAAGTCGTAGGCGAACGCCATGTTGTGATAGGCGCGGGCATAGTCGGGCCTGAGCCGCTTGGCCTCTTGATAGAAGGTCAGCGCCTGTTCAGGCTCCCCGCTTTCGAGCAGCGTGGTGCCCAGCGAGTTCCACAGATCGGCGTTTTCCGGATCGGCGTAGATCGCCGCGCGCAACAGCTCGACGCTATCTTCGTATTTCTGCTGATCGCGCAAAATGCCGGCGATATTGGCCACACCGCCTTTGGCTTTCGGGTCAAGCTGATGGTGCAGGCGCAGAAATTTCTCCGCCGCCTCGAGCATGTCCAGCTTCCAGGCGACCATGCCCAGATTGAGATAGAGGTCGGGATTGTTGGGATCGTGCTTATAGGCTTCTTGATAGCAGCTCATGGCCGCCGAGAGCCGGCCCAACCGCTCCAAGGACAGCGCCATAGCCTGGTAGGCGAGACCGAAATTGGGTGCGGCTTCAATGGCTTTCAGGCAGATCTGCCCGGCCTTGCGCGCGGCGTCCGGGCCCTGGTCCATCAGCTTCACCGCCCGGCGGATCATGCCGACGACTTTGGGCGGCGCTGATTGGTTCGAGCGCCCGGTCAGCGCTTCCTGCAAAGCGGCGGCGGCGCCCGTGCGTTCCGCGTCCACCTGGCGTTTGGGCGCTTCAGCCTCGGCGTTTAGCTCTGCATCAAGATCAAGAAGGGCCATGGCGGGGCTCGCATCAAGTTAAAAAGTCCTGCCCTTAACCCGCCCCGCTTCGCTTAAGGGATTGCTAACGATTGGCGGAGCTTGCGCAGTCTCTTCGCAGCGGTGCAACGCTTTGTTCACCGTGTGGGTTGAAGCTATTCTTTGATTCTAGTCATGGACCTTTATGGGTCCGGGGAATGGAGACGGCGATGCCGCTCAAATTGTCCTTGAAACCTGGCGAGCGCTTTGTGCTGAACGGAGCCGTTGTCGAAAATGGTGACCGGCGCGCCACGCTGATCCTGCAGAACAAAGCCAGCGTTCTGCGCGAAAAGGACATCATGCAGGAGCAGGAGGCCGATACGCCGGCCAAGCGCATCTATTTCCCGGTTATGATGATGTATCTGTCCTCGTCTTCGGATGATGGATTGTACGACGCCTTCGTCATGCGCATGACCGAATTCATGAGCGTCATTCAAAACCCCGAGGTGCTCGCCGAATGCGTTTCGGTCAGTCGCGAGGTGATGTCCGGGGAGTATTACAAAGCACTCCTGCGCTGCCGCAAAATCATGAAGTATGAGAAAGAGCGCCTGGAAGGCGGCGAGGGGACCAGCGGCTAATGTCGTACCAGGCCTATCAGCGGACCAGCGCCCGCGCTGAAGACCCGCGCTCAACCGAATATCGCCTCCTCGGCCAAGTGACCCGCGCCCTTATTGAGGTGCAGGAGATCGAGCCGCGCGAGATCCGTAAGCGCGCTGAGGCGCTCGACTGGAACCGCCGAGTCTGGTCGGCCTTCGCCGCCGATTGCGCCAATCCGGACAATGGCTTGCCGGATGCCTTGCGCGCGTCGATCATTTCCCTGTCGATCTTTATCTCCAAAGAGACCAGCACCGCCATGCGCGGCGGCGGGGATATCGAAACCCTGATCGACTTGAACCGCACGGTGATGCAGGGCCTCGAGCCTGGCGCCCAGGCGGCGGCTGGATAGAGTCTCTTTTTCTTGTGGCTCAGCCGCCTTCGCGGCTTCGCTCCTCGCTCACGCTGCGGGCGGCTATTCGCCTTGCGAGCGCTGCGCGCTCGGGGCGCTTAGTCTTTTCGCCTCTTCGTTCGTCATCCTGGATTAAGTCCGGGATGACGAAGGGCGCGTGCTGAAGCAGCGGCATCAGTTCCTTCCCTGTCCCGGCCAACCAAAGGGAGAGCCGGGATCAGCTCTCACCTCTTTGCTGAATCGGATTGGCGCCCTCAGCCGGTCCCGGCTCTGCGCTGTGCTTGGCCGGGATAGGGAGTGCGCCGTCTTTCCTCGATCCTCTCTCGTCCTCCTGCCCGCGACGGGGGGAATCCAGCCCTCATGAAGCGCGGCGTTCGACGATCTCTGGGCCCTCGCCGCCGTTCGAGCGACGGTCGGCGCGAGCGCCCGGCAAATTCCACCGGGTGGAACGATGCTGCCGGTCTGAATTAACCATGTCGGTGGCGGTGTTTGAGGGAGCCGCATAAATATCTGATTTTATTTAATTAAAATTCTATCTTGGGTGGGATTCACCGGCACGCGGCTTGCTCTTGCCTCCTTGGGACAAAATGTCCGCCGGCCAAAAACTGGCCGTTCGCTTCCAGAACGGAGGAACCCCACAATGATGAATTCGGTGAACACCAATGCTGGAGCCATGGCTGCGCTCCAGAACCTGAACAAATCCAATATGGAGCTGCAGAGCGTGCAGAACCGTATCAACACCGGCCTTGAGGTCTCAGGCGCGAAGGACAATGGCGGCATTTACGCCATCGCCCAGCGCATGCGCGCTCAGGTGGCCGGCTATGGGGTTGTTCAACAGTCTCTGGACCGGGGCGAGGCGACGCTGGACGTTGCTCTGGCTGCGGGCGAAGCCATTTCGGATCTTCTCATTGAGATGCAGGAGAAAGCCCTCGGCGCGGCTGACTCATCGCTTGATACGGCGTCTCGCACCGCCTTGAACGAAGACTTCAAGGCGTTGCGCGACCAGATCAATACGATTGTCAACAACGCCGAGTTTAATGGTCTCAATCTGATTGACGGGTCGACGGCGTCCTTCGTGGCGTTGGCGAACCAGGATGGGTCCAACACCATCACGGTCACCTCTGAGGACATGTCCTTGTCGGGAACCATCGTGACGGTGACGGCCACCGCATCTTTCGCGACCGCCACCCAGGCGGACAATATCGCGTCGTCGATCGGCACGTCTTTGGACAATGTCAACGAGGCGCTGGCGCGCCTGGGCACCAAGTCCAAGTCGCTGGAGATCCATTCCACCTTCGTCACCAAACTGTCTGACGCCCTGGAGAAGGGGATCGGCAATCTGGTGGACGCGGATCTGGCCAAGGAATCCGCTCGGTTGCAGGCGCTGCAGGTCAAACAGCAGCTCGGCGTCCAGGCGCTTTCCATCGCCAACTCCACGCCGCAGACGGTCCTATCCTTCTTCAACGGATAGACCCAAGCCGGAGCTCCCAAGGGAGCTCCGGCTTTTCTTTCTTCAATCCGGCGTTAACGCGCTGATAACAAATCTGTTTCGCCTTGCGATTCTTCACCCCTTGTTAAGCGGACGATATTGCCCACCCGGCAGTTTTTGCCGTGCGGTTTCCGGGCCAAGGCGGCAAATCTTGCCCACTGGGTGAGGGGCTGAATTTCAGCCGCAGATCAACCCTCTCAATATTTCAAGGGCTTGGGCGGGCTTGTGAATCCGGAGCCTGAAACTGGCCTTGTCCTTGCTGCGTGCGCAGCCGGGTCAGAAGACCCTGCGCGCAAAATGCACGCATTCACATACGTAGAAACGTAAAGGAGCCAAGAAATGGCGACGATCAATACGAACCCTGGGGCTATGATCGCCCTGCAAAACCTCAACAAGACCAATATGGACCTGCAGCAGGTCCAGCAGCGTATCAATACCGGTCTTGCTGTCTCCTCTGCAAAAGATAATGGCGGCGTTTACGCGATCGCTCAGTCCATGCGGGCTGATGTCGGTGGCTATAAGGCGGTCACGCAATCCCTCGACCTGGCTTCGTCCACGGTCGACGTTGCGATCGCGGCAGGTGAGGCGATCTCCGACCTGATGGTCGAAATGAAGGAAAAGGCGTTGGCTGCGTCTGATTCTTCATTGGATGCGGCTTCGCGTACTGCGCTCAACGCTGACTTCCAGGCTCTGCGCGACCAGATCACCACGATCGTGTCGAACGCGGAATTCAACGGAACCAACCTCATCAATAACGGTGCTGGCAACATCACCGCTTTGGCGAATGCGGACGGTTCCAACACCATCACGGTTCAAGCTGAGGACCTGAGCCTGACCGGCTCGACCCTCACCATCGCAGCCACCACCCAGATCAACACTGTGACCAATGCGTCTAACGCGGCGTCGGCCATCGGCACCTCGCTGGACAATTTGAACGCATCGCTTGCGCGTCTGGGCACCGGCTCGAAATCGCTGGAAATCCACAAGACCTTCGTCGGCAAGCTGTCTGACGCCCTTGAGAAGGGCATCGGCAACCTGGTCGACGCGGATCTGGCCAAGGAATCGGCGCGACTGCAGTCGCTTCAGGTCAAGCAGCAGCTGGGCATCCAGGCGCTGTCGATCGCGAACTCTGCACCGAGCACGATCCTGGGCTTCTTCCGATAGGTCGGACTGAGATTTCGCCGGCTGCTCCGTAGAAGGCGTGGCGGCCGGCGGAATAAGGCGCGCAAAAGGCGCGTTGAGCCCCGTAGAAACGGAAACTTGAAGGAGCCAAGAAATGGCGACGATCAATACCAACCCGGGGGCCATGATGGCCCTCCAAAACCTCAACAAGACCAATATGGACCTGCAACAGGTCCAGCAACGCATCAATACCGGCCTGGCGGTTTCGTCGGCCAAGGATAATGGTGGTGTCTTCGCTATCGCCCAGTCCATGCGGGCTGACGTTGGCGGCTATAAGGCCGTGACCCAGTCTCTGGACTTGGCCTCGTCCACCGTTGATGTGGCGTTGGCGGCGGGTGAAGCCATCTCTGATCTCATGGTTGAGATGAAAGAGAAGGCGCTCGCTGCGGCCGACACCTCGCTGGACACCGCGTCCCGTACGGCTTTGAACGAAGACTTCAAGGCCCTGCGCGACCAGGTGACCACCATCGTGTCGAACGCTGAGTTCAACGGCACTAACTTGATCAATGGTTCGCAGACCCCAGGCATTTCGGCTCTGGCCAATGCCGATGGTTCGAACACGATCACCATCAACGACGAAGATATGAGCTTGGGGGGCACGATCGTGACCCTTGCAGCGACGGCTTCGTTCAACACGGCGGCTGCGGCTTCGACCCAAGCCGCCGCGATTGAAACTTCTCTCGACAATCTGAATGCGTCCCTGGCTCGCCTGGGTACGGGTTCCAAGTCGCTTGAAGTTCACAAGACGTTTGTCGGCAAGCTGTCTGACGCCCTGGAAAAGGGCATCGGTAATCTCGTCGACGCCGATCTGGCTAAAGAGTCCGCCCGTCTCCAGTCGCTGCAGGTTAAGCAGCAGCTGGGCATTCAGGCGCTCTCTATCGCCAACTCGGCGCCGAGTACGGTTCTGGGCTTCTTCCGTTAAGCCTTAACCCAAAGCGGCCGGGCGGCTGAGGCTCTTCGTGGGGTTCAGTCTCAGCTGTCCGGCTCGCCATTGCAGAGAGAAAACAGGCCGATAAGCAGATAAAGGAGGCGCGGAAACGCTAAACAAGCGTTCTGTGACAGGAACGATGGACAATGCGACGCTCATGTCGGGTAGGGCTTTAGCCCGTCCTGCGTGGGATTCGCTCGCCAACGGGCGGGTCACGCCCGTGACAAGCGGCTCACCTGGGGACGCCATGGAGTCCGAAGCGCGCAAGAAGACGCGCCAGATTCCGCTAGAACAGCCAAGGGTCGAACAGATCGAAGAAATGCGAGCGGCGATCAACGCCAGCTCCCGATCCAGGCTACAAATCGAACGGGCCGAAGAAGCGGGCCGTTTCATCTACCGCATATTCGATCCGGCGACAGGCCAAGTCATGCGCCAATGGCCGCCGGAAAACTACGTTGAACTGGTCGCCTACCTACGCGGCCGGGAAGGTGGTCTGGTGGACCAGAACGTCTGACCGACCGGCAAAAAAGACCGGTATGCAGGCAAGAATTAACCATGCCGCCCCGCTGCGCTCTCCGGCGCGGCGGGCTTCTTTGTGCATAAGTCTTTGAATAAATAAATGTTCGAACATCTGGGCCAACTTGGCCCGGGCATTGCTCATTAACGCTGTGAACGGCCGCCGAACGCGGTTTGGCCCACCACAGAATGAGCGGAGCCCTGCCATGACGATGAGCGTCCACACCAATACGTCGGCGATGATCGCCCTCCAAAATCTCAACAAGACCAATACCGACATGGTCGAGGTCCAAAATCGGATCAATACCGGCCTGAAAGTCTCTGGCGCGAAGGACAATTCCTCCGTCTTCGCGGTCGCGCAGGGGATGCGCTCGGACATTGGCGCGCTGGGCTCGGTGCAGTCTTCGCTCGATCGTGCTGTCTCCATCGGCGACGTGGCGATCGCCGCGGGCGAAGCCATCTCCGACCTGCTGATCGAGATGCGCGAAAAAGCCACCGCCGCAATGGACCCGTCCATCGACACTTTCTCGCGCCAGGCTTTTGACGGCGACTTCAAGGCGCTGATGGAACAGATCAACGTCATCCTGTCCAATGCCGAGTTTGACGGCGCGAACATGCTCAACGGCACACTGACCAACGGCATTCAATTCCTCGCCGACGCCGACGCCACGCGCACGGTGACGTTGGGCTCGCAGGACATGTCGGTCGGCGGTACGATCATTACGATCGCCGCAACCGCGAGTCTGGGCACCGCGACGCTGGCCGGAAACGTTGTGAGCGCGATCCAGACCAGCCTGGACAATGTCAACCAGGCCCTCGCCGATCTTGGGTCCGATCAGAAAAAGATGGAGGCGCACCGCACCTTCGTGGGTAAGCTGGTCGACAGCCTCACCGAAGGGGTCGGTAATCTGGTCGATGCCGATATGGCGAAAGAATCCGCCCGCCTGCAGGCCTTGCAGGTCAAACAGCAGCTGGGTGTTCAGGCGCTCTCGATCGCCAACTCGGAACCACAAATCATCCTGTCGCTATTCGGCAACTAAGCCGCGCGAGATAGGCCGATTTAACGCCGCCCGGTCCGATGGACCGGGCGGTTTTGTCTTGTGTGATGCCGGCGTTTCACCAGATAGATTTACCCCATCATGACCCAGCCCTTCCTGCCTTATGGTCGCCAATCCATCGACGCCGACGACATCGCAGCGGTCACGCGGGTGCTTCGGAGCGATTATTTGACCACAGGCCCGGAAATCCCGGCTTTCGAGGCGGAATTCGCGGCCGCAGTTGATGCGCCCTTCGCCGTCGCTTGCAACAGTGCGACCGCTGCGCTTCACATGGCGTTGGCGGGTTTGGGTGTCGGGGAAGGCGACGTTTGCATCGTTCCTTCAATCACGTTTCTCGCAACCGCCAACGCCGCGCGCTATTGCGGGGCGGAGGTGGTGTTCGCCGATGTCGATCCGCAGACCGGCTTGATGACGCCTGAAACCGCTCTAGAGGCATTGCGACGCGCAGGACCCAAGGCGAGAGCCATGCTGCCGGTGCACTTGGCGGGCGCCCGTTGCGACATGCCGGAGATTTTTCACCTCGCGCGCAAGGCCGACATGCTTGTCGTGGAAGATAGTTGCCATGCCCTCGGGACCAAGGGTTTGCGTGGCCCAGTCGGCGCTTGCATGCACTCTGACGCCGCCACCTTCTCCTTCCATCCGGTCAAGACGCTCGCGGCGGGGGAGGGGGGAATGATGACCACCCGAGAAGCCAAATTGGCGGACGCCGCCGCCCGCATGCGCTCTCACGGCGTAGAGCGTGACGCCGCGCGCTTTACGCATCTGGATGCTGAGCCGTGGATTTATGAGATGCAGGCGCTGGGCTGGAATTACCGCATGCCGGACATCAATGCGGCGCTGGGCCGGTCTCAGCTCGCCAAGCTGCCGGCCTTTGCGCAGCGCCGGCGCGACCTCGCCGCACTTTATTCCAAAGCGCTCGCTCCGCTTGCGCCCTTGGTCAAGACGCCCATCGTTCAGCCCGGTGTCGATCCGTGTCGCCACCTTATGAATGTGCGGATTGATTTCGCCGCGGCAGGCCTAACCCGCGCAGAAGTCATGGGCCGTCTGCGCGAGAAAGGGGTGGGGAGCCAGGTTCACTACACCCCGGTCCATACCCAGCCCTATTATGTCGAGCGCCAGGGCGCGTTGAGCCTGCCGGGCGCGGAGGCCTATTACGCCCATACTCTGTCCCTGCCGCTTTATCCCTCAATGGAAGACAGCGATGTCGGGCGGGTAGCCGATGCGCTGAAGGCGGCGTTGGGCCAGGCCTAGTGCAGGTTGATCTTTGGATCCGGGCCCGCTCCGGGCCAAGACTCGGCATCGGGCATCAGGTCCGGGCGATTATTCTGGCTGATGCGATCTTGGATTCGGGTAAGACCGCCGGTTTGATCCTCGATGACGACGCGCCGCCGCCGCCCTCGGGGCTGCCAGTGCATCGCTTGCCGCCCCAATCCGCACCGCCGGAGGAGGCCGCAGCCTATCCCACCGACGACGCGCCGGTGATCCTTGATCTCAGCCATCCCACAATGCTCAGCGATTTGCCTGAACTGGTGCGGCGGTTGCGCCGGCAGGGGCGGCGGATCGGATTGATCGACGGGCTGGGTCGCGAAGCTTACACGCCAGATGACCGCAGCGCGGCGGCGGAGATCGTCCTGACCCCTTATGTGCTTGAGCCCGGCGCGCTGGCGCGCAACGCAGATATGTGGCGGCATGGCGCTGAATACGCGGTGCTGGAGGCGGTTTACGCGGTCGCTCCGGAGCTTCCGGCGCATGAGCGGCAGCGCCTGGTCTTGGTCTCGATCAGCGGGACTGACCCTTGGGATCTGACTGAAGCGGTCACCGAAGCGCTCGGCGCGGGCGGTTTGCCTAACGGTTGGCGCGCGCAGATCGTTGCAGGCCCCGGATTCACGCAACAGCGCCGCAAGGCGTTAATGGCCCTGACTGAGGCCAGCGCCGGCCTCAGCCTGCTCGTCGCGCCCGATAATCTTCGCAACGCCCTGTCAAAAGCCCGGCTTTCGCTCCTTGGTCCAGGATTGACGAAGTATGAAGCGGCGGCGTGCGGCACGCCCTCTTTGATCGCCTCGCCCGATGCGGTCTATGCTGAGATGAACAGGCCGTTCGCCGCCATGGGTTTGGCGACGCTGCTGCCTGTCGGCCCGCCTGAGCCGCAGGGTCTGCGCGCCGCGATCGAGGCCGCGGATCGCGCCCCCCACGCCGACCCGCGCGCTGTGATCGACGGGGCCGGTGCAGGCCGCGCGGCGGCGCGCTTCATTTCGGAGCTGTTCACCGAATCGCGCGATATTTCAGCTTCACGCTAGGGAGCTCGGAGCCTATGGACGCCAGCGCGCCTGATCTTTCAACGGCTGACAAAACGCCAACGCCGCGCCTTGTCATCGATGGGCGCCCTATCGGTCCGGGCCATGCGCCCTATGTGATCGCGGAAGTCTCCGGCAATCATAATAAGGACTTGGGCAAGGCGCTGGCGATGATCGATGCGGCCAAGGCCGCCGGCGCGGACGCGGTGAAGTTCCAAACCTATACGGCCGACAGCTTGACGGTGCCCAGCGACAAGCCGGACTTTCAGATCACGACGGGGACTTGGGCGGGCTGGAATCTTCACAAGCTCTACCAGGAAGCGGCGACGCCTTATGACTGGTTTTCCGAGCTGTTCGCCCACGCCGCCCATGTCGGCATCACGATTTTCTCGTCCCCGTTCGACACCGACGCCGTCGACCGCTTGGAGGGATGGGGTGCGCCAGCGTACAAGATCGCCTCCAATGAGTTGACAGATTGGCCGTTGGTCAAGCGCGCCGCTGAAACCGGCAAGCCGCTCATTTTGTCCACCGGCACGGCGACGCTGGAAGAGATTGAGGCGACGACCGGCTTCCTCGCCCGCATCGGCGCGCCGGATTATGCGCTGCTGCATTGCGTCAGCGCCTATCCCGCCCCGCTCACCGCAGCGAATCTCAACACCATTACGGCCATTGCAGAGCGTTTCGGCGTGGTGGCGGGCTTTTCCGATCATACCTTGGGCGTGACGGCGCCCATCGTGGCGGCGGCCCTGGGGGCGTCGATCATTGAGAAGCATTTCATTCTCGACCGCGCTGACGGCGGCCCCGATTCCAGCTTCGCCATCGAACCGGACGAGTTGGCGCTGCTCTGCCGCTCAGTCAAAGATGCCCACGACACGCTGGGTGATGTGCGCTTCGGCATGAAAGAGGCGGAGACGAAATCCCCGATCTATAAGCGCTGCTTCTACACCACGCGGTCGATCAAGGCGGGCGAAACGCTGGGGCCGGATAATCTGCGCGCTATTCGCGCGCGCCAGGGTTTGCCAGCTCGGCGCTTTGAAGAGGTGTTCGGGGCGACGGCGAAAGCCGATATCGACGAGCATGAGCCGCTCACAGAAGACCAAGTCGCGTTTGGATCCCGGTCATGAGCCGGCCGCTGGTCATCTTTGGGTCTGGCGAGATTGCATCGCTTGCGAAGTATTATTTCGAGCAGGATGGCGGCCGCGCGGTGGCGGCTTTCACGGTCGACGACGATTACGCCAGCGATGAGGCGTTTGAAGGCACGCCGCTGCTTGCTTGGTCAGAGGTGCAACAGCGCTTTTCGCCGGCTGAGGCCGACATGCATGTGGCTCTGTCCTATCAAAAACTCAATCGCTTGCGCCAAGCCAAATATGAGCAGGCCAAGGCCGCGGGATACACGCTGGCTAGCTATATCTGCTCCAAGGCGAGCGTCTGGCCGGACCTTAGCCATGGCGATAACTGCTTCATCCTGGAAGACCAGGTGATCCAGCCGACCGTGACGATCGGAAACAATGTCATGCTGTGGTCGGGCAATCATATCGGCCATGGCAGTCATATCGGCGACCACACCTATTTCGCCAGCCATGTGGTGATTTCCGGCCATTGCAGAATCGGCCAGCGTTGCTTCTTCGGCGTCAATGCGACCCTGCGTGACTTTCTGACAATCGGGGATGATTGCTTCATCGCCATGGGTGCTTCGGTTGTGAAGGATTTGTCGGATGGGTCTGTAGCGCTGACGGCGCCGTCGACCTTGCTGGATGGCGACGATCCCAAGGCGATCAAGATCCGCAATCGCTATTTCGGGCTGGAGGACTAGCCGTGCTGCAGCCGGCGCGCTGGGACAAGTTGGGGCTGGTGATCCAGCCGGACGCCTCGCTGTGGTGGAGCCGGACCCATGCCATGCTGCCGACGCCCGAACATGTCGAGGGCTCTTACTGGCGCATCTATCAGGCGGGACGCAACGATAAGAACCAGTCCCATATTGGTTGGGCGCTGATTGATTTGGAACAGCCGGACCGTGTGATCGAGCGCAGCGCCGATCCGGTGCTGACCCCCGGACCGTTGGGCGCGTTCGACGATAATGGCGTCCTGCCCAGCTGCCTGATCCGTGACGGGGAAGAGACGCTGCTTTACTATATCGGCTTTAAGCCGGGCGGCACGACGCGCATGGATTTGTATGGCGGGCTCGCCGCCAGACAGGGTGACCAAGGGGCGTTCGAGCGGCTGAACCGTGCGCCGATCATCGAGCGCTGCGATGTCAACCCGTTCATCAATACGGCGCCCTGGGTGGTTCGTGATGGCGCAGACTGGCGGATGTATTATGTCGCCGGAACCGAGTGGGTGCATGCGGATTTGCCGCGCTACAACATTCAGATTGCAACCTCGTCAGATGGCCGCACTTGGAATCGCGATGGCCGCATAGCAATAGACTTCGCCCCTGGGGAAAACGCTTTGGCGCGGCCTTACGTCTATCATGACGGCGAACGCTGGATCATGTGGTTCGCATCCAAAGGAGAGGCGTATCGCGCTCGCTGGGCTTATAGTGATGACGGTTTGAACTGGATGCGAGCTGAGCCCGGTCCGGGCTTGGAGCCCAGTTCTGACGGGCCGGACAGCACCATGCTGGAATACTTCGTCGTGCTTCCGCACAAAGGCAAGCGCGTGGTTTTCTATAATGGAAATGACTATGGGCGCGGTGGCGTGTGCGCAGCGGTGGAAGCATGAGCACCGCGCTCCACCCCATGCCGGAGGCGCGGTCGGTCGCGATTATGCAGCCGACCTTCCTGCCCTGGGTGGGTTATTTCGCGCTGATGGAGCGGGTCGACTGCTTCGTGTTCCTGGACGACGTCCAATTTGACAAGCGCAGCTGGCAGCAGCGCAACCGGATCAAGACGGCGAATGGCCCGCACTGGCTCACCGTGCCTGTGCTCACTAAAGGCCGGCGCGACCAGATGATTCTTGAGGCTCAAGTGCAGCCCGACGCCCGCTTCGCCGATACGGCGCGCAAGACGATCGAGCATGCCTATGGCAAGGCGGAGTTTTTTGATCCTGTCATGAACCGGATTGCGCCTGAACTTGAACGGGCCGGGGAGGGGCTGTGCGCGCTTAATCTCGGCCTGATCGGCGTACTTTGCGACTTGATGGGGCTCAGCGTTGAAACGGTCCGTAGCTCGCAGACGCCGGTGACGTCCAGTAAGGGCGAACGCCTCGCCGACCTGTGCCAAATCCATGGCGCGACCGATTATGTGTCACCGCCCGGCTCGAAAGACTATCTCGACGCCGATGATGCCCTGGAGCGCGCGGGAGTGTCATTGAAGTATTTCGCCTACGAACATCCGGTTTGGGCGCAGCTCTACGGCGAGTTCGAACCTTATATGAGCGCGCTCGATTTGGTGATGAATGCGCTGCCCGATGCGCGCAAGATTCTGCGCTCCGGAATCGGTCCGGACTTAGCGCCTTGAAACTCTTATGCGTCATCCCGGCCCGGGGCGGATCCAAACGCATTCCGGATAAGAATCTGCGCGCGTTCGGCGGGCGGCCGATGCTGACCCATGCGCTTCGCGCGGCTTTGGACTGCGGCGTCTTCCATCATGTCCACGTGTCCACCGACTCAGCGCAGATCGCCGCCATTGCCGAGCAGGCGGGCGCTAAGCCGGCCTTCCTTCGCGAGCCCGGTCTGGCGGATGATCACACGCCGATCCGCGACGTGGTGCGCGCTGATTTTGAGGCCTTCCTGCAGCGGGAACCGTATGATGGCGTGGCGTTGGTTTACGCGACCGCGGCGCTGTTGGAGCCAGACGATTTGTCTAAGGCGGCGAGCCGCTTCGCGGGGGACATCTCGCGCCCTTTGCTGGCCGTTGTCCCTGCTGAAGCGCCCCTTGAACGCTTTTTGGCGATCCGGGAGGGGGTGCTGGAGCCCGCGCTGTCCCGCGAACGCTTCGCCAACCGCACCCAGGATCTGACCTCCGTCTACCGAGACGCTGGTGCGTTCGCTTTTTATGCAACGGACACGCTGCTGGCCGACACAGACGGGGCCGTGGCCATGGCCTTCCGCCCCTATGTGCTGCCGGCCTTTAAGGCGGTGGATATCGACACCGAAGACGACTGGCGTCATGCCGAGATAATCAAGGCGGGCATAGCCGCCCTTGGAGGATAAGTGATGAGCTATCGCACCGAACAAGAAGCGTTTTGGGCGGGAGAATTTGGCGAAGCCTATCGCGAGCGCTGCGCGTTGACCGACGACCTGGTCGCGGCGCGCACCGCCTGTATGGCGCGCATGCTCAAACAGGCCGCGCCCGTGGAAAGCGCTTTTGAAGTCGGATGCAATATCGGCCTCAATCTGGTCGCTCTCAAACGGGTCTCCCCAGCGACCCAGCTTGAAGCGATTGAGATCAATGCGGAGAGTGCGAAGGCGGCCAACTCGTTGGAAGTTGCCAAGGTCGAAACCGGCTCGGTGATCGGCTATGAGCCGAAGAAGACCTACGATCTTGCAATGATCTGTGGGGTGCTGATTCACCTGAACCCGGACGTGCTGCCGGAGGTTTACGACATCCTGTTCAAGCTCAGCCACCGTCACATCTTGCTATTTGAATATTACAACCCGACCCCGGTCGAAGTGAAGTATCGCGGCCATGAAGGCCGCTTGTTCAAGCGGGATTTTGCGGGCGAAATGCTCGACCGCTTCGGGGATAAGCTGAAGCTGGTCGATTACGGATTTTTCTACCACCGCGATCCCATCGCCCGCTCGGACGACGGCACCTTCTTCCTGCTTGAAAAAACTAGCTGATTTGCTCGCCCGTGACCGCGTTAATGACCGCAAGCGCAGGGTTTTGACGGCGCCCGATCTCATCGGCGATCTGCGTATTCCAGTTCGGCGAGCACACGAGGAAGATCGCGCCTTCCACGTCAAGCCGGTCGTCCGGATGGGCGATGGGCGCGTCGAGATCGGCGAACGGCTGGCCTAGCTTACTCGTTGATTTGTCGAGCGCTTCAACGGAATGAAAGTACGTTGTGAGGCGCTGTGCGGCACGTTCGGCATACTCGTTGGCGCCCCAGACGAACACCGGCGTGTCAGGACCCGGCGCGACCTCTTGGGCCCGTGTCACGGCGCGCCGCGTCGCGTCGGCCCGAGCCTTGCGCGCTTGGGCGGCTCGGCCGTAGGCGGCTTTCGCCTCGGCGACCGCGTCGGGCGACGCCTCAGGCAGGTCGGCTTGACCGGTCAGCCGGGCCACGGCGGCCTGGCCGTAACTCATTGTAGCGGCGGGCGTTTCAATAAGCTCAAACCCGCATGCGGCGAGCATGCGTTGAAGGCTCGAGGGCGTGAAATGGAGCAAATGCTCCATATTCAGCGAATCCTCCGGGTGGGTGGTGAAGTTGGGCACTTCAACAATCAAGATGCCCCCCGGCTTTAGGTAGCTCGCCAGCTCCGCCAGCCAGTCGCGCGGCGCGATGACATGCTCGAGGACATAGTAAGCGACCACGGCGTCCGCACTCGCCGCTGGCCGGCTGGCGCCGTCCTGACCGGCGAAACCCTTGGCCACATCCTTCGCCTCGTCGGCTTCGACGGGGTCAAAGCCGAACGCGTCAAAGCCCCTGTCTTTCAAGATGTTGGTGAAGGCGCCGTCATTGGCGCCGACTTCGACGATCTGACCGCCCGCCGGCGCATGCCGCGCCACCGTGTCGGCGCGTGTTTGGGCGTCGAAATGGACTTCCCCGCCGCGATGGCCGATATGCGCATCGCGGTAATAGGCCATCAGGAAGTCTTCATCCGGGCGCTCGCCCGCGAATGTGAATCCGCAGTTAAGGCAGAGATGGTCGCGGAAGCGCATTGAGAAATCACGGCTTCGTCCGGAAACAAGGTAGTGGCGCTCGCCAAGCACCTCGTGTTGATCGCCGCCGCAGATATCGCAACGCACCAGCGTCCAGTCAGCTTGTAGAGCTTCCGGCCTCTCAGGCATCTGAGTAACCCCAATCCTTCAAGAGCGCCGCTTGGCGCGTCAGCACGTGGCGCGAGAGCGACGGCGTAAATGTCGTGGTCAAAGAGCTCGCGTCTTCAAGATCATTATAGCGGAGCTGGATCGTGACCCGGACTTTGTTGGAGCGATTATATCCGCTGCGATGCAGCAAGCGTTGGTCAAAAAGGATGGCTTCGTCCGGGCCGGGAAGCGCGACGACCGCGGCGCTGTCGTCAACCGGGTCCGCGCATTCAAACCACTCATTGCCAGCCTGATAGGGCTTGAACCGCGCGAGCCCCGATGTGTGGCTTCCAGCCAGCAGTTCGACCGGCCCCATATCCGCGTCCAAGGGTCCGATCGCCATCCAGATCACCACGGCCCGCTCGCTTAACAGCGAGTACCAGTAGTCCTGATGCAGCGGCGTGGTGAAGCGCGTATCGCCAGGGCGGTCCAGCCGGACGAGCGGGTTGGTGCCCGCCACCGGGCGCTTTAGTCCGGCCCTGCGCGCAGCGTCCAGGAAGACCGGCGCATTAATCAGGGCGATGACTTCGGGTAGGGTCTGAAACACCTCATAGCAAGCCCGCGTCGCCGCCTGATCGGTTTCGACATGGTGCATGGCCGCCAATTGGCCAGTGAGTGTCGCCTCCTTCGGCGCCGCCTCGCCGAGCAAGCGCTCGGAGATATGGTGCGCCATGTCCAGCATCGCCGCTTCGGCATCGGCTTTGGTGGCCGCCAGCTCTGGGGACCTGAAGGGCGTGTAGCCCTGGGATGAAAAGCAGGCCTCGTCGAAGCCAAGCATTACGCGGTCAGACGGTTCTGCAGCACGCTTTGCAGGGCCCGGGCGTCCAGCCGTTCAGGGTTGGAGTTGGAGGCATAGCTAAAGCCTTCCGGCGCCGGCTTGGCGCCATCTTCTATCCACGCCTCGCGGTGGCGTTGGTCATGGGCGGGCAGGATCACATAGCGATCCTCCAGCTCCAGCGTGGCGCGGGCGTCATCTTCCGGGACCATCACTTCGTGGAGCTTCTCACCTGGGCGTATACCGATGATTTTGTGAGGCAGATCGGGCGCGATCGACTTGGCGAGATCCACCGTCGACATGGACGGAATCTTCGGCACGAAGATTTCTCCGCCCTTGGCGGTCGCCAGCGCGGACAGCACGAAATTCACGCCCTGTTGCAGGGTGATCCAGAAACGCGTCATGCGCTCATCGGTGATCGGCAAATGGTCGGCGCCGTCCGCCACCAGCCGCTTGAAGAAGGGCACGACCGAGCCCCGGCTGCCCACCACATTGCCATAGCGCACCACCGAAAAGGTCGGCCCGTCCTGGCCGCCCATCGCTTGTGCGGCCGAGAAAATCTTGTCTGAGGCGAGCTTGGATGCGCCATAAAGATTGATCGGGCTCGCCGCCTTATCGGTCGACAGGGCGCAGACATGCTTCACCTCGCGCTTGATCGCGGCGGTGACGACGTTTTGTGCGCCTAACACATTGGTTTTAATGCATTCAAACGGGTTGTACTCGGCGATCGGAACATGTTTGAGCGCGGCGGCGTGGACCACCACGTCGACCCCCCGCATGGCCATATCGAGGCGCGCCTCGTCGCGGACATCACCGATAAAATAGCGCAGGCACGGATGCTCGGTCGGGCTGAAGCGCTGCGCCATCTCATATTGTTTCAGCTCATCGCGGGAGAAGATGATCACCTTGCGCGGCGTGTATTCAGCCAAAATCGTCTCGACCAGCTTCATCCCGAACGAGCCAGTGCCGCCGGTGATCAGCACCACCTTGTCGTCCAGATTGATCCGCGGCTCGGTGAAGTCGCGGCCCAGGAACAGGCTTTCAACGCTTTCGGCCGTGTTGGTTGAGGATGTGGACATCGCGCAATACTCCGGTGGCGATTCGCCTTGTGATGTTAACCTTCCGCGCGCTCGGTTAACGCCGTGTTAGCCAGTGTAAACGCACCGTGAGGAGACAGCTTCTTTACGGGAGTGCAGCATGACCACGGCGGTTTTGATCGAGACGCGGCGCAGCGCCCATTTAAATGTTTTGCTTCAAAGTCTTGGCGGGCGCAGCGGCTTGGCGCGCTGCATCCATCGCGCGGCGCGGCTTCCTGGCGCCGGCGTCATTCTGGTAACCGTGCCTGAGGGCGAAGCGGGCGACGCCCTCGCCGCCGAGGCGGCGGCCAATGGCGCGGTCGTCGCTCGCGAGGGCGCTGACGGTTTGGCCCGCGCCGCAACAGCCGTGCGCACGGTGGAAGCCTCCAAAGTTTTGGCCCTTAGAGCGGACCAACCCTTTTTCGACCCGGTGATTGCGATCGGCGTAACCGGGCTGTTGAGCGATGCGAACGCCGACTTCGCCTGCAACACCATGCCGTCCGGCTTCCCGGATGGGCTCGATTGCGCCGCTTTTCCTGCTGCGCTTTTGATCGAGGCGGACTCTAAAGCGCGCGCGCCAGCCCAGCGCGCCGACGCCGTGAGCTGGATGAAAGCCCACACCGGCCTTGTGAAGGCCAATCTTAATGGTCCTGGCGGCGGGTTGGAGAGCTTGCGCTGGCGCTTGTCGAGCCTGGCCGATCTCGCCTTCGCTGAAGCGGTGTTTGAGGCGTTGGGCGAGCGGGCGGCCGAGGCGTGCGCGGCGGAGCTGGCGGCCCTGTCGCTTCGCCGACCGGACCTTGTGGCGCTCAACGCCGGAGCGGTGAATATGCATAGGCTGAGCGGGCAGAGCGCCAGCCTGCAAAGCCGACCGGTGCGCCTCGCGCTGGCGGCTTAAGCGCGAGTTCTGGCGGCTCCGTTTACCCTTCTTCCTAACGCTTTGTTTGCGCCTGATCGGTCATTCTGACGGATGAGAAACTGTGTCCTGACGGAGTGATTCGACCGCGATGGTGTTTTCGGTTGGCCTTTTGACCGCCTGGTATGGCGCTCAAGCCTCTCAGAGCTTGGCTCTGAGTGCGAGCCGAAATGCTGCGCCCAGCCCGTCGAGCAGCGCTGCGTCCCAGCGCAATAACGACGTGCTGCCCCCATGGGACCCGCGCGGCGAGATCGTGGCGCTCGACGCATTGCGCCGGGACGTACTCGCCGATGGCCAATTCTTTGATTCGACGTTGAGAAACTTTTCCAGCCTGGATGTGAGCGAGGACGAGAAAACGCTGTTCGCCCTGCACCAGGGCCTTCGAAAACTGCAGGCGCTCGCTACGCCCGCCTCGGAAAAAGGCGCCAGCAGCGCCGATGTCAGCTTCTGGTCGCGGCGCTTCAATGAGGGCGTTAATCAGCTCAACTCCTTCTTCGAAAGCATGTCGCTGGAAGGCGTTTCGGTGGTGAAGGGGGAGGATCTCTCCAAGGCCGAATCAACCCTCGCCATCTCCCGCGGCCGCTCGGAGTATTTGGGCGGCGTGATTCATACCGGCGCCTTTGACGCGGAGGTCAGCGCCCTGACCGGGGACGCCGCCTTCACCATCACGGTGCGCAAGAACGGCGCGGACACGGCGATCAATATTGATTTGGCGGACATGGGCGCGACGCCGCGCACGCTGGATAATGTCGCGGCGCACATCAACACCCAGCTGGAAAACGCCGGCATGGTCAGCCGGATTGAGCGGGCCAAGATCGGCGAGAAAGACGATAACGGCATCGTTCAGGGCGATGATTACGGCTTTAAGATCGAAGGCGTGATCACCGAGCGTTTGAGCTTTTCCGACGCTGGCGGCGCGCCGGCGGTCTGGACGGCGGGCGTGTCGGGCGGAACCGACGACGCCGCCGGTCAGCTGGTGAAATTCGTCGATATCGCTTCGGGCGGCTCGGCTGAATTCGCGCGCCGGATCGAAGCCGACCCCACGGTGACCGAAACCACCAATGACGACGGGGAAACCAGCACCACCAACGCCTCCAATCCGCTTGAAGTCCTCGCCACGGCGCGCGGTCAGGATGGCGGCATTTATGTGCTCGGCCAAACCGCCAACACGGTCGAGGGCCAATCCATCAAAGGCGAACAGGACCTGGTCCTGATGCGCTATGACACCACCGGCAAGAAGGTCTGGACCCGCACGCTGGGCGCGGGCGGTGAGGCGAGCGGAACCTCGCTGGCGATCAATGCATCCGGCGATGTCATCGTGGCAGGTTCGATCAAAGGGGTGCTGGGTACGACCACCGATCTGGGCGGCACGGATTCCCTGGTGGTGAAATACTCCTCCGACGGGGTGGAGCAGTGGGCGCGCCGCTTCGGCGCGACCGCGGATGATCAGGTCAATTCCGTCACCGTGGCGAATGACGGCACGGTCTATGTCGCGGGCGAAGCGGGATCCGCCATTGGCGGCGTCGCCAGCCAGGGCGGGGTGGACGGCTATGTCCGCGCCCTCGACGCCAATGGAAACACGCTCTACACCCGCGCCGCAGAAGCCGGAGCCGGCACGGAACGCGCCAAGGCCGTCACCCTGGCTGCAGATGGCGGTCTTCTAGTCGCCAGCGAGGCGGACGGCCGGGCCGTGCTGACCAAATACGCCGCCGGCGATGACGGCACGGGCACGCCGGCCTGGACGGTCGATCTGGGCGATCTCGATGGCGGGCGCATCGAAGACATCGATATCGGCGACGACGGCGCGATCTATCTCGCCGGGGCGGCGGGCGCCGGCTTTGCACCCGGCAATACCGTCACCGCCAACTCGGGCGGCCGCGATGCGGTGCTGATCAAGCTTTCCGAGACCGGCGGCGGCACGGGTGTTCAGGTCGATTACACGACCTTCTTAGGGACGGCCGAAGATAACGCCGCCAATGCCGTCGAGGTGACCGGCGGCGTCGCCTATCTCGCCGGCAAGACCAGCGGCGCGCTGCCCGGCTCGGTCCAGAACGGCGACCGCAACGCCTTTGCGGCCGGGTTTGATGCGGCCACCGGGGCGTTGAGCTGGACCCAGCAAGTGGCCGGGCGCGGCGGCTTGTCGGAAGCCAAGGGCGTCATTGTCGATCCGGGCGGCGACAGCGTCCTTGACCGCTTCGGCCTGCCGTCCGGGCAGGTGATGTATGCCGACAGCCGGGTGATCACCGCGCGCTCTTCGGTGCGCGAAGGCGATCATTTCTTCGTTCAGGTTGATGACGGCCGCAAACGCAAGATCACCATCGACGCCGACGACACCATGCGTTCGCTGACCTTCAAGCTGAACGCGGTTCTGGTGCTCGACGCCAACGCGGATGTGCGCCGCTCCTCGGACGGCGACCAGCTGCGCATCAAGCCGAAGGAAGGCGTGACCGTGACCTTGTCTGCGGGCGCGGACGGCCAGAATGCGCTGGACGGCCTGGGCCTTCCCGAGGGCTCGATCCGCGGCAAAGCCTCTCTTTTGGATCGGGATGAAGACAGCACGTCGGACGGCCCCAGCGTCTTTGCGCTCGAGCTGCCGCGCGTGCTGGACATCTCCGACCGCGACGCCGCGCTCTTAGCAAGTGAAGCGCTCGCCGACGCCCAGTCCAAAGTCCAGCGCGCCTGGCGCGATTTGACCTTGGACCCGGCGCTGCGCTCGTTGCTCGAAGGCGGCCCCGGCGCGGGCAATCGCGGCGGAACCGTTCCGGCTTTCCTCAGCGCTCAAGTGGCGAATTATACGGCAGGCCTGCAACGCCTGCAGGCCGGGCCGAGCGCAGGCTCTACGATCGGCTTGTTTTAGGCGCTAGCCCGCACAGACCCGATTACGGCCACGCGTCTTCGCCGCATAGAGCGCCGTGTCCGCCCTGTCGAGGAACGCGGCGGCGTCTTCGACGACGTCAGGGGTAAGACTTGCAACACCGATGCTGGTGGTGACGGGGAGGGGGGCTTCGGTCTCAATATGCACCGGTGAAGCGGCGATGATCTGGCGCAGCGCCTCGGCACGCGCGACGGCCGCATCAAGCGTCAAACCCGGCATCAGCAAGACGAATTCTTCCCCGCCCAACCGAGCGAAGAGCTCTTCTCCTGTGACGAAGCCGCGAGCCCGGCGTGCGATCTCGGTGAGAACCATATCTCCAGCGGTGTGGCCATGGGTGTCGTTGACGGCTTTGAACTTGTCGAGATCCAGGATCGCCACCGACACCGGCGCGTCCTGGCTTGATGCTTCGGCGAGGGCGCGGGTCAACGCCGCGTCAAAGCTGCGCCGGTTGGCGACGCCTGTCAGCGCATCGCGGCGCGCCTCATCGCTGAGGCGTTGTTGCAGCCGAACGATGCGCGAGGCGGCGCGCATGCGGGCGTGAAACTCCGCTTTGACCAGCGGTTTGCGCAGGAAGTCGTCGGCGCCGGCGTCCAGCGCATTGGTCAGCCGTCCGACATCGGAGTGGGCGGACAGCACCATGGTGTGGACGTGGGCGGTATCCGGATCGGCTTTGACATTCCAGCACAGTTCAAACCCGCTGGAATCCGGCAATTCGAGACCGGTCATCAGGATTTCACCGACGCCTGACCGGATCAACGCCAGCGCTTCGCCCGCGCTCGCCGTTGCGAAGACATGAAAGCCCGCTGGGGTCAGGGTTTTCGACAGAATCTGGCGTTGGACGCCGCTGGGCTCGCACACGATCACATTGAGCACATCTTGCTCAAGCCGCGCTGGTGCAGCGCGGGTTTGCGTCGGCGCTTGAAACAACTCCCACCCCCGGTCGTCCGGTGTTTGCGTCACCCTGGCTGAACAGAGTTAGCCAGGCGTTAAGCCTCGTGTTTCTTGTCGAACCCCAAGCTCGTCTCACATCGCGTCAACGCGATGCGCCTCCGCATGAAACACCGAGATGGTCTCCAGATTGGAGCCGTCGGTGTGGGAGCGCTCATAAGTGTGGATCACGCCGGGCTCGGTGAGCGCCGCGCCGATGAGCGCCAAACGCGAAACCGCCACCGCGACGAGAGAGGGGAGAGACGTCATCTTGTTCTCCAGTTCTGACCAACCGAAGAGGCGATGCCCTGCAGCGGCGCCTTGGATGAGGACTGCACGGTTGCCTCTGCCCCAAGAACGGAATCAGCTGGGAAAATCCACAAAAATTTAAGGTGAGTTCATCTACAGGAAAACTCCTGATAGGGGAATTAAAACTCGCTTGAGTGTTGTCCCTGGGCTTTGCTTGAGCGGTTGGCCAAATACGCCGAAACCACAGCAAGGCAGAAGCAATCTCGAATGAGGAGGAGATCATGAGGAGAATTTTGACCCATGGCGCGCCATCGATCCGCCCGCTCAACCGAAAGGAAATTGACGCCGTCAATGGCGGTTTTGGCCCCGGTGGCGGGCCTGTGGATGTAAGCAACTGCACCCCGCTTCTGGATCATCGCGGAGGGTATATGTGCCCGGGCCGTGGGTATGTGTCAGAGGAAGAGGCGTGGGGTCTGGGCGTGCCCTGATCCTCGACGCGTCCATGGCGCTTTGAGTGAGAAAAAAGAGAGCCCCGGTGCAGGCGCGCTGGGGCTCTTGATATTATTAAGGGGCTTTGGAACTTCGGTGCGTGCGGTCCAGGCCGCTGTGCGGCTGGCTGAACTTCAGATCACGCCTTATCCAGCCCCAGCTCGCCCCACATGGCGTCGACGCGATCGATGACGTCCTGCTCCATGAAGAGCTTTTCGCCCCATTCCCGGTTGGTTTCGCCGCCGATCTTATTGGTGGCGTCCAGGCCGATCTTCGAGCCCAGACCGGAGACCGGCGAGGCGAAGTCGAGATAATCGATCGGGGTGTTTTCAATCACCGTGATATCGCGGCCCGGATCCATGCGGGTGGAGATCGCCCACATCACGTCTTTCCAGTCCCTTGCGTCGATATCGTCATCCACGACGATGACCCATTTGGTGTACATGAATTGGCGCAGATAAGACCACGCGCCCATCATCACGCGCTTGGCGTGACCGGCATAGGCCTTCTTCATAGAGATGACCGCGATGCGATAGCTGCAGCCTTCCGGCGGCAGCCAGAAATCGACGATCTCGGGATATTGCTG
>CAZAGE010000042.1:0-26814 GCA_964484345.1 uncultured Oceanicaulis sp. | reverse complement strand
ACGGCACGCTGGACCGCATCACCCTGGAATGGACCTCGCCGCTGGACCGGCTCGGTCTCTCCAATGCGACGCTGGATGGGTTTGTGGAATGGTACAACACCAATGTCACTGATCCGGTCAGCGGCCTTGACCGGGCCTGGTCCGGCATCCGGGAATGGGAGCTTCGCTTTGATTTCCGCCAGACTTTCCCGGAGCGCCAGATGGCCTGGGGCTGGGACTATTTCTGGCTGTCGGACGGGGCGGTCTACCGGGCCCGGGAGTTCCGTGAACTCACCTTCCCGAAGGGTGATTTTGATCTTTATGTGGAGACAACACGCTGGTTCGACCTGACCACGCGTCTGGGCGCAGACTTTGTGTTCAACTCCCCGGAAGAAATGCGCCGCACCTTCTTTGACGGTTCGCGCGCCGACGGCGTCGTGTCCCGCATTCGCGAGACCGAAGCGCGCCAGGGGGTGACCGCCTATATCGAAGTCAGGGGCGCGTTCTGAGCGGATGGGGTTCGCCGCTGCAGCATCACAACACTGTGATCATCATCACTGCGACCAACCTCCTGTTTACAAAACATAGCGCTATGTTCCGCGCCCATGAACCAGACCCTGACATTTTGCGCCGTTGGCGCGCTGCTGGCGGGCCTTTGCGGCGCGCCGGCCCTCGCCAATGACCGCGCCGCCTTTGTGAGCGTGGAAGACGACGTGCTCACCTTCGCGCCCGCCTTCTTTGCGGACTTCAATCCTCAAACCGCGCTGGACATGGTCAACCGGGTCCCGGGCTTCTCCGTGTCCGGCGGCGGCAACAGCCGGGGTCTGGCGGGCAATCTGGGCAATGTCCTGATCGACGGACGCCGGCCCAGCTCCAAGGACGGCATCGACAGCCTGCTTTCACGCCTGCCGGCCGCGTCCGTGACCGAAATCCAGCTGATCCGCTCGCCCATTCCCGGCATCGACATGGCGGGTCAGGAGCAGGTGGTGAATGTCATCACCAATCAGTCCGGCGAATGGACCGGCGCCTGGCAGGCGCGGGCGCGAGTGTTTGAAAACCAACGCATCGTGCCGGTCGGCGAAGTGTCCACGACCCGGGCGACGGCGCGCGGCTCTCTGACGCTGGCGCTGGACTTGTCCGGCCATGCCGACGGATCGGACGTGGAGCGGCGCGTCTTCCTGGCGGATGAAACCTTCCTGGGCTCGGAAAACGAACGCAATCAGCAAAGCTTCTACGACATCACGCCCTCGCTGGCGTGGCAGCGCAACTTCGACGCCGGTCACGCCCTGCGCATCGACGCCCGTGTGTGGGGCTGGCGCTTCCGCAACACGCGCACGGGCCAGAGCCTGAATGCGGCAGAGGCGCCCGTCGGCTTTGAATTCGCGCAATCGCGAACGGAAAGCTGGGGAGGCGAGGCCACCGCAGACTACGACCACATCTTCAACGCGGTTTGGTCCGGCAAGCTTACGGGCCTGCAACGCTATGAGACCAAGGACGAAGATGATTTCTTCGACTTCTTCAACGCCGCAGGCGGGTTTGAGGAACGGGTGAACATCATCGAAGCGGAAACGGAAGGTGAGTCCGTGTTGCGTGGGGAGTTGCGGCGCGCCCGCAGCGACCGCCGCTCGATCACCTTTGCGCTGGAAGGCGCCTTCAACTTCCTGGACGGCGATGTGGACATCACCGAGGATGACGGCTCCGGCCCGATCCCAGTCGATCTGCCGGTTAGCGATACACGGGTTGAAGAACGCCGGGTGGACGCCTCCGCCCGCCAGATTTGGCGCGCGACCAACACCCTCACCTTGGATACGACCCTGGCGGTGGAATTCAGCGAAATCGCCCAGACCGGCGATGCGGAGCAGGAACGCACCTTCACTTACTTCAAGCCCGCCCTTAATGCGATCTGGACCCCCAGCGAGGCGAACCAGTTCAGCCTGTCCCTGACCCGGACGGTGGGCCAGCTGTCGTTTGGCGAATTCGTTTCATCGGTGAACGTCAACGACAATGAGACCAATTTGGGCAATCCGAACCTGGAGCCCGAGCGCACCTGGCGCCTGCAAGCCGACTGGGAGCGCCGCTTCTGGGAAGAAGGCACGCTCACCCTTCTGGTGCGCCATGAATGGGTGGATGCGGTCGCGGACGTCGTGCCGCTGGGCCTCGGCTCTGAAGGGCCAGGTAATCTGGGCGATGGCGCCCGCTTGCGCTTCCAGGCCAATCTAGACCTGCCCACCGACCGGCTCGGCATTCCCGGCGGTCTGTTCTCATTCGGGGGCATGTTCCGCGAGACTCAGGTCACCGACCCGGTCACTGGCGAAGAGCGCCGCTTCCGCAATGACGAGGATTGGCGCTGGCGTGTCGATTTTCGCCAGGACCTGCCGCAGCGCGGCTTTGCCTGGGGCGTGGATTACAATGTCCAGGGGCCCGAAGACTTCTATCGCACAAGCCGCTTCGAGCGCGTCACCCCACCGCGGGGCAATGTGGATTTGTTTGTCGAACGCCGCTTTGACAATGGTCTGACCGCCCAGATCGGCGCGGACCTCAATCTCGGCACCCGTGATCGCGAACGCTTCGACTGGCCGGTCAGCCGCGCCGATGGCTTCCCGACCGAGATTGAACGACGCTCCGTCAATGACGATGGCGTGGTGTATTTTGAAATCAGTGGCGTATTTTGACGCATCGCTTAATCTAGCGGTGGGTTAAGGGACGAAGGAGGCTTAGATGCTTGCGGTCGTCTTGGCAGGTGTGCTCAGCGCTTCAACCGCGCTTGAAGACCCGATCACACTGGAATTCGGGCGCACCCCGGCCGGCCACTACACCTTGGATGTGGAGATCGCCGGCGACCCCGTCCGCCCGTTCATTTTCGACACCGCGGCGAGCCATACCAGCATCGTCGAACCGGTCGCAGCGCGCTTCGGCTTCGTGTCTGAAGTCGATGAGTTGCACACCATCCAGACCGTCACCGAAGAGATTGAAGCAGAACGTTTCACGCTTGGGCGCCTTTCGCTGGGGCCCTATGCCGTCTCTGGCGTGAACGCGGTGGTGATCCCTACGGGGCCGGAAGAGGAGTTGAGCGTCGCCGGCCTGATCGGCACCGATGTCTTCGAGGGCCAGACCGTTCGCGCTGATCTCACGGACGGCCAGATCACCTTTAACGCCGCCCCGCCCCGCCATGAAGACGGGATTGTCGATCCGGAGCGGGCCGTCTTAGTCGGCCGGGCTCGGGTGGCGCGGGCGCGCGGCACGATCATGACGCTGGTCGACACCGGCTCGGCGCGCACCATCGTCAATTCGGACGTCGCACGGCTGATGCAGACGCGATATCCCACCAGCCGGGTCACGGTGGCGAGCGTGAGCCGCGCCGCACAAGAGATCGACGACGCCGGCCTGGTGTTGATCGACCGGGTGCGCATCGGCGGGTTGTGCGTCGGCCCCCTCCTCGCGGTCCGGGCCGATGTCGACGTGTTCCGGGCCATGGGCTGGGACGATCGTCCCGCGATGATCTTGGGTGTCGATGCGCTTCAATCCGGCGCGCTGACCATCGACTACGCCAATGGCGCGTTTGAGCTTGGCTCCGGCGGAGGCGCTCCCGACTGCCGCACGCAGCGCGTCCAGCTTGGCGCGCGCAGCTGAGCGTCCAATCCTGAGCGCAGCGGATATGGTACCGTGGTCTGAGCGCCGTGTGCGGCAAAGCTTAGGCGGCTCGGCTCTCGAGCGCCGCTCTTGGCGCCGCAACACTGCCTAGTCGGAGGCCCGTTTGGCTCAACGTCCGTCCGTGATGTCACATTTGATCCAATTCCTGAGCGCCGGGATCACCGCGATTGCGGGGATGGCGTCACCGTTGGCCCTGGCGCAAGACGCCGCTGACGCATCCCTGATCCCGCTGCCCAGCGGGCATTACGCGCTTGAGGTCAACGTGAATGGTGACGGGCCCTTCCTGTTCACCCTCGACACCGGCGCCAGCCATAGCGCCCTTGTTCAGCCCTTAGCCGAGCTGTACGGCTTTCAGTCCACACTGGAAGATCTCTCGCCGATCCAAACCCTGACCCAGGCGATCTCAACCGAGCGCTTTACCGTTGAAACGCTCGGTTTCGGCGGCATTGAGGCGCGAACGGTCGAAACCGTGGTTCTTCAAGGCCCGCCGGCGATCGGCCTTTCAGCCCTTGGCATCGTAGGCACCAATGCCTTGGAGGGTCGCCGGATCCGGATCGATTATGGCGCACAGCGTCTCTGGATCGCCGCACCGCCCCCGATTTACCACGATGGCCAGGTCGACGCCGCCTTCAACGTGCTGGTCGGCGAAGCGCGTGTCATGGGCGTCCCGGTCCCGGTCCGGGTCCTGATCGACACCGGCTCGGCGCGCACCATCGTCAATTCCAGGCTCGCCCGGTGGACGGAGCGCTATCTGGCGGCGCGCCAGATTCAGATCGGTGGCGCAAACGGGTCTTCAGAGCTTGTGGACACCGAAGGCTTGGCCGAGCTCAACGAGGTTCAGGTGGGCGGGCTGTGCACCGCAAAGCTGATGGCGCTTGAAGCCGATGTCGACGTTTTTCGAGCCTTCGGTTGGGACAATCAGCCGGCCATGATTTTGGGCATGGACGCGCTCGAGAACGCGGTCTTGACCATCGATTATGACCAGGACCGCTTCGAACTCAGCCCGGCGGCCGGTGTTGCGCGATGCGCCGACGGCCGGGTGCAACACCCGTCTGCAAGCTAAGCCCTAGGGCGCGCCGCTGGTGCGGTCCATCGACGGCCCACCCGCTTCGGTTTCGCGCGGATGCGGCTCCATCTCTTTGGCGGCAGATCCCATCAGCGCTTTGATCAGCGGGCTGATAAGCAGCATCACCAGGGCGATGGCCATCGCCACCAGGCCGACACTGGAATACACCTCGGCATAGCCCGCCTTGGCCGCGACCGGGTCGACGATCTGGCCGCCAATCGTCTCCGCGCCTGTGGCCGAGGCGATCAGGCCGGCGACATAGTTGGACAGGCCGGAAAACAAGAACCAGGCGCCCATCGTCATGCCCACCACGCGCGCCGGCGCCAGCTTGGTGATCGCGGACAAGCCCACCGGAGACAGCATCAGCTCGCCAAGCGTGTGGATCAGATAAATCAGGAAGATGAAATAGACCGCCACCAGCGCGGTCCCGGAGAGATTGATCCCCGCCACCAGCACGTAAAAGCCCAACCCCGCCATAAAGACGCCGAGGGCGAATTTCACCGGCGTTGAGGGGTTCATCCGGCGTTTGGCCAGCGCCACCCAAAGCCAGGCGAGGATCGGCGCGAATAAGATGATGTAACCCGCGTTGAGCGCCTGGAAGACCGGCGCGGGCACAGTCACCCCGAACATGGTTTTGTCCACCAGAGCCCCGGTGAACAGGTTGAGCGAGGAGCCCGCCTGTTCAAACAGCGCCCAGAACGGGATTTGCGCCAAGATGAAGTAAAGGGCGGCGACCATCTGACCGCGCTCTTCGCCCCTCGCCCCGAAGACGGCATAGATCAGCATGACCAGCAGCATGGCGAGGCCGAGCCAGCCGACGACGCCGCCGAAATAGCTGGGGAAAGTCACGGCCGTGAACGCCACGGCGATGATCACCAGGCCGGCGAGATAACACGCCGCCTCCACAGTGATCAGGCCGAAGATTTTTTCTTTGAGCTTCTCCGGGTTAGGCGGCTCGGCCTTGCCTTCCAGCCAGTGCTGGAAGACCAGAAAGGTGATCAAGCCCGCCGCCATGCCGATACCGGCCAGGCCAAAGCCCCAATTCCAGCCCCAGACGATGCCGATGACGCCGACCGTGATCGAAGACAGGAAGCTGCCCAGATTGATGCCCATGTAAAACAGGGTGAAGCCGGAATCCCGGCGCGGATCGCCCAGCTCGTAAAGCTCGCCGACAATGGTGGAGATATTGGCCTTTAAATAGCCCACGCCCGCAATGATCAGGGCGAGCGCCAAGTAGAGAATGTTCACGAAGAGCTGTTGCTGCTCCACCGAGGTGGAGTAGGCCGCCTCAGCATAACGATCGAGCTCGCCGGAGTTGGGATCCACGCCGTTGAGGATGACCGCATCGGTCTCGCTCATCTCTTCAAAACTGGCCGTGCCGGCGCCCAGATCGATTTCAACGCCTGTCCCGGTCTCGATCAGCGCGAAACGGCTGCCGTCAGCCAGGACGACGTGGTCGACCGGCTCAGGGCCCGCACATCCAGCGCCCACCAGCGCGCAGGCCTGCTCAATCAAGCTGCGGCTGTCGCGCTCGATCAGGTAGCCGTTTTCAACGCCCTCAGCGGCGGACAGCCAACGCTCGCTCTCGCCGATCAACGCATAGCGCTCGACCTCGAACACCAGGCGGCGGCGTTCCCCGTCGACGGTGACGAAAAGCTCGCGACTACCGCCGCGGCCTTCTGCTTCGATCTCGATCCGCTCGCCCGCCGCTTCGAGATATTCCCGCGACCCGGCGCCTTCAAACGCCATCAAGCTATGGCCGAGCACAAGGAGGATCGCCCCAAAAGTCACCGCCTTGCGTTGACCCAGATAGCGGTCGGCCAGCGTGCCGCCGACAATCGTCATGACATAAACCAGCGCGGTATAAGCCCCGTAGATCAGACCCGATTGCTGCTGGGAGAACAGGAAATGCTGGGTGAGATAAAACACCAGCAGACCGCGCATGCCGTAATAGGAAAACCGCTCCCACATCTCAGTGAAGAACAGGATGGCCAAGCCTTTGGGATGGCCAAAAAAGCTGGTGTCCTGAAGACCGCGCGGCGCCTCCGCGCCGCCCGCTGCCGCGTCTGACATAAAACTCTCCCCAGTGCGGAGGCGATTTAAACCGCGCCTCCGCTTAATCACAAAACAATTGCGGGTACTGGATCATGCAGTCGGGGGGCGGAGCAAGGCGCAAGCTGTGCGGCAAGCGGCGTGATTTAGCCGCAGCACGCCCACGCCCGCGATCACCTTGTCCCGGCGGATGCATCATCCGATACAGGGCCGAGCGACACATTCATAAAGGGGCGCGCCATGGCCCAGACCCGCATCGAGCTTCAGACACGCCGCCCCGGCCTTTACGAGTTCACGCGCGAGACCTCCGACTTCGTGCGGGCGCAGGCTCACGGCGCGGACGGGCTTTTGACCTGTTTCGTGCGCCATACCTCCGCCTCCCTGGTGATTCAGGAGAACGCCGATCCGGACGTGCGCCGGGACTTGGAGGCTTTCTTCGAACGCCTGGTTCCCGGCGGCGATGACCCCGCCATGGCCTGGCTGACTCACACCACAGAAGGCCCCGACGATATGCCCGCTCATATCAAAGCCGCTCTGACTGCGGTGAGCCTGTCCATCCCGGTCACCGGCGGCAGGCTGGCGCTAGGGACCTGGCAAGGGCTCTACCTGTTCGAGCACCGTCATGCGCCGCAAACTCGGCAGGTCGTTCTGCATCTCAGCGGCTAGGCTGAAAACAAAATCGGATAGAGCGAGAGGATCAACAGGCCGGCCATGGTGAAGTTAAAAAGCTTCAACCGTATCGGATTGGTCAGCACGCGGCGCATTTGCTGACCCAACACCGTCCAGCTGGACACGCTGGGCAGATTGATGGCGCCGAAGACCAGTGCAACACCAAGCACGCTCGCCCAATCACGCTCGGGCGCATAGGCCGTGATCGCGGTCAGCGCCATCGCCCAAGCCTTCGGATTAACCCACTGAAACGCCGCCGCCTGCAGAAAAGTGAGCGGCTGTCCGCCGGTTTCGCCTTCGGCCGGGGGCGCCGCATGGGCGATCTTCCAGGCGAGCCAGCCCATATACACGACGGCGAAAACCTTCATCGCCATGTAGCTGATCGGGACGAGTTCGAAGATGCGAATGAGGCCAAGGCCCACCAGCACAATCATCACCGTGAACCCGATGCCGATCCCCAACATGTGCGGGATCGATCGCCGGAATCCGAAATTCGCGCCGGAAGCCAATAACATAAGATTGTTCGGTCCCGGCGTGATGGACGAGACCAGAGCGAAAGCGCTAAGCGCAGCGAGCAATTCAAAAGTCATATTGCAAGCCTACGGCGCATCTGACGCAAAGTGTTTGCTTTCCTTGATCAAGAAAAATAAATTGCACACGAAATGATGGAAATTGATCAAATAAACACACGAATCCTGCAAGAACTCCGGCGCGACGGTCGTATCAGCATGACCGATCTAGGAGCGCGCGTGGGCCTGTCGGCCTCAGCCTGCCTGCGCCGGGTGCAAGAGCTGGAACGGCGTGGTGTCATCAAGGGCTATCGGGCGGTGATCGACCCGGCCAGCCAAGGCGGCGGCTTCGCCACCCTTCTCGCGGTCGGGCTCTCAAGCCATGACCGGGCGTCCCAGCAAATCTTTGAAAACGCCGTTGCGCGGGCCCCGGAAGTGCGCGAGTGCCACAACATCACCGGCACGGTGGAGTATATCCTGCGCGTCGAAGTCGCAGACATCGAAGCCTATAAGCGCTTCCATAGCGAGGTGATGGGCGCGATCGAGGTCGTGAAGACGCTGACCACCTATGTGATCATGTCCTCGCCTAAGGATGAGCGCGCCTAGCCTTAGCAGACATAGTCCGGCTCAATCGCCTTCAGCGCCGAACAAACGCCGTCATAAATCGTCTGCTGCTGGGCGGCCGTAATGGTGTTGGGGAAGGCGTGGGCGCCGTCCACCTGATCCAAAAACTGGCTGTAAAGCGGATCGGATTGCACGAAATCCTGCTCCCAAAACGCCTTTGACGCCACCAGCAGCCGGCGCGGCGGCGCGTTGAGGTTCAGATCCCAGGAATAGGCGATCATGTTGAAATCGGGGTTGGCGTCGATGCGCTCAAAAAAGGTCTGCGCATCGCCGTCGCACGCCGAGCCGGCCGGGCAGCTCGTCGCATTCACCGTGAAGGCGTCGACATACAGCATCGGCGTTTGCATCGTGCCGTAGGAGACTTCGGTGGCGTAAAGCGGCGCGGTGCGGTCGGCCTCATTAAGCAGGATGTAGAAAGACTGCTCGGAAAAGCCGACATAGGTCGCCGCCCCGCCGCTCGCGAACACAGCGGCGATGCTGCCGTCAGCGCGGTCATGGTAGAAATCGTCCGTGCACTTGTTCTCACCGTTTAAGTCGCAGAATTGAGTGAGCACGGCGATATTGCTGATCGCGGTGGGATCAGGCGGCATGGTGAAGGCGCCGGAGATGTTCTCGTAGCCGTAAAGGTCCGCATAGGCGTCGAAATAAAGCCCCACCAAACGCCAATGGCCGTTGAAATTGCCGATCATCGCCGGCGTCGTATTCGGCTGGGCGGCCAGATAGCTTTGCAGCTCGGCGAAGGTGGTGATCGACTGGATCGCGGGGTCGCGGCCGAACAGATAATCGCTGCACATCCAGTGCGGCTGGGCCCACACATCGCCGCCCCAGGTGACCGCCTCCACCGCCGCGGGCCAGAAGGCGTCTGAGTCAAACTGGGATAACGGCCGGATATAATCGCCTGCGAGAATCTGCGGCAGCATGATCATATCGGCTTCAACAACGTCGAATCCGTTCTGCCCATAGAGCGTCGGATAGTTGCTCGCGGTGTAGATGTCGTAGTCTTCGTCGCCGGTGATGACGACGTTGAGCATCACGGATTGGTCCCCGTAGGTCGCGAAGTCCGTGGCCACCAGGGCCTGCATCCAGGCGAAATTCCCATTCGGATTGCTGGGCAGGTAGGGATAAAGCAAGACGTTGAGCGCGCGCTCGGGGTTGCTGGTCAAAACGATAGTGTGATCTTCGCCATCCGGCGTGATGTCCATGTGCCGGGCGACCGCGCCGTTCGTACCGCAGGCCAGCCAGTCTATCGATCCGCCTGCGGGCGGCGAGTAGATCCAAGGCGCGCCGTAAGAGATTGTCATGGAGCCAATCGGGTTGTCGGGATAGCTGCCCGACCCGTAGCTGCAGTCGACCTGTTCGACCGACCAGCTGACAATCCGCAAATCCCCCGCTTCAGCGGCGGCGCCCAGCGCCATGGCGGCCAATCCGGCCGCCGCAATTGTTTGTTTGAACATAGCCCGTCCCCTCTTCGCCGATTTTCTCAACCGCGGAGACTATAGGCCGCACCCTTTAGTGGCAATTGTGATCTCAATCGCCTTTCGCGGCGATCAGCTTCGTGCTTTCGCCCGGCGCCCGCGGATCGCGCGCGTAATCGTGCGCACCACCAGCCAAAGCACCGGCAAGATGATCACCAGCCAAGGTAGGACGCCCGCGACGAATAGAATGATCGCCGCTACAGAATTGCCGAAGACATCCCCCATCTCCTTAAGCGCCTCGCCGACCGGATCAAAGGCCGTCGGTTCTACGATTTGGCGGGTCGGCTGATAGCGCAGGTCCAGGACCGAGGTGTCGACCCGCTGGCGCAGCGCCGCCAGCACGCTGGCCCGGGCGTCGAGATCGGCCTGCACCTGAGCCAGCTGCCGCTCTACAGCCAGCAGGTCAGACAAATCCCCCTCCCGGGTCTCCAGCAAAGTGAGCAAGCGATCGCGCAGCGTTGTCTGAGCGGCCAGGCGGGCTTCGGTATCAACGATGCGGGCGGTCAGGTCCTCCACCTGAGTGGACGAGGAAATCACCGCGCCGCCCGCCGCCTCCGCTTCGTGCTCCAGCCCGGCGCGGAACTCGGCCAGCCAGTCCGGCGCGGCGCGCATGGACAAGTGCGCGCTCGGGCGCGGCGAGCTAGGATTATTCACCGACGCCGAAATCACCTGGCAGCGCTGCGGGCCGGCGTCCAAGCAAGCTTGAGCGTGAGCGCCTTGTGTGTCCGCCAGCACCGCCGCGGGCAATTCCAGCGCCATGTTGTAGCGATAGGCCAGCAAGGCGGCGGGCGTTTCGGCTTGGCCGGCCGAGGCCTCGTCAAACTCGGCCCGCTCCAATCGTGCTCCGCTGACGGTGATGGTGTCGGACCGGCTCATCTCCATCACCGCAGGCTCTGGCGCAGGTGGGGGCGGCGCAGGCGGCGCCCCGCTTTCAGAACACGCAGCAAACAATGAAACGGCGGCGAATACGGCGATATGGCGGATCATGGGGGCGTCCCTTCCCTTTCGGCCTGTCGCCGTCAGCATACCATCACCAATGGGGCGGTCCTTAGGCGACAGGATGGCGCGTTTAGACCCATCGCGCGGGGACGCCCCGTACTGATAGACTGGTGGTGATCCTGGTGATTCTCACCCTCACCCCAAAAAGCGTTGGAGCGCCCCCATGAGCGATGCCCCCGTCGGTTCCAAAGCCAACCCGTCCCAGTATGATTGCTATGAGGACCTGGCCGAGGACGAACCCTATTTCGTGATCCGCGCCCATGACCCGCTGGCCAGCGCGGTGGTCGAACTGCACGCCTATATCGGTGCGGGCCAGGACGGCGCCGCCCACAACAAGCTGGAAGAGATCATGGCGCTGACCAAAGACCGCGCCCCGCGCCCGGCCGGCAGCCCGAAATACCGCGAAACCTTCGCCATTTCCCTGGCGATGGAGAACTGGCGCGAAACCCACGATTAGGGTGCGCAAGACCTCGCTGCGGTTCTACGCTAGCACCTCCCCGAAGAACGCCAGCGTGCGGCTCCAACTAAGGTCGGCGGCAGCTTCGTCGTAGCGGGGGGTGGTATCGTTGTGAAACCCGTGGCCCGTGCCGGGGTAAAAGTGCGTGGTGTACCGCTTGGCGTTGGCGTCGAGAGCGTCGCGGTAGGCCGGCCAGCCCTCATTAATGCGCGGGTCATTCTCTGCATAGTGGATGAGCAGCGGGGCCTGGATGCCCGGTACGCGCTCAGTCGGGGCTTGGCGGCCATAATACGGCACGGCTCCGGCTAGATCCGGGAAAGTCGCGGCCATCGCGTTGCACACCCCGCCGCCATAGCAGAAGCCGACGCAGGCGACCTTGCCGTTCACATCGGCGTCGGCCTGTAGATGATCTTTGGCCGCGAAGAAGTCATTGAGCAGCCGCTCGCGATCGACGGTGCGCTGCAGCGCACGACCATCATCATCGTTGCCGGGATACCCGCCGACGCTGGTCAAACCGTCCGGGGCGAGCGCAATGAAGCCAGCCTTGGCCACGCGCCGGGCGACGTCCTCGATATAGGGATTGAGGCCCCGGTTTTCGTGAATCACCACCACGCCGCCGCGCGGCGTTGTCAGCTCCGCCGGAGCGACACGATAGGCGCGGACCTGCCCATGGCCCTGCGGAGAGGGATAGGTGATGTATTCGGGGTGGATATCTGGATCGTTGAAACTGACCTGATCGGCCAGCGCATAATCCGGTGACATCACTTCCAGCAGGGCGGCTGCGGTCAGCCCGCCAATCGTGAACTTCGCCGTTCGGGACAAAAACTCCCGCTTGGAGATTTGATCATGGGCGTAGAAGTCATAAAGCTCGATGAGCTCAGGCGGAAAATCCTTCGCGGTTAGGCGGGCCATGGCGCATCTCTCCCCAAATGTGAGGCGCGATCATAGGGCTAGGGCGTCCTTTGGGCGAGCGCTACGAAGGACGGTGTCGCGAGCCGCGTTAGCAGGCATTCGATGACTTAGAAGGAAGCTGCGCTAGACGCCCACCTTCAGCCAGTCCCGCAACTCCGCCAGCCACCCCGCCTTGCGCGCCACGTCGCGGCGGTGGGCGAGGTCGAGATCGGCGATCAGGACGGCTTCGTCTGATCCCGCTTGCGCCAGCAGCGCGCCGTCCGGGCCGGCGATGACGGAATGGCCGGCATAGGCGGTCCCCTCCTCCACCCCGCAGCGATTGGCCATCGCGGCGAAGACGGAGTTTTGATAAGCCATCACCCCGATTTCGTTGGCGAATAGCGTGGTGTTCTCGCTGGCGAGATTACAGGCCGGGGTGACGATGATCTCCGCCCCCGCCAGCGCGCAGGCGCGCCAGCTTTCCGGGAAGTGGCGGTCATAGCAGATCACCACGCCGATGCGGCCGACGGCGGTGTCATACACCTCGAACGCCTTTCCGTGGGCGTAGTAATCCTTCTCCCAAAAGCCGTCGAACTGGGCGACGTGGACCATGTCGGACACGCCCAAGGAGCGCCCGTCCGCATCGAAGACCGGGCTGGCGTCATAACGCGCGCCACTTTCATCCTGGCGATAGACATTGGCGATGGTCACCAGGCCATGCTCGGCCGCCAGGGCGGAAAGCTTGGCCAGCGCCGAGTGCTCCTCGCCCATCACATAGCGGTCCGCGACGCCGGGCTGATCTTCGGCGCGATGCTTGGGAAAGAAGGGAGACAAGTGGACTTCGGGAAAGACCACGATCTTGGCGCCGTCCGCGGCGGCTTTGGCCATCAGGCGCGCGGCGGTGGCGAGATTGGCCTCGATTTCAGGCTCCATGGCGTGTTGCAGCACGGCGAGGCGGGGCATGGCGAACTCCTGATCTGGGTCTTTCGGGCCACACTGCCCTTGCTCCGCGCCAGCGCGCAAGCGGCCCGCGCTGGTGATTCGATTTCGATTTTGCTAATTTGATCAAAGGGGAAACGAGGGGAAAATCGATGGGTAGGCTGAATCTGTCCGCCATTCTTGGCGCCGGCGGCTTTGGGATGCTGGCGTCTGGCGCGGCATTATTCCAGTTTTTCGCACTGGGCCATTTCGGCGATGTGGACACGGTCGCCGCACTCGGCGCCGGGCTGATCGGGGTTGGCGGCTTGATGCTGCTCGCCGCCCGCACAGGCCGCTGACACCCGAAATCTAAGCGCGGACGGCTTTAAAAAAGCCCGCGCGGACACCACCTTTTATGATAGCGACGCGACACGGGGTCGCGCGGCGGCGCAGTTTGGGTTATACGGCGCCGCAATAGAGGTTTTTCGCGCCTGCAGCGCTTTGGACCGGTGCGCGGTCTAACGCTTGGCGGGCGCGGCGAATTCGGAGTTCAGGCATGCACCTGACCATGATGAAGACCAAGCTGCACCGCGCCGCGGTGACCCAGGCCGATCTTCACTATGAAGGCTCGATCTCGATCGACGCCGATCTGTTGGACCTTGCCGGCATACTGCCGCACGAGCAGGTCGATGTGCTCAACATCAATACCGGCGGCCGCTTCACCACCTATGCGATCGAAGCCCCGCGCGGTTCGAAAACCTTCGGCATTAACGGCGCCGCCGCGCGCCTGGCCCAGGAAGGCGACCGCATCATCGTGGTGGCCTACGCCGCCATGGCCGCGGCTGAAGCCAAGGTGTTTGAGCCCACCGTCGTCCTGCTGGACGAAAACAATGACGTGGTCTCGGTCAACGACAAGTCCGGCACGGTGGTCGACGCCGCTTAGGCGACGCGCCCGATGCTGACATGAAAAACGCCCCGGCCATCAGCCGGGGCGCTTCTGTTTGCAGCGCTGTTGCGCTCCTACTGGTTCAGCCAGCGCTTGGCTTCCAGCCGCGAAATCGTGCGCTCGTGCACCTCGTCGGGACCGTCGGCCAGGCGGAGCGTGCGGATGCCGGCATAGCTGGACGCCAGCGGGAAGTCGTCGCTGACCCCGCCGCCGCCATGGGCCTGGATCGCATTGTCGATGACCTCCAGGGCGACGCGCGGCGCGGCGACCTTGATCATGGCGATTTCGCCGCGGGCGTGCTTGTTGCCGACGGTGTCCATCATCCAGGCCGCCTTCAGCGTGAGCAGGCGGGCCATCTCGATATCGATGCGGGCCTTGGCGATGCGATGTTCCCAGATCGAGTGCTTGATCACCGGCTTGCCGAAGGCTTCCCGGCTCATGGCGCGCTTGACCAGAAGCTCCAGCGCCCGCTCGGCCGCCCCGATGGTGCGCATGCAGTGGTGGATGCGGCCCGGGCCAAGCCGGCCCTGGGCGATCTCAAAGCCCCGGCCTTCACCCAGCAGGATGTTGCTGGCGGGCACGCGGACATTATCCAGCTTGATCTCCATATGGCCGTGCGGGGCGTCGTCATAGCCAAACACCGGCAGGTGGCGCTCAATGGTGATACCGTCCGCATCGGCCGGCACCAGGATCATGGATTGCTGCGAATAGACGTCCGCATTCGGATCGGTCTTGCCCATCACGATATAGACCTTGCAGCGCGGATCCCCGGCGCCGGAGCTCCACCATTTTCGGCCGTTGATGACGTATTCATCGCCATCGCGCGTGATCGAGCATTCGATATTGGTCGCGTCCGAAGAGGCCACCGCCGGCTCGGTCATTAGGAAGGCGGAGCGGATCTCGCCGGCGAGAAGCGGCGGCAGCCACTGGGCTTGCTGCTCTGGCGTTCCATAGCGCACCAGCACTTCCATATTGCCGGTGTCCGGCGCGGAGCAGTTGAAGATTTCCGACGCCCAGACCACCCGGCCCATCTCTTCAGCCAGCGGGGCGTAGTCCTGGTTAGACAGACCTGCGCCTTGTTCGGAATCCGGCAGGAAGAGATTCCACAAGCCTTCGGCTTTCGCCTTGGCCTTGAGCTCCTCAATGATCGGCAACACCTGCCAGCGGTTCTCGCCAAAGGCTTTCAGCTGATCGTGATAGGTCTTCTCATTGGGATAGATGTGCGCATCCATGAAGGCCCGCACGCGGCCCAGATAATCCTTACAGAGATCGGAATACTCAAAATCCATCTCAATGCTCCTCCCCTGCGCCCGGCTGCCCCAGGCGGTCTGTGTGATCGATTTGAAGTGAGTTTAGCGATCTGGCGCCGTTTGCCACCCGCCAAAGCGTGATTTTCGCAGCCTTTCTCAGCGCGGCGGGCAATAGCCGGAAACGCAATGTGACGGGCGCTGCACCAACGGCAAGCGTAGCATGGGATCAGCAGCAAACCGGATGCTTCCATGGACCTGATCGCCACCCCGCTCGAAGACGACGTACTGCGCTTGGAGATTTTTGCGGAGCGTCATCGCGAACCGCTGCGGCCGCTGGCAGATGATCCCTCCCTGTGGCTGCAGACCAGTCTCAACGCCTCGGGCGCGGGCTTTGACCCGTGGTTTGAGGCGATGACCACGGAGAATATCACCGGTCGTCAGATCAGCTTCGCCGTCTTCGACAAGCGCTCTGGGCAATATGCCGGGCACACGGCCTATTTGAATATCTCACCGGAGCATGCCCGCGTGGAGATCGGCTGGACTTGGTATGGTGTGGACTTTCACCGCAGCCATGTGAACCCCGCCGCCAAACGGCTCTTGCTGGCGCACGCCTTCGCGTGCGGCGCGTATCGGGTCGAACTGAAGACCGGCGCCCATAATCTGCGCTCTCAAGGAGCTATGGAGAAGCTGGGCGCCACACGCGAGGGCGTCTTGCGCAGCCACTCCCCGACCTGGACGGGGGAGCGCCGCGATAGCGTGTTCTATTCCATCCTCGCGCCCGAATGGCCCGCGGTGAAAGCCGGGTTGGATGCACGGTTGGAGCGCACGACAGATGGTTGATGTTGTCATCGCCCGCGATGATCCGGCTCGTGAGGATGTGCGCGCCCTTTTGGCCCAGCACCACGCTTTCACACAGGCCAACTCCCCACCGGGGCAATGCTATGCCTTCAACGCGGAGGAACTGGCGGATCCGAAGATCCGGTTCTGGACCGCGCGGCGCGACGGGGCGCCGGTAGGCTGTGTGGCGCTATATCCGCGCGAAAATGGGTTCGGAGAGCTGAAATCCCTCCACGTGGCTGCAAGCGAGCGCGGCTCTGGCCTCGGCGCCACGCTTGTGGCTCAGGTGATCAAGGCGGCGCGTGAAGCGGGTCTGACACAGCTGGGCCTGGAGACCGGCCATTCCGACGGATTCGCCGCCTCACGCCGGCTCTACGAACGCTGCGGCTTCGTGCACGCCTCCGCCTTCCCGCCCTATAAGGACGGGACGTTCAGCTATTGCATGACGCGCAAGGTTTAAGGGCGGCCTATGTTTCGACCGAGCCCGGCGCCAGACCGGAAGCGAAGCGGTCTACTTCTTCAATGAAGCGCTTCGGCTTGCCGGAATGGATGACATGGCGCGCGTCGACCTTCACGTATTCGCAATCGGGAACCAGCGAGACGGCGCGCTGGGCGTCGTCGTCATCGAGCGCGCCGATCAGCCCCAGCTTGGGGTGGCGATACCAGTTCGCATGCAAGAACAGCATGGGGCAGCGCACAGCCTTCAGCGCGGCTTCGTGATCAAGGCCCTGATAAATCCGTCCGTCGAGCCAAGCCTGTGAGAAATCTGGATCAAACGTCATCAAGATGTCGATGAATTGCCTGATCCGGCCGGGCAGCAGCGCGCTGACCAGCGGCTTTAACGGCCCGTCGGATTGATGGGTGCGGATCACCCAAGCCAAGGCGTTAGTCACCCAGCGCGGATTATGGCGCGTGCGGTCACTATCCTTGACCGGTTTTTCGATCCGGCCGAACGCCTCACTGAGCGCTTTAACGCTGCGCGAGTGGCGAAGCACGTGCAGGATCTCCACGGTCAGGGTCAGAATCTGGAAGACATATTCTTGCTGGATGCGCGGCCACACCGCGGAGAAGAGCGGCGCGTCCTCGGCGATGATCGCGCGCACCTGCTCGGGCGCGTTCGCCGCCAGCCAGATCGCGATCAAGCCGCCGGACGAATTGCCGGAGATGATAGCGGGCCGCCCCACGACGCCGTCGAGAAAGGCGCGCAAGTCTTCGCCGATGGCGGCGAAGCTGTACTCCCCTGTGGTCCAATCCGAACGACCGTGACCGCGGATATCCAGGGCGAACACTTGAAAACGCTGCGACAGCGGGATCAGAACCTTGGCGTATGTCTCCCAATTGGCGCCCTGGCCCGGGATCAGCACCAAGGCGGGGCCGTTATCAGGCCCGGCGACATAGTTCAGCGTCACCGCGCCAGCATCGAAGCGTTGCTCTGAGAATCCGGCGTTGAGCAGGGCCTGCTTCATGGGTCGCTTTCCAGCGTCCTTGGGTCAATCCGGCGGCGGGCTTCGACGCAGCGCCTGGCGCGCAAAGGTTGGCGGGTCGGTGCGAAAGTCGAGCGCTTCGCCATCATATCGGAAGAACAAGCCCGGCGCGTGCTCGACGCATTGGCCGTCATTGAAATAGAGGCGGCCATTGCGCACCTCGACCCTCGCCTGCGAGACCGGTTCGTCCTCCCAGAGGATGTCGTAGTCGCCCCCAAAGGCCGCCCAGCCCGGCCGGTCCGGCCCCGGCGGATCTGAGGGACCGTCATTGAAATGCGAATAGCTGATTTTGGGATTGTCGAAGACGCGGCTGACCCACATCAGCGCGCCAGGCCGATCGCCAACCGCGGGCAGGAAACGGACCTCGGTGGCCGAGCCATACAGCCCGACCAGCTCGCCGCCATCATCATAGGCGGTGAGCGGGGCGAAGCGGGCCTCGCTAAACCGCAGACCGAGTACGCCGTGCTCATACCCGACGACCACGCCCGGGGAATCGCCGTAGCGGCCCAGCACCGCGGTCACGCGCGGATCGTCGACCGCGAGGCGATCCATGCGCGCTGTATCGGGCGCGCTCACGTTGCGCGGGCCGACCCGGTTGATCACCGGACCGTTCATGAAGGTGCGGCCCTCAAATCCCGTCAGGCCATGATACTCTCGATTGGTCAGAATGACCGCCGCCACGCCGAGGTCCGGATACAGCACCAGAACGCTGCCGTAACCGCGGCCACCGCCCTCGTGATAAAGCGAAAGCGTGTCGCCGACAGGCTCACGGATCAGGCCGAACGCATAGCCGGTGCGCTGACCCGGGCGAGGAAATTGAATGGCGTGATACTGCGCCATCAGGTCTGCGCGCAGCAGCCGGCGCCCGTCGACCATCCCGTCATTGAGATGAAACTGGGCGTAGCGCGCCATATCGCGCACGCTGGCGTAAAGCCCGGCCGCCGGGATCTCCGGCAGCGGAACAGGCACGTCCGCCCCGCGCGTGTTATGGCCGACGGCGCGGTTTTGCGCACGGGCGGCCGCCTCCAGGTCAAACGTGCTGTCACTCATGCCGAGCGGTTCAAGGACGCGCTCACGGACATAATCCTCGAACGGCACGCCGCTGCGTTCCTGCAGTATGTAGCCGGCCAGGTCGAAACCGTAATTGGCGTAATGGAACTGATACCCGACCGGGGTGCGCAGCCAGGACTCTGAGATCGACTCGATATAGCGCTCGAAATAGTCCGGCTCGCTCATATCGAGTCCGAAGGGCGGGTCATGGGTGAAGCCGGCCTGGTGAGAGAGCAGATGACGCAAGGTCATCCGGCTTTCCGGCTGGCCTTCGAATCGCGTGTTGACCGTGAACTCGGGCAAATAGTCGGTGATCGGCGCATCAAGATCGACCAGACCGTCCTGGACCGCCATCAGCACGGCGAGCGCGGTCACACTCTTTGAGATCGACCGGATATTGAACAGGGTGTCCGGTGTGACAGATGGCGACTCGGTGTCGTTGAGGGCGCCATAGGTCGCTTCCCAGTAGATCTGGTCGCGCCCGACAATCGCAACCGCCGCGCCGGGCACCTCGCGTGCGGTCAGCTCTCCTGGCAGCCAGGCGGCGAGAGCAGCCTCAAGCCCAGCGGCGATGTCGCCGGCCCGCAGGGCGTCGTGGCGGCCGGCGTTGATCGTCTCCGACTGGACCGCCGCCTCTTCGCCGGCTTGCGGGACGCAGGCGGCCATGCCTGCCGCGATAGCCCCGACGGCGGCCCAGACGGCGACCTTTCGAAATCGTGCCTTTGCCCGCCGCATATCCGCCTCCTCGCTTTTCCGCCAACCCGGCGATTTCTAGACGCCAGCACGCCGCCAAGGAGAGTTAAATCTTGCACAGAATTTAGGGATATTCCAGAAAAATAATTATTTTCAGTTACTTAGTTGCACACATGGCGGGAGGCGTCAAATCCGGCTATTCAACACACGGGGGCGAGTTCACAAGGGTGTCCGATGCCAAGGATCATCATTCAGCGCGAAGACGGGTGTTTGGGCGGCGGCGGCTGTCTGGGCGTGATCGCGCTGGCGGGCTGGATCACCGCCGTGGTGCGCGATGCGATGATGGTGAAATGGCTCTGGCTGATCTTTGACCTGCTGTTGCCGCCTCTGGGCGCGATCCGCGGGTTCTTGATGTGGTTCGGCCTGGCCTAGACGCCCAGCTGTTTGCGCGCGCTGTCGCTGTCGGCGGCGATCTGCGCCTTCAGGGCGTCGAGCCCGTCAAACTTCTGCTCCGGCCGGATGAAGGCGACCAACTCGGTTTCGAGAGTCTGGCCGTAAAGATCACCCGCAAAGTCGAAGAGATGCACTTCCAGCCGCTCTGAGTGGCCATCGACGGTGGGGCGGCGGCCCAGATTGGCGACGCCTGGAACCACGCGGCCGTCGGCGAGCCGGGATCGGGTTGCGTAAACGCCGAACGCCGGCCGCAGATAATCGCCCAAAGCGACATTTGCGGTGGGAAAGCCCAACACGCGGCCGCGCTGGTCGCCGGTGAACACCTCGCCTTCAATGGCGAAGGGGCGGCCCAGCAGCGACGCGGCGATCTCCGGCCGGCCTTCGCGCAGGGCGTTGCGGATCGCCGAGGATGAAATCTTCTCCGCCCCACCGCTGGCTGAGACCGCTTCGGCGATCCGGGTCTTGATCCCGCGCTCTGCGCACAGCGACTGGAGATCATAAGCGCTGCCCGCCCGCCCCTTGCCGAAGCAAAAGTCAGCGCCGGTCACCACGCCCTTTAGGCCTAAACCGATGTGCAGCACCTCGTCGACAAAGCGCTCCGGGCTCATGGCCGCCAACGCATTGTCAAAGGCGATATGATGAATAATCGCCGCGCCATGTTCGCCGAGCGCGCGGACGCGCTGGGTATCGGACATTAGGGCAAAGGGCGGCGTATCCGGAGCGAAGACGCGGCGGGGGTGCGGGCTGAACACAGCCGCGCCCGCTGGCGCATCCAGCGTCTTCGCCAAGGCGGCGGCCTGATCGATCACGGCGGCGTGGCCGCGATGGACGCCGTCGAAATTGCCGAGCGCCACGACCGCCCCACGGGCGGCGTCCGGCAGTCCGGCATGGCCATGATAGACGCGCACCGTCACTCGGCCGAACGCTTGCGGCGCTTGCGCACGATCACTTCGGCGTCCGCCTCCATGCAGGTCTGCCCCTCGACTTCGCACACACAGGCCAGCTTGACCTTGCGGCCCTTCACGTCGACTTCGGTGACCGTCGCGCGCGCGATGACCGTATCGCCGATGCGCACCGGCCGTTCAAAGCGCATGGTCATGCCCGCAAACACCGCCCCGGGCCCCGGCAAATGATTGCCCAAAACGCAAGAAATAAAACTTGCGATAAGGGCGCCGTGGGCGATCCGGCCCCGGAACGGGGAACGTCGGGCATAGTCTTCATCCATGTGCAGCGGATTGAAATCACCCGACACCTCGGCGAATTTGCGCACCGCGCCCTCGTCGACAAGCCGCGTGATTTCAGCGGTTTGGCCGACCTCCAGCTCTGTGATGGCGTAGCCTTCAAATTCGCTCATATGTCCGCTCCCGAAGTCTCTGCGCGGGTGTTTAACCGAATTTTGACCGCGATTGTCTAGCGTTGTTGTCCTCAGCGGTCCGAACAACAGCTCCGGGCCGCCGATTTTTGGGTGGAAGACGCTAACAGAACGGAGTTCGGGCGATGGCGGTCGAAATGTCGATGCCGATCCTGGTGGTGGACGATTACAAGACGATGGTCCGCATCATCAAGAATCTCTTGAAGCAGATCGGGTTTGAGAATGTGGACGAAGCTTCTGACGGACAGGAAGCCTTCGACATGATCAAGAAGAAAAAATACGGCTTGATTATCTCGGACTGGAATATGGAGCCGGTCACCGGCTACGAGTTGCTCCAGAAAGTTCGCGGCGACGAAGGCGTGAAGGCGACCCCCTTCATCATGGTCACCGCAGAATCCAAGACCGAGAACGTGATCGCGGCGAAAAAGGCGGGTGTGAACAATTACATCGTCAAGCCGTTCAACGCCGGAACGCTGAAAGCGAAAATGAGTGCCGTGATCGGAGAATTCTGATCCGCGTCCGCCCTGTCAGCGGCCCGCCTCCATCGGCCGGGCCGGACAGTTCAAGGTGGAGCTACTGGGGGAAACGGGGCCTGGACAGAGACGTCAAAGACGCCACGCCAGACTGCCAATAGAGGGAAGGGATGATCCCATGCCTGCAGCAGAAGTCGCCGCGCGCGTGCGCGAGAGTCTTCAATCGGTCAAATCGGCCGATTTAAAAGACGCCCAGCTGTTTGAGGTGCTGCGCCTCGCACAACAGTTGACGGACACGATGCAGATGTTTTTCGGATCGCTGGATAAGTCTATCCACTCCGAATTTAACGCGATCGCCGAATATATTGCGCGGACGCGGGATGAAATCGCGCAACTGCGTCCGAACGATATCAAAGAACAGCGCATTCCGATCGCCGGCGCTGAGCTGGAAGCGGTGGTGCAAGACACCGAGCGCGCCACCGAGACCATCATGACCGAAGCCGAAGCGCTCATGAGCGTCGAGCCGAGCGATCTGGAGAGCTATAAGGGCGAGGTGGACATGGCCATGTGCCGTATCATCGAAGCCTGTTCTTTCCAGGATCTGTCCGGTCAGCGCGTGTCCAAGGTGGTTGGTTCCCTGCGCCATATCGAAGACCGCGTGGCCCGTTTCGCCGCCACCATGGGGGTGCACGATGCAGACGCCACTGAAGAAGAGCGCGCGGAAGCCGAACGCCGCGAAAAACTGCATCTGAACGGCCCGGCCCTGGGCGGTCCGGAGACCAACCAGTCCGCTGTCGATGAGCTGATGGATTTGGATCAGGACTCCATCGACGCCCTGTTCGATTAAGAGTATTTTTTCTGCGTCAATCCAGCGGCCTCGTCGGTTCCACCGGCGGGGCCGCTTGGCGTTTATAGCCCGGTTTTAAACCAGTCGGCCAAATGGTCCACGAAAAGCCGGACACGATGCGCCAGATAGCGATTGGACGGAAAGACCGCCCACAAGTCGCGATCGTCCGCCGACCAGTCGGCCAAGAGCTCGACCACTCGGCCATCCTTGATCGCGTCCGCCGCCGCCCAGGCCGGCGAACAGGCCACCCCTGCCCCGGCGCACGCCGCCGCCACCGCCGCACGCGCGCCATTCAGGCTCATCCGGCCCTTCACCTTGACCTCTGCAGCCTCTTTACCGCGTTCGAAACGCCAAAGATTGGGCGCCGGCTTGTTGCGGTCGATGATGCAGTCATGGGCCGATAGCGCGCGGGGATTCTCCGGCGCGCCGGCGCCGGCGAGATAATCCGGGCTCGCCACCACCGCCATGGGCGCGTCCGCCAACCGCTTGGCGATCAGCGAGGAATCCGTCAGCTGGCCGATCCGCACGGCAAGGTCATACCCCTCGTCCACCAGGTCGACCATGCGATCGGATAACTCCAGACGAACCTCCACGCTGGGCCAGCGGGTCATGAAGGCGGTCACCGGCTCCACCAAGCGCTCGGCGCCGAAATCGACCGGAGCCGCCACGCGCAAGACGCCGGCCGCCGCCGCCTGTTCCGCCGCCAAGCCATTTTCGATGGCGTCATACTCCGCCAGCCAGGGCTCGATCCGGTCAAGAAGCGCCTGCCCGGCATCGGTGAGGCGGACAGAGCGCGTGGTGCGCTCCAAGAGTCGCACCTGCATGCGGTCTTCAAGAGCGGCGATCTGTTTGGAAGCCGCGCCCGGCGTCAGCCCTAGACGTTCCGCGGCGCGCGTGAAGCTTTCCAGCTCCGCTACGGCGGAGAACAGGCGCAGGGCGTCGATCCGGTCCATGAGTTTCCAGCCTGGAATAAGTTACGCAAGGCTAGGCGTATTATATGGGCAGGAGGCTGGTGTCATCTGGATTTTGGCCGACCGCGAAACCGCCGAGCCCAACGCCCACCCAACGGCTCGGTCAATTGCGTCCTCCGCTATGGATGATTGGCGATCTCCGCCGACACGCTGATCATGCCGCGCCAAGCCGCAGGCGCCGCACACTGCTCCCACTCCGATCTGGGCGGACTCGAATACAGTCAAGTATTGAATCTCACGCAAGCCAACCGCCCGTCCCCCCTCCCGAAGGAGAGAGCGGCGGGCGGCGGCGTCGCTTCAGGGGGCATGCCATCTCTGGCGTGATCCCTTAGGCTAAGCATCGGACTTTTCAGTCCGATTTCGGGCGCGTCCGGTTTGACCCTTTCGCGTCCCCGACCCCGTCTTCCTGTGCGTGCGCAGGTCCTCGGGTCCGGATCACCAGCGTCCTTGCTCCGCCTTGCGGCGGGGCCGGGCTCGCTGCGACAAGAAAAGTAAAGCAAAAGTTAATTTTGTCGTCAAACAGAAACGAATCACTTCCTGTGGACAATTCGAATCCCTAATTTGAATCAGGGAATAAGCTTTTTTTACGCCTCGTTGAGGCCAGTTCGCTTTCACCGCTGCGGGCTTTGTCAAGCATTTGTCATGTGACCGAGACCCGCGACGAGTGCGGCACCTAACGGCGCACCCCGTCGAAGTGGACAGACACCCCGTTCCGCCGACCACCAGGATTGCATGTCTGGCAGGATCTGCGCCAACCGCTACGCCTTGATCACCGCGCTGCGCCGCCTCCCTCGCAACCACACAGGCGAACGACCAAGATGGCGCGAAGCCAGAAAAGGCACGTGAAGAAAAATGATGTATAGACTCGCGCGCATGCCAACCGCCCGTCCCCCCTCCCGAAGGAAGGAGTGGCGGGCGGCGGCTTCGTGTCGGGTGCATGCCATTGCTGGCGCGTCCCGGGCACTAAGCATCGGACTTTTCAGCCCGATTTCGGTCGCGTCCGGTTTGACCCTTTCGCGGCCCCGACCCCGTATCCCTGCGCGAGCGCTGGTCCGCGGGTCCGGATCTTCGGCGTCCTCACTCCACCTTGCGGCGGGGCCGGACTCGCCTCGACAAGGAAAGTAAAGCAAAGGTTAATTTTGTCGTCAAACAGAAACGAATCACTTCCTGTGGACAATTCGAATCTCTGATTTGAATCAGGAGCGAAGCGCGTTTCAAAAAATGCTTTCTTTCGGGGACAAGCCGTTTTCAGAGTTTGTCAAACCTCTGTCATAAACCTTGCTCAACCGGCAGCCTAGGTGGAACCAACGAGGTAGCGATCGATCATCAGTTCCAGACGTGAGCGCAGGGCCGCCGGGGTCAAGCGCGACGCCCCGAGCCGGGGTTACATCGAGCGCCCAATTCCGAGCAGACAAGCGAGGCTGGGACATGAAACCGTTCGTCATCCTGGACTTGGTTCAGGACCCAATCCTTACGCCCGCGCTCCTCGGTCCCGGATCAAGTCCAGGATGACGAAAGAAGCAGGAAAAACCCCGGCGCGGATCCACCGCGCCGGGGCTCTTTGACTTAAGCGTCAGCAGGCCTTAAGCCGCCGCCTTCTCCGTGCCGAAGCGGCCATAGAAGGTTTCACCCTTCGCCGCCATGTCGCGCAGGAGCTGCGGGACTTCGAACGGCTCGCCATACTTGGCCTTCAGTTCGTCGGCGCGGGCGACGAAGTTCGCAGCCCCGATGGTGTCGATGTAGGACAAAACGCCGCCGGTATAGGGTGCAAAGCCCCAGGCCAGGATGGAGCCGACATCGGCTTCGCGCGGATCTTCGACGATGTTTTCTTCCATCGTGCGGGCCGCCTCGATCGCCTGGGCGTAGAGGATGCGGTCCTTGATCTCTTCGACCGAGGGCTGCTCGTCGAGCACTTTGCCGTCCGGCGCGAACTGGTCGAGCTTATCCCAGAGCGACTTGCCCTCCTCGCCATAGACGAAGAAGCCTTTGCCGTTCTTGCGGCCGTAGCGGCCTTGATTGTACATGGCTTCGATCACCGTGGCGTTCGGGCCGGCGACCGCCGCTTCGCCCAGATCCGCCTTGGTCTGCTGGAGCACTTTATAGCCCAGATCAATGGCCACTTCGTCCTGCAGGGTGAGCGGGCCGACCGGCATGCCGGCCATCTTGGCGGCGTTTTCGATCAGCGCCGGCTTCACACCTTCGGTCAAGAGATACATGCCCTGCTCGATATAGCGCATGACGCAACGGTTGGCGTAGAAGCCGCGGGTGTCGGCGACCACGATCGGGGTCTTCTTGATCTTGCCGACGAAGTCGAGGCACAGCGAAATCGCCTTATCGCCCGTCTTCTCGCCGACGATCAGCTCGACCAGCATCATCTTCTCAACCGGGGAGAAGAAGTGCACGCCGATGAAGTTCTCCGGACGCGAGGACGCCTCGGCCAAAGAGGTGATCGGAATCGTCGAGGTGTTGGACCCGAAGATCGCGCCTTCCGGCAGATGCTCTTCGGCCATCTTGGTGATTTTGTGCTTGAGCTCGGAGTTCTCAAACACCGCTTCGATCACCAGGTCGACGTCTTTGAGGAGCGAATAATCCGTCGTCGCGGTGACCAGGTTGGTCTTCGCGTCGGCCTTGTCCTGAGTGAGCTTGCCGCGCTTGACGCCTTTGGCGAAGTGCGCGGCGACGTGGGCCTTGCCCTTGTCGGCGGCAGCCTGGTCGACATCGATGAGGATGACTTCGATGCCGGCCTGAGCCGACACGGTGGCGATGCCATTGCCCATGAAGCCTGCGCCGATGACGGCGATCTTGTTGACTTCGCCCTTGGTCTGGCCGGCCGGACGGCGAGCGCCCTTTTCCAGAGCCTGCTTGGACAGGAAGAGTGAGCGGATCATGTTCCGGCTTTCCGGACGCATCAACAACTTGGTGAAGTAGCGGCTTTCAATACGGAGCGCGGCGTCCATCGGGACCTGCAGGCCCTCATAGACGCAGGACAGGATGTAGCGCTGGGCCGGATAATTGCCGTAGGTCTCTTTAAGCAGCATCGGGGATGCTCCGCCGAAGACCTGCATGCCGGCGGGATGGTAAGGGCCGCCGCCGGGGATTTTGAACTTGTCCTGATCCCAGGGCTGCTTGCCGCCCATCGGGTCGGCTT
>CAZAGE010000041.1:0-29864 GCA_964484345.1 uncultured Oceanicaulis sp. | reverse complement strand
TGGACCCCGCCGGAACTGGCTGCCGCAGAGTAGGCGCCCGCGCGCCGGGTAGCGACCGGTTTCAACTCGCCCTTGTCAGATCAGCCCATCGCCCAGAAAAACTCTTCTCTGACGATCTTGCCGTCCGCCACCGTGTAGACGGCGATCTCTTCACCCTGGACGCGTTCTCCGGTCTCGCGATTGGTCGCGTCCAGGGTGAAGCGCACGGCAAAGCGATCCGGATCGAAGAAAAAGGGACCCGAAACGTCGCCGCCATGCATCTCCATGGTGGAGTTCCACCAGGCATGCTTGGCCTTCAGCGCCTCCAGCCCTTCGGCGGTGCGCGGCATGCCTTCGCCGTCTGCGGCCTCGACTGACACGACGGACGGCGAATAATGCTGCTCCAGCAGAGCGTCGATGTCACCGGAGGTGTTGGCGGCGACGAGGGCTTTGCCGACGTCCATGAGGGTCTTGTTGAACATGGTGGAGCTCCACAACCAGGATTGCGACCCCGACAGACTACGCCTCTAAACGCGGCAGCGCTAATCACGTCCTTGCGGCAATGCGAGCCTGTAAACACCCTTGAAATTCTCCGGGTCCACCGGTTTGCCTTTGCGCAGGATGGAAATCTTGCCTTGGCGGGCCAGGTGCACGGCGGCCGCGCGCACATGGCGCAAATGGTCCCGCCAGCTTTCCGGGAAGGCTTCCCGGGCGGCGTCTGAGGGACATATGCTCTTTCCGGCGCCGCGCGCCTCGACGAGGGCGAGAATCGCGGCTTCGATACGGTCTTCGCTCATAAGCTGACCGGATAGCCTGCCTGATGCGCCGTGACCACCGCCCTTACTGGATGCACCGCCTGTGGGAAGATTTTGAGAACGCCTGGGCGAATCACTTCCTGGCGCCCCATTTCGAGGCTCTGGGCGAACACCCCAAGATCGTAAGGCCCTGGAATGTCGAAGTGTTCGGTCCGAATGTGCGCGCGGGCCGCGCCATCCACGTCGTCAGCCGCCGCGATCAGCCGGTGAGCTTCACGGTCTGGTCGCCAAAAGACGCACCCGGCGAGATCAATATCGGCGATTGCTGTTTCTTCGCCGGCGGCGTCCGCCTCCTGGCGGCGCAATCGATCACCATCGGCGACGGCGCGCTGTTTGCGAAAAACACCACCATCTCCGATAGCGACTGGCATGACCTTTATGACCGCATCGATCCGCGCCCGGCCGCCAAGCCCGTGGTGCTGGGGCGCAATGTCTGGGTGGGCGATGGCGGCTTTATCGGCAAGGGCGTGACGATCGGCGATAACGCCGTGATCGCCGCGCGCGCCGTGGTGACCAAAGACGTGCCCGCCAACACGGTCGTCGCCGGCAGCCCTGCCCGGGTCGTCAAACAGCTTGATCCGCAGGGGCCTTTCAAAACCCGCATGGAGATGCTGGGCGATCCAGACGGGCTCGATCGATTTATGGAGGCGGCCTACGCACAAGCGCTGAGAGGCAATTCGACGCTCGGCTGGCTGCGGACCAAGCTATTCCCGCGGCGCACGGACTAGCTTGCCAGCTTCGCCGCCAGCGACTACCTCCAGCCCCATGAACGCGCCCATCTGGTCTCCCTGTAAGAAAGTCTGCGTCGTCGACCCGAACCAGTCGATGTGTGTGGGCTGTTTCCGCACGCTCGACGAGCTGGGCCGCTGGACCCTGATGAGCCATGACGAGCGGCTGGCTGTGAAAGCCGAGCTCAAGAACCGGGAAGCCGCCTATCGCGCCCAGCGCCCGGCCTAGCCGCCAAACACCGCTTCGCGGATCATGTTCAGCGCCAGGATCAACAGCGCGATGGCGAAAATCTGCTTGAGGCGCGCAGCGTTGAGCTTATGCGCCAAAGCTGCACCCACCGGCGCCAGAAAAACCGCAGCGCCCGCCAGGATCACAAAGGCGGCCATATTCACATAGCCCAGCGAAAACGGCGCCCGGCCGGTTTCGTCCATCCCGGCGATCATAAAGCCGATCGCGCCCGGCAAGCCGATCGCCACGCCGAACCCGGCGGACGTCGCCACCGCCTGGTGAATGGTGCGCCCGCAAACACTCATCAGCGTCACGCCGAACACGCCGCCGCCAATGCCCATGAGGCTGGATAAAACGCCGATAAAACTGCCGAGGACGCCGCGCAGCGGCAGACCTGGCATATCCTCGGACAGCTTCCAATCCGGGCGGCCAAAGAAGAATTGCGCCGACAGGATCAAGGCCACCGCCCCGAACAAGCCCGTGAGCGCCCGTCCCGGCGCCAGATCGGCGACCGCACTGCCGACGAGCGCGCCGACGACGATCCAGGGCGACCAGGTCCGTAGAATCTGGAAATCCACGGCGCCGTGCTTGGCGTGGGCGGAGACAGACCGAAGGCTGGTGGCGACAATCACCATTAGGGAGGTGCCCACCGCAGCATGCATAGCGTGCTCGGGATAACCCAGCAGGGTGAGCACATAATACATGGCCGGCACCATGACGACGCCGCCGCCAATGCCAAACAGGCCCGCGATCAGACCCGCGCCGGCGCCCACAGCCAAAAGCGCAGCGATAAAAGGCAGATATTCGATCACGCCGCTTCCGCTCCGGGATGAACAGCGTCCAGCGCACGCTCCATGACCGCCCAGTCGGCGCCCGGCTTATTGGCCCCAGACGACAAAACCTGGCGCCATTTGCGCGCGCCTGGCCGGCCGGAGAACAGGCCCAGCATGTGGCGGGTGATGGCGTGGAGTTTCACGCCCTTGTCCAGCTGCGCTTCGATATAGGGCCGGTAGGCGGCCACCGCCTCAAACGGGCTCGACACCGGATTTTCCGCGCCAAATAGCGTGCGGTCCACATCCGCCAGCATCCAGGGCGTGTGATAGGCCGCTCGGCCCACCATCACGCCATCGAGATCCGCTTTATTGTCAATGCATTCACTGAGTGTATTCAGACCACCGTTTAAGATGATCTCAAGGTGCGGCCGCTCAGACTTCAAGTCATGCACGAGGTCGTAGTCCAAGGGCGGAATGTCGCGATTTTCCTTTGGGCTCAGACCCTTAAGCCAGGCTTTTCGGGCATGGACTGCGAAACTCGTGACACCCGATTGGGCGACAATATCTACGAAGGGCAGCAGGGTGGTCTCGGGCTCCTGATCGTCAACGCCGAGACGGTGTTTGACGGTCACAGGGACGCTCACAGCCTCTCTCATCGCCGTCAAACAGTCTCTCACGAGCTCTGGCTCGCGCATCAAGCAGGCGCCGAACTTCCCAGACTGGACCCGGTCGGAAGGACAACCGACATTGAGATTGATTTCGGCGTAGCCAAAAGCCTCTGCGATTTTAGACGCTTGCGCCAATGTCTTAGGGTCGGAACCGCCCAGCTGAATGGCGACAGGATGTTCCGCCGCATCAAAGCCGATCAAGCGCGGCGCATCGCCCCGGATCACCGCCTGATCAACCGCCATTTCGGTGTAGAGCAAAGCCCGGCGCGACAGGACACGGTGAAAGGCCCGACAGTGCCGGTCTGTCCAGTCCATCATCGGCGCCACGGAAAAGCGGCGGTCTACAGTGTCAGGGCGCGGTTGGGTCATGGTTGGGGGGATGTAGGCCCCTGACTGGAAAAGCGCAAATCACATGCCATCATCCGGCGTGAAGTCGCCAGCCCTGGCGGGCTCGCGAACCGTGTCAGCGATGGGGTTTCGAGCGCGTGTTGAGCAGGCTATCGACCGTGCGCAAAAGGTCGGTCTTGGGCACCGGTTTGGACAGCACCGTATGGCGTTGCGCAACGCCATCGCCTTCAATGGCCGCCTCTTGGGGATACCCGGAGATAAGCAGCAGCGCCATCTCGGGGCGTCGCGCCTCCACCCGACGCGCCAGTTCTGCGCCCTGGATGCGCCCCGGCATGACGATATCGGTGATCAAGAGGTCGAACCTCTCGCCGCGTTCAATCTCCGCCCAAGCCGCATCGGCGGTTGGAACTCGGGTCACTGTGTAGCCCGCTGCTTCCAGCTGGGCGCGAACCACGCGGGCCACCGCGTCCTCATCCTCCGCCAGTAAGATGCTTCCCTCGCCGCCGGGTGTTGGTTCCAGGTCAGGCGCCGCTTCGGGTGTCTCTGGCGAATCTTCGCTGACCGGCAGAAGGATTCGCACCGTCGTGCCGACCCCCAACTCGCTATAAATTCGGCACGTTCCGCCTGATTGCCGGCAGAAACCCAGGACGGAAGGCAGGCCCAAGCCGGATCCATCGGTTGCATGCTTGGTCGTAAAGAAGGGCTCGAACGCTCGTTCGAGCACGTCGGACGGCATCCCCGGGCCGGTATCTATGACCGAAATGACGACATAGAGGCCCGGCGCCAGCTCGTCCTCGAGCTGGCCCTCATGGTGATCGTGCGTCACCTGGCTATTCTCGGCCTCGATGGTCAGCTTGCCGCGGCCATCCATCGCGTCGCGCGCGTTGATGGCGAGATTGAGCAGCGCGTTCTGCAACCCGTCGGCGTCCGCCTTGACCGTCCAAAGGCCGGCGGCCGGAGCTGTCGTCAGCTCAATCGATTCGGGAAGCACGCGCGCGAGCATGGCGGCGCTGTCCTGAAGCGCCCCGGCGACGTCAAAGGGCTCTGGATGAAGATGCGACTTACGGCCGACCGACAAAAGCTGGCGTGTCAGGTGCGCGCCCCGCTGTGTGGCGGTCACCGCGTCTTCGAGCAACGGCGCGTCCTCCTCCTTCGTCTGCCGCTCCTTGAGGAGCTCCAGATTGCCCAAAACGACGCTGAGGATGTTGTTGAAATCATGTGCAACGCCGCCCACCAACCGCCCGAGCGATTCCACACGTTGAGACTGCGCTTTGATCCGATACGCCTCGCCAAGTTCGGCTTCTTTCGCCGCAAGAGCATCTTCTAAAGCCCGTTTAGAGGCTTCGCGGGCCTCGACGATATTGACCAGCAAAAGGCCGACTAAAGCCGTTAGGGCGGCTGCTGCGAGCGGGAAGGCCGCATCCCCGAAACGGGGCACGTAAAACACGCTCGCCCGGAACGGCACATCAAACCCGTTCGTGCGAATATCCGGCATCGACAGGTCTTGAACGAGCGGTAAACGCAGGGCGTTCTCGCTGAACTCTCCCGACAAGGTCACGGGCAGGTTCACGCTTCCGATCCCGATCTCGACTTCCAGAATATGCCGGCCGTAGAGGTTCACATGATCGGTAAAAAGCGCTGCGGGCGTCACACCGGCGCCCAGGACGCCCCGCCTTGCGCCGGTGGCCGGATCGGGGTCTGCGAAATAGACCGGATACAGCAGTAGAAAACTGACACTGGACAAGTCGGCGTCTTGCGTCAGCACGATCGGCGCGCTGGTCGTCATGACGCCGTGGGCCAATGCTTCACGCGCCGCCGCGAGGCGCGCCTGGCTGGAGCCCATATTATAGCCAAACACATTCGGGCGGCTTCCGCCCGGTTCAACCATGAGAGCCGGGAATAATGGCTCCGTCATAGCGTCGGGAAAGAGCTGGAACCCAGGATATCCCGTCGCCGCGTAGTCCGGAGCGAAGGCGGAGACGGCCGCTTCAACCTCGGTCACTGTTCCGATCTCAGGCATAAACGCCATGGCGCGCTCGGGGACGCGCGTCGCGGACCGGGTCACATCCGCGTACAGCGTTGTGTAGCGCGAGGGCGAAAGGTCCGACGATTGTTCGAGCGCTGTGGCCATGCTCGACATGCGAACAGAGAGCGTGGCCAGGGCCAGTTCCAATTCGCTATGGGCGGCCTCGATCTCGACCTGGGCGTTGCTCCGGTTTTGTTGCAGGAGGATGACGCTGGTCAGCAGCGCTATGATCAAGCTCGCCGCCGCGACGAATGACAAATGCCAGTATTTCGGCGCCAAACCGCCACCTCGCCGATCGTGTAGAGCTCTTGCGCTAGCCAGATTTCAACTCCGCCCGCGTGTCAAGGGCGACAAGGTTTGAAGCATGAAGGCCGCAGCCCGATCTCGCAGCGTCGCAGCGCCGATTTAGCGTGACACATGCTTGGGGCGCGCTACGCTTCTGCAAACCATCGATGCGCGAAAAGGAGTTTGATATGCGGGCCTCGTTTTCCGCCATGATGTTCATGGCTTCAGCGCTGATCGGCGCGCCGATCGCTGTGGCTCAACAGGACAGCGCTCTCCCCGCCTCGATCGCTAGCGATCCCCGTTTGGGAGACCAAGTGCCGCGGATCTGTTTCAAACAGTCGATCCGAAGCTTTGGCGAGACGACCGATACAACGGTCGTGGTCGGGTACACGCGCGGCCGCCACTATCTCGTCCAAACCCGGCAACATTGTCCGGGCCTTAACGGCGCAGAAGGCATCGCCTTTCGGCAGTTCTCAGCCTGCCTGACCCCTGGAGACTATTTGCGCGCCGACGACGGCCTGGCCTTCCGCCGCCCTTCGGGAGGTCTGGTCAATACGCGCCGCTGCCGGGTCGAAGCGATTTATGAATGGGACCTGGACCAGGAACCGCTCCCGCCGCCAAGCGCCGACCGGTAAGCGTCACGTCGCAACGGGGATTTCGAGGCCCGGCCTCGCCGGACCGTTTTCATGTCCGCCGCTCTTAGGCTGGTTAGTTCGAGTTAACCCTGCCGCTTAACCTGACCTTGATGTCCCTTCGTGCAGACTTCAGCGTCAAAGGGAGCATGCCATGGCGAAAGCGGCCTTTCACAAGCATCAACGGGTTTATGTAAAGCCCGTGGGCACTTGGGCGATGATCGAGCGGGTCAAACCTCACTGGGTCAAGGATGTCGAGGAGCCGGTGCGCGTCTATTATGATTGCGGTCTGGGCCGGGACTTCACTGAGGCTGAGCTGGCGGTCGAAACCCAGGAGCAAACCGACGCAGGGCAATGGCGGCTGATGCGCGCGCGCAATAAATGGCAAACGCCGGAAGAATGCGCCCATCACCCGCAACCGGGAACCTATCCGGTCGTCGTGACCGACCAGCAGGACTGGGGCGGCTGGCGCGTTCCCGGCGCTGAGTATGACCGCGATCCCAGCCGTATCGAAGCCCAGGCGCGCCTGGTGGTGCACGCTCCGCGCCTTTTGGCGCTTGCGGAAACCCTTCAGCGCATGGGATCGGAAGATCCCGACGCGGGTCCGGAATTGGTCGCGGTTGCGCGCCGCGCCGCGGATCTGGTCAGAGCGATCAAAGCGCGGCCTGGCGCCGCCGACCAGTTGCATGCTGCAGAATGAAGCGTCTGGTTAACCGCTCTGAAACGCCGCATGGAGCACATCTAAGGTCAAGATATTCAACGGATCGGCGCGCGAACACGCATGGCATCCCTGTCAAAGGTCAATACGCTCGTCATCGACGACAACGCGCACATGATCAATATCGTGCGCTCGATGCTGCTGGGCTTTGGCATCACGCGCACCTACGAGTCTCGGGACGCAGCGGAAGCCTTCGACATCGTGCGTCATGAACCGATTGACTTGATCATCTGCGACTTCCAAATGCCGATCCTGGACGGGCTGGAATTCACCCAGATGGTTCGGACCGGCGGCGATATTCGCAATCCCTATATCCCGATCATTCTGCTGACCGCGCACACCGAACGCTCGCGCATAATCGCCGCCCGCGATGCAGGCGTGACGGAGATTTGCGCCAAGCCGGTCACCGCCCATCAGATGTGGACCAAGATCGCTGCAGTCGTGAACAATCCTCGACCCTTTGTCCGCTGCAAGACCTATTTCGGCCCCGACCGGCGGCGTCAGGACGTTGAATTTAAGGGTGAAGATCGCCGATCAACCCCTGTCGACGCTGAAAGCAAGACCTCGGAAATCAACGTCGAATCAAACGACGCCGCCTAAGCCGGCAAGCTCGACGGGCCGCCTCAGCGGCGACTTCGTTTCCGTGCTAGACCAGCGCCAGCGACCCACCTTACTCTAGCATCCATGATTCGCAGCGGCGATGCGTCCAGCGCTTCGAAGCGCGGTGCCCGACGGCCCCAGGCCGGCGCTCGACCCCGCACGTCTGCAGCCCGGCCGGTCACACTCGCTGTCATCGCCTTTTCTTTGGTCTTCGCCTGCGTCATCGCGGTCAAGCTGCAGCAAGAATGGACGGCGGCGCACGCGAGATCCGACGCGGAGTTTTCTAGGGCTTCAAACCTGCTCGCCGAACGCACGGCTGGCCGCATCGCGGAGATCGAAGCGGGCATGACGCTCGCGGCCGCTCAAATGTCGGCGGTCGCCCCCCGCACCCTGGAGCCCGCGGCACGCGCAGTCGTGGAGCGTTTGGGCGAAACCGATTTGGTGGACAGCGCTGCGGTGCTGACCCCGGACGGCCGGGTCTTCAGCGAAGGTCCCGCAACAACCGAAATGCTTCGCGCCGCCGCTGACGCGAGCCTGCAGGCCGGCCTGGCGGTTCGCGCGGGCGATGCCGCCGCAGTATCGTTGGCCATGCCAGCCGCCTTCGCCGATCGCTCGGTCGGAGCGTTGGTGGTGATCTTCACACCCTCAGCCTTGGTGCCGCCCGCTCTACCGGGCGTCCTTCACCTGATCACCGACACCGAAGGACGGCTGATCGCCATGCAGCCTGACATGCCGATCACCGGTGCGCCGCTGGCCGCTGAGCGCTTTGGCCTGGACCCGGCGGGCGTCGCAGAGCTTGCCGAACGCGGCGGCGTCATGCGCGGAGCTCAGATCGGTGAGACGTCCCAATCCTTAGGCGCAGCGCGTGTCCAAGGCGCTCCGCTGCACGCCCTTGTGATCGCACCGAACAGCGTCACTCAGGCGGCCTGGCTTAACACGCTGGTATTCCACATCCTGCTTTTGATCGCGCCGCTGGGCACTGCAGTCGCGTTGTCCGCCCGCCTGCGCAACGAGACCCTCAAGCTCGACGCGACCGAGCAGCGCTTGCGCGATTCTGAAGGCCGTCTGCGTCTGGCCATCGAGAGCGCGCGCTGCGGAGTTTGGGACTGGGATTTGGAGACCGATGACGTCGTTCTGACCGACAGCTTTGCGCATCTGATCGGGCGTGAGCGCGGCGAGCGCCTGACCGGCAATGAATTGCTCCTGCTGCTCAGCGAAGATGACCGGCACCGTGTCCGCGCCGCCATGCGCAGCGCCGCCCAGGCTCAAGATGTCGATGTTGAAGTGCGCGCGGCCGGCCTTGCTGTGTGGCTGCAGCTGCGCGGGCGCTTGATGGGCGGCGCCAACCGCATTGTCGGCGTCGCGATCGACGTAACCGAGCGCAAAGGCGCGCAAGCGCGCGTCGCCGCAGCCGAATCCCGTCTGCGCGCCGCTCTGGAGTCCATGAATGAGAGCTTCGTGCTTTGGGATTCCCGCCAGCGCCTGATCCTATGGAACCGCAAGTTCCGCGAATTCTTCGCTCTGCCCGAACACGCACTCAAGCCCGGCATGGGCTATAGCGATGTGGAAGTCCTGGCGGGGGAAGCGATTGCGCGGGTCCATGGCGAGGATGAAACCGACGGCTATGAGCTTGAGCTCGCCGACGGGCGTTGGCTGCGCTATTCGGAACGCCGTACGGCGGATAGCGGCTTGGTGAGCGTGGGCGCGGACATCACCGCGCTGAAGTCACAGGAAGCTGCACTCAAAGAGAACGATCGCGAGATGCGTCGCACCGTGGACAATCTGCGCCGCTCCCAGGAACGCGTGCAGGAGCTGGCGGAAAATTACGAACAGGAAAAAATCCGCGCTGAAGAGGCCAACCGGTCCAAGTCGGAGTTTCTGGCCAACATGTCCCATGAGCTGCGCACGCCGCTCAATGCGATCAATGGCTTCTCAGAAATCATGTCGGGTGAAATGTTCGGCCCGCTCGGTCATGAGCGCTATAAGGACTATGTCCAGGACATTCTCAGTTCCGGCCAGCATTTGCTCAGCTTGATCAATGACATCCTAGATATGTCCAAGATCGAAGCCGGCAAAATGCAGCTGCAACCCGAGCCGGTGGACCCCGCCCAGCTGCTCGAACAGTGCGTGCGCATCATGAGAGCCCGGGCGGAAGAAAAGGACATCGACCTTACGGTGGAGGGTGAAGCCCTGCCCTCGATCGAGGCGGATCCCCGCGCAATCAAGCAGGTCCTTTTAAACCTGATGAGCAATGCGGTGAAGTTTACGCCGGAGGGCGGCAAGGTAGCTGTGCGCACCTTTGATGCGGCTGATGGCGTCGTCATCCAGGTCGCCGATACCGGCATCGGTATCGCCGAAGGTGATCTTCAGCGGGTCGGCCGGCCCTTCGAGCAGATCGAGAATCAGCACTCCAAGGTGCACCAAGGCTCTGGCCTTGGCCTGGCGCTGTCGAAGTCGCTGGTGGAGATGCATGGTGGCACGCTGCGCATCGACTCCGTGCTCGGCAAAGGCACCACCGTGTCCTTCACTCTTCCAACCATTGCGGCTGTCGAACCGGAAGACACCCCGCCCGAAGCCGAGCCCGCGATCGCCCCCTAGCGCTTACCCGCCCGGCGGAGGCCCCGGCCTGTCGCGCCGCGGCGGCGATCCAGGCCGGCGTTCATGCGGGGGCGGTCCGCGATGTTCGGGCAAGGATATCGCAGCTTCGAACGCCGCACGGCGCTCTTGTGGCTCCAACCCGGCAGCAATCTCCAGAATTCGCGTTTCTGTCGCTCGCTCCAAAGCCGCGCGGGCCTCGCGCGCCCGCGCCAAGGCGTCTGCGGCGGCCTGCTGATCGAAGGGATCGGCCAACATCGCCTCGGCTGCAGCCCGACGCGTCAGCGCGACCTCACGGATCAGGCCCCTAAACTCCTGGCGCGCCTCACGCGCCTGCGCGCGCGCGGTACGGCGCTCGTCTTCGGGCAACGCCTCCACGAACGCACGAAGCTGGAAGCCGCCGCGGCGGGCCTCCGAAATCTCTTCGCGGGCCGCCTCTTCGCTGAACCAAGTGCGCGCGCCTGCGCCGATCAAAACGCCATTGGCCAGCACAGAGACCAGAAGCAGGACAATCCAGACATTGATCCGGCCCATCACACCTCCTCCTCAAGCGAGAGCGTATCGGCGGTTTCAAACGCCCCAAACGCCAATGCGAACACATCCTCATCCGCCCCGACCGTAGGCGGCGCCGCCAGCCAACCTGCGCCCAGGCCCACGGTCAGCATCACGGCGGCGGCGGCAGCCGCCCAAACGGGTCGACGGGAAGGCCGCGCGCGCATGCCGTCTACAATAATGCGCTGATAAAGCGCGTCTGAGGGCGGCTCATGAGCGGCGTCCGCGAGAATGGCGTCCAGCGCACGTGCTGGGTTTAAGACACGCTCAGCGACATCCGGGTGCGCCTCAGCGAAAGTCTGCGCATCGCCTCGGTCTTGCGCCGGCCAGCGCTCGATCTCGCCGCCATACGCGTCGGCGAGCGCTTCAAAACGGTCCTGATCCATCATGTTTCACCTCCATGGGCGCCGGCGAAGCCATCGATGAGATCGCGACTTTCCTCCAGCAGCACCGTCTTCAGCGTGCGTCTGGCGCGGGCGAGCAAGCTCTCCACAGCCTCCACGCTGACCCCCAAAATCTCCGCCGCCTCAATATTGGTGCGGTCCTGAAAACTGCAAAGCTCCAGCGCCAGCTTCTGGCGCTCCGGTAAGTTGGCCACCGCTGCCCGGACCCGCTCGGCGCTGCCCCCAGCAGCCAAGAGCGCGTCGGCGCGCGGGACGGTGTCGATGCGCTCAGGCGCATCCTCCCCTAAAGTCACCTCCCGGCGCTTACGCAGCCGATCAAGGCAGTGATTGGTGGCGATGCGCGCCACCCAGGTCTCCAAACGCGCCCTTTCGGCGTCATAGCGGTCAATGGCGCGCCAGACCTTCACGAAGGTCTCTTGCGCGATGTCGTCAGCTTCGCTGGCGTCTTTCATCATGCGCCGCGCGACCGAATGAACCACGGGCAAGCAGCGCTTGGTCAGCGCGGCAATGGCCGCGCGCTCGCCCTGGGAGACGGCCAAGGCGAGCGCGCGATCACCCGCCCGTGCGTTAGGCTGTTGTCCGTCGGCAGGGGGACCGGAAATGACACGCAGCATAGGACGCATGGGCGAATGCCTTACCGATCAGTCGCGCCACCAAAAGCGCGCATCGCGGCGAGCTTGGCGGGCCTCGACGGCGGCGTCCAGCTCAGCTGCGCTAATCGCATCATCGCCATCCGTGTCGAGGCGTTCAAACACGCGGCCTCCGCCACTCACGAACTCGTCGCGCGAGATACGCTGATCATCATCAGCGTCCAAACGCGCCATGCCGCGGCGCCCCCGGCGCGGACGCTCATCATCGCCGCGCAGTTCCGCCAGCCGTTGGCGAGTGGGCGAGGCGTCTTCGCGATCCAGAAAGCCGTCGCCATTGCGGTCGCGCCAGGCGAATTCTTCCGTGCGCAATTGCTCAACTTCGGCGCGGGTGACCGTGTTGTCGCCATTATAGTCGGCGGCGCCGAGCATCATGATCGCCATGGCGCCGCGCCCCGGACCACCCTCGCCGCGGCCTTCACCGCGCGGACCCGGCTGAGCTTCAACCACACCGGCGACAATCAGAACACTGGCTGCCGCTGCCATGAACAGGAACGTCTTCATCAAACCAACTCCATCGTTTTTTATTGTGTTTCGTGGCGTTTTCCGCCGTCCACACTTCTCTTTACGAAGGCGGTTCGTCTGTTCCGTCGCACTAGGTGCGGATCGGGCCGATATGGCTCTCAAACAAAGCCCGCACTCTTGCGGCATGGGCGTGCAGCCGAAGCTCGACCGCCTCGAGGCTCGACTCTCCGCACGCTTTGGCGAGCCGGGCGGCGAAGGGCGCGCTGGCGGTTGAGGGATCAAAGCCGGAGCCATGGGCCGCCCGGATCAATTGAGTCAACGAGGCATAGTCCTCATGGGCCTTCGCCAGCGCATCGGCATCCTCCGCCCCCAAATCACCCATGGCTTTAAGGGCGTCGATGGCTTCCCCGGTGTGGGCGGACACCTGATGACCTTTGATCAGCTGAGCCACCTGAACGATAAATTCGATCTCAATCAGACCGCCCTCGCGCAGTTTCAAATCCCAGTCCGACCGGGCGGGTTTGTCACGCAGGAGCCTTTGGCGCATCTCCACCGCATCCTGGCGTACCGGGGCCGCCTCACCGGCCCCCGCGATGGCGGCGTTCACCGCTGCGCGCGCCTCCTCAACGAGACCGTCGTGCGCCACCACGCGCGCCCGGGTCAACGCCATGCGTTCCCAGGTCCAAGCCTCTTCGCTGGCGTAATAGGCTTCAAAGCGCGACAGGCGCACAGCGATCGGCCCGGCGCGGCCAGAAGGCCGAAGCGCCATATCCACCTCATAAAGCAGCCCCTCCTCCGTCGGTGCGGACAGGGCGGCGACCAGGCGCTGGGTGAAGCGGACAAACCAGGCTTCATCCGAGATGGGCTTAGGGCCTTCTGATTGGCCCGCCGAAGGTTCGTAAATCACCACCAGATCCAAATCTGAATCCGCCGAAAGCTCTCGGCCTCCATGTTTGCCCAGCCCTAGCACCGCCCAGCGTCCCGGCGGCGGTCCATGGCGCCGGGCGACCTCTTCGGCCGCGGCGTCCGCCATAGCAGCCGTCGCCGCGTCGGCGAGCTGGGCGAAGGCGCGACCCGCCTCCCCCGCCTTGGCGCGGCCTAGAAGCAGTTGAGCGCCGATGCGAAGGCGCTCCTCTCGGCTTACTCTTCGCGCGCCGTTCAACGCGTCTTCGAAATCGCCGTCGTGCAGCTCTTCAAAGCGCAGCGCGTAGCGGTCTTCCCGGTCCTCTCGGATGGGCGTGGCGAAGCTGGGGTCCAGCATCATATCCATCAAGGCGGGCCTTCGCGCGAGCTTCTCCGCCAGGCGCGGCGCAAGTCCAAGAATCGCCAGAAGTTCTGTGGCGAGCGCGGGCTGTCTGACCAATAAGGACAGGGGCTGAACCCCAACCGGCAAGCCTTCAAAAAAGGCGGCGAAACGGGCCAGCGCCGCATCCGGGTCGCCGGTCGCCGACAGCCCTTCCACAAGGCGCGGCACAAAGCGGGAGAACAGAGCGCGGGCCCGCTCGGTCCGCGCCGCACGCGCCTTGCCCGCCGCCCAACCGGCCAAGCGTTCCCAAACGCGGGCTGGGTCCGAGAAGCCGTGGGTGGACAGGGTTTGAAGGGTCTCCGGCGTGGGCTCCACCCCGGTTAAGACCAGGCTGCCGACTTCTGTCGCCAAGCTCTCACCATCGTCGAACTGGCGCGCAAAACGGTCGTGCACTTCGGTCATAAGTGCGGTGAGCTCAGCGTCAAAGCGCGCGAGGTCCGCCCGGCCCATCAGAGCGGCGAGCCGCGTTCGAGTTTCAATATCCTCCGGTATCGTCTGGCTCTGCTCGTCCTCCAGCATTTGGATACGATGCTCGGTCGCGCGCAACTGGCGATAAGCGCCTGACATCACGTCAGCGTCGCCGGGGTCGATAAGCTGCTCGTGCGCGAGGGCCGGCAAGGCTTTTAGCGTGCCGGCCACCCGTAGGGAGCGGCGGCGACCACCGAACACCATCTGAAGAATTTGGGCGAAGAATTCGATCTCGCGGATACCGCCCCGCCCAAGCTTCACGTCATGGCCGGGCGCCAAGATCTCGGCGCGGCGGCCCTTGGACTGAATTTGGCGGGCGATGCCCCGGATATCATCCACCGCCTCAAAATCCAGCGAGCGGCGCCAGATGAAAGGATCCAGATCGGTGAGGAATTGCGCCCCAGCTTTCCTGTCCCCCGCACATACGCGCGCTTTGGCGTAGGCCGCGCGCTCCCAATTCTGCCCCAAGGCTTCGAAGTAATGGCGAGCCATCTCTGCGTTGACGGCCGCGGGCGTAGAGGACGGGTCAGGGCGCAAGCGCAAATCGACCCGGAAGACATAGCCGTCTTCGGTCACGTCCTGCAAAAAGGCGGACAGCTTGCGCGTCAGACGGCTGTAACGGGTCGTCGGATCGCTATGGCCATGGGGCGTAATGCGTTCCGGCTCCCAAACCACCACCAAGTCAATGTCCGAAGAATAGTTCAGACTGCGCTGGCCGTGCTTGCCCAATGTCAGAACAAACAAGCCTGGCGCTGGATTATCGGGATCGTCGACCGGAAGGCCACTTGTCCGCGCACCTGCCTCAAGCGCGGCCTGAACAGACGCATCGGCAAAATCGGAAACCGCTCCCACCGCCTCTTCCAGGCTGAAGGCGCCGGCGAGATCCGCCAGCGCGGTGGCGAGGTGCATATCCGCCTTGGCCTGTCGCAACGCCGACAAAACCGTGTCCGGATTTGAACCGGCCGCCCGCGCCGCCGCAATGGCATCGGCGATCACGGTTTCCGGCGGGTCGCTGGCCAGGCGAAGAAGCGTCTCAGGCCGCCGACAGGCCAAGCGCCCCAGATAGGGCGCCGCCGCGAAAACGGCGTCGAGGAAACTCACCGCCTCGCCCCAAGCGCCAAAGATCGCAGCATCAATCCGGGCGCGCGTGCGCGCCGCCCGTCCGGCATTGGTCAGCGGCAAGAGTGTGGTGATGCGGTGAGGTAAAGCGGTCGACATAGGTGCAGGCTTGCTTGCCCCGAGCGTATTGGCAAGCGCGACCTAGGCAACCTGTTCGAAGCAAAGCGCAATCCTGAGCCCAGGACCATTGTCGCCCACTGAACCGGGGCCATCATCCAGGGTGAGTTTGGCGCTATGCACTTCGGCGATGGCCTGAACCAGCGACAGGCCAAGTCCGACACCCGGTAGAGAGCGAGACTTTTCCAGGCGTACGAAACGTTCCAACACGCGCGTGCGTTCCGTGGCCGGAATGCCAGGCCCAGTGTCGGTCACAGAGATCTCCACCTGGCCCTTGCTTGTCTTGCGCCCGCGCAGCATCACCGCCCCCCCCTCCGGCGTATACTTCACAGCGTTGTCGATGAGATTTGCGACCGCCTGGGCTAGAAGTTCGCGATCGCCAAGAATTGTGATGACGTCCGGGCAATCGCAATTGAACTCCAGGCCGACGTCCTCACAAACCGGCTCGTAAAGCTCGGCGACGTCAGCGATCAGTTCGGACAGATTGACGGTTTCAAAGGCGCGGCGACGCTCCCCAGCCTGCAGACGGGACAAGGACATCACGGCGTTGAACGTCTTCAACAGCTCATCGACATCGGCGACGGCCTGAGCAAGCGCAGCTTCGCGAGCAGCCAGATCACCGGCCTCCACCAGCGCAGCTTCAAGACGGCCGCGCATCCGGGTCAGCGGCAGGCGCAGGTCGTGAGCGATGGAGTCGCCCGCCGAGCGCATGCGCTGCATGAGATGCTCGACCCGGTCGAGCATGGCGTTGAAATTCCCCGACAACTCGTCGAGATCATCCCCAGAATAGGTGCGCGGAGCACGGGTATCGAGGCGGCCACGCATGACTTCGCGCGACGCCGCGTTGATCGTCTCAAGCCGCCGGGCGAAGCGTCGACTGACCACCGCGCCGGATATGATCCCTAAAGCCAGCGCGAGACCAGAAGCGATAAGAACAGCGTTGAGGGCTTCACCGACAAAGCGGTTTTCCTCTTCCATATCAACGCCGACGAAGAGCTGGTAACCGCTATCGAGTTCCCGGATCCGAGCCCGGGCATCGCGCCCTTCTTCGGCCGGCGCATCACCCTCGACCGGCGCACGGTCGTAGGTGAAGCCTACCCACCCCTCGCTGTCCGGCGAGGCGCCAGGCAGTCCGGAGATATTGCCGGACACGCGCTCGCCCTCAGCGTTGACCAAAAGGTAGAGGAATTCACCGCCGCCTACCGAGCGCTGGAGAATGTAGCGATTGGCCGCCTGTGCGCCGCCCGCCTCGTAGCGGGCTTCGATGCGGGCGAGTTCTTCATTGATCGCCGCGTCGGCCCGGCGCGTCGCCTGGCCGACCGTGGCCGTGTAGACCAGGCTCAAGATTACGAAGCTCGACAGGGCGAACAGCGCCGCCGACAGCAAAGTCAGCCGGAAGGCCGTTGTCCGCATGAAAGGCGGCAAGCGCATTCCGATCGATTGCTGGGTGCTTTCAGTCACGCCATCTCCCCGGCGCCGCAGCGTTTAAGCCTTAGGCCTGAAGACGATAGCCTGCACCGCGCACGGTGTGGAGCATCTGCACTTCATAGGGTTTGTCGATCTTCGAACGCAGCCGTGAAATGTGCACGTCGATGACATTCGTCTGGGGGTCGAAATGATAGTCCCAGACTTTCTCCAGCAGCATGGTGCGGGTTACGACCTGACCGGAATGGCGCATAAGAAATTCAAGCAGGCGGAACTCACGGGGCTGAAGCAGGATGGCTTCGCCGGCGCGATGAACCGTGCGGGCCAAAAGATCCATCGCCAGATCACCGACCTCAAGCTTGGTCTTCACCGACTCGGGGTCCCGGCGGCGGGCGAGGACGTCGACCCGCGCCATCAGTTCTGACGGAGCATACGGCTTGACCAGATAGTCGTCGCCGCCGGCTTTCAGGCCTTCGACCCGGTCATCGACCTCGCCTAGCGCGGAAAGCACCAGAGCCGGCGTCTTGTCACCGTCGGCCCGCAGTTCGGAAATCATCGACAAACCATCGCGGCGCGGCATCATCCGATCCACGATCAGCACGTCAAACGCGCCTTCACGGGCCATCGCAAGACCATCCTCGCCGTCATGAGCGACATCGGCCACATGGCCCGCCTCACTCAGCATTTTGGCGATATTCCGGGCGACGTGGGTGTCGTCCTCAACGATTAGTACGCGCATGCCTGTCCCTCCCGTCTGGGTGGGCCGGCCGACTCCCGCGCCCAGCCCGATTACACTTACTCTTCGGTTTCAATCTCCAGCGCGGCGTAGCGGCGCTGTCCGCCTTGAGACGCGACAAAAACCAGCAAGGCCTTGCGGTCCCGCGCGATCGCGTCTTCCACCGCGTCTTGGAAATCCGCCGCCGTTGCGACATCACGGCCGCCGGCTTCCAGAATGGCGTCGCCAACCCGCATGCCCTTGCGGGCCGATTCCGAACCCGGCTCGACATTCGTGATCAGCAAGCCGCGCTGTTCAAGGCCAAGGCGCTCGCGGTCGGCTTCGCTTGGCGCTTCCAGGGTCATGCCGAACATGCGCACCTGGCCAGCCTGAACCGGCGGCTCCGTCTCCTCGTCATCGGCCTGCGGGCGTTCGGCGAGCACGACGGTGAAGTTCAGCTCTTCGGCATCGCGCATCACTGTGAAGCGTACATCCTCGCCGGGCTGAAAGGCTCCGACCCGGCGCGTCAGCTCGAGCGCGCCGTCAATCGTCTCGCCATTCACTTCAGTGATGACATCGCCGTTTTCCAAGCCTGCGGCTTCAGCCGGCGTGCCGGGGAGGACCTGATTGATCAAGACCCCGTCGAGCGCCTCATCAAGACCCATCGCCGCTTTGAGATCCTCTGTGAGGTCAGCCGGTTGAACACCGAGATAACCGCGCTGGACCTCGCCGGCTTCAATCAGCTGATTAACGACATTGGCCGCCAGATCTGACGGGATGGCGAAGCCGATGCCGACATTGCCGCCGGTCGGTGAGATGATCGCAGAGTTCACGCCGATCACATGGCCGTTTAGGTCAAACATCGGCCCGCCGGAATTGCCCCGGTTAATCGCTGCGTCCGTTTGAATGAAGTCGGTATAGGCTTGGCCCGGACCGACCTGGCGACCGGTGGCCGAGATGATGCCGGTCGTCGCCGTGCCGCCAAGGCCAAACGGATTGCCCACCGCCACAACCCAATCGCCGACGCGCACGTCCGTGTTCGGGTCCAGCGTCACAAAGTCGAAGGGCGCGCCCTCATTGACCCGTAGCACGGCCAAGTCAGTGGCCGGATCGGTGCCGATGATTTCCGCAGCGAGGCGGCGGCCATCGCTGAGCGCGACGGTGATGTCTTGCGCCTCATCGATCACATGGTTGTTGGTGACCAGGAAGCCGTCCGCAGAAATGAAGAAGCCGGAGCCTTGGGAGCGCCGTTCGCGCGGTTGCTGCGGCCCGCCGCCGAAACGTTCGAAAAAGTCGCGGAATTGGGGCGGCACCTGGGACAGGTCCGGCGCGTCGCCCGGCTCAACCGTGCCGCTGGCCTCGATGGACACCACCGCCGGGCTGACCGTCGCGATCAGATCGGCGAAAGTCTGGGGTGCGTCCGCCGGTGCGGCGAACTGGAAGCTGCGGTCAGCCTCCTGGGCGAAGGCCGGCGCCGCCGGCATGGCGATGATGAGAGCAGCAGACGCGAGAAGACGCAGAGCGCGGGTCATGACGATCAAATAGTCCTCGATGGTTTGGGCTGCGCGGTTCACATAACCGCCCAGCGTTGATGGCAGGATTGGCGCAGTGCGCGTCTCCGCAATATTACCAGAATCCTACGGATCAGTAATAATTCGGCAATCCCGTTACAGGCTTAGATATTATTCCGCACAGCGGGTGGTGATTTCGGAGCTGCGCTCCAGGGTTTTGTGCACCGGACACTTGTTGGCGATCTCGAGAATCTTCTCTCCGAGCGCCTCATCGACATCAGCCTCAACGGTGATCTCGCGGTGAAAGACGTCCATTTTTGACGCCCCCTCCCCGACCCGCTCGTGCACGACGCGGGTGGAGATGCGGCCAATCTGATAGCCCTTGAAATCGGCATACATGCGCAGCGTCATGGTGGTGCACGCCGCTAAAGACGCGCTCAGCAATTGATAGGGGGGCGGCCCGCCATTAAGCCCGCCGACACCCTCGGGCTCATCAGCGGTGAAGAGATGCTCGCCCATGCGGACCTGGCTGTGAAACTTGCCCAGCCCGGTTTCCGCGACAATGGCGGAGCGTTCAGCCGTATCGACCTTCGGCGGCGCAGGAAGCGCGCTGATGTGCGCATAGCGCTTGGCCCAAGCGCCGATGATGTCCGCAGCGCGCTCGGCGTCGGCCTGCTTGGAGAGCAAATGGTCGGCGTCATCCAGGCTGATGAAGCTCTTGGGGTGCTTGGCGCCGACAAACAGACGGGTGGCGTTCTCAATGCCGACGAGCTGGTCCGTTGGGGAATGGGCGACCAGAAAGGCGGCTTTCATCGAGCCGATAATGGCGTCCAGGCGCTGGCCGGCGATATCTTCGAGGAATTGCTTTTTGATGGTGAAGGGACGGCCGGCCAGGTGAACTTCCGCTTCGCCCTTCTCTTCAATCTCAGGCACGTGGGCGATGAATTGATGGCGGACATGGTCCGCATCCGCCGGAGCGCCCAGCGTCGCAACCGCTTTGACCTCTTCAATCCGCGGAACAGCGGCGATCACGGCGGCGCCGCCTAGCGAGTGGCCGACCAATAGGCCCGGGGCCTGGTGATTGTCCCGTAACCAACCCGCCGCCTTGATCAGATCCTCGACATTGGAGCTGAAATTGGTGTTGGCGAAATCACCCTGAGAATGGCCCAGGCCAGTAAAATCAAAGCGAAGAACGGCAAAGCCATGCTCGGTGAGGCGGCGCGAAATGCGCTGGGCGGCGTGGATGTCTTTGGAACAGGAGAAACAATGCGCGAACAGCGCATAGCCCAGCGCCGGGCCGTGCGGATGCTCCAATTTGGCGGCGAGTCTATCGCCCTGCGCGCCAGCAAATTCGATCCGTTCCGAGCGGGCCATCGCCACCTCCGTCAGCTTGAATGCCGGAAGTAGGATGCGACGGTCATGGCGCAAGAGGCCAGCCTCAAGCGCGCGCTGATACAGCGGTCACGTCTGCGTTATACGGCGGCTTTCTTGCGCTTCATTGACATGAAGAGCAGCGCCCCGCCAAAGGCCAGCAGAAGCACCGGCGTCAGCCATAAGATCGCTGTGCGACCATCGAATGGCGGGCGCAGCAGGACTTCATGGCCGAAACGGTCTACGAGGGCCTGGCGCACGGCGTCATCGTCCTGACCGACCGCGACCTGCTCGCGGACAAAGCGGCGCATATCCAGAGCCATGGGCGCGTTGGAATCCAGGATCGACTCGCCAGAGCACACCATGCAGCGGATCTCGCGCATCAATTCCTGCGCCCGCGCCTCTTCCTGCGGCGGCAATTCGGTCGTCGGCACCTGCTGGGCGACCAGCGCGAGGGTGAGGATGAACGTCTTCATTCCGCAGCCTCCGCAGCCGCTTGGGGCGCCGCCCGCTGGCGCGGCGCGCCCGCGACGATGCGTGCGTAGAGCGCAGTGACGCCGCCGAGCACGATCAGGATCGCGCCCAAGCTGAGCATCCAGATCAATGGATGGAAGGCGGCGCGGACTTCAAACGCGACCGTGCCGTCTTCACGCGAGCGCGCTTCGCCGACTGAGAGGTAAAGCTCGCCCACGATGCTGGCGCGCAGGGCGACTTCCCGCGTCGTCTGGTCGGCGGCCATATAGTAGCGACGCTCCGGCTGGATCACGCCGCCCTCGCCCCCATCAATGAGGAGCGTGGCTTGATCCGCCATATAGTTGGGACCGTCAGCCCGCCGCACGCTATCGAGCGTCAGGGTCCGGCCCGCGATCGTGGTGCTTTCGCCCTGGGCCAACGCGACATTCACATCGGCGGGCCGCGACGCATCAGCGGCCGCCCCCAGCGCAATAAAGCCGACCCCGGCATGGGCCATGGCGCGGCCTGCGGCGGCGAATTTTTGCGACCGTACGGCGATGTTCGGCAGTGAGCGGGCGATGTCCATGCCCGCCCCGGCCAACGCCCAGGCGCCTATGCCGCCGCCGATCACCGAGAGGATGGGCGCCCCCGCCCAGATGAAGCCGCCGACGACGGCGGCGACGGGGATCAAGATCAGCGCCGCGCGGATTTGTTTGATCGCCGGCTTGGCCCCGCCATTCGCCCAGGGCAGGAAGGGCGCCAACGGCATCAACGCCACCGCCACCATCAAGAGCGGCGTGGCGGCAGCATCATAGTAAGGCGGCCCCACAGACAGCGTCGCGCCGCCCAACATGTCGATGATCAGCGGGTACAAAGTCCCGACCAGAACCACGCCAGCGGTCGCGGCGAGAAGCAGGTTGTTGGCGCCGATAAAAGCTTCGCGGCTCGTCGGCTCGAATCCTTCGCCCTCGCCCAAACTTGGTGCGCGCAGAGCGAACAGGGTGAAGCCCGCGACGGCTGACACGCCCAGCATGCCCAAAATCCATACACCCCGCTCCGGATCGAGCGCAAAGGCGTGCACAGACGTGATCACGCCCGAGCGCACCAGGAAGGCGCCGAGGATCGAAAGGATGTAGGCGAGCAGCGCCAGGAAGACTGTCCAGCCTGGAAAGGCGCCGCGCTTTTCCGTGGCGATTGCGGAGTGAATCAACGCCGCACCCAGGAGCCACGGCATAAAGCTGGCGTTCTCCACCGGGTCCCAGAACCACCAGCCGCCCCAGCCAAGCTCATAATAGGCCCACCAGGCGCCCAACGAGATGCCGGCCGTTAAGCTCGTCCAGGCTCCCAGCGCCCATGGGCGCAGAGCCGTGGCGACCTCGCGACCGTTCGAGCGTTGCACCAGGCCCGCTGCGGCGATCGCAAAGGCGGTGGAGAGCCCCACATACCCGATATAAAGCATCGGCGGATGCACCACGAGGGCGGGGTCTTGAAGAATTGGGTTGAGGTCCGAGCCCTGAACCGGAACCGGATTGGCACGCTCAAACGGGTTGGATGCAAAGGCCAAAAAGGCGAAGAACAGCGTTTGCAATAGACCCTGAAAGCTCACCGAACGAGAGCGCAGCGCCGGGTTGATCGGGCCGACCCTAGCCAATCCCAAGCCGAACAAAGCCAGGATCCAGCACCACAAAAGCATCGAGCCTTCATGGCCGCCCCAGGCGCCGGCGATCTTGTAGGCGAGCGGCTTGTCGACATGGGAGTTGGCGGCGACGTACGCAATGGAGAAATCCGAGCGCACAAAGCTGATGATCAACAGCAGCATGGCCGCCCCGCCCGCCAGCACGGCGATCTCGGCGGCGGCGCGGCCGGCGTCCGCAGCCGGGCCTTTGCCGCCTTTGTCAGCGCCGCGCCAGGCCAGGATGGTCTGTGCTAGACAGGCCAGAAAGGCGAGTGCGACAAGGAAACGTCCTATCTCGGCGATCATTTAGGAGCCGGCTCCCTCGGTCTCGTCAGCGCCGTAAGACTCATAGTCGGAATGGCCCTCTTGGCCCTCATGCCACATGCCGCTTTCTTTCAGCGCTGCGGCGACTTCGGCGGGCATATAGGTCTCGTCATGTTTAGCGAGCACCGTGTCGGCAGTGAACAGGCCGCCGGCGTCGAACACGCCCTCAGCCACAATGCCCTGGCCTTCTCGGAACAAGTCTGGCAGCGAGCCGCCATACTCGATGCGGATCTCGCCAGCGCCGTCCGTGACGGTGAAATTCGCGCCGCCAGCCGCGGGGCGTTCCACCGAGCCATCGACCACCAGGCCGCCGACACGCACGCGCTGGCCCGGTTCAGGCGGGTTCTCCGCAACCATGGCCGGGGAATAGAAAAACACCATGGCGCTGCTCATGGCGTTCATGGCGAGCGCGGCGGCGCCGATCAGCACCACGGCTGCTCCGGCGGTGATCCATAGGCGGCGATTGGCCTTTCTCACGCGTCGGTCTCCTCAAGTTCAAACGCCGCCTCAAGCGCGCGGACCAGCGCGATCTTGCCCGGCTCCGCGCCAAAACGTTCCCGCGCCGCCTGCAATGCGGCCCGCGCCTGGTCGGTATCTTCCATCATCATGCGCGCCCGGGCCAAGGTCAGCCAACCGGACAAATCGCCGGGATCCTCGACGAGCCGTAATTCAAGACGCTCGACCATGGCGTCGACCAAGGCCTGCGCGTCAATCTCTTCCCCATCGGCGAACGGCGCGTCACCGCCTGCCCCTGGCCCGCCCATGGGGCGCGACAACAAATCCGCTGCGCGCGACGCAATCGCAGCGCGGAAGGGATCATTGTCCGGCAGGCGCGCAATAATGTCGGACCAATAATTCGCAGCGGTCACCCGGTCGCCGGCCGCATAGGCCGCGCTGCCCAGGAAAAAGGCGGGCTCCGGCAGGTTAGGATCAACCGCGTTGGCGCGCAGGAAAACCTGCCGGGCCTCCTCGGTCACCTCGCCTTCATTGAGATTGACCAGCGCTTCGCCCAAATCGGCCAGAATGCGCGCATCCTCGCCTGACCGCAGGGCCCGCTCGAACATGGACACGGCTTCAAGCTCGCGCTCCGTGCGGGACAGGAAACGCCCCAGCAAGCGAAGCGCCTCCACATCATCCGGATTGGACCGGATGGCGTCGCGAAGGCGTTCTTCCTGTTCGATCGGGGTCAGCGTCGTGGGATCAGCAGTGCGCAGACGCTCCACCAACACCCCATAGGGCTGGCCGGGCGTGTCCGGTTCACCGTTGACGAGATAGGCCGCGAAGGCCCCCAGCGCGACAAGGCCGGCCAGAGCCAAACCCACCCCACGCGCACCGCTGCGGGCGATCGGGGTTGCGATATAGATCGCAGCAGCAAGCGCAATCAGTGCGGAGATGGCGACAACAATAATCATGACCCGCGCGTCCAGCTGACGATGAGATTATTCTTCGGCATTTCGAGCCGTCCGGTCCGCGCAAAGCCGTTGGCGTTGGCTACCGTATCGAGATCGCTCAACGCGCGCACACCCCAACGCGGATCGCGGCGCTTCAAGTCAGCGTCGAATTGGAGATTGGACGGCGCGGTCGCTTCGCCGTCCTGGAACGGACCGTAGAGGTGAAGCGCGCCGGTCTCCGAAAGGAGCTGGGCTGCACCTTCAAACACGCCCAAGGCCGCTTCCCAGGGCGCGATATGGATCATGTTGGCACAGAACAGCGCGTCGAAGGCGCCAAGCGTGGACGCCCAGTCCGGCGCGGTCACGTCGAGATCGAGGCAAGGCTTGATTCGGCCGTCCGCCTCCAGCGCCCAAGCGTCGACGCTGGCGCGGGAGTCCGCATTGGGCTCGCTGGGCGACCAGGACAGGTCTGGGCGCGCGCTCACACAGGCGAGCGCATGCTCGCCGGTGCCGGAGGCGACTTCGAACACACTGGCGCTTTGCGGCAGCAGCCCGGACAGCGCCTGGGCGATGGCGGCTTTATTGCGCCCAGCGCTGGGCGAGGACAGGCGTGCGCCGGCGCGCGCGCGCGCCTCCAGGGCGATCTCTTTGGACGAAGCAGAGTGCGTCATGAGCGGGTAGATAGTCGCTCTACCGCCGAACTTGAAGGAAATTAGGCCGCTCTGGCTGCGGCTACGCGGCGCAGGAGGACCACAGCCGCCTCGTTTTCGCCGACCGATTCCATCAAGAGCGCGATATCGCGCAGACGCTCCTGGATGCCTTCCGCGTCTTCAGGTCCTGCATTTCGCAAGGCCGACAATTGCTCTTGGCCAACCGCTTCCAAGCGTCCCCGAATAGCAGCGATAACCTCATTGTGAGCGCTGCCGACAGCGGCGCGCCCTGCGTCATCCTTCGCGGCGATCAAGAACTGACCAAGGGATTGAGCCTTCACAAACCCCGGTTCGCCAGGGCTTGGCGGCGCACCGACACGTCGCTTAAGTCCACCGGCTTCCGGTGTCGCTGTCCAGAACGCGTCGCGCGCGGCGTCGTGGATCCGCGCCATTTGATCGCTGGCCTTGCTGCGCAGGTCAAACAGGTGCTTTCCCCACTCCCCATCTTTTCGAATGCCGATTTCGCGAGTCATGCCGACAGTGATCGCGGAGAAACTCTTGAGGCCTTTAATAGCGCGCTGCGTATCTTCATCGGTTTCCGGCGGGCGCGCGAAACCCTTCAACTCATGCTCGGCATCGAGCAGCAGAGCGTCGCCGATTCCGGCCATATCTGTTTGGGACACCAAGAGGTCATCTTCGCGCCGCGCAATCCGCTCAAAGACCCGCAAGATGCGCCAAGGCCGGTCCATGCGGGCCATTAACAGGAAAAGCAGCCAAACTGCAGCATCCGGGTCATCTCCGCTCACTGCTTCATAACGGTCGCGAATATTCTTGCTCAAGGCGTCAGTGAGTTCGGGGATATGCGCCGGCAGTCCGTCAAGCGCCTTGCGGACGACAGGGCTAGAGCGCAGTAAAACCGCAGCATTCCTGACCGGATCCAGGCTCTCTACGCCCAGGCGCGCCCGAAGCTTTTTCGCCTGCTTAGGCTCGGCTTCCGCGGTCTCAATCGCATCTAGAAGCTTATTTGCCAGCTCCAGCCGGACCGGGTCCAATTCTCCAGTTTCAAGCGGACGCCCAAGCTCGGAAACATGCGCCCTGACGGCTTCCACTCCTTCAGGGTCGACCGTCTCGTCAAGCCAAGCCCAAATGGAAGCAAGCAACGCAACTGGCGTGTAGGCGCGCGACGGGCGGTCGAGTTCAGGGTCTCCACTCACGGGCTCGAGAGGCTGGAAAATGCGCCGTCGAGCAATCGCGTCGGCGCCCTCGCGGCATAACGTCATCAACTGTCCAAGCGCGGGATCACCCTGGACGGCAGCCGCGCATAAGCGATCAGCCATGTCGCTTGGCAGGGAAGCGAGCAAGGCCTGAACCTTTCCAACCTTGTCTTCGGACAGGGGCCCCATGACAAAACAGACTCCGACGAATCACCGGTAAGTCTTCAATAAACAGAGTTAACGAGCTCTTTCCGCACTGAGCCGGGCAAACTCAACCGGGCTCTCAACCCGCCGAGCTCGGAGCGACCCAGCGAAAGCTCCCCGCCATACGCGCGCGCCAAATCGGTCACGATGGCGAGCCCCAAGCCTGTTCCGGGCGCTTGTTCGTCCAAACGGACCCCGCGCTCCAAGACCCGGGCGCAGGCCTCATCGTCCAGCCCCGGACCATCATCTTCGACATGGATGATCAGCCCGGGGTCCTCTCCGCGACCGACCTCAGCCCTTATCCGTACAACGCTTTCCGCCCATTTACAGGCGTTATCAATCAGGTTGCCCGCGAGGTCCTCGAGATCCTGACGCTCTCCGCGAAACATCAACCCTGCAGGCGCTTCAAACACGACGCTTATCCCCCGGCGTCCGTAGATCTTCCGCAGCGTGCGCGTGAGGTCCCCCAGCACATCGTCGACGGACGTGCGTGCGCCGATCGCTTGAGCATTTGCGGCGGCGCGCGCCCGCCGCAAGTGATGCTCGACCTGGGCCGACATGGTCGCGGTCTGCCGCGCTACAAGCTCGGCGAGCGGTCCGTCTTTAGCGCGGGCTTCGTTGCCGAGCACAGTGATGGGCGTTTTCAGCGCATGGGCAAGGTTGCCCACATGGGTGCGCGCCCGGTCGACGACCTCCCGCGAGTGGTCGAGCAAGGCGTTCAGCTCACCTGCGAGCGGGATCAGCTCGGCCGGATAGCGGCCAGTGACCTTCGATTGCTCGCCATCGCGAACCGCTGCGACAGCCCGACCCATGCGCAGGACAGGACCAAGGCCGACCCGCACCTGAACGTAAACACCCGCCGCGAGCAGCGCCGCGAAAAGGGTGAAGAGAATTGATGCCGTCACCCCGAATCGGGCGACCTCGGCATCGGCGGGGCGGCGGTCTTCGCCGACCGCGATGATCACGGCGCCAGAGGCGCCTTCAATCGCCACCGCTCGCACATTCAGGCGCAAGGGCTCACCGTCCGGTCCTCTGGCGGCGCCGATCACGCTTTCCCCAGGCGATGCGATCGCTTGGGCCGCCAAATCGTCAAACGGAATGCGAACTTCGGCGAGCGAGGCGGACGCAAGATCCGACCCGCCGGTCTCGCCCTCTGCCGCGATTTGCCAGTAGCGGCCGGAAAAGACCTGCGAATAGCTGGGATCAGTGGGAGGTTGATCGATGAAGAGTTCGCCGGTTTCGCTGATCTCGACATAGGCCAGGAGCGACTCCCCGACCCGGTCGAGACGATCGTCGAGCTCGCTAAACACGGTCTGGCGGAACAAGAAGGTCAGCGCCGCCGCGCCCAGGACTAGCAGCACGAGCGCCCACACCAGCGCAACACCCACCATCCGGCTCGCGAGCGAGCCGTGGGATGTCAGCGCATCTGGCGTCTCTTCATTCACCCGGTCTTTGCGTCCGCATGGCCTTCATCAGGATCGACGAGACGATAGCCTAGCCCGCGCACGGTTTCGATCCGGTTCGAGCCGATCTTTTTGCGGAGCCGGCCAACAAAGACCTCGATGGTATTCGAGTCCCGATCGAAATCCTGATCATAAATATGCTCGACCAACTCAGTTCGGGAAATCACCCGGTCCTGATGGTGCATCAGGTAGCTGAGCATGCGGAACTCATGGGAGGTCAGCTTGATCAGCTTGCCGTCCAGGAAGACCCGTGCGCCGCGCGTATCCAGGCTCAACGCACCGCTCTCCAGCGTGGAAGACGCATGACCGGCAGCGCGCCGGGTCAGCGCACGCAAGCGCGCGAGGAGCTCTTCGGGATGGAAGGGCTTGGTGAGGTAATCGTCAGCGCCTGCATCGAAGCCCGCCACTTTCTCGCTCCAGCGATCACGGGCGGTCAGGATCAGCACCGGAATGGCGACACCAGCGTCACGCCAGCGTTCGAGCACGGTGACCCCGTCCAGCTTGGGCAGGCCCAAGTCCAGGACAATGACGTCATAGGGCTCGGTCTCGCCCAGATGCCAGCCATCTTCGCCGTCCGCAGCGCCATCCACGGCATAGCCGGCGTGGTCGAGCACTTCGCACAATTGGCGGTTCAGATCGGGGTCGTCCTCGACGATCAAGGCGCGCATGTCAGTCTCCGTGTCGGCTAGTTGAGCACGCGTCCGGTCTGCGCGTCCACGCGCACATCGAAACGCCGGCCATCCTGGATCATCCGCACGCTGTAATAAGGTCGCCCCCCCTCAACCAGGCGGGCATTGAGCACGTCGGCGCCGGGATAAGCCCGGCGGGCCGCCGCGATCGCTTGCCGCGTGGAGATGAGCGACTGCACCTCCGCCGCTCCGACCTGCGCACCCGGAGTCGACGCGACTGCGGGGGCCGCCGCGCTGGCGGCGAGCAGGACAAGAACGGAGGCGAACATGCGGATCATGACTACACCTTTTAGCGCGGCGGTCTGAACCGCGGCTGAACACGTGGCCTAACCTCCATTCAGGAACGGCGCCAGCGCGGCAAATCCGTCGCGCTCATTTCATCCGCTTGCGCGGATCATAGTCCGCTGGGGGCGTCCAGTCTTCGATGAAGGCTTCCAGCGTCGGATCATTGAGCGGCACATCCACGATCAGCTTGATGATCTGGTCGCCCTGGCCCCCGCCGGCTTTCGGCGCCCCTTTGCCCCGAACGCGCAGCTGCGCGCCGGAATTGGCGCCCGCGGGAACACGCACCTCGACAGGACCGTCGACGGTCGGCGCGCGCACCGGCCCGCCGAACAAGGCTTCCTTCAAGGAGATGGGAAGATCGACACGGATATCCGCCCCGTCGCGCCGAAAATAGGCGTGCGGCCGGATCGCGATCTCCACCAGACAGTCGCCAGCCGGCCCGCCCTGAGCGCCCGGCTCGCCCTGCCCGCGCAAGCGCAGCACCTGGCCGGGCTCGACGCCCGCCGGAATCGCGACATCCACAGCGCGGCCGCCGGTCAGCCCGACGCGCCGCTTACCGCCGCGCATGGCTTCTTCAAAGCTGACGGTGACCCCGGCTTTAAGGTCCCGCCCTTTCATCGGACGGGCCCCTGCGCCGGCGCCCTGGCCGCCGCCTTGTCCAAAATCGCTGAAAAGATCAGAGAAGATATCCGAGATATCTTCAAATCGCCCGGACGGGCCGCGCTGCCCGGCGGGCCCGCCGGGCCTGGAGCGGAAGTGGAAAGCCGCGGTTTCATTACCATCGGCGTCGATTTCGCCGCGATCAAAGCGCGCTTTGGTATTCGGGTCGGAGAGCAGATTGAAAGCCTGACCGACCTCTTTGAAGCGCTCCTCGGCCTGCTTGTCGCCCGGGCGGGCGTCGGGATGGAGCTCTTTGGCCAGCTTGCGATAGGCACGGCGGATCTCGTCGGCCGAGGCCGATTTGGACACACCAAGAATCGCATATGGGTCTTTCATCGGGTGATCTGATAGCAGGCGCGC
>CAZAGE010000040.1:0-31482 GCA_964484345.1 uncultured Oceanicaulis sp. | reverse complement strand
TGATGAACCATTCGTTCTCGTGTTGACGGCGCCGCGTAGACAGCGCGGCCCCAAACAAGGCGATAAGCCTGGCGGGAGAAGCACCGGCCAGCCCCGCTCTGTCAAGCGCTGCGGACGCTTTTGGCCTGCTTGAAGCCACCGTCCGGCGCAGCGTAGCGTACCGCCATGCGCGCGCACGTCTTTCATATCGGGTTTTGGGCCCTCGCCGGCGTTCTCGCCATCGTGTTCGCCCCGCTCCTGCTCTATCCGGGCAAAGGACCCTCGGTGGCCGCGATCGGCCTGTTCGCCAAGCTGTTCCGCAGCTGGCTCAAGCTGTGCGGGGTGACGCTGGAGTATCGCGGGCTCGAGCATCTTGACGGGCTGGGTCCGGCGATCTTCGCCGCCAAACATCAAAGCTATGGCGACGGGCTGTGCCACCTCGCCCGCGATTATCAACTGGCTTACGTGATCGGCGACCACATGCTGCGTTTTCCGCTAGTGGGTTTGTACCTCAAGCGCGCGGAAGCTGTTGTCGTCGATGATGCCGCCGGGCGCCGGGCCGGTGGCGCGCTGGATGAAGGCGTGGATCAGCTGGCGACCAACGGCCGCTCGGCGCTGATCTTTCCCGAAGGCGGATTGTCGCCTGTGGGCGGCAAGCGGCGTTATCGCCGCGGCGTATGGAAGCTCGCGCGCATGCTCAACCGCCCTGTCGTGCCTGTCGCGACCAATTTGGGCTGCTTCTGGCCAGAGATGGAATGGGCCCTCACGCCGGGCCATGCCGTCATCGAGTTCCTGCCGCCGCTGACCGCTGGTGAGGAGTCCCGCAGCTTCATGGCCAAGCTGGAAACCACCGTCGAGAGCCGCACCCGGGCGCTGGAAGCCGAAGTCCATGGCGCCGCTAGGGCCGCAGCAAAGGCCGCCCTGCGCTGAGACGGCGTGAACCTTAAGCGCCTGACGCGTTCAATTGCGCCACACGCAAACCCGCACTCACGAACCGCCCGACGGCAGGCCTCATCAGCGTCCTCGCACCCACCTAGGGGCCAGCACTAAATCATTGATTGCTCAATTACTTCTAACCTCCCCCACCAAGACTCCCAGCGACATCCTGGCATGTTGAAGAAAAATCTGTGAGTGAACACTCACTCACTATTGACATTCGCCGGCCGATGCGCGACGGTGAGGCTGGTAAGTAAGCGTTCACTCACTCGGCACACCCCTCCCTCCGGTGCGATGTCGCACCAAGTGAGTGGGCGTTCACTTGCTACTGCGCCCCAGCTGGCTCGAAGGTGGAGCCTGACTTGTCGGCGCAATGACGAACCAACTGCTGCGCGCCGCCTGCGTTCAGCCTGTAAAGGACGAGAGACCATGGGTCTTGGAATGGATGAGACAACGCTTCAGGGCGAAGATGTGCGCGGCGTCACGGCCGTGGACGGCAGCGCCAAAGCGAAGATCGAACGCGGCGCCCTCACCCTGTTCGCCGAACACGGTGTGGACGGCGTCTCCACCCGTGAGATCGCCCAGGCCGCCGGCGTCTCCGAAGGCGCGATCTATAAACATTTCAAAAGCAAGGAAGCGCTCGCGGAAGCCTTGTTCGAAGCCATCCACGTGCGCCTGTACGAGCTGGTGAAGGCCGCGATCGACGAAGCGACCAGCTTTGAAGCGGCTGTGAACCGGGTCGTGGGCGCCTATTGCGGGGCGGCGGATGAAGACCGCACCCTGTTTGAATACCACCTTACTCACATGTTCCGCTTTGGCCGGCGCGACCGGCCTGGCCGCCCGGACCCCACCGCCTTGATCGCCAGTCGCATCGCGCAAGCCATTGAAAATGGCGATTGCCCGCCCGGAGACCCCGAGATCAAAACGGCGGCAGCCCTCGGCGTCGTGCTGCAGCCCGCCGCCCACCGCATGGCCCAGCGCTTTCACGGCGCCATGACCGACCATGCCGACCGTTTCGCCCGCGCCGCCCTGGCCGCTGTGAAGGAGGCCTAGGTCATGACCGACGCGCCCCACGATTTGCGCTCCAAGCGCTCGGACGCCACGCCCAGCCGCCAACCGACCCTGGCGGTTTGGATCCGCTCTATCGGCTTTGAGATCGCTTATTGGATGATCACCGTCATCGCCGCCCTCACCTGCACCCTGCTGGCGGTCTTTCCGAGCCGCAAACCGCTCGCCTGGGGGCTTCAGATGTATGGCTCCGCCCAGGTCGCCGCGATGCGTTACATCGCCGGTATTGATGTCGAAATCCGGGGCCGGGAGCGCCTGCCCGACGAGCCCGTCGTCATCGGGGCCAAGCACCAGAGCTGGGGCGACGGCTTTGTCATGTTGAGCGAATTTGCTCAGCTGTCCTTCGTGGCCGGCGACCATTTGTACAAATTCCCGCTGGTCGGCCGCATCCTGAAAAAAATCGGCGCCATCGTGCTCTCCAATGGCGGCGGCGAGCAGGCACAGGCGCGATTGAATGAGGGCATTGACGCCCTCAAGGCCGATGGCCGCGATGTGCTGATCTATCCGGAAGGCCATTTATCCGCCGTCGGAGAGAAGCATCGCTACCGCTCCGGCGTCTGGCGCCTCTATGCGCTCCTGGACCGCCCCTGCACGCCGGTGGCCACCAGCCTGGGCCTGGGCTGGGATCGTCAGAGCTTCTTCAAATATCCCGGCCGCGTCGTCGTTGAATTTCTCGACCCGATCGCGCCAGGTATGGAGAAAGATGACTTCCTCAAACTGCTGGAAGCGCGCGTGGAAGCGCACACCAATGCTCTGATTGCAGAAGGACGCACCCCATGAGCCTGAAACTCACAGTGCAGCTAATGGGCCAGCGCCGCTATGTGCCCATCTGGGCCGGCCAGGTGCTCGGCGCCTTCAATGATAACCTCTTCCGCTATTCCCTGGTGACGCTGGCGGCCTATTCCGGACTGACCGTGTTCGATCTGCCGCGCGAGCAAATGACGCCGATCGCCGCCACGGTGTTCACCCTGCCCATCTTCCTGTTCTCGGCTGTCGCTGGACAGATCGCCGACCTCGTCGATCGCGCCAAGATCATGCGGGCGATGAAGTTCGCTGAGATTTTCTTGATGCTGGGCGCTGCGATCGGCTTTTTGCTCAGCGACCCGATGATCCTGCTTGGCGTGCTCTTCCTGATGGGCGTGCAGACCGCCTTCTTCATACCCGCGCGCAATTCAGCCATGCCCACCTTGCTGGAGCCATCCGAGCTGGTGACCGCCAACGCTTTGATGTCCGGCGCAATCAATGTCGCCATCCTGGCCGGTGCGATCCTCGGCACACTGTTCATTGGATCGGCCTACGGACCGCCGGGCATCGGCGCAGTTTTGATCGTGGTCGCCATAATCGGGTGGCTGGCTGTACGCCAGACCTTGCCGGCCCGTCCCACCCCCGCGCCGGACAAGGTGCGCTGGAATTTCGCCGGCGCGGCGCTGCAGCTGGCGATCCTGGCCGCGGTGATCGCCGGCGTGGTGCTGATTGATGCGCCCTGGGGCCTCGATTGGATCGGAGCAACTGCGGTGCTGGCGTTGGTCGCGTTTGGCCCACAGCTTCTCAAGCGCCGCTCCGCCGAGATGACCGCGGTCAGTAGCCGCGTGAAGTGGAATGTACTGGAGGAAACCCTGCGCATGCTGGGTTTTCTCTGGAACGCCAAAGCCGTCTTGCGGCCATTGGTCGGCGTAGCCTGGTTCTGGATGATGTCCGCGGCGGTGATCACTGTCTTGCCGGTCTTCACCCGCGATGTCTTGGGCGCTGATGAAAGCGTCGTCGCCCTGTTCCAGCTGCTCTTCACCATCGGCGCGGCCGGCGGCGCACTGATCTGCGGCGTGCTCAACCGGGGTGAGGACGCGCTGATCTTCACCGTGATCGGCGCGGCAGGTCTGGTCGGCTTTTCCGCGGACCTGGCGCTTTACACCGCCGGCATGACGCAGGCCGGCGAGTTGAAGAACGCCGGCGCCTTCATCGCGGATACGGCGAACTGGCGCATTTTGATCGGTCTGTTCGGCGCCGCCCTGTCCGGCGGCATGTTTGTGGTGCCCCTTCAAGCGATGGCCCAGCGCAGGGCGGATCCAGAGCGGCGCGGCCGTCTCTTGGCCGCCAGCGGCATTTTAAACGGCGCGGCGGGAACGCTGGGGCCCTTCATCCTCTTCCTTCTGGCGCGGGCGGACGCGCCGTTGCAGGGCGCCTTCTGGTTCGTCGCGGGCGGCTCACTGATCGCGGGCTTGTTCTTCACCTGGCGGATGACAGTGAATGCACGAACCAAGCCCGCCTGAATCCTTCCTCGCCAAACGGGCGTGCGGGCGCTAAACCCGCACGCCATGGAATGGATTGCCGATACTGAGTCGCTGGCCGCCGCGTGCGTGGACTTACGCAAAGCCGAATTTGTCGCCATCGACACGGAATTCATGCGCGAAAGCACCTTCTGGCCCAAGCTCTGCCTGATCCAGGCGGCTGGCGGGGACCGGGAAGTGCTGATCGATCCGCTCGCCGACGGCATTGATCTGACGTCCTTTTACGAGCTGCTCGCAGACCAGGCGGTTCAGAAAGTCTTCCACGCCTGCCGTCAGGATTTGGAGATTTTCTTCCATATGGCCGACGGGCTGATCCCCAAGCCGTTATTCGACAGCCAGGTCGCGGCCATGGCCGTGGGGCTGGGCGACTCGATCAGCTATGACAATCTGGTGCGCGCGCTTCAGGGCGTGTCGCTGGATAAAGGCTCGCGCTTCACCGACTGGTCGCGCCGGCCCTTGTCGGACAAGCAGAAGGTCTACGCCCTTGCTGACGTGACGTATCTGCGCGACCTGTTTCCCAAGCTGCGCGACATGCTGGGCAAGGTGAAGCGGGAAAGCTGGCTGGCCGAGGAGATGGACCTCATCACCGACCCCGCCACTTACCAGATGCATCCGGAAAACGCCTGGAAGCGCCTCAAGCTGCGCAAGCTGACGCCGAACTGGCTCGCCGCGCTAAAAGCCGCGGCGGAGTGGCGCGAACACGAAGCGCAAACCCGCGACATCCCGCGCAGCCGCATCCTGAAAGATGACGGCCTTTACGAGCTGGCCCATGCTGCGCCCACCAAGCTGGAAGACCTGCAGGGCCTGCGCGCCGTGCCCAAGGGCTTTGAGCGCTCACGCCCGGCTGAGCGTCTGATCACGCGAATGCAGGCTGTGATGGCCGATCCCACGGCCCATGCCCCGAAGATCGACAAGCCCAAGCCCGCCCCGCCGAATATCGGCCCGGTGGTGGAAATGCTGAAGGTGTATCTCAAGGTCGCCGCCGAGCGCGAAGGCGTCGCTGCACGCCTGATCGCAACCGTGCCGGACTTGGAGCTTCTGGCCGCGGACGACGAAGCGGATATCGCCGCGCTCACCGGCTGGCGCCGCACCGTGTTCGGCGAGGACGCGCTGCGTCTAAAGCGCGGTGAGATCGCGCTGATCCTGGAAAATGGCCGGGTGGAAGCCGTCGAGCTGGAATAGCCGCAGCGGCGCCGCCTGACGCGGCGCGTTTGCGCCCCTATCTTCAGCCCATGGCCAAAGCCGACAAACCCGATTCTCCGCCCCTTAACCGTGAGGGCGATGCTGCGCCGTCCGCGCCGCCGCCGGACTTGCCATCCGGGCCGGAGGTGATTGCGTCTTACGTGAAGACCTTGCCGCTCAAGCCGGGCGTCTACCGCATGTATGACGATAAGGGCGAGGTGCTCTATGTCGGCAAGGCGAAAAAGCTGAAAAACCGGGTGTCGAACTACGCCAAGTCGGGCGGGCACACCAATCGCATTGCGCTGATGATCTCGCTGACCCGCTCCATGGAGTTCGTGATCACGGCCACGGAAACCGAAGCGCTGCTTTTGGAAGCCAATTTGATCAAGCGGCTCAAGCCACGCTTCAACATTTTGCTGCGCGACGACAAGTCTTTCCCTTACATCCTGATCAAGCGCGACCACGCCGCTCCGCAGCTGACCAAGCATCGCGGCGCACGCAAGGCGAAGGGCGATTATTTCGGCCCGTTCGCCAGCGTCGGCGCGGTCAATCACACGCTCAACACGTTGCAGAAAGCCTTCTTGCTGCGCACCTGTTCGGACAGTGTTTATGAAGGCCGGACGCGGCCCTGCATGCTCTATCAGATTAAGCGCTGCGCGGCGCCCTGCGTGGGCTATGTCGATGAGGAGCGCTATGGCGAGCTGGTCAACGAGGCCGGCGAGTTTCTGCGCGGCCGCTCCAACGTGCTGCGCGAACGCCTGCAGGCGGACATGGAAGCCGCCTCCGAGGCGCTGGACTTTGAACGCGCCGCCCGACTGCGCGACCGTCTGCGCGCCATCGCGGCGGTGACCACTCAGCAAGGCATCAACCCCGACGGCGTCGAAGACGCCGACGTGATCGCCCTGCACAGCGAAGGCGGCAAGAGCTGTGTTCAGATCTTCTTTTTCCGCGCCGGTCAGAACTGGGGCAATCGCGCGCTTTATCCCAAGCATGAAGCGGATGCGACGCCGGAGGAGATCCTCTCGGCCTTCATCGCGCAATTCTATGACGACAAACCGGTGCCAAGCCTGATCCTCACCAGCCACGCCGCTGAGCAAAGCGACCTCCTCGCCGAGGCCCTAAGTCTGCGCGCCGGCCACGCCGTGGAAGTCCGCATGCCGCTGCGCGGCGGCAAGAAGGCCCTGGTGGAATCCGCAACCCGCAATGCGCGCGAAGCGCTGGGCCGTCAGCTGGCGGAGACCCGGTCCCAGGCCCAGCTGATGGACGGGGTCGCCAAGATTTTCGAGCTCGACGACCGGCCGGAGCGGATCGAGGTTTACGACAACTCCCACATTCAGGGCACGAATGCGCTCGGCGCAATGATCGTGGCGGGGCCTGAAGGCTTTGAAAAAACCAGCTATCGCCGCTTCAATATGAAGGGCGATGACGCGGCGACGAATGACGACTTCGCCATGATGAAGGCCATGCTGCGCCGGCGCTTCACCCGCCTCGCCAAAGAGCGCGACGAGGGCGCGGCCGTGCCCGACCTGGTGCTGATCGACGGCGGCAAAGGCCAGCTCTCCTCCGTGCTGGAGGTGATGAATGAGCTCGGCGTGGACGACATCCCGGTCGTTGCGGTCGCCAAGGGCCCGGATCGCGACGCCGGCCGCGAAGTCTTTCACCAGGACGGCAAGGCGCCGATCCGCATGCCGATGAATGACCCGGTGCTCTACTATCTCCAGCGCCTGCGCGACGAAGCCCACCGTTTCGCCATCACCGGCCACAGGGCCAAACGCGCCAAGCAGATGCGGGATAATCCGCTGGACGACATTTCGGGCGTCGGGGCGAATCGCAAGAGCGCGCTTTTGAAGCATTTCGGCTCGGCGCGCGCCGTGGCCCGAGCCAATCTGGCCGACTTGGAAGCTGTGGACGGGGTGTCCAAAGCCCTGGCGAAAAAGATCTACGACCATTTTCACGATTGATTTTAAGGCGGAGTTCCGTCCCGCTTAAGCAAGGTACAGCCACTGGAGCCCCGCGATGAGCGTGATCCGACATATCCCCAACGCGCTGACCATCGGGCGCGGCCTCGCCGGACCGGTGGGCGCCTATCTCTTGTTATCGAGCTTTTCCAGCCCGCGTGAGGAGGACGCGGTCGCCTATGGCCTCGCCGCCTTCATCGTGCTCGTCGTCGCGGCGCTGACCGACGCGTTAGATGGCTGGGTCGCCCGCCTGCTTAACGCAGAATCGGCGCTAGGGGAGCTGTTGGATCCGATCGCAGACAAGCTTCTGGTCGGCGCCTATCTGGTCGCGTTCGTGGTGATTTATCGCTTTGATCTGGTGCTGGTGATCCCGGTCTCCATCATCCTTCTGCGAGACCTGACGGTGACCGGGCTGCGGCTCACCAGCGACAAACCCAGCGCCATGGCAGTCACCGATATGGCGAAAGCCAAGACCGCGTTTCAGATGCTGGTGGTGATGGCGCCCTTCGTGGTGGTCATGCTGGGCCCCCATCCCAGCGACCAGATGGCGCTCTATTCGCTGTTCTGGATCTGTGCGGTCTGGTTCCTGGCCGCGATCACGGCCTGGTCCGCAATCCCTTACTGGCGGGCGAGAACAACGAAGGCGGACGACGCCTAACTCACAAAACGCGTGCAGCACGCAGCCTGAAAATTCAAATAATTCCTGAGGCTCATCTCTATATACGTTTATTAACCCTACTCAGTGAAATGATATCTCAGCAGGTCTCATTGGAAGGCTGTCGGGAGGTATCGGTGTCTGATTCTGATCTTTCACAACGCTTCGGGTTTCTTGGTTTCAATGACGATGATCGCCGCCGATTGCGCGGCTTGAAAGAGACCATCAGGACCGCCCTGCCCGCGGTCATGGACGATTTCTATCTTGAGATTTCCCGCAATCCGGAAGTCGACGAGATGTTCTTGAACGAGGACATGCGCAAGCACGCCCGTGAGAAACAAATCGATCACTGGATGCGGATTGCAGACGCCAAGTTTGACCAGGACTATCTCGACAGTGTCGGGCGGATCGGCGAGGCGCATGCGCGCCTAGGCCTTAAACCGCAGTGGTATTTCGGCGGCTACGCCAAGATCGTTCAAGGATTGCAGTCTGCGCTTATCGACCATGCGTTCAAGTCGGCAAGCCTTTTCTCGGGCGGCAAAACCCGCGAGGAGCTCGACGCCAGCCTGACAACGGTGAACAAGGTCGCCATGCTGGATATGGATCTCGCCATGTCCAAGATTGACGAGTGCGCCAAGCGTGAGGCCGACGCCGAGCAGAACCGGCTCGCGGACGCGTTTGAGGCGACGGTCACCGCGATCGTGAACTCCGTGGCCGCGGCCTCTGAAGAGCTCGGCCAAACCGCCCGGGCCATGTCCGCGACCGCAGATCAAACGCAGGAAAAGTCTTCCACCGTGGCGGCTGCGGCCGAGGAAGCCACCGTCACCGCCCAATCCGTCGCAGGCGCCGCTCAGCAGCTCACCAGCGCCATTTCGGAAATCTCCGAACGCGCCGGCGAAGCGGCCCAGTCATCCGGCACGGCGAGCGAGCAGGCCCGCAGCACGGGTGAAACCATGGGCAAGCTGCGCGACGCCGCCCAGAAAATCGGCGAAATCGTCACCCTGATCGAAGCGGTCGCGGAGCAAACCAATCTGTTGGCGCTCAACGCCACCATCGAAGCCGCACGGGCTGGAGAAGCGGGCAAGGGCTTTGCCGTGGTGGCGAGCGAGGTGAAGTCCCTCGCAAGCCAGACCGCTAAAGCTACAGAGCAAATCTCCGCCCAAATCGGCAATGTTCAAACGGTGGTCGGCGATGCAGTGACCGCCATCGAAGAAGTCTCGGGCTCCATCGACAATGTGAACGCGGTCTCCTCCTCGATCTCCGCGGCGGTTGAAGAGCAGAATGCGGCGACGGCGGAGATCAGCCGCAATACCGAGCAGACCGCCAACAGCGCCGGATCGGTGTCCTCGACCATCTCCGATGTCCTGGCCGGCGCGCAGGAGACGTCCAGCGCCGCCGGCGGCGTGGTCGACGCGGCCGACGAGCTGGGACGGCAAGCCGAGCAGCTTCGCACCGAAGCGCAGAACTTCCTCGACCAGATCCGCCCCGCGGCGTGATCGTCTAGAACAGGGACCCCTGCTCCGGCGGGGATCCCGGCTTTCGTTTCACAGGCTTACGCGCCGGCTTTTCAGCCGGCGCTTTGCGTTTGGCCGGCGCCGCGCCGTCGATGATCTGAGCCCGCCGCGCGCCGTCGGCGAAAGTCAGCGTCACAGCGTCGCCCGCGTTCATCGCGTCAGCGCTGCGAACCAGATTTCCATCTTCAGCCGTCACCAAGGCGAAGCCGCGCGCCAGCACGGATTTGTGCGACAACGCCTCTAGGCGCGCGCCCAGATTGGTCAGGGTCACCTCACGCTGGCTTAAGTCCCGTTTGGACATGGCGGCCAGCCGCGCAGCCGCCTGGTCGAACCGGCGGCGCTTATCAGAAAGATCCCGGCGGAAGGCTTGCGGACGCAATCCAGCGCTGGCGCGGGTCAGCCGTGTTGAGGCGCGGTCCACCTGAGCGCGCGCCGCCGCCTCCAACCGCCCCGCCGCGTAATCCAGGCGCTGCGCGGCGCCCTGCAACAAGGTGTCCGGGCGGCCCAGCGCGCGGCCCGCTGAACGCAGCTCCGCCGCTTTGCGGTCGAGGCCGCGTTGCAGCGCACTGGTCAAGCGCAAGCCGTTTTGCGACAGGCGCTCAGCCAGGTCCCGACGCACCGGCACCGCCATTTCCGCCGCGCCAGTGGGCGTCGGCGCCCGCCGGTCGCTGGCGTAGTCGATCAGCGTTGTATCAGTCTCATGACCGACCGCAGAAATCAGCGGGATGTCCGAGGCCGCGGCGGCGCGAACCACCACTTCCTCGTTAAACGCCCAGAGATCTTCGATCGAGCCGCCACCCCGCGCGACGATGAGGAGATCCGGCGTCGGCAGATCCGTGCGCTCCGCAAGGCGGTTGAGACCTTCAATCCCGGCCGCGATCTCCGCCGCGGCGCCCTCACCCTGAACCCGCACTGGCCAAAGCAGAACATGGACAGGAAAGCGGTCCTCCAGCCGATGCAGGATGTCGCGAATGACCGCGCCGGTGGGCGAGGTCACCACGCCGATCACCCGCGGAAGAAACGGCAGAGCCCGCTTGCGCTCTTGAGCGAACAAACCTTCCGCCGCCAGCGCTTTCTTGCGCGCTTCTAAGAGCGCCATCAAAGCGCCCTCGCCGGCCGGCTCCAACCGGTCGATGATCAGCTGGTATTTCGAGCGCCCGGGAAAGGTGGAGAGCTTGCCCTCAGCGATCACCTCCAGCCCCTCTTCGGGCCTAAAGCTCAAATTCGCCGCGAGCCCTTTCCACATCACCCCGTCGATGACCGCGCGCTCATCCTTCATGTCCAGATAGACATGGCCGGATTTGGCGACCGTCACCCGACCCAGCTCGCCGCGCACCCGCACATGGCCATAGGCCTCCTCCACCGTGCGCTTGAGCGCGCCGGAAAGCTCGGAGACGGTGTATTCATGGATATTGCTGGGCGCGTCCGTCATGGCGAACAAGCTAACCCGGATTCGGCCAGGAGATAGGGGCGCGGCAGGAGATTTGATCAGGCCGGCGCCCAAGGATCAGAGTTCGCACCCCTCGCCCGTGCGTCTTCGCAGGTCGTCGCACAGAGAATCTGCGCCGGAGGCGTCTCCGCCGTCTCTTAAGAGCGTCGCGAGGCCATTGACCGCCGCGGCATTCAAGGGGTCGCTGGCGAGAACCCGGCGATACCAAAGCTCGGCCTCCGTCGCGTCGCCCGAAACCAGCTTGCGTTCCGCGACCGTCAGGCCGATCTGGCTTTGCCAAGGGCGCACAAGAACCGCGTCTTCGGCGAAACGGCGGGTCATCGCCTCATAGGCTTGCGCCAGATAGGCGGTGGACCGCTCGCCCTGGCCTGCGATTTGAGCAATGTCGGACAAGTTGATCAGCGAGCCCCAATCATCCGGCTGGATGACCAGCGCGCGATTATAGGCCGCCTCGGCCGCTTCAAATTGGCGCCGGGTGGACAGCGCCAGCCCATAGGCGCGCCAGGCGCGCGCGTGGCTCGGGTCGGCCTCCGTCGCCTGACGCGCCAGCGCTTCCGCGCGCTCAAGCGCAGGGCGTGCTTCGGGATGGTCCAGCCAGCCGGACTCAAGCGCCTCGGTCAGGCTTCGCCGATCGGCGAGCGTCCCATCGGGCCCGGTGAAGCGCAGCACGCGCTGGACGATGGCGTTGGACAGACCCGCGAGCGCCGCGGCGTCGCCGGGATGGCTGGCCAACACAGTCTCATAAAGCCGCAAGGCTGCTTCGTTTTCCGAGCGGGTGTATTGCGCATAAAAGGCATCCGCCCTTTGCAGCATGGTCTCACGGCCGATATCGGTTTGCGGGTCAGCCTCGCCGCGCAGCGCCGGGAGCGCCACCAACAGGACGATCCCCAACAGCAGCACGCCGCCTATCGCGAGGAGTTCGAATGGCGGACGTGAGGGCGATGCTGGATGGTCAGCGTCCTCTTTGATCTTGGAAACGTCCGCGATCAGCCGGTATCCCCGCTTGGGCACGGTTTCAATGAAGGTGGGCGACTTGGCGTCATCGCCCAAGGCTTGGCGCAGCTTCCACAGCGTGCGGGTCAACGCGTCATCGTTGACGCTCACCTCGCCCCAGACCGCCTCGGCGATCTCCGCCTTGGGCAAGACCTCGCCGGGCCGGCCGACAAACAGCATCAACAAGTCCATCACCTGAGGCTCGATCTCGGTTTGAACATCGTTGCGGCACAAACGATTGGCGTCGGGTTCAACGCGCCAGTCACCGATTTGATAGAGGCTCGCGGTCATGAAATCAGATACTTATGGAAGAACAGGGAAAGGTCAGACAATCAGGATCCGGCGGTCATTCCAATCTAGGGCGCGATGGGTGGATAGAGAAGCCGTTGACGGCGCACACCGTCAGCTTTGACCTCACTCTCCCCGAAGGAAACGATCTCAATGACTTTGAGAACCTACATCTCCGCCCTTGCCGCCAGTCTCGCCCTGTTGGCGCCTGCGAGCGCCCAGACCGTGACCGCAGACGAGGCGCGCGAAGACCTCGCCTCACTCTATCAAGGCCTGCAGGAAGCCCACTACGATCTGTTCGCCTCAACCCCGCGGGCCGTATTCGAAGAGCATTATGAGCGCTTGTCTCAAGGTTTCGAAGGTCCCGTCGAGCTCAGCGACCTGCACCGCGAGTTTCAGCGCTTCACGGCGCTGGCGCGCCACGCCCATGCCCGCGTCGAAGGCCTCAATCCTGGCTTTGGCGCGCATCTGGACGCGGGCGGACTGCTCTTCCCCCTCGATTTGCGGATCAAGGACGGCGCCGTGATCGTGGTCGGGGCGCCCGCCGGGTCGGGCGTGAGCGTCGGTGAAGAGGTGCTGGCGATCAATGGCGAGCCCAATGCGATCTGGCTGGCGCGCATCACCCGTTCTATCGCCGCCGAAACACCGGAGCTCGCCTACAGCCAGCTGGAGCGTCTCCTGCCCTATTTCATGTGGTTGGAATATGGAGACCGGTCCGCCTTCTCCATCACCGTCGCCGGCTCGGACGGTCCGCGCGAGGTCGAGCTTCAGGCGGTGGATTACGACACCTACGCCTCCACGCCCAATCTGGCCAACACGGTCGATCTCTCAGGCCGCCACGCAGAGATGCTGAGCGAGGAGATCGCCTATCTGCGTCCCGGCGGCTTCTTCAATCTCGACGCCACAACACCGGCTGAGGCCTATGATCCAGAGGCCACGCGGCGCTTCATCGCCTTCATCGACGCAGCGTTCGACGACTTCATCGAAAGAGGCGCAGAAGCGCTGATCCTGGATTTGAGGAACAATCCGGGCGGCGACAACTCCTACTCCGACCCGGTCATCGCCTGGTTCGCGGACGAACCCTTTCGCTTTTATTCTGAGTTCCGCCTGCGGGTGAGCGCGCAGACCACAGCCTCCAACGCCACGCGGCTGGAGGGCCGCGCACCCGAAGAGGCCGGCGTGTCCGGCGTTTATGCCGACCTTTTCGCCAGCCATGACAATGGCGATGTGGTCTTGTTCGAGATCGACGACGCCCAGCCGCATGCCCGCCGCTTTGACGGCGAGGTTTATGTGCTGATCGACCGGACCAGCTATTCCAACGCCGCTGTCACCGCCGCGCTGATCCAGGATTACGGCTTTGGGACGATTGTCGGCGAAGCGACCACCGACATGGCCACCAGCCTTGGCGCGCTGGAGCATTTTTATCTGCCCCATTCCGGCCTGCAGATCGGCTATCCCAAAGCGCACATCATCCGGCCCAATGGCGAAGAGCGCCTGCACCCCGTCACGCCCGATATCGAGATCCGCGTGCCTGTGCTGGGCGATCAAGGCGACGCCATGCTCGACGCGGTCGTGGCGTTGATCGAGACGTAAACAAAAAAGCCCCGGCGCGCTTGCGCCGGGGCTTTCTTAATCGGGAAAGGCTTCGCCCTTAGCCGACGATTTCGTCGTCGGAGAAGAAGAAGGGGATTTCCTGAGCCGCGGTTTCCGGCGCGTCGGAGCCGTGCACGGAGTTGGCTTCGATGCTCTCGGCGAACTCTTTGCGGATGGTGCCGGGGGCGGCGTCTTCCGGATTGGTGGCGCCCATGACTTCGCGATACTTGGCGATGGCGTCTTCGCCTTCCAGGGCCTGGACCACGACCGGGCCGGAAATCATGAATTCGACGAGATCGTTGAAGAAGGGGCGTTCCTTGTGGACCGCGTAAAAGCCTTCGGCCTGCTCGCGGGACAGGCGGATGCGCTTTTGCGCGATGATGCGCAGACCAGCTTCCTCGATCTTGGCGTTGATCGCGCCGGTGAGGTTACGGGCGGTGGCGTCGGGCTTGATAATGGAGAAGGTGCGCTGAAGAGCCATGGGGCGTGTCCTTATGGGCCGTGGGCGGGCGTGAATTTGCGCGCGCTTATAGCGGCGCTTCTCCCCGCTGTGAAGCCGTGCTAACCGCAGGCCCATGCTGCACATCAACGACCTCACCCACCGCATCGAAGGCCGAATGCTGTTCGACCAGGCGACGCTCTACGTCCCGGCCAAGACCCGAATGGGGCTGGTGGGGCGCAACGGCACCGGCAAGTCGACGCTGTTCCGGCTGATCCTCGGCGACGCGACCCCGGATGATGGCGAAGTGCGCGTGCAGCCTGGCGCCCGGGTCGGCACGGTGGAGCAGGAAGCGCCGGCTGGATCGATCTCGGTGATGGATTATGTGCTCGCGGCCGACGAAGAGCGCGCCGCGCTGCTCGCCGAAGCGGAAACGGCGACCGATCCTCACCGAATCGCCGAGATCCAAACCCGGCTCGCCGATATCGACGCCCATTCTGCAGAAGCGCGGGCGGGCGCGATTTTACATGGGCTTGGCTTTGAGACGCCGGACCAGGCGCGCGCCTGCGCTGACTTTTCCGGCGGCTGGCGCATGCGGGTGGCGATGGCGGCGACGCTGTTCGCCAATCCCGACCTTCTACTGCTGGACGAACCGACCAACTATCTCGACGTGGAAGGCGCGATCTGGCTGGAGACCCATTTGGCGAAATTTCCCGGCGCAGCGCTGGTCATCTCTCACGACCGGGAATTGCTGAACGCCAGCGTGCACGCCATCGCGCATCTCAAAGACCTCAAGCTGACCGTCTGGGAAGGCGGGTTCGACCAGTTCCAGCGCCAGCTGGCCGAACGCCAGCGGCTGCAGATGAAGATGATTGAGCGTCAGGAAGATGAGCGCCGCCGCCTCCAGGGTTTTGTCGACCGCTTCAAGGCCAAGGCCAGCAAAGCCAAACAGGCGCAAAGCCGGGTCAAGCGGCTGGAAAAAATGCAGCCCATCGCCACCATCGTGGAAGACCCGGTCGCGCCCTTTGAGTTTCCCGGCGCGGACAGGCGCATGGGCAATCCGCTGGTGCGCTTTGACGAGGCGTCCACCGGCTATGAAGACGGCAAGCCGATCCTGCGCGATCTAAACCTGCGCATAGATGTCGACGACCGCATCGGGCTTCTGGGCCGCAACGGGGCGGGCAAATCCACCTTCGCCAAGCTCCTCACCGGCGCCCTGCCCGTCACCGGCGGCCGCATGGGCATGCATAAAAAGGCGGTGGTCGCCCATTTCGCCCAGCACCAGATCGACGCCCTCTCGCCGAAACATTCCGCCTACACCCATGTGCTCGAGCGCATGGAGGACAATACCGAAGCGGAACGCCGGGCGCGTCTGGCGCGCTTCGGCCTGCCCGCCGATCGTCAGGAAACCCCGGCGGAAAAACTCTCCGGCGGAGAAAAAGCGCGCCTGTTGATGAATCTCATCACCTTTGACGGCGCGCATCTGCTGATCCTGGACGAACCGACCAACCATTTGGACATCGACAGCCGGGCGGCGCTGACCGATGCGATCAACGCTTTCCCCGGCGCGGTGATCCTGATCAGCCACGACCGCAACCTCATTGAGACCTGCGTGGATCGGCTCTGGCTGGCGGCCGACGGCACGGTTCAGCCCTATACCGGCGATCTCGATGATTACCGGCGTGAACTGCTCCAGGGCGAAGCCAAGGCGAAGGACAAGTCCAAGCCCGTCGGCGGTCAGAAAACCGAACAGCGCCGCAGCGCCGCCGCCGCACGCGAAAAGCTCAAACCCCTGCGCGCCCAAGCCGCTAAACAGGAAAAAGAGATCGAACGCTTGAAGGGCGTGCTGGAGAAGATCGACGCCGGCCTGGCCGTCGACGGCCTGTGGGAAAAAGACCCGGCGCTGGCCGCCGATCTGACCAGGAAACGCGCGCGCTGCGTCGATCTGATCGACACCGCCGAGATGGCCTGGCTGGAAGCGGAAGAGGCGCTGGAGACGGCGAAGGCTGAGGCGGGCGCCTGATGTTCTTCTCCAAGCGCGCCATCGAAGATCATATCGCCGACTGGGTCGAAGACCGCTTCGCCATTCTTCTTGAGCATTTTTCCGCCGAGAAATCCGTACGCGCGACGGAGCTGGCTTTGCCCGGCGACGAGCGCTTCCAAGTTAAGGGCGAGACAGCGGAAGTCCGGGCCGAGCAGATTTATCAGCTCACTGCGGGTTTCGCCGGTTTCGCCGACTGGCCGGTCAAGCTCACGGCGATGGGCGATAAGGGGCCCCAAGACCTGTCCAGCGGAGTCATTCTGCCCACCGCCAACACCGCGGCGGGCAGCTTCACCGTCAATCCGGACGGCGAGGTTGAGATCAAATTCTCGCGCGATCTACTGGACCGCCCCGACGATCTGATCGCCACCTTCGCCCATGAGCTCGCCCACTTGCTGCTGCACGCCCGCAATGTGGAAGAAGGCACGGTGAGCGAAGACGCCGAGCTCGTCACCGATCTGGGCGCGGTGTATCTCGGCTTCGGCGCCTTCCTCGCCAACTCCGCTTTTGAGCTGCAGCAATATCAGGACGGGCTGATGGGCGGGTGGTCCAGCAAGCGGCAGGGCTATCTCACCGAAAACACGCTGGTCTACGCCACCGCCCTGTTCTGCTCGATCAAGGATGGCGAGTTCGACACGGCCCGCGACACCCTGAAGCCGCGCCTGCAGCCGGTCTTCGATCGGGCGATCAAGCAGCTGGAAAAGCGCGGCGACCGCATGGGGCTTTTTGAGCTCGACCGCGATCCCCCCACACCTCAGGACTAGCGCCTGCGGCGAAAGAACAATTGCTCACACCGCCGCGCGTCAGGGATACTTTCCGAAAACACAGGGGAGGCTCGCCATGCCCAATATCTTCGAGCAAAATCTCGATAAGAACGCGGCCAATTTCACGCCGATGACGCCGATCTCGCTGCTACGGCGCACGGCGCGCGCCTATCCCGAACGCACCGCCATCATCCATGGCGATCTGCGCCGAAGCTGGGGCGAGGTGTGGGAGCGTTGCCGACAGCTCGCCCATGCGCTCCACAAGCGCGGCATCGGCAAGGGCGACACGGTGGCGATCATGGCGCCGAACATCCCCGCCTTCGTCGAGGCCCATTTCGGCGTGCCCATGTGCGGCGCCGTGCTCAACTCCCTTAATATCCGCCTGGACGCCGAGGCGCTGGCCTTCATCCTCAATCATGGCGAGGCCAAGGTGTTGCTCACCGACCGGGAGTTCTCTCCCGTCATCGCCGAAGCGCTTGCCCAGCTGAAAAACCGCCCGCTGGTCATCGATATCGATGATGCACTTGCGCCCAGCGGCGATTTGATCGGCGAGATCGAATACGAGGCTTTACTCAGCGAAGGCTCGCCCGACTTCGACCCCATCCTGCCCGAGGATGAGTGGGACGCCATCGCGCTCAACTACACCTCCGGCACCACGGGCGATCCCAAAGGCGTCGTCTATCACCATCGCGGGGCCTACATGAACGCGCTGGGTAATGCGCTGGAATGGGATCTGCCCCACTTCCCCGTCTATCTGTGGACGCTGCCCATGTTCCACTGCAATGGCTGGTGCTTTCCCTGGACGATCACGGCCAAGGCCGGCGTCCATGTCTGCCTGCGCCGGGTGGAGCCCCATGCGGTGCTGGGCGCCATCGCCAAGCACAAGGTCAGCCATCTGTGCGGCGCGCCCATCGTGATGAGCATGATGTTGCAAGTGCCCGAAGACGAACGCCCCCATTTCGATCATCCCGTCTCCATGATGACCGCCGGCGCCAGCCCGCCCGCCGCCGTGATCGCCGGCATGGACGCGTTGGGCGTGGAGGTGGTGCATACCTATGGCCTGACAGAGGTCTATGGCCCCACCGTCGCCTGCGCCTGGAAGCCGGAATGGGATGATTTGCCTCTGCCCGATCGTGCAGCTTTGAAAGCGCGCCAGGGCCTGCCCTATGTCATCCAGGAAGACTTGATGGTCGCCGATCCCGACACGCTGGAAGCTCTGCCCTGGGACGGGGAAAGCCTGGGCGAGATCATGATGCGCGGCAATGCGGTGATGAAGGGCTATCTGAAAAACGCGCCGACCACCGAAAAAAGCTTCGCCGGCGGCTGGTTTCACACCGGCGATCTCGCGGTCACTCATCCTGACGGTCATATCGAGATCAAGGACCGCTCCAAAGACATCATCATCTCCGGCGGAGAGAATATCTCCTCGGTCGAGGTTGAAAGCGTGCTCTACGCCCATCCCGACATCGCCGCCGCGGCCGTGGTCGCCAAGCCGGATGAGAAATGGGGTGAAACGCCCTGCGCTTTCGTCGAGCTGGTGGACGGGGCCTCACCGAGCGAAGCTGACGTCATCGCCCATGCGCGCGAGCATCTCGCCAACTTCAAAGCGCCGCGCGTGATCGTATTTGGAGAGCTGCCTAAAACCGCGACCGGGAAAATCCAGAAATTCGTGCTGCGGGAGCGAGCGAAGGCGCTGGACTAGCGCCTACCCGCACCGCACCTCGACCACGATGTCATCGGCGTCCAGGACGATATTCATCCGATCTGGCCGGTAATCCATGGTGACCATTTGATCGGGTCCATAGATGCGCAAGGGCTGAGGCAGGCTTTCGGTATGCACTTCGCCGATCGGTTGACCGACCAGCATTTGATAGGCCTCGGCTGCGCACATCGGCACGTCAATCGTGTCCCGCGGGATCACGTCGCCTGTGCGGTCGACGATGGCGGGCTCATCGGGCTGGTCAGGCGTCTCAGACATGCTGGCGCACGCGCTCATCAGCAAGGCTGCAGCGAAGATCGATCCAAAGCCCAGCGCACGGTTCAAGCCTGCTTTTCCCATCGGCCTTGCTCATTCTGCTTCCAATAGCTGCGAGCAATATTGGAGTCTTTATGAACAGACCACAACGCCCGCGCGCGCGCCAGCGCGGTTTCGTCGCTGGCTTCAAACATCACGATGACCCGTTCCCACTGGGACAAGTCTCCAGGATCGGCGCCATCGAGACAGAAGAGCATGCTGGCTTGGTTGAGATTGTCCGGCGCGCCGGCTAGCAGGACCGGCTGGTCCTCCGCTTGGGGCTGATCCGCCCGGCCATGGGGCAGGAAGCTGTCGTCGCGATAGGTCCAAAGATGCGCGTCGAGGGCCGCGAGCCGCCCCTCCTCCGGACTGATCACCAGCGCACGCCCGCCGCGGCTTAGGAGCTTGGTCAAAAGCTCAGGCAAAGCCTCGTCCACGCGGGCGCGTTCCAGGTGATAGAACCAGAGTTCAGGCAATCGGTTACCCCATTTTGCTCCCCTGCTTGCGGGGGAGCTGTCAGCGAAGCTGACTGAGGGGCTTTGGCCGCTTAAGGCCGCGCAACACCCCCTCCGGCCCTTCGGGCCACCTCCCCCGCAAGCAGGGGAGGAAACCCGATCCAGCCTCAGCCCTCGTAATAGTCGCGGACCAAGCGGTCCAGGAGACGCACGCCGAAGCCGGTGCCGAACAGCGGCTGACGCGGATCTTTCGACTTGGAATTCATGCCCACGCCCGCGATGTCGATATGCACCCAGGGCTTGTCGTTGACGAAGCGCTGGAGGAATTGCGCGGCGGTGATGGAGCCGGCGTTGCGGCCTTCGCCCAGATTCTTCATGTCCGCGATCGGGCTGTCGATCTGCCGGTCATATTCCGGACCCAGCGGCAAACGCCACACGGTCTCGTCGGAGGCTTTACCGGCATCGAAGAGGCGGCCGGCGAGCTCGTCATTATTGGAGAAGATGCCGGCATGCTCTTGGCCCAGCGAGATCAGGATCGCGCCGGTGAGCGTCGCCAGATCGATGATGAATTTGGGATCAAATTCCTTCTGGGCGTACCAGAGCGCGTCGGCCAGCACGAGGCGGCCTTCCGCATCGGTGTTGAGAATTTCGATGGTCTGACCCGACATGGACGTGACGACGTCACCGGGACGCTGGGCATTGCCGTCGGGCATGTTTTCCACCAGGCCGATCACGCCGATGGCGTTGACCTTGGCCTTACGGCCGGCCAGCGCCGCCATCAGACCCACGACAGCGGCCGAGCCGCCCATATCGCCCTTCATCTCGTCCATGCCGGCGCCCGGCTTCAGAGAGATTCCGCCGGTGTCAAATGTGACGCCCTTGCCGACAAAGCAGACCGGCTGCTCGCCCTTGGCGCCGCCATTCCACTTCATGATCACCATCTGGCTTTCCTGGACCGAGCCTTGGCCCACGCCCAGAAGTGCGCCCATGCCCAGCTTCTTCATCTGCTTTTCGCCAAGCACTTCGATCTCAAGGCCGAGCTTGGACAGCTCTTTGACCTGGCGCGCGTATTCTTCCGGGCCGAGCACGTTGGGCGCTTCCATCACCAGATCGCGGGCGATGTCGGCGCCATTGGCGACCGCGCCCCAGCTTTGCCACGCCGTTTCGGCCGCCGCGGCGTCGCCGGAGACGATTTCAATGCCGGTAAGCGATGGCTTCTTCGCGTCGGTCAGCTTGGTGCGGTATTTATCGAAGCGATAGGCCGCCAGGCGCGCGCCCATGCCGGCCCGCGCGGCGGCTTCCGCGTCATCGCCATCAACGGTGAAGGACAAGGTTTCAGCGCCCGAGGTCAACAGCGCCTTGGTCACGTGAGCGGCGGCTTTTTCAACCGTGCTGGCGGTGACGTCTTCGGACTTGCCCAGCCCGTAAACAACGATGCGCGTCGCATCGACGCCGGCGGGCGCCGTGACTTCGACATGCTCGCCTACGCCGCCTTTGAAGCGGGAGGCTTCAATCGCACGCGTCAGTGCGCCGCCGACGGCCTCATCCAACCCCTTGGCCGCATCGGACAGCGCAGCTTTATCGAACGCGGGGACGGCGATGGCGTCACCGCTGGCGGCGGAAGCGAAACTGGTCTTCATGATGGTCCTTTCAAAAGCGCTGGCGCTTGGGTCCTATGTCTGAAGCGCGCGGCGGAGAACTGATATGACGCGGCAGTGGTATCCCATCGAAACCCGCGTTAGAAGTCGCAACTCCACCCTACTGGCCGGGCCGACAGCTCCATGACCCTTTTTCAGCGCTACATGTTCCGGCAATTGCTGTGGCCGTTTTTGGCGACGCTCGCCGCGCTCTCAGGTCTGGCGATCCTGACTCAGTCCTTATCGAACCTGGATTTGCTGGCGGAGCGCGGTGAAACGGCGCTGGTCTTTTTATGGATCACGCTTCTGGCGATGCCGCAGGTGATCGCCCTGTTGTTGCCCGTCGCCGTTTTCATCGCCTGCGCCATCGGCCTGAACCGGCTGGTCGGTGATTCGGAGCTGACGGTCGGCGCCGCCGCGGGCATGAGCCGCCGCCAGCGCCTCACGCCGGTGTTTCGTCTGGCGCTTTGGGTGGTGCTGGCCAACCTGGTGGTCAATCTCTTCATTCAGCCGGCGAGTTTCCGACAGATGCGTGAATTGCTGTTTGAGATTCGCACCGACATCGCGGCGAGCTTCATGCGGGAGGGCGAGTTCATACCGCTGGGCGGCGACGTCACCTTCTATGCCCGCGAGATCGACGATGAGTCTGTCATGTATGACGTCTTCATCGAAGAAGGCCGCGGCGCGGAGGCCGCCGCCTATGCTGCACGGCGGGGCGTCATCGTGCAGGCGGAACAGGGTCCGGTGATGCTGCTGGAAGACGGTGTGCTGACCCGCACCGACGCTCAGGGCGCTTCGTCCAGCCTGACGTTTGAGCGTTATGAGTTCGAGCTGGCCGCCTTTATCGACAGCTCTGCGGCCTTCCTGTTCAAGGAAAGCGACAAATATCTCTCCGAACTGCTGGATCCATCCGTCGCCGACATCGCCCGCTCCCGCAGCGCGGATGATCTTTACGCCGAGGGCCATTACCGGCTCTCCGCCCCGCTTTACAATCTGGCCTTCGCCCTGATCGCCGCCGCCGCTTTCTTCGCCGTCGAGCATCGACGGACGGGCTATGTGAGATTTATGATCATTGCTGGAGTAAGCGCCCTGATCCTTCGCCTTCTCGGCTTCGCCATTCAGGCCGCCGCCGCCGGCGATGACGGGCTCAACGCCTTGCAATACCTAATCCCGATCCTCGGCATCCTCGGCGCTGGTTATCTTATCGTGCGCCCAAGTCTGAAGAACCGTTTCCTGAAACGCGCCGCCCCTTCAAGAGCCGCCGCATGATGCGCCTGTCCCGGTATATTTTCGTTCAGACGCTGGGCGGCGTGCTGGCCGCAGCGGCGGTCATCTCAGCGGTGATCTTGCTGATCGACTTTGTCGAGACCTCCCGCGACATCGCCACGCGCGCGGATGTTTCGCCGCTGCAAGCGCTTCAGCTGAGCCTTTTGAAAGCGCCGCTTTTGATCCAGGACGCCCTGCCCTTCATGGTCTTGTTCGGGGTGTTATTCACCTTTTTCCGCCTCAGCCGCCGCAGCGAGCTGATCGTCATGCGCGCGTCTGGCTATTCCGCCTGGCGCATCCTGGCGCCCGCCGCCGTGCTCACGATCGGCTTGGGGATTTTCAGCGCGACCTTGCTGAACCCGCTCGGCGCCGCCGCCAACAACAGCTTCGAGACCCTGCGCGATGAATTGCTGGAAGGCCGGACCGGCGAAGCGCGCGGCGGCGCTGGCGAGGTCTGGCTTCGCGAACGCCACTCAGACGGCTTCACCGTCATCACCGCGGACAGCCTCGACGCAGACGCCGCAACGCTGCGAAATCCGGTTTTCCGACGCTATCTGGTCACACCGGACGGGGCTCCTTCGCTCGACCGTCGCATAACCGCCGGCCAGGCCGAGCTGGCGGGCGGGTTCTGGGTGCTGGATGCCGGCGTTGAACAGCGCCCCGGACAGGCGCCCGCCGATCTTGGCGCTGTCAGCCTGCCCACCAGCATTGGCGGCCAGGCCCTGTTCGAACGCGCGCGCTCGCCCGGTGCGACGGCGTTCTGGGACCTGCCCACCGTCATTGATTCCGCCCGTGACGCGGGGCTGTCGAGCCGGCCTTATGAATTGCGCTGGCACAGCCTGCTGGCTCAGCCGCTGGTTTTGATGGCGGCGGCGCTGCTTGGGGTCGCGGCGACATTGCGGCTGCACCGCATGGGGGGAGCCGCCGGCTTCGCCGCGGCCGGCGCCATCGCCGGCTTCGCCATGTATTTCACCCAGGAGCTGTTGTTAGGGTTGGGAAGCTCCGGCGCGCTCAATCCGGCGACGGCGAGCTGGACCGCACCGGTCTTATTCGCCCTGGGCGGGTTATTTTTCATCGCCACCACAGAAGACGGCTGAGGCTTGCAGCGCCGGGTGATTGCGTCCGCGCGCTTGATCAGTATCTTGCAGTCAAGATTGGACATTCTAGAACCGCCATGGCCCTTCGCACCGCGCTGATTTTGGTCGTCGCCCTGTTTGCGACCCCGTTCGCTGCTTCCTCCGCTTCCGCCCAGCAAGTGGAGGGCATTGCAGCGGTGGTGAACGATCAACCCATCACCACCTTGGATGTGCGCAATCGCATGCGCCTGATCATCACCTCGGCGGGCGTGCGGCCGGACGATGCGATGCTGGAACAGATTCAGGATCAAGCGATCCGCGCTCTGATCGAAGAAACGCTCCAGCTCCAGACCGCCGCCGAGTTCGACCTTGAAGTCGATGAGGCTGAAGTGGACGCCGCCCTTCAAGACGCTGCGGCGCGAAACGGCGCAACCGTTGATGAGGTCGCCGCCGATCTGGCTCTCAACGGCATTGATGTGGAAACCCTGCGTCAGCAGATTCGCGCTGAGATCGCCTGGCAGATCATGGTGAGCGGCCGGTACCGCTCGCGCATCCGGATTTCCGACCAGCAGATCGACACGGCGCTTGAGCGTCAGGCGGCCGCCGCAGCGCAGCCGCAATACAGCCTGGCGGAGATCCTGGTTGAAATCCGTCTCGAGGGCGGCGAGGAGCGCGCGAGCCAGGTGGTTCAGAGCGTCTACGGCGCGCTGAGCCAGGGGGCCCCCTTCCCCGAAGTCGCCGCTCAGTTCTCGGACGCCCCCAGCGCGGCGCGCGGCGGCTTCACCGGCTGGCTTTCAGCCGCCTCCATCCGCCCTCAAGTCTTTGAGATCGTGCGACAGCTTGAGCCGGGACAGATCTCAAACCCGATCCGCGTACCCGGCGGCTTCCAGATTGTCGCCCTTGTCGATCGACGCGACGGCCAGGTCATTGAGCAGCTTGATCTTTATCAGCTTACCGTTCCGACCTCTCGGGTTACCGAAAGCATGCGCACCGATTTCGAAGCGCTCGCCGCCTCGCTGACTAGCTGTGAGGGCGTGGAAGAGAGGGCCGCCAGCCTTGACGGGGTGATCGTCACGCCTTTGACCGGCCTGAACGCGTCAGCGCTAATCCCGCAAATCCGCGAGGCGCTTTCCGGTGTTGAACCGGTTGCTTCGACCGAGGTGTTGGAAACTGCGGCCGGGCTGCAAGCCTTCCTGGTGTGTAATCGGCAGCTGACGGGGCCCGGTGTTCCGACCGCCGCGGAAGTCGAGAACCAGCTGATCAATCAGCAGCTGTCACTTTTGGCGCGCCGCTGGCTCCGGGATCTGCGCCGCGACGCCACCGTGGAGATCCGGTGAGCACAGCGCCGCTGGCCCTGACGCTGGGCGACCCGGACGGCGTCGGTCCGGAGATCGCGCTGAAAGCCTGGTCCCTAAAGAAACAGTCTGGCGCGGCCTTTCTGGTCTATGCGGACCCCGCAAAGCTGGCGGGCGCCGCTGAGCTTCTAAACCTGCCCGCGCCACAGATCATTAATGCGGTCGGCGACGCCGCCGCGGTGTTCCCGCAAGCCTTGCCGGTTATCGCCCTTACGCCCGCAGAAACGGCCGCGCAGGCCGCCATTGCGTCCATCGACGCCGCCGTCAACGCTGCGCTCACAGGCGAGGTCGGGGCCACGGTCACCAACCCAATTTCCAAAGCCCGACTCTACGAGGAAGGCTTCAAATTTCCCGGTCATACCGAGTACATCGCGTATTTAACGTCAGATGCGCCGATGGCGGGAGAACGCGGCCCGGTGATGATGCTGGCAGGCTCTGGCCTACGCTGCGCTCTCGTGACCATCCATCAGCCGCTCAAGGCGGCCCTCGAGCAAGTGACGACCGCGCGCGTGGTGTATACCGCGACCGTCACCGCCGAAGCGCTGAAACGCGATTTCGGCATCAAAGACCCGCGCCTCGCCATCGCCGGCCTGAACCCGCATGCCGGGGAAGGCGGCGCCCTCGGCCGCGAAGAGATTGAGATATTAGAGCCTGCCATCGCGCAGCTGCGGGCGAAGGGCTTTGACGTGATCGGCCCCCTGCCCCCCGACACCATGTTCCACGCCGAAGCCCGCGCGGGCTACGACGCGGCGATCTGCCTCTATCACGACCAGGGGCTGATCCCGGTGAAGACCTTGGACTTTCATTCCGGCGTCAACGTCACGCTGGGTTTGCCGATCATCCGCACCTCGCCGGACCATGGCACGGCGTTTGATATCGCCGGCCAAGGCGTCGCCCGGCCTGATAGCCTGATCGCGGCCTTGACCCTCGCCGGCGAGCTCGCCGCCAACAGGGCCGCCGCGTCATGAGCGTGGACGACCTGCCGCCGCTGCGCGAGGTGATCGCCGCCCATGGCCTGCGCGCCGACAAGCGCTTTGGCCAGCATTTCCTGATGGACCTCAACCTCACCGCCAAGATCGCCCGGTTGTGCGGAGATATGGCGGACGCCAGCGTCTTTGAGGTCGGACCCGGGCCCGGCGGTTTGACGCGCGCCCTGCTGGCGGAAGGCGCCGGCGAGGTGATCGCGATCGAAAAGGACGCGCGCTTTTTGCCTGCGCTTGATGAGATCGGAGAGGCATCCGGCGGGCGCTTGTTCATCGTTGAAGCCGACGCGCTGAAAGTCGCCGAAGCGCAGATCAAGACCCGGTTTGAGACCCGAATGCTGGCCTCCAACCTGCCCTATAATGTCGGCACGGCGCTGCTGATCAAATGGCTCACCGCCCAGCCGGTCTGGTGGTCGCGCCTGGTCTTGATGTTTCAAAAAGAAGTCGCTGAGCGCGTCGTCGCGCGCGTCGGCGATCCGCAATATGGCCGCCTGGCCATTCTGACCGCGGCGGCGGCGAACGCGCGCTACGCCTTCACCCTGCCCGCCCGCGCCTTCACCCCGCCGCCCAAGGTGGACAGCGCAGTGGTGGTGCTTGAGCCGCTGCCTGACGCCGAGCGCTTTGACGACCTGGAGGCGCTCTCCATCATCACCGAAAGCGCCTTCGGCCAGCGCCGCAAGACGCTGCGCAAATCGCTGGGCGCGGCGGCGGGCAAGGCCGGCGTAAGCTCCGAAGCCCTGCTCGAAGCCGCCGGCCTCGACCCGTCAGCGCGGGCCGAGACCATTGATCCGCATGGCTTTATGGCGCTTGCAAAGGCTTGGCGCGCCGTGAAAGGCTAGCCGTCGCCGGGCGCCAGATGCTCTTCCAGGAAGTCCAGATAGGCGTCAGACGCCGTGATCCGGTTTTCCCGCCGGCGAAAGCCATGGCCTTCATCGGGGAAGAGCACATAGTCGACAATCGCGCCGTTCTCGCGTGCGGCGGCGACCAGCTCATCGCTTTCCACCTGCAGCACACGGGGGTCATTGGCGCCCTGCACCACCAGCATGGGCCGCACGATCTGATCGGCGTGGAAGAGCGGTGAGATCGCCCGGTGACGCTCGGCGTCGGTGGCGGGATCGCCCATCTCGTCATAAAGCGCCTCACGGAAAGACTCCCACCAGGGCGGGATGGATTCCAGCGTCCGCACCCAGTTGGTCACGCCGAAGATGTTGATGCCGACATCGAACTCTTCAGGATGGAAGGTCAGCGCCGCAGCGGTGATATAGCCGCCATAAGAGCCTCCGATCACGCCGACGGCGTCGTCGCGCACCCAATCGAGGCTGCGCATATAGTCGCCAGCGGCCACGATATCGCGCAGGTCTTCTTCGCCATGGCGGCGGTCATCCATGTGGAAGAAAGTCTTCCCATAGCCTGACGAGCCCCGGTTATTGGCCGCATAGACGGCGTAGCCGTTATTGACCAGGTGCTGGATGGTGGCGGAATAGCCCGCCCGGCTCTGCCCGCCCGGACCGCCATGGACCCAGACCAGCGCCGGCACAGGATTCTCCGCGCTGGCGGTGTGGGGCCGGTACATGATGCCGGGGATGGTCAGACCGTCGAAGCTGTCAAAACGAACGACTTGCGCCTCCACCAGGTCGCGCGGATGAAGCTCGGGATTCAAGGCTTCGGTCAGCTGGCGATGCGCGCCGGAGGTCAGATCCACAACATGGACATTGGCGGGCGAGACCGAAGAGGTGACCATGAAGGCCATCTGGGTCTCGTCTGCGTTGAAGCGCACCTGCGCAAGGTCGCCGGCCGGAACGGACGCGGGAAACGCCACCGCTTCGCCGGTCGCGGTATTGACGAGGCTGACTTCGGTGAAGCCGTCGGCGTTGATCGCGTTGGCGCGATACTGGCCGGACGGTGAATAGCCCACATACATCACGTCCCAATCCGCCTCGATCAGAGCCGCGCGCTCGCCGCTGGCGATGTCGTAGGACCAGGCTTGGTTCCACTCGCCAAACTCATTGGTGGCGTAGATCAGCGCGCTGCTGTCCGGCGTGAAGGTGTAGGCGCCATAGGCGATATTGCCGTCATGCTCAGTGATCAGGAGCGGCTCGCCGCCCTCTTCCACATCAGCCAGCAGGATATCGCTGTCTGCAGAGGTGCGCGGACGGTCCAGCGCAATCCAGCGCCCGTCAGGGCTCACTGCGCTCATTTGCAGCGCGCTGGTGTTTTCAAACACCATGCGGCGCTCATAGGTCTCGGCGTCATAGGCGTAAAGATCAAACGCCCCCGGATCGCGCTCATTGGTGCTGATCCATAATTCACTGCGATCTGCTGACCAGCCGACAAAGCTCGCGCGAACATTTTCGCCCGGCGTTAAGTCCTGCAGCTCGCCGCCCGCCGTGCCGACATAGATATGGGTCAGCTCATCACCGCCGCCGTCGGCGCTGACCAGGAAGCGCTCCCCATCCGGGAACCAGCTCACCGCGAAGGTCGCGTTTGTAGTGGAGGTCGTCAGAGCGCGGCGTTCACCGCTTTCAGGATTGAGCGCATAGGCGTTGAAGACGCCGGTCTCATCAGACGAGATCAGGATATCGCCAGTGCTGGACGAGAAGCCGAGCCCGGCGGACGACGCCATGGAGAAGGAGGTCGTGTTGAAGAAGACTTCCGCCGTATGGCCGAATTCCGGCGCGGGCTCGGCGGGCGCCGGGGCCGCTTCCGCCATCGCCTCCTGCGCCGATTCCGGTTCAGCTTGCGGCGCTTCGGCTTCCGGTTCAGCCGGCGGCGCCTGACAGGCGCTCAGCGCGGCGGTGGCGGCGAACGCCGCGGTCAAAGCCATCCAACGGTCCATGCTTATGTCCTCCCAGAACACTTTCCAGGAAGCCTAACACAAGACTGGATCAGAGAAGCGTGCGACCTATTCGGCCATGAGGGCGTCGACAAAGCCGGAAATCCAGGGATGCCGGTTCCGCTTCAAACGTTCGGCCTGGAGGATGTCGGAGAGTTTTTCCAGGGCGCGGGAGAAGTCGTCATTGAGCACGACATAGTCGTATTCGCCCCAATGCTCGATCTCTTCCTTGGCGCGGGCCATGCGGCCATCGATGACCTCGTCGCTGTCCTGCGCCCGCTTTTGCAGCCGATCGCGCAGCAAGGCCAGTGAGGGCGGCAGGATGAAGATGCGGACGACGTCCTCCGGCGCGCTCTTGGCCAGCGCGCGGGCTCCCTGCCAGTCGATATCGAAGACCACGTCACGGCCTTCGGACAGAGCCTCGTCCACCTCCGCTTTGGGCGTGCCGTAATAGTGATCAAACACCTTGGCCCATTCATGGAAGGCGCCCTCGCCCGCCATTTCCAGGAATTTGGCTTCGTCGGTGAAGAAATAGTCCTGACCGTCCAGCTCCCCTGGTCGCGGCTTGCGCGTGGTGTAGGAGACCGACAGCACGAGGTCTGGGTTCTGCGCGATCAAGCGTTTGGACAGGGTGGTCTTGCCGGCCCCGGACGGGCTGGACAACACATACATCAGTCCGCGGCGCTGTCCCCGGAAGACCGGGCCGGATAGATCGCTGCTCATGGTCACTCCACGTTTTGGACTTGCTCGCGCAGCCGGTCGACGGCCGCTTTGAGGGCGAGGCCGGTGCGAGTCAACGCCGGATCGGCGGACTTGGAGCACAGCGTATTGGCCTCGCGGTTAAACTCTTGCGCCAAAAAATCCAGCTTGCGGCCCGCCGGGCTGCCGCCCTTGAGCAGGACATGGGCCGCTTCGATATGCGCGGTGAGCCGGTCCAGCTCCTCACGGATATCCGCCTTCACCGCCAGCATGGCGGCTTCCTGCTCCAACCGCTCTGGATCAAGACCGGACGGCAGCAGCTCGTCGAACTTGGCTTTGATGCGCGCCTTGATCGCCTCGGGCAGCGCTTCGGCATTGGATGCCGCATCGGCGCGCAAGGCTTCAATTTCGTCGAGATGCCCCGTCAGCACGGCCACCATCGCCGCGCCCTCAGCGTCGCGGGCCGCCTTCAAGCTGTCGAGCGCCTCAGCAGCGGCGAGCAGGCCGGCGGCCTGCAGCGCTTCGGCGTCTTCGGCCGTCGGGCCGGCTTCATCTGCGATGATCACGCCTTTCAACGCCAGCAGCTCGCCGCCGGTCGCGGCGGCGGCGGCGCCCTGCTCATAGAGGCGGCGCGCGGCTTTGGCGTAAAGGCTCAGACGGTCGTCATCAATGCGCACATCCTGACCGCCCTCGGGCGGCGCAACTGTCAGATTGAGCGTGACTGAGCCGCGATTAAAGCGCGCCTTGGCCAGCTCGCGCAGCTTGGGCTCAATGGCGTCAAAACCGGGCGGCAGGCGCAGGCGAAGATCCAGGCCCTTGCCGTTCACGCTGCGCGCTTCCACGGTGACTGCGCCGAAGGCGCCGGAGCGTTCGCCGCGGCCAAAGCCGGTCATGCCAGTGATATTGCTCATGGCCTAGCCTCCTTGCGCGCGTTCGCGCTCGCGCCGCCGCAGCGCGCGCACATGAACATTGTGTTCGGCGTAGGTCTCGGAAAAGGCGTGCCCGCCCGTGCCGTCGGTGACGAAGAACAGATAGTCCGTTTCCGGCGGATTGAGCACCGCGCGGATCGAGGCCGTGCCTGGATTGGCGATCGGCGTCGGCGGCAAGCCGTCGACTTGATAGGTGTTGTACGGGTTGTCGGCATTATCCAGCTCGGACCGGCGAATGCCCCGGCCCAGCGGCTCGCCGCCGGTGATGCCGTAAATGATCGTCGGATCGCTTTGCAGACGCATGCCGCGGCGCAGGCGGTTGACGAAGACCGACGCGACCAGTCCCCGCTCCGAGCCGATGCCGGTTTCCCGCTCCACGACGGAGGCCAGAATGATCGCCTCCTCGCGGGTCTCGAAGGGGAGGTCCTCGGCGCGGTTCTCCCACAGCTCATCGAGCAAATCCGCCTGAGCGTTCGCCATACGGTCGATCAGGCTTTGTCGCGCCGTGCCGCGATCCACCAGGAAGGTTTCAGGCAACAGCGTGCCTTCGGCGGGCGTCTCGGCGATCTCACCGGTCAACACCTCAGCCTCATTGAGGACGCGCACGATCATCGCGCTAGTCAGGCCCTCAGCCGCGGTGATCGGATGCTGGATGGTGTCGCCGAACCGCAAAATCTCATAAATCTGCGCCATCGAAGCCGCTTCAGGGATCGCGAATTCGCCGGCCCGCAAGGCGCGGTCGCCGCCGTCGATGGTGACCATCAGCCGGAAAATCTGGGCGTCGCTGATCAGGCCTTCACGCTCGAGCTGAGCGGCGATGGCGATCAAGCCGGAGCCGCGCGGAAGCAGCACGGTCTGCTCCGGTCCTGCAGGCCCTTCCGCGTCAAATTGCTGATTGAGCCACACCCAACCACCCAACGCGGCGGCCGCGGCGAGCAGCACGGTCGCGACCAGACCGCCCGCCAGCCAGGCGAGCACGCGGCCGAGACCGCCTTTTTTGGGCTTCGGGCTTGGGGCCTCGTCGCTCATGCCTACCCGGCGCGCTTGAACACCACCGAGGCGTTCGTTCCGCCAAAGCCGAAGGAGTTGG
>CAZAGE010000039.1:0-33281 GCA_964484345.1 uncultured Oceanicaulis sp. | reverse complement strand
TTTTATAGGTGTCGAGCAATTCCTGCGGGACTTCGTCCAGGCTCTTATACTTCGCCGCATCTTTCGGAGCCGCGTAGTAGTACGCCTCCTGATAGTCGATCGGCGGATGGGAGACCTTGGCCCAGTCCGGCTCTTTCATCTGCTTGAAGCGCTCATAGGCGTCCAGCCGCCACTGGAGCAGCCAATCCGGCTCGCCCTTTTTCTCCGAGATGAAGCGGATGGTGTCTTCCGACAGGCCTTTGGGGCCGTATTCCTGCTCGATCTCGGTGGTGAAGCCGTACTTATACTTGTCGGCTTCGAGCTGACGGACGTCTTCAATCGTCTCTTTAACGGCGGGCATTCAACCAGACCCTTAGTCTTTGTGTTTTCAAACCGCGACGGCCGCTATGGGCCGCACGCGCGCATAGTCTTTCAGCCAGGCATCTGCGAACGCATCCGCCTCAGCTTCGGTCGTCGTCCAGCCCAGGCTCACCCGGAGCGCGGAGCTGGCGTGATCGTCATCGGCGCCCATGGCTTCGAGCACATGGCTTTTGCGCACCTTGCCCGAACTGCAGGCGGATCCGGCGCTCACCGCGAACCCGGCAAGGTCCAGCGCGATCACCTGAATCTCGCTCGGCCAGCCCGGCGCGGACAGGCAGATCGTATTGGGCAAGCGCTCAACGCCCTCGCCCCAGATCACCACCTCCGGAGCTTCGGCTTTGAGGCGCGCTTCAATCCGGTCGCGCAAGCGCCCGATGCGGCTTGCTTCATCGGCCTCGACCGCAGCAATCGCTGCAGCAAAACCGGCGACGCCCGCGACATTTTCCGTGCCGCCGCGGCGACCCTTTTCCTGGCCGCCGCCGGTGATCAGTGCGCCGACCTGCGCATCACACGCCGTCGCCAAAGCGCCCACGCCTTGCGGCCCGCCCGCCTTGTGCGCGGACAAGGCCGCGAACTGAGCGAAAGAGCCGGCGAAGTCGAACGGCGCTTTGCCGGTCATCTGCACGGCGTCGATGAGGAAGAGGTGCCCCGCTTCCGCGATCTTCGCCCCAGCCTCGGCATAGGGCTGCAGCACGCCGGTTTCATTATTCGCCGCCATCAGCGCGAACAGGATCGGCTCGGCAGGATCAGCGTCAGCCAATCTTTGCTCCAACCAGTCCAACCGCGCCCGGCCGTTTTGATCCACCGGCCAGACCTCAGTCGGCAAACCGCTGGCGGCGGCGGCGGCGCGCACCGCGTCATGTTCGATCGCCGAATGAATAATCCGAACCGTCCCCAGCGCCTTGGCGGCGTGGATCGCCAGATTATTCGCTTCGGTCCCGCCGGAGGTGAAGATCAGGTCTTCAGTCCTGGCGCAGATCGAGCGGGCGATCGTTGACCGCGCCTGTTCCACACGCGCGCGTGCAGCCCGGCCGGGCTGGTGCACCGAAGACGGATTTCCGCCTTCGCGCAGCGCTGAAACCACCGCCTCTGTCGCCGCAGGGCGCACAGGCGATGTCGCGTTGTGGTCCAGGTAGACGGTCACTCGGCGGCCTGCTCCAGCATCACCACCGACTCAGCGGCGGTCGACATGCCCAGAACGCGCCGCTCCAGAACATCTTCCAGCGTCACGCCGTTGAGGAACAGATGGATGTGACGGCCTAGCTCGTCCCACAAATCGTGAGTGACGCAGCGGCGCCCGCCTTCCAAGCAGCCGGCGGGCTTGTGCTGGCAGCGGGTGACGTCCACCGGCTCTTCAACGGCCAGCATGATGTCGGCGATGCGGGTTTCGCCCGCAGCGCGCGCCAAGCGATAGCCGCCACCCGGCCCGCGAACCGATTTCACAACGCCGGCGCGCCGCAGCTTGGCGAACAGCTGTTCTAGATAGGACAGCGAGATTTCCTGCCGCGAAGCGATGTCGCCCAGCGGAACCGGCCGCTCTGCGCCGCTCATGGCCAGATCGGTCATGGCCATCACGGCGTAACGTCCTTTGGTGCTCAGTTTCATAGCGTTTCCTTTTCTCCCCAGAGAAAGCCTCACCTCGCCGCTCGCACTTTGCATGCTGCCTGTGCTAGAAGGCCGCTTCGCACGAAAGACCGGCGGTGCGTTGGGGGATCTAGGTTTCCCAGCCCGGTGGTCAAGAATTTGGAACGGTTTTTTCTATAGCCCCATCTTCTCGGCCCTGTAAAGACCGAGCTATGGGCTTGGATATTCGCCAGCAGGACGCAATTCGCCCTATGCCTGACGTCATCATCGCCGGCCCCGCCGGACGCCTTGAAGGCAAATACAGCCCCGCCAAAGACCCCACCGCGCCGCTCGCGCTGGTGCTGCACGCCCACCCGATGGGCGGCGGACATATGGATACGCCGATCTCGGTCATGCTCTATGACCAGTTCAAGAATCGCGACTTTTCAGTCCTGCGGTTCAATTTCCGAGGCGTGGGCCGCAGCCAGGGCAGCTATGACCAAGGCCTTGGCGAATTGTCCGACGCCGCCACCGCGCTGGACTGGGCCCAGGCGCATAACCCGAATGCGCAATTTTGCTGGGTGGCCGGCCACTCCTTCGGCGCCTGGATCGGCATGCAGCTTTTGATGCGACGCCCGGAAATCGGCGGTTTCACCTCGGTGGCGCCGCCCACCAACATGTATGACTTCTCCTTCCTGGCGCCCTGCCCGGCCTCCGGCCTGATCGCCCATGGCGATGCGGATTCCATCGTGCCGCTGGACGAAATGGAGCGCGCCATGGCCAAGGTGCGTACGCAAAAAGGCATCACCATCCAGACCGATGTGATCAAAGGCGCTTCGCACCTGTTCACCGATCACTTGGAGCCGCTGGAACAATCGGTGTCGACCTATCTGGATTGGCGCTTGCCGCAAGTCGCCAAGGAACGCCGCGAACAGCCCGCCGGCTCCCGCCGCTAAGGCTGAACGATCCGGCCGCCGGTCAGAGGCGCGGGCGCCCCCGTGGTGTCCGGCCAGCTGATCGGCAGGCCTTTTTGGGTGCGCGCGGCGAGATAAGCGAAGGCTTCCGCCTCAATCAAATCGCCGCGCCAGCCCACCGCCTCGGCCGGCTGCACCTGAACGCCGCAAGCTCGGGCGATCCGCGCCATCAAGTCCGGATTCTTCCGGCCGCCGCCGCATACGATCAAACGCTTGGGCCGATCGCCGACCGCTTCAAGCCCCAAAGCCACCGTGCGGGCTGTGAACTCCGCCAACGTCGCCGCGCCGTCTTCAACCGTGAGATTGCGCGCCGGATCCAGCGAGAAATCCCACCGGTCCAATGATTTGGGGCCTTCCAGGGCGAAATGCGGGTGGGCGAGCAACTCGTCCAGCCCCGCCTCCAAAACACGCCCCGTCGCAGACGCCGCGCCCCCCTCATCCATGGCGACGCCGCGTTGGTCCGCCATCCAGGCGTCGATCAGGCCGTTGCCCGGCCCAGTGTCGAATGCGGTCAAGCCGCCGTCGGCGCCGATGAGGGTCAGATTGGCGACCCCGCCAATGTTGAGCACACCAAGGGGTTTTTCCAATCCGGAGGCTTCAGCCAGCGCCGCGTGATAGGCCGGGGCGAGCGGCGCACCCTGCCCGCCCGCCTCCATGTCAGCGGTTCTGAAGTCATAAGCCACCGGGCAGCCAAGCGCCTGGGCGAGCGCCTGAGCGTCGCCAATCTGGCGCGTTCGGCCGGTCACGCCGTCGCCCGGTGGGATGTGAATCACCGTCTGACCGTGAAACCCAACCAGATCGAGAGCGGCGGAGTGAAGGCCCGCCTGCTCGCAAACCTGACGCACCGCATCTGCATGGGTGCGGGTAAGGACCGCCTCGGCCTTGGCGAAGACCGCAGGCTCCTCGCCCTCAAATCGCCAGGTGAGCGCGGCATCGACGGCGGCTTGCAGCACGGCGCGGTCCGCAAGGGCGTAGTCGATTTGAACGCCCGGCCCGAAGCCGGTGACCTCGACCCCGTCTGTGTCCAGGAGCGCAGCATCGACCCCGTCCAGTGACGTGCCGCTCATAAGGCCGACACTTTTCATGGCCCGGCCTCGCTCTCCTGCGGCGTGGGATCGGCAGGCGGCTCTGCAGGCGGGGCAGGCTCTGGCGATGGCGCGTCCGCTTCAGCGGCGGCCTCGGCGTCGCGCTGCAGGTCCCGAAGCGCGTCCAGCTCTTCTTCTGCGGCGGTGCCTTCAAAGATCCGACGGAAAACGCCAGGCGCGAAAGCGGCTAATGGGTTGGCGACGACACGAGTCTCCTCAAACGGGCCGGTGACGGAAAACGTCACCCCGAACACGCCCTCCCCACGCCTTGAGGTGAGCAATTCTCCGAGCAGAGGCAGCTCGCCAAGAATGGAGTTTGCGCCATAGGACGGCAGCAAGGTGCCATCCACATTGATACGGCTTTCTTCAAAGCTGACGACGCCCTGCCAGGTGGCGCCCAGAGCCGGTCCGGCCGCGCGCGCCTCTTCAAGTCCAAGAACGCCCTGCCCCCAGGTGAAATCCGTCTCGAGACGGTCGAACTGGATACCGTCGCCGCTCAACAACCCGCCGAGGCCTTCCAATGACCCCGCCGCCAAAATGCGCGCCAGCAAAGGCATGTCGTCCAACGTGAAGTCGTCCACCTCCACCCGGCCGGTCAAAAGCCCCGCCTCACCAGGGGTCGGCCCCACAGCGTCCAGACGCAGCCGGCCTCCTGAGACATTGGAAAAGCCGGCGAAGGCGGTGAGCAATTGCCCGGCGTCCTGCGAGCGCAAGGTCAGCAACCGCCGGCGGTCGTCTTCGGGATCGGAGGAATAATCCACTAGCAAGCCGGTGCCGCCTTCAGGACGCGACGCCATCAAACCAACATTGGTGATCCCTTCCGGCCCCAGCAGCGCGGACAGGCTGACCGCCTCAAACGGCACGCCGCGGACTAGGACACGGCCAATGTCAGCCTCCAAAATCAAGGGGGCGGTCACCAAAGGTCCGCCGCCGGGCGTTGTTACGCTGAACAACTCGCCGGCGTCGATATATGCGCCGGTCAGCGTCATGCGCAGCGGTCCATCCACACCGTCCGGCCGATCGGCCACCAGCGCGACGTCCAGCCGGCCCGGCGCAACCAGCCGTTCGACTTCGGCGGCGAGCAAGCGCCCATCCGCGCCCACCGAGGCGGTGGCGACAAGATCGATTCCCTCAGCCTCGATGATTAGCGGATCGAGCTGAAGCGCGCCGCTTTCATCAAAATCAATGCCGAACTGAGCCCGCCCCGGCGCCCCAACCCGCTTCTCCCAAATCTCGGCGGGCAGCACGACGACGGCATTGGTCAGGTCAAGACCGACATCGATTTCGGTGAAGTCGAACCCTCGCCCGGACAGCTCCGCCGTGACATCGACTGCACCATCCATAAAGCGCCGCACCGGCAAGCCCAGACGGTCCAAGCCACGACCGCTCATCGTTCCGCTGGCGCGAACCCGGGTGGACGGCGCAGCGCCTTCAAGCCCGAAGGTTTCCGCCCATTCCACGCGCACTTCAGCGCCAGCCAGCTCGGCCGTGCCTTGAGCGGTGACGCCGTCGGGATTGGCGGCAATCACCACCTCGCCATTTTCCAGATCGACGCCGTCCACCCCCGTAGGAACCCGCACACTCTGGAACCGGCCGTCGATTTGATAGCCGATATTCTCCACCGGCACGAAGCGGCGCATCGGACGGCGGATTTCAAAAGACATCTCGCCTTCACCGTCAAACAGGGTCGGATCAAGGCCATAGGTCTCGGCGATCGAGAGCGGCGGCTCGCTCAGCAATCTTAGGACCGGCTGAACATCGCCTGTCCCGGATCCGCCAAAGCGTGCGATCGCCCCTTTGGGATTGAGGCGCGGGATCTCCACAAAGATGGTGTCGATCGCCAGCTCGCCAATCGCCCCGTCGGCTCCTGTCAGCGAGAGGGAGTTACCCCTGAGCTCCGCCTCGCCAGACAGGCCAAGCAGCGGTGTCATGGTGGAGACATAGCGCACGTCCGCGTCGGTGAAGTCGAAGCGCAAAGACAGATTATCATCCGTCAACGCCCGCTCTGCGATGGCGCTGGCGGGAATATTCAAGTCCAGCACAGCGTTAGACAGCCGGCCATCCAAAACATTGTCGCGAACCCAATCGCGTGCGCCCAGCGCGAAATTCACAGGCCAAAGGCCCAGCACATCCTCCTTGCGGATGACGCCGTCGATGGGACCGGCAAGCTGGAGGGACGGCAGTGGGCGACCGTCAATGTCCTCCAGCGCGAGCCGGCCGGTCAGACGCCCTGTCGCGAAGGGCAGGTCTAAATCGAGCTGCTCGAATGTGACGACGCGTTCGTGCGTATCAATCCGGCCCGCCAAGCTCGCAGCGTCCCAAACCTGGGCGTCCGGGAAAACACCGGCGAGGTCGAAAACCCCTGCGCCGGAGGTGAGTTCAAAGCGCGCCTGGGTCGGCACGGCGCCGAAAAACCCGCCTAGCTCGAAAATCCGCCCGGTCATATCCAGCTGCAGCAAGTCCGACTGGATGTCGACCCTCTCCAGCTCGATCGCGCCGCTGGGCGCATCATACTCAAGGCGCAGAGCGCTTTCGCCAAACGGGTAGACTGCGTCCGGCGCTCGCACCTCACCAGCGCTCGAAGTGATGTCCACAAGAGCTGTGCGTAGACCGGTTTCCACCGTCGCATCAAAGACAAGACGGGCGTTAAACTCGGCCTCAAGACCGGCGAGCCAAGCGAGCGCCCCGCGCCGCGGCGCAGCGGCGGCCGGCACGAAGTCAGATAAGGAAAACTCGGCGAACACCGAGTCCAAATCCCGCGCGCTGTCCAGGCGAAGCGCAAGCGGCGCCGGGCCGGCGGAAGTGATGAGGTCGCCAGACAAGGCGGCGCGCACCTGATCGCCTTGCAGATCGACATCAAGGGCTGCGTCATTGATGAACCAGTCGAGCTCGCTCGCCTCATCCACCAGACGCAAATCGACCGATTGCAGGTCCAACCGCTGAAGGCGGGCGAGCAAGCCGCCGCCCGCCCGATCAAGCTCGCTGGTTAGAACGCCGAGATCTTGCGACTGTGTCGGGGCCTCGCCCGCGCCCCGGCTGAGCACTTGCGGATCACCGAAGCCAGCCAGGACCCGGCCTTCACGTGTGCGTACGACAGCAAAGCTGCCGCCCTGCGCCGTGATGCTGACCGGGCTAGGGCGCCCCGCCAGAAGCAGATCAAGGGCCAACCCGGTCGCGACCTGTTCGGCGGCGATCAGAACCTCTCCATCCGCGCGCTCCACGCGGACATCAGACGCGATGACGATCAACGTGGCGTCGCGTGGATCGAAGCGCAGCTGCAGCGCGCCCACCGTGGCCGCATCGCCATCGACCGCCTGCACCAGAGCATCAACGATGGTCGGGCGCAGCAAGTCGGCGTCGACCGGACCTTCGGCGAGACGCCATAGCAAAGCCCCGCCCGCCAGGATCAGCAGCGCCAACAAAGCCGCGACGGCTTCGAGCACGTAAAGGACAACAAGGCGGGCGGCGCGACGCATGCGTTAGCTCAGCGGATGGGAGACGGACTGGACGAAACCGGCATTGCGGACAATCTTCCCGCAAGACCCGGCCCGTCCGGCCCAACCCTTAGCGATCATGGAGCCCCTGATGAGCGAACTTGCCCCCGGAGACAAGGCCCCGGACTTCACCCTGCCCGCAGATGGCGGCCAGACCGTATCGTTGAGCGACTTCTCCGGCAAATCAGTCGTCCTTTATTTCTATCCCAAGGATGACACCCCGGGGTGCACGAAAGAGGCCATCGGCTTTACGGACGCCATCGAGGACTTCGAATCCGCCGGCGCGGTGGTCATCGGCCTGTCCAAGGATACCGTAGCTAAGCATGACAAATTCCGCGACAAACACGGCCTGAAAGTCATCCTGGTCTCGGACGCCGATGATGATGTCACCGAGCGCTATGGCGCCTGGGTTGAGAAAAAGATGTACGGCAAAACCTATATGGGGATTGAACGCTGCACCTTCCTGATCGGCCCAGATGGCGTGCTCAAGCAGGTTTGGCGCAAGGTGAAAGTGCCAGGCCATGTCGAGGCTGTCCTCGACGCGGTGAAAGCAGGCTGACGCTGACGATGACGCTCAAAAGCGTCCAAACTGCGGCCGCACGCGTTCTGAATGAGGCGGATCCGTCTGAAAAGGCGGCCGCCGCTCGCGCCTGCGCGGCGGCCTGGCGGGCAAGCGAGCTATCCCTGCCATCAACGGGCGCGGCCAGCATTGCACCGCCTCGTCCCGCGCGGCCGACAAGACCAGAGCTGAAAGCGCCCGGGCAAGTGCCGCGTCGGCGACTGGGGACCTTGGAGGGACGCTTCGCCCTGCTTCACGCGGTGGCGCATATCGAGTTCAACGCCATCGACCTGGCCTTTGACCTGGTGGCCCGCTTCGGCGGCGACCCCCGCATTGCCGACACCGATCGGCATAGCTTCGTCTCGGACTGGATCAGCGTCGGCGATGATGAAGCGCGTCATTTCCAGATGGTGCGCGCCCGGCTCCATGAGCTTGGCGGGGATTATGGCGACCTGCCCGCCCATGACGGGCTTTGGGAGGCCGCGGAAGCCACCGCTGATGATCTGGCGGCGCGTCTGGCCGTTGCGCCGATGGTGCTGGAAGCGCGCGGACTGGATGTGACGCCAGGCATGATCGAAAAGCTCGTAAGCGTGGGCGATCGGGACAGCGCCGGCATTCTTGAGGTGATCTATACCGAGGAAGTCGGCCATGTCGCCGCTGGACGGCGCTGGTTTGAAGCGGTCTGCGCCAGTGACGAGGTCGATCCGCGCGTCTGCTTCCAGACCCTGGTCCGCGAACGCTTCAAAGCCGATTTGAAGCGGCCGTTCAACGCAGAGGCCCGTAACCGGGCTGGCTTGCCGGGAGACTGGTATGAGCCTCTCGCCGATGTGCCGGCCTGATTTCGGCGCACCGCTTGCAAGGGTCGTAAACACATTGCTAATCCAAACGCAGTGAACGTCCATTCGTCTTGTTGATCAACGCCTATTCCCTATGCGAAGGTTCGCCTTGAGGGGTTCGGCAAAACTGATAGGTGACGGGGTCAGACGGTGAAACGCCTTCTTGAAGGCCCGTGGGAGCACATCCAACAGCGCTTCCCGGACCGGCAAATTTACCATCGCACCGAAGGTCAGGTGCGCTACTTCGTCGTCACGACAGCCATGCAGCTGTCGGTCATCGGCGCTGTTTGCGTTCTGGCGGTCTGGCTGACCATCACATCGGTGAACATGGTCCTCGCCAACAGCGAGACCGGCCGCGTTCGTGACCAGATCGTGGCGATGGAAGATCGCCATGCCGAAGAGCTCGAGGAAGCACGGGCGTCTGAAGCTGCCGCGCTGGCCTATGTGGAATCGCGCACCAGCGCCTTCGACAACGCCGCCGGCGAATTCCAGCTCCGCCATGATACGCTGCGCCGGCTGCTCGATTTCGCCGATGACTTGTCGGTTGGTGAAGACCGTGAAAGCCCTGGCCTGGACGAAGGCCGCATTCTGATGGCCGCGTCTCCGGCTGATCCCGCGCCGCGTACGGCGTTGTATGACGCGGCGAGCCCCGCTGACATGGAAGGCTTGGCGGAAGAGCGCGTCGCGGCTCTGCTCTCCGATCAAGACGCAGCGCTCGCAGCTGCTGAAGATTCCGCCGAACGCCGACTGGAAAATCTGCGCGCCGTGCTGCGATTGACCGGCATGCGCGTCGAAGAAGCCATGGATGAAGGCCCGCTTGAAGAGGAAGGCGGCACCGGCGGACCGTTTATTCCGCTCGATCGCGCGCCGATCTTTTCTCAAGCCATCGACCTTGAAGACCCGTTCAACGCCCGCGTTGCACGCATCGCGTCGCGGCTGGTCGAAGCCGAGCAGCTCGAGACTTTGCTGACCGCCGCCCCGCTCGCTATCCCTGTCGACGGGCCATACCGCCGGACCTCGAACTATGGCAGCCGCCTTGACCCGTTTACCGGACGTCTGGCCTTTCATGCCGGCTCTGATTTTGCGGCCTATCGCAACGCACCGATTATTGCACCTGCGCCGGGCCGGGTCGTTTACGCGGGTTGGCGCGCGGGCTATGGTCGCACGGTCGAGATTGACCACGGCTTCGGCTACCGGACGCGCTTTGCTCACTTGCATTCGATCGATGTGCGCCGCGGTGACGCCGTGGAGACCGGCCAGCGCCTTGGGGGCATGGGCTCGACCGGTCGTTCAACCGGAACGCATCTTCACTATGAGGTGTGGTTCCGCGGCGCCCACGTAGACCCTGAAAGTTTCATTAGAGCCGGACGTTATGTTCACTAAAAAAGATGCCGCCACCGAAGCGCCAGCCCCAAACGCCCCGAAGAGGTCCGCTATGAAGTCCAAAGCCCTGTCCATCTTGAGCAACGACCTGGTCGTTAAAGGCTCCATCGTGTCCGAGGGCGAAGTTCAGCTCGACGGCAAAGTCGAAGGCGATGTTCGCGCCTCTTCGCTGACCATTGGCGAGGAAGCCACCGTCAAGGGCGAAGTGATCAGCGAGAATGTCGTAATCCGCGGCCGCGTCGAAGGCTCGGTGCGCGCCCGTCAGGTGCAACTCGCCTCCACCGCCCGCGTTGAAGGTGATGTCATCCACGCCTCGCTCGCCATTGAGAGCGGCGCTTACTTCGACGGTCACTGCAAGCGCTCTTCCGATCCGCTGTCCGACGCTGGAAAGTCCAAGATTGAAGCCAAGCCGGCGGCCAAAACCGCCCCGTCTGCGCCGCCGCCGTCCGGCGCTGCAGCGTCCAGCTCGAATGCTGGCGACGCCAAGCCGGCCAAAGCGGCTGCGAACGAACCGTTCGCCGCCAAGAGCTAGGCGGCTCGACCAAGACAAACAGAAAGGGCGGGCCGCTTGGCCCGCCCTTTTTCGTTTCCGTATGGAGCAGAGATGGCTTAGGCCTCCTCGCCCTCTTCCGTTCCAACGCGCGACGCCAAGGCTGCGGCCATAAAGGGATCAAGGTCGCCGTCCAGAACCCCTTGAGTGTCGGAGGTTTCGACATTGGTGCGCAAGTCTTTGACCATCTGATAGGGCTGTAACACATAGGAGCGGATTTGGTGCCCCCAGCCGATATCGGTCTTGGTATCCGCTTCCGCCTGAGCGGCCTCTTCGCGCTTTTGCAGCTCCAGCTCGTACAGGCGCGCGCGCAACATGTCCCAGGCATTGGCCCGGTTCTTATGTTGTGAGCGGTCAGACTGACACTGCACCACGATGCCCGTGGGCTCGTGAGTCAGGCGCACGGCGGAGTCGGTCTTGTTGACGTGCTGACCGCCCGCGCCAGAAGCGCGATAGGTGTCGGTGCGCACGTCTTTTTCCTCGACCTCAATGTCGATGCTGTCGTCAATCAGAGGATAGGCCCACACCGAAGCGAAGCTGGTATGGCGCCGGCCAGAGCTGTCATAGGGCGAAATTCGCACCAGCCGGTGCACGCCGGCCTCGGTCTTCAGCCACCCATAGGCATTGTCGCCCTTAATCAGATAGGTGACAGACTTCAGGCCCGCCTCATCGCCCGCCTGGGCTTCCACGACCTCAACCTTATAGCCGGCCTTTTCCGCCCAGCGGGTATACATGCGCGCCAGCATGGACGCCCAGTCCTGGGCCTCCGTCCCGCCGGCGCCGGGATGGATCTCCAGATAGGCGTCATTGCCGTCCGCTTCACCTGCGAGCAGCGCTTGAAGCTCGGCTTTGCCCGCCCGGGCCGCCAGCGCCTGGAGCGCGGAAATCGCTTCGGTGTAGAGCTCCTCGTCGTCGTCCATCTCTGCGAGTTCGGCGACTTCGATATTTTCGGCGAGTTCGGCTTCGACCGTGGTGACCTCCGTCATCGCCTGATCCAGACGATTGCGCTCGCGCATCAGGCTTTGCGCCTTCGTGGGGTCATCCCAAAGCGTCGGGTCTTCCGCCTTGGCGTTTAACTCGTCGAGGCGTTTCTGGGCTGTATCCCAGTCAAAGACGCCTCCGTAGCAAGGCGGTGGACTGGTCGATGGCGGTTTTAAGATCAGCGATCTCGGCGCGCATGATGCGGCTCCATGGTCATATGCAATTGGGATTGGGGTCGTCAAACGATGTCGAGGAACAGAGGTATCAAGTCACGCCCGGTCAGTACAAGCCGCCCAGCGGATCCTCGTCCTCATCCTCGCCGTCATCGTCTTCCTCACCCTGGCGCAGCGCCTCGAGGCGCGCGCCCAGCGCGCTTTGACCGAAGCTGAGCGTTTCTTCCTCCGCGCTAGCGCCGCGCTGCGGCTCCGTGCCGGGGTGGAAGGCTTCCAGGATCACGCCAGGACGGCCGATGACGCCCGGCTCGCCGGTCTCGCGCACGATCGGCGCCAAGCTCACCCCATCGGGGACCCGGAACGGCGCGACGGGGTAATTCACCAGCACCGGCCCGAAGAAATCGCGCGCAATCGGCGCCGCGACCCGGCCGCCAGCTTCGCCCGAGCCCAGCGGCAGCGGGGTGTCGAAACCGACATAGACCGCCACGATCAAGTCGGGTGAGAAGCCCACAAACCAGGCGTCGCGGAAATCATTGGTGGTGCCGGTCTTGCCCGCCATCGGGCGGCCCAGCGCGCGCAGCGCGGTGCCGGTGCCGCGCTGGACCGCGCCTTCGAGCATATGAACGACCTGATAGGCGGTGACCGGGCTGATGACTTCTTCGCCCATCGGCGGGAGATCTGGTTCGGGCAAGTCCGCAGACCAGTCTTCGATATCGCAGCCCGCGCATTCGCGTGTATCGCTGAGATAGATGGTGCGGCCGGTGCGGTCCTGCACACGGTCGACGATGGTGGGCTCGATCAGGCGGCCGCCATTGACCATCGCGGCATAGGCGCCGATCAGATCGGTCAGCGTGGTTTCACCCGCGCCCAGCGACATGGCGAGCGTCGGAGCCAGATTGTCATAGATTCCGAAGCGCTCGCCATACTCAGTGATCGGGCCCATGCCCAATTCCTGCGCCAGGCGCACCGTCATGACGTTGCGCGACAGCTCCAAGCCCCGGCGCAAGGTGGACGGTCCGTAGAAGACTTCGGAATAGTTCTGCGGGCGATAAAAGCGCATCTCCGCATCCCCGGAGGCTACAAAGGGCGCATCCAGAATGATCGAGACCGGCGTATAGCCATTGTCCAGCGCGGCCGCGTAGACAAAGGGCTTGAAGGACGAGCCCGGCTGACGGCGCGCCTGGACCGCGCGGTTAAACTGGCTTTGCGCGAAGGAATAGCCGCCCACCATCGACAAAACACGGCCGGTGAACGGGTCGATGGCGACGATGCCGCCATTCACTTCGGGCACCTGGCGCAGGCCGAAATCGCCCTCTTCCACAGTGTCTTCGGGGTAATCTTCGGCGCTGAGCGCTTCGACCAGAATGACATCGCCCATGGACAGCGCGTCGCTCGCGGCGCGGATCGCCGGGCCGCGCTGTGGGAAGGTCTCATCGTCGCGGCCCGCGGCTCGCGCCCAGTCCAGCGCATAAAGCGGCACCCGGCCGCGCGCGCCGTCTTCAAAAGCGATGTCGGCTTGGGCCTCGGAGACGTCCAGCACCACGGCCAAACGCCAGCCCTCATCCGTATCACGCGGGCCTTCAACGGCGGCCAGCTGAGCCGGCCAGTCGTCGAAGCTCTCGAGCTGAGCGACCGGCCCGCGATAGCCGTGCCGGCGGTCATAGGCTTCCAGGCCGTCACGCAACGCCCGGCGCGCGGTCAGCTGCATGGATGTGTCCAGCGTCGTGCGGATCGACAGGCCGCCGTCATAGAGCTCGTCTTCGCCATAGCGGTTGAACACTTCGCGGCGTACCTGCTCGACGAAATACTCCGCCGCCAGATAGGTGTCGCCTTCCAAGCGGTCGACCGCTTCCAGCGGCATGGCCATGGCCTGTTCGGCGGTCGCCTGGCTGATATAGCCGTTGGCGACCATGCGCGAGAGCACCCAATTGCGCCGGCCGATGGCGTTCTCGGTGCGGCGGGTCGGGTGGTAGTTATTCGGCGCTTTGGGAAGGGCGGCGAGATAAGCGGCTTCGTGCAGCTCCAGCTCATCAAGCGATTTGTCGAAATAATTCAGGGCGGCCGCCGCGATGCCATAGGCGCGGTTACCCAGATAGATCTCGTTGAGATAAAGCTCGAGAATCTGGTCCTTGGTGAAGGCCCGCTCCATGCGCCGGGCGATGACGATCTCGCGCACCTTGCGTTCGATTTCCTGGTCAGAGGAGAACAAGAAATTCTTCGCGACCTGCTGGGTGATGGTGGAGCCAGACTGCAGCGGCGCATTAGGGTTTTGCAGGCGGTCCAGGATGGACCGAATACCGCCGCGCACCATGCCGAGATAGTCGACCCCGCCATGGGTGTAGAAATTCTTGTCTTCCGCGGAGAGATAGGCCTCGATCACCATCGGCGGAATATTCTCGATCGGCACGAAAACCCGGTGTTCCCGGGCATACTCCGCAATCAAGAGACCGTCACCGGCGTGCACCCGGCTCATGATCGGCGGCGTGTATTCGGCCAGCTGCTGATATTCGGGCAGATCTTCGGTGACGCGGACCACATAGACCGCCGCAGCGATAAAGCCGATCACCGCCAACACAGCCGCCGTGCCGCCGCCCCAGATCAGGGTTCGCTGAACATTTTTCCAGGTGAGCAATTTCATGGCGGTCCCGCCCTCACGCAGCCGGCTGATTAACGCAGTGCGTCTCTTCGCTGACGCTGCAGGCGAGATTATGGCGAGCCGCGTTAAAACTCCACCGCGCGATGCTGTCGGATCACGCGATCAGCGTGCGCTCGTCGAGCTGTTCACAGCAGACTGAGCGATGTAGCGCGAGCGCGGCTCCCCGCCGCCGCAGCGGGCGAAATGGGATTCGATCGCGGCCAGAGCCGCCTGCATCAAGCGGCGCTGCTGACGCTCGCTATTAAGACGCCGGGCGTCGTCGCGATTGGTCAGAAAGCCCATTTCAAACAGCACCGCCGGCGTCGCCGCATCGGTCAGAACGGCGAAGTTCGCGCGCATGGCATGGTCCCGCCACAACGGCGTGGCGCGACCGATTTCGGTGCGCAGCGCATCGGCGAAACGTTCGGATTCGCCTTCCTTGTTGGCGATCTGCATGTCGACAAGAATCTGCGAGACTTCCTGCGGACGCGAGGGATCGACCCAGTCTCCCTGACGGATCGCGTTCTGACGCGCGCGGCTGACGGCGCGCGGGTTCATCGAATAAATCGTCGCACCGGCCGGGCTGCGATTATCCCCAGCGCTGTCCGCATGCAGCGAAATGAACAGATCGGCGTCCGCCTGGCGCGCGATTCGCACCCGGTCGTTGAGCTCGACGAAGACATCCCGGTCGCGGGTCATGACGACTTCATAGCGGCCCGTCGCGTTCAGAAGGTCACGCAGGATCAAGCCTGCGGACAGGTTCACATCTTTCTCATGGCCGCCGCCAAAGCGCGCGACGGCGCCCGGATCGCGGCCGCCATGGCCAGGATCGATCACCACGCGGATGACTTCGCAGCTTGGCGGCACATAACCCACGCCCGCCTCTTCCATAAGAAGATCCGTCAGCGTGCGCGTGGGCGCTGGAAAACCGGAGGTCTGCTGGAAGGTCGGCTCGGACGTCGGCGCGATATCCACCACCGTGCGATAGCCGCCTCCATTGGGATCAAGCGACAGCGTCTGGTGCACCACTGAGGGTGAATTCAGTGAGAACACCAGGCGCGGTTCGCTGGCGCGGTCGTCAAAACTAAATTGGCCCACCGCCCCGATGCCGCGGCCTGCGGCGGCCGGCAAATGGTCCGCGCTCCACGCCGCATCGTCGAACGCGACCACAAGGCGTGCAGCCGGGCTGGACAAGGTGAAGGCGCGGAACTCAACCGGTCCGGCCGTTTCGATGACGATGCGCGTATAATCGGCATGTTCGCCGAAACGCACATCCAGGATGTTATCCGCCTTGGCTGGCTGAGCGCCCGCGAGCGCAGCCAGAAGGGCCGTTAAAACAAGTGCGATCCGTATCATCGCCGTCACCATCCTCACCGGTCTCATCCGGGCTCACATACCGGGTCTTCTTTTCGGACCTCTCGCAAGCCTTTCAGATGCCACCATACCGGCCACGCCTTGCGATTCGGTTAGCAAGGTGTTCACGAAACCCTAGCACGGCCACAGGTGCTTTTCATCGCCTGACATATGGTGCAATGTGCCTAAGTCGCGACAGGTTTAACGCCAGCTTCATGATGGCCTAAACCGCTGGCGCGGCGAAAGAATTTAGCCCTGGCTGACGCTTGGTGATTTGCACCGGGCTGGCGCCGAAACAACGAGATGTGACCGTAGACAGCGCCTGACAGTTTGAGCGGGCTGCGGTTATCGGTCGGAAATTGGATCCCCATGCGCGCGGCGCACGCGACAGTTTTTTCAAATCTGACGAAACGTCCGGCCGCGCGCTTTACTAATCGCCGCGAGCTGAGACCTCGGACGCGTTTTGCATCCGGGCCGTTCCAGCTGCGTCGTGGAGCAAGTGTCAATGTCCCGCAAAATGCTGATCGACGCGGCCCACCCGGAGGAAACCCGGGTTGTGGTCGTGGACAACAACCGCGTTGAAGAGTTTGATTTCGAAGCGGCGAGCCGCAAACCCATCCGAGGAAATATCTATCTGGCCAAGGTGACGCGCGTTGAGCCGTCGCTGCAGGCGGCCTTCGTAGAATACGGCGGCAATAAGCACGGCTTCCTCGCCTTCAACGAAATCCACCCGGATTATTATCAAATCCCCACCGCCGACCGCGAAGCCCTGCGCGAGCAGGAAGCCGCGATCGCGGCAGACATGGCCGAAGACGCCAGCGACGGCGATGAGGAGGGCGAGGGCCCTACCGTCGACGAAGACGATCTGATCGATGAGGCGTCCCGGCGTCGGCGCAACTTCATGCGCAAGTACAAGATCCAGGAAGTGATCAAGCGCCGCCAGGTTCTGCTGGTGCAGGTCGCCAAGGAAGAGCGCGGCAATAAGGGCGCGGCGCTGACGACGTATCTGTCGCTGGCCGGGCGCTATTGCGTGTTGATGCCGAACACCGCGCGCGGCGGCGGCATTTCGCGCAAAATCACCAGCGCCACCGACCGCAAGCGCCTGAAATCCGCCGTCTCCGAGCTCTCCGTACCGGGCGGCATGGGCCTGATAATCCGCACCGCGGGGGCCTCGCGAACCAAGACGGAGATCAAGCGGGATTATGATTATCTGATCCGCCTGTGGGAGACGATCCGCACTCTGACGCTGGAGAGCAGTGCGCCGTCCCTCGTTTATGAGGAAGGCAATCTGGTCAAGCGAGTGATCCGCGATCTTTACGACAAAGAGATCGAAGAGGTCCTGGTGGAGGGTGAGCCGGCCTACAAGGAGGCGAAAGCCTTCATGAAGATGCTGATGCCCAGCCACGCCAAGAAGGTCCAGCACTACAAAGACCACACCCCCCTCTTCCTGCGTCATCAGGTGGAAAGCCAGTTGGAAGCGATTCATTCGCCCACCGCGCAGCTGAGATCCGGCGGCTATATCGTCATCAACCCGACCGAAGCTCTGGTCGCGATTGACGTGAACTCCGGCAAGGCCACCAAGGAGCGCAATATCGAGCAGACCGCCCTGCGCACCAATCTGGAGGCCGCCGAAGAAGCCGCCCGCCAGATGCGCTTGCGCGACCTCGCCGGGCTCTTGGTGCTCGACTTCATCGACATGGACGAGAACAAAAACGTTCGCGCCGTTGAAAAGAAGATGAAAGACGCGCTCAAGCGCGATCGCGCGCGCATCCAGGTGGGCCGCATCTCCCAATTCGGTCTCATGGAGATGAGCCGTCAGCGCCGCCGCACCAGCCTGGTGGAAGGCTCGGCGGACGAATGCCCGCACTGCCAGGGCACAGGCCATATCCGCTCGATCGAATCCAGCGCTCTGGTGGCGCTGCGGACGCTTGAGGAAGAAGGCGTGCGCGGCCGTGCGGCGCATGTGCGCCTGTCCTGCCCGAACGAAGTCGCACTTTATATCCTCAACGAGAAGCGTGAGCACCTCAACGCGATCGAGGCGCGTTATGAGCTCCGCGTCACGGTGCACGCCGACGACAGCATTTTGCGTCCGGCCTGCGAGCTGGAGCGACTGGAGTCCCGCCGCGAAGCGGCGCGCGCGGAGGCGGTCGCCCAGGAAGAAGCTGCACCGGTGTCCGCCGGTCTGGAGACACCCGAACCCGCTTCCGGGGCGCCCGAGGACGAGCTCAGCGCTGAAGACGTCGCCGGTGAAGACGGCGGCGGCCGCAAACGCCGCCGCCGCGGACGCCGGGGCGGCCGCAATCGCCGACGCCGGGACGACACTGGCGCAGACGAGAGCCGCGCAGTGCGCGACGAGGACGCCGATGAAGCGCTGGCCGACGCCACCGCCGACGAAGACGGTGATATTTTGCCGGTGGTGACCCCGACCGGTGGCGACGCGATTGAAGCGGTGGAGGACGAGCCCAAGCCGAAGCGCCGCCGCTCGCGCCGCCGTAAGAAGTCCGATGAAGGCGCGGACGCGCCCGCTGACGCCGCGGCCGACGAGGCGAAGCCGGACGCGCATACCGACTACGACGCCCAGGCGGCGGTTGAAGCAACCCCGCCGGAAGGGGCTGACGAAGCCGAAGAAAAACCCAAGCCGAAACGCCGTCGGCGCAAGAAGGCGGAGCCGAAGGCCGAAGAGGCCGCCGAAGCCGAGACGACGCCCGAAGCCGCACCGGCTGAGGCGGCGTCCGCCGAGGATGAAGGCGTGGCGGAGAAGCCCAAGCCAAAGCGCCGGGTGCGCCGGAAAAAGGCGGAGCCGAAAGCCGAAGCGGCTGAGGAGGCCGCCGAGGCTAAGCCGGAACCGGCCCCCTCGCCTGAACCGGAAGCGGCCAGTGAAACCGCAAAACCGCAAGAAGAACCGGCGAAGATCGGCGCGACCGACACGCCGAGCGATGCGGAAAAGGGCGAAGACGGAGAAGACAAGCCGCGCCGTAAAGGCTGGTGGCAACGGTCCGGGAAATTCCTCGGCCTGAACTAAATGTGATTGGATCCGGGCGCGATTGCGCGCTCGGATCCATGTTCCTGCGGCGGATCGGGGTGCGCTGCGCCGTAGGAAGGCCTAGATTGAACGCTAACACTGCTTCGGGGGGAGCGGCGAAGCATCGGAGACGCACCCATGTCCAATGCCCTACGCACGCTTTTAGGACGCGCTGTCGGCGCGATCGCCGCCCTTGCCTTGTCGGCGGCCCCAGCCTTCGCGCAGGGGCTGGTGCGCGACACCGAGATCGAAATGGTGATGCGGGAGTATACCGACCCGCTGCTTGTCGCCGCGGAACTCGATCCGGATTCGGTCGACCTTTATTTGGTCGGCAATATGGAATTCAACGCCTTCGTCACCGGCGGTCAGAATATCTTCCTGCACACCGGCCTTATCGTGCGCGCCCAAAACCCTGGCGAAATCAAAGGCGTGATCGCGCACGAGGTGGGGCATATCGAGCTCGCCCACCTCGCTCGCTTACAGGACGCGACGCGCCGGCCGATGGCGACCATGTTCACCACGATGGGCATCGGCATTATCGCTGCGCTCGCCGGAGCGCCGGACGCCGGTGCCGCCATCATGGCGTCAGCATCGCAATTTGCGGGCCTGGACATGGCGCAATATACGCGTGGACAAGAAGCCTCCGCCGACCAGGCGGCCGTACGCCTGCTCACCGCGACCGAGCAATCGGGACGCGGTCTCGTCTCGACCTTCGAACGTCTGGCCTATCAAGAGCGCATCTCTTATGCGCGGCGCTGGGAGTATTTTCGCTCGCACCCGCTCTCGGCCGACCGGGTGGCGGCGCTGCGCCGCAATGTCGACGCGTCGCCTTATGCTGACGTCGTCGATACGCCGGAGGAACGCGCCATGCTGGCGCGGTTGCAGGCCAAAATCATCGGTTTCATGGTGCCGCCTTCGCAAACCTTTGAGCGCTATCCGGAAAGCGACACCTCGATCCCGGCCCGCTATGCGCGGTCCGTCGCCTATTTCAAGGAAGGCATGCTGGACGAAGCTGAGGCCGAGATTGCGCATCTGATCGACGCGGAGCCCGACAACCCCTTTTTCTACGAGCTGTTGGGCCAGGTGCGATTTGAAAGCGGCGCCATCACCGAAGCGATTGAGCCCGCGCGCCGGTCGGTCGATCTTTTGCCGCAAGCCCCACTGTTGCAGATCTATCTGGCGCGCGCCTTGATCGCCGAAGGCGGGGATGACAACGTCCGCGAAGCGATCTGGCATTTAAACCGAGCGCTGATCAGCGAACCTCAGAACGGTTTTGGCTGGTTTCAGAAAGCCCTTGCGCATCAAGCCCTGGGCGAGACCGCTCAGGCCGAGCTGGCGACCGCTGAGCGCTATTATGCGGTCGGGGATAATCAGCAGGCCCATGTCTTCGCCCGCCGCGCCCATGACGAGCTGGAACGTGGCACAGAGGCTTGGATCCGGTCCGCCGAGATTCTGGCGGTTACCCAGCCCACCGAGCGGGAAGTCCGCGAGTGGAACCGGGCCGAACGACAGCGTCGCCCAAACTTCCTCACGCAGAGGTGAGCGCAAAGCCCTAGCCAGCCATGCCAGGTCGCGTCTAAACCGTGATCGCACCGACTTTAAAGGAGTGACCATGCGCCGCGTGATCGCCGCCCTCGCCTTGACCGTCTCACTCGCCGCGTGCGCGCCGGCTGAAGAGGCCGCGCAGACTGAACCGGACCGGGACGCCATCGAGCAAATCGTCCGGTCCTATATTCTGGAGAATCCGGAAATCATCGAAGAGGCTCTTATTGAGCTTCAGCGCCGCGCTCGCGCGCGCGAAGCGGAGTTGATGAACTCCGCCATCGCCATGAATACGTCAACGATTTTCCAGGACAGCCGCGATCCGGTCATCGGACCGGCCGATGCGCCGGTCACGGTCGTGGAGTTCTTCGATTATCGCTGCAGCTTTTGCATGGTGACCAATGAATGGGTCCAGGACATCGTGGCGGAGCATGGCGACCAAGTCCGTGTCGTGTTTAAGGAATTCCCGATCCGCGGCGCCGAATCGCTGGAAGGCGCGCGTGCCGCGCTGGCGGTCTGGAATATCCAGCCGGACGCCTATCTGGACTTCCACTCAGGCTTGCTAAACGCCAGCGGCCCCCTTCCCTCGCGCCGGATCGACGAGATCGCCGAGGCCAATGGCATTGACGTTATGGCGATGCGCGCGGCCATGGAGGACGAAGCGATCGGCGATCACATCAATGATGTGCGCACGCTCGCCCGGCAAGTCGGCATCAACGGCACGCCCTTCTTCATCGTCGGCGACGAGATCATCCCGGGCGCAGACCTGGACGGCCTGCAGCGTGCGCTGGATCAGGCGCTGGCTGCTGCAGGCTGATCAGATCAGCCCCGCCAGCGGACTACTCGGATCAGCGTAGCGCTTTTTCGCCATTCGGCCCGCCAGATAGGCTTCGCGGCCCGCGATCACCGCGTGCTTCATCGCGACCGCCATACGGATCGGATCTTTCGCTTCGGCGATGGCGGTGTTCATCAGAACGCCGTCGCAGCCCAGCTCCATGGCGACCGCGGCGTCGGACGCCGTGCCGACTCCAGCGTCGACGATCACGGGCACCTTCGCCTCTTCAATGATCAGGCGGATATTGACCGGGTTTTGAACGCCGAGGCCAGAACCGATCGGCGCGCCCAACGGCATGATCGCGCAGGCGCCGGCGTCTTCCAGCTTCTTGGCGTAGACCGGGTCATCCGAGCAGTAGACCATCACATCAAAGCCGTCTTTGACCAGCATGTCCGTCGCCCGAAGCGTCTCTTCCATGTCCGGGTAAAGATGCTTGGGGTCGGACAAGACCTCCAGCTTCACCAGTGACCAGCCGCCCGCTTCCCGCGCCAGGCGCAGCGTGCGCACAGCGTCTTCGCCGGTGAAACAGCCCGCCGTATTGGGCAGGAAGACGTAGCTTTGCGGATCGATATGATCCACCAGGCGCGGCTGGGAGGGATCAGAGAGATTCACCCGGCGCAGCGCCACGGTGATCATCTCCGCGCCCGAGGCTTCCAGCGCGCGGGCGTTCTGCTCATAGCTGGCGTATTTGCCCGTGCCGATGATCAAGCGGGATTTCAGCGTGCGGCCAGCGACGACCAGGGGCGTATCAGTCATAGCGTCGGTCATAGGAAACCCTACCCGCCTCCAACAAATTGAACGATTTCAAGCCGGTCTCCGGCGGTGACTTGGATAGCGTCATACTCGGATCGCGGCGCGATCTCCAGATTGCGCTCCACCGCGACTTTGCGACGGTCCAGTTCCAGCAGCTCCAAAAGCCCGGTCAGGCTTAAGCCTTCGGGCACTGAACGCTGTTCACCGTTTAACGTCACATCGATGCTTGTCATTTTGGTGTCATCCTGGCGCGAGGATTGCTTGTTTCTTAGGGCGGTCACGTCGTAGAACACGGGGCCATAAGTCAAGACGCATGGGCGTCGGAGCCTGACCTTGAAGCCGATCCATATCCTCAACGGACCGAATCTGAACCTGCTCGGCACGCGCGAGCCGGAGATTTACGGGTCCCAGACCTTGGCGGATATCCAGGCCATGTGCGAGGTCGCAGCACAGGCGCTCGACACCTCCATCGTGTTTGAACAAACCAATCACGAAGGCGTGTTGATCGATCAGATTCAGCGCGCCGGCTCTGAGGCGTCCGCAATCGTGCTCAACGCCGCCGCTTTTACGCATACTTCAATCGCACTGCACGACGCCATCAAGGCGATCGCTATGCCCGTGATCGAGGTTCATTTGTCACAGCCAGCAGCGCGCGAGGCCTTTCGCGAGAAGAGCTTTATCGCGCCTGTTGCAGCCGGGTCCATTTCAGGCTTCGGCGCTTTCAGCTATGTGCTTGGACTAGAAGCCGCAGCGCGCCTGGCGCGGTCCGGCGCCGACGCCAACGAATAAGAAGGGTCTTCACCCATGGCCTCCACTACGTCTCGCCCTCAGATCGACGCGAATTTGGTGCGTGAGCTCGCCGATATCCTCAAGGACACCGAGCTCACCGAGATCGAAGTTGAAAAAGGCGAGCTGAAAATCCGCGTCGCGCGCGAGCTGACCGCCGCCCCCGCCGTCTACCAGGCCGCAGCGCCCATGGCCGCCCCTGTCGCAGCGCCCGCCGCCGCACCCGTAGCGGCCCCGGCTGCAGAGACCGCGCCTGCCGGCGAAACCAAGTCGGCCGCTGGCGCCGTGACTTCGCCGATGGTAGGCACCGCCTATCTGCGCCCGAGCCCGGATGCGGACGCGTTCAAGAAAATCGGCGATGCGGTCAAGGAAGGCGAGACCATCCTGCTGGTTGAAGCCATGAAGACCTTCAACCCGATCACGGCTCCAAAGTCCGGCACGCTGACCGAAATCCTCGTCGATGACGCCCAGCCGGTGGAATACGGCGAAGCCCTGTTCGTGATCTCCTAAGGGGCGTTTCGCCGATGTTTGATAAAGTCCTGATCGCCAACCGTGGCGAGATCGCCTTAAGGGTCCACCGGGCCTGCAAGGAGATGGGTATTCGCACCGTCGCGGTGCATTCAGAAGCCGACGCCAACGCCATGCATGTCAAGCTGGCGGACGAAAGCGTTTGCATCGGACCGCCGCCCGCCGGCCGCTCCTATCTGCACATCCCCGCCATCATTGCAGCCGCAGAAGTCACCGGCGCCCAGGCGATCCATCCAGGCTATGGCTTTCTGTCGGAAAACGCGCGCTTTGCGGAAATCATCGAAGCCCATGGTCTGACCTTCATCGGCCCCAAGGCGGAAACGATCCGCCTGATGGGCGACAAGATCACCGCCAAGCAGGCCGCTGTACGAGCCGGCATTCCGGTGGTGCCGGGCTCGGACGGCGCCATCTCGGACATGAAGGAAGCGCGCAAGGTCGCAAAAGAAATCGGCTTCCCGGTGCTGATCAAAGCCGCCTCCGGCGGTGGCGGACGCGGCATGAAGGTGGCGGAGACCGAAGCGGACCTGGAAACCGCTCTGCAGACCGCCTCCTCTGAAGCCGCAGCCGCGTTCGGCGACGGCGCGGTCTATATCGAAAAATATCTTGGCAAGCCGCGCCATATCGAAATCCAGGTGATGGCGGATGAGCATGGCAATGTGATCCATCTCGGCGAGCGCGATTGCTCGCTGCAGCGCCGCCACCAAAAGGTCTTGGAAGAAGCGCCCTCCGTCGCGCTGGACGATGAAGCGCGGGCGAAGATCGGCGACATCGTCACCAAGGCGGTCCAGAATATCGGCTATCGCGGCGCCGGCACCGTGGAATTCCTCTACGAGAACGGCGAGTTCTATTTCATCGAAATGAACACCCGCCTGCAGGTTGAACACCCGGTCACCGAAGCCATCACCGGCGTTGATCTGGTGCGCGAGCAGATCCAGGTCGCGGCAGGACAGGAACTCGATCTCAAGCAAGAAGACATCGTTTTTGAAGGCTGGGCGATTGAATGCCGCATCAATGCGGAAAACCCTCAAACCTTCACCCCGTCTCCGGGCAAGGTGACCGAGTTTCATGCGCCGGGCGGTCTGGGCGTGCGTCTGGATAGCGGGCTTTATGCCGGCTACTCCATCCCACCCTATTACGACTCCATGATCGGCAAGTTGATCGTCCACGGCCGCGACCGTGACGAGGCGCTGATGCGCCTGCGCCGGGCGTTGGGTGAAATGGTCATAACGGGCGTGGAGACCACCATCCCGCTGCACCAGGCTTTGTTGGAAGAGCCTGCCTTCCTAAATGGCGATTATCACATCCGCTGGCTGGAAAGCTGGCTGGCCGAGCGCCAGTAGGCTTTTCGATCCAACAAGCGAGTTGCTAGGCTGCTCGCCCTGAGCAGGTGGACGGGTTATGCGCGGCTTTGGCGTGAAAGAGCTTTTGGGCTGTTATGCCCGCGGCGTGTTTCCGATGGCGGAATCGCGCGACGATCCGCGCGTCTTCCTGTTGGAGCCGGATGTCCGCGGGGTGATCCCGCTTAATCGCTTTCACATCCCACGCAGCCTGAAGAAGACGGTCCGCAAAGACATCTTCCACGTCACGGTCAATCGCTGTTTTGAGACCGTCGTGCGCCATTGCGCCAGCCCGTCGCCGGGCCGCACCGACACCTGGATCAATCCGGTGATCGAGTCGCTTTACGCGGAAATGCACGCCGAGGGCCATGCCCACTCGGTGGAGTGCTGGAAAGATGGCGCGCTGGCCGGCGGCCTTTATGGCGTCAGCCTGGGCGGTGCGTTTTTCGGCGAAAGCATGTTTTCGCGCGAAACCGATGCGTCCAAAACCGCCCTCGTCCACCTCGTCGCGCGGCTAAAGCTGGGCGGGTACCGCCTGCTGGATGCGCAGTTCACCACCGAGCATCTCGAGCGCTTCGGCGCGGTGGGCGTGCCCCGGCGCAGCTATAAGCAGATGCTGGTCAAGGCGATCGATACGGATGGGGATTTCTTCGCCCTGCCCGAAGGCCTGCCGGGCGATCAGCTTCTACAGTCGATCACCCAGACGTCATAGACAGGGTGCTCCAGCGCGTTGAGCGCCGGGTTAGACGCGAACATCCAGCCAGAGAAAATCCGCTCGCCCTCCGTCTCGACGCCGAAGCCATCAGTGCGCCGGTCATCGATCTGGACGAAGGCAAAGACTTCCGGCGGCTCTTCCGGCGGGCGCTTGCGGCAGTATTGAACGGTAATGCCCAGCGCGCCGAATTCGACATCTTCGCCGATAGGCGCTTCAAAATCGCGGGTCCGGGCGGTGACTTTGTCGAGACCGCGCAAAACCGCAACCATGCCCGGCTCAGACGTACGCTCCGGCTGCGCCGCCGGCTCCTGCAACGCCAATGCCGGCGCAGCCACAGCGAGCACCGCGCAAGACGAAAGAAGAGCGATCAAAGTCCGGGTCATAGGTCAAGCTTTCACGGCGATTGCGGCCTAAGCGTGGCCGCTTAGTCGCCCGGCGTCCAGCTTTCGTAATCACCGACGGTTTTCTGACGGGCGCTGCCCGCCTCCGCCGCCAACGACCCACCTGGACGATGGGCATGCAACGTGCCGGTGAGGTTTGGACGGTGGTCCTGCTCCCACTCCCGGCGCGGCAGCGGCGCATCAGTGGGCGGCTCGTCAAAGGTGTGGTGCAGCCAGCCATGCCATTCTGACGGCACACGAGACGCATCGGCATAGCCGTTGTAGACCACCCAGCGGCGCTGCTTTTCATCGGCGCCCGAGCCGCCGGAGCGCTCGCGGTAATACTTGTTGCCAAACGCGTCTTCACCGACGAGCTCACCGCTGCGCCAGATCGTGAAGGCGGCGCCGGCAGACGCGCCATTCCACCAGGTGAAGATTTTTGAAAGCAGGCCGAGCATGGTCGAGTCCCGTTTGTCTTGATTTGCGCTCGTATATGCCTGCGCCGCCGCGCGCGGTCTAGTCCAGCAATGCCGCAGCGGCTGTGAGCTGGGGAAAACCCGCGCCAGATTTCGACACTGAGGCCCGCAGGCAGGTACCATAGCGCCTGTATATGCGATCGAACTGATTCGCGAAGGAGCGACCATGGTTCAGCGCCGATTGACCCGCGATGGCGAAGCCTATGCTGACAGCCTGACCTTCACCGACCGACCCATGCTGCCGGCCGACCCCGATCTGGAGCCTTCGGGTGTTCACGCCGTCGTTCGCGCACCGGAAGCCTGGAGCGACGCCTGCGCAGCCGCCTTCGCGGTGCTGAGCGGGTCGGCGTTTGACGCAGATCTAGACGCCGAAACGATCATTGAAGAGATCGCCGCCGCGCTGGCTGCGGGCGCCGGCCTTGGGGCCGTGGACGCCGACGAACTCGCCGCCTCGCTGCTGCAGCGCGAAGCCTGTCCTGTTCCCGCGCTTTGGCAGGCGGAACCCTTGCCGGTGTCGGAGCAGCCAGATGCATGCCAGGCTGAAGCGCTGGACGAGGTTATCGATACGCTCAATGGCCAGGCCATGGGAGATGCGGCGGCGACGCTGGGCGCACGCATCCTCGCCGAACGCTTGGAGGCGATCGGCCTCGCCTGCGTGAATTGCGATGGCCAGGACGAGGAATGCTTTGATCCGCGCCGCAATCGGGCGCTGGCCCGCGCCATCCGCGCCGCCCGCCGCGACGGCGCGCCGGACGCCATGATCGAGCGCGCCATCGCCCGCGCGCGCCAGGGCGTCATCACGCCGGAGCCCGGATTAAACACAGCGCCCGCCACAACGGCGACGCCGCCAGTGCGGCTGCCCGCGGACTTCTTCGACGCAGAAGACCAACAATCGGCCGTCGCCAAGCTGTCTGAGGCCCTATGGACGCATGGTGCGCCCACGCTTCAGTTCGAACTTGCGCCCCCCGCCCTGCCCCAGGGAGTCGTGCTGGAGCTTAGCCGTTTTGTCGACGGCGGCGCCGCGGACCTGGACGCGCTGACCCAGGCTGCGGGCTTATGGGGCGAAATCGCAGCGGCGGCGGGCGGCGCGCTTGGCCTTTCAGGTCTAGGCGCTGCGGTGCTGGCGAGCGGCCGGGCCTATGACAGCGAGCAGGGCCGCGCCCTCGCCGTCACCTTGATTGAAACCGCGGTGGCGGCGAGCCCCGCGCCAGTCCAGCTTGACCGCCCAGACGCCACCGCCGCGACCTTTCTGGCGACAGAGAGCATCGGTGTGCATCCGATAGCGGGGCTGGCGGATACGGTCACTGGGCTCCTGGCGCCGAGCATTTTGACGGCGCTCAGCGATCTGCATCCCGCGGAGCTGGCGAAAGCCGAGCGCCATGCGCTGGGCGCGGGCGCGCTGACCAGCCTGCAAGCGGACTGGATCGACGCGCTCAAGCGCCAGGGCGTTGATGACGACGCCTTCGCCCGCATTGATGCGGCGATCAGCGAAGGCGCGCCGCTGCGCTTTGCGATCAATCGCTGGACTCTGGGCGAAGAGATCGCCCGGCGCTGCGGCCTGTCACCCGACCAGTTCGACGCTGCCGGCGGCCGCTTGCTGGAAGCACTGGGCGTTGATCCCGTCGACATCACAGCCGCAGAACGCCATGTCCATGGCGCCGGCACGCTGGATGACTGCCTCGCCTTACCCGACGAGTTGAGGGCCGTGTTTGCGGTGCCGGATATCGACGCCCGCCTCGCCATGGCCGAAGCGGTTGAGGGGGCGCTTGGAGCGCCGTGCGGCCTGGATATCGCCCTGCCCGGCTCCGCCACCATTGAAGAGGCCGGGCGCATCGCCGCTTCCGCCGCCCGGCGCGGGATCAAGTCCGTATCCATCCGGCGGGAAGGCCAGGCCCTCTACGACTTGCTCAACACCATCGAGTTTGAAGGCGGAGATTATGGTCGCCGCGAGCTGATCGCGGAGGAGCGCATCGTCGAGCGCGTGGTGGAGAAAGTCATCGAACGCGCCACCGAGCGCCGCAAGCTGCCGGATCGGCGTAAAGGCTATATCCAGAAAGCCACCGTCGGCGGCCATAAAGTCTATCTGCACACCGGCGAGTTTGAAGATGGCGAGCTGGGCGAGATTTTCATCGACATGCACAAGGAAGGCGCCGCCTTCCGCTCGCTGATGAATAATTTCGCGATCTCCATTTCGATCGGCCTGCAGTATGGCGTGCCGCTGGAGGAATTTGTCGACGCCTATCTCTTCACCCGGTTTGAACCGGCCGGGGACGTGGACGGCAATGACTCCATCACCCACGCCACCTCCATCCTTGATTATATCTTCCGCGAACTGGCGGTGAGCTATCTGGGCCGGGACGACCTTGCCCAAACTGAAGCCGATCACCGCGATCTGGCCGGTCTAGGACGCGGGGTCGCGGAAGAAAAACTGGGCGCTGAGGCCGATGCGGCCAGCCTGATCTCAAAAGGCTTCTCGCGCGGCCAGCTGCCCGACAATGTCGTGATGCTCGGCGCGCGCGCACCGGTAGACAAACCCGAACCCAAAGCGCCGACCACCACGGGCGCAGCCGGTCCCGCGAGCGCGCCGGCGCCCAGCTACCATGGCGAGCCGTGCCCGGAATGCGGCCACTTCACCCTGGTTGAGGGCGGCGCCGAGCTCAATTGCGACGCTTGCGGCTGGTCGGGCCCCCCGCCCGGCGGTTAAGCGGCGCGCCGCTTGCATCGGGACTCCCACACCCCACGTCAGGGATGGTGGAGTTGCGCCATGTTGAAACACATCTTGCTCGCTTTCGCCCTTGCCGGCGTCCTTGTCCCGGCCGCAGTCGGTCAGAACGCCAGCGAAATCGCCCGCGTGCAGGCCGGACAGTCCTGTGTCGGCTGCAATTTGTTTCAGGCTGATCTCGCCTATCGCGACCTGCCCGGCATCGACGTCTCGCGCTCGCGCTTGCGCCAAGCCGACCTAAGCCTCGCGACCATGAATCATACCCGTTTTGACCGCGCTGATTTGTCGGTGGCGAATCTCTTCGGCGCCCGTTTCACCCGCGCCAGCTTCCGCCATGCCGACATGCGCCGTGTCGTCGCGGTGGGCGCTTACTTCGGCGGCGCCGACTTGACCGGGGCGCAGCTTGAGGGCGCCAATTTCTCCGGCGCAGAGCTCGACGGCGCCCGCGGCCTCACCCAGGCCCAGCTGAATACCGCCTGCGGCGATGACTACACCCGACTGCCCGCTGGCCTGACCCTTCCGCGCTGCGCTGGATGGGGTCACTGAGCGTTACTGCGATTTAAGTCGATCTGAGGCGCCGAGGGGACTAGGTTCAATCCTATGACCCTGCGCCGATTGCTCATATCGCTCCTCACCGCCTCCAGCTTAGGCGGAGCCGCCTATGGCGAGGCTCACGCAGCGGAGGGCCCCCATCGCAGCTTGGTGATTGGCGGCGACTGCGTCGGGTGCACCTTCGAAGACGCCAATCTCGCGGGCGCGCAGTTTTTGGGCGGAGATTTCACCGAGGCCAACTTCCGCAACGCCGAGCTTTTGGGCGCGCGCCTGATTGATATGAGCCTGGAGAACGCCGACTTCCGCGACGCATCACTCACCGAAGCGCGGCTGGCCAATATGAGCTTGGAAGGTGCGAATCTACGCCAATCCGAGCTTGATCGCAGCCGTCTGCACCGGGTTCGGATGATCGATGCGGATCTGCAAGAAGCGTCGCTCGAAGAAGCCGTGTTCTTGCTCGTTGATCTCTCCGGCGCAAGCCTGCGCCAGGTCAGCGCCACCCAAGCCGTCTTCCGCCAGTCCGGCTTCAGCGGCGCCCGTATGCGCGACGGTGATTTTGCCGGCGCACATTTTTCCGGCTCCTTGATGGTCGGTATTGACGCGCAAGGCGCCAGCTTTAACGGAACGATCTTCGAAAATGTCGATCTGACCGGCGCAGATTTGCGCGAAACCCAGTTGGATGATGCGCGCTTTGTTGCCGCGAACATCACCGGCGCCGATTTTCGCGGCGCCCAAGGATTGCAGGCCTACAGCTTCACGCATGTCTGCGGCGCCGATGTGCGCGGCTTGCCAGAAGATGTGAGCTTGGTGGAGTGCTCCACGCTGACGATGAATGTCCAGACCGAACGGGTCGCCGCCGGCCAAAGATCCCGCGAGACGATGGTGCTGCGCCAGCGCGAAGCCCGCCGCGCGCAAGTTGAGCAGGCGCGGGTGGCCTTCGAAGTCGCCATGTCCGGGGTTGAAGGCTCGGTCCTGTTAAGCGAACGCCAAACCGCCGAAGCGATCGAGGCGGCGCTGGAGGGCTTGCACGCCGCCGCTGATGACAGCAACGCCGAATCTCGCGCTGCAATCGAATCGGCCCGTGAAGACATGCTGGCCGCCGCCGCGACTCGCCAGGTGCAAAGCGAAGCCGCGCTCGCCGCAGCACGCGAAGGCCTGCGCGCCGCCGCGCAAGCGCTCGCCGGTGCGGATCTGGAGGTGGATTTCCAGCCGGACGGCGACTCTTGGAGCTTCGAAATTCGCCGCGCAGAGCTGGGCGAGCCGATCCGGGTGATTCTTGAACAGGCGTCTCCAGATCGCGTGGTCATGGTGCCCCCGGCGCCGCCCGCGCCGCCGCCCGCCCCGAAACTGCCCGAACCTGACACCGAGGCCGCGCTTGCCGGCGCAGCCGAAGCGCCCGCTGCGGCCCAATTCCCCCAGGGTGTTCAGGTCAGCGCAGCCGATATCGCTTTCCTGATCGACGCCTCTGCGCAGGATTTCTTCGCCGAGATGTCGCCGGCGCCGACCGCCTTCCGCAATGTGCAAGCCGGCGTCATGCGTGTGGAGGGGGCGGCGGACCGGCCCATCCTCTGCGGCGAAGCGGAAGTGATGATCGATGGCGACGGACCGCAGTGGGCCGAATTCGCCACGATCCGTACATCCAACTACCAAACCTGGATTGGCGCTGCAGCCAGCGCCGCCTGCGACGACAACCGGACGCAAAAACAGCCCAGCGCAGATCTCGCGATCCGGCTGGAGCAACGCCTGGCTGCTCTCTCAAGCCAGTAGTCCTGTAATGTGATGGGTCAGGGCTGAGCGCACCCGCCCAGCCCCTCACCTTTAGCCCTTGGGCGCATCAGGAATAACCGTGCGCAGGTGCAGCTCGCGCAGCTGGCGTGTCTCGGCTTCGGACGGCGCATTCATCATCAGATCGCGCGCCTGCTGATCTTTCGGGAACATCACGACTTCGCGCAGATTGTCCTGATCGGCGAGCAGCATGACAATACGGTCGACGCCCGGCGCCAAACCGCCGTGAGGCGGCGCGCCATAGCGGAAGGCGTTGAGCATGCCGCCAAAGGCTTCTTCGACGACTTCCGGGCCATAGCCCGCAAACTCAAACGCTTTCAGCATCACGTCCGGGCGGTGGTTCCGGATCGCGCCCGAGCACAGCTCCACGCCGTTACAAACGATGTCGTACTGCCAGGCCTTCATCGCCAAAAGGGCGTCGGTGTCGCCCTTATCCATGGCCATGAAGACGTCCGGATCGATTTGCGGCATCGAGAACGGGTTATGGGAGAAGTCGATCTTCTTGTTGTCCTCGTCCCACTCATACATCGGAAAATCGACGATCCAGCAGAATTTAAAGACGCCGTCTTCGCACAGGCCCAGCTCCTGGCCGACCACGTCGCGCGCACGGCCCGCGAACGCCATGAAGGCGCTCGGCACGCCGGCGGCGAAGAAGACCGCATCGCCTGCATGCAAGCCCAGCTGGGTCCGGATCGCTTCTGTGCGCTCCGGACCGATATTCTTGGCGATCGGACCCGCGCCCTGCACCTGGCCGTCTTCCTCGCGCCAGAAAATATAGCCCAGACCTGGCTGGCCTTCCTTTTGCGCCCAGCTATTCATGCGGTCGCAAAAGGCGCGGCTGCCGCCCGTCTTGGCCGGGATCGCCCAGACCTCGACCTTGGGGTTTTTCTCGATCATGCCGGCGAAGACTTTAAAGCCCGAGCCTGCAAAGTGCTCAGTGACCGCCTGCATCTCGATCGGGTTGCGCAGGTCCGGCTTGTCCGAGCCGTATTTGCGCATCGCTTCAGCGTACGGAATGCGCGGGAACGGCGCCGGGGTGACCTTTTTGCCGTTGGCGAATTCCTCAAACACGCCATGCAGCACCGGCTCGATGGATTCGAAAACATCGTCCTGATCAACGAAGCTCATTTCCACGTCGAGCTGGTAGAACTCGCCCGGCGCGCGGTCAGCGCGGGCGTCTTCATCGCGGAAACAGGGCGCGATCTGGAAATAGCGGTCAAAGCCCGCAACCATGATCAGCTGTTTGAACTGCTGGGGCGCCTGGGGCAGCGCGTAGAACTGGCCCGGATGCAGGCGCGAGGGCACCAGGAAGTCGCGCGCGCCTTCCGGCGACGAGGCCGTCAGGATCGGCGTCTGGTATTCGGTGAAGCCCTGCTCGACCATGGCGCGGCGCAAATAATCGATGACTTGCGAGCGCATCACGATGCGCTGGTGCAGGCTTTCCCGGCGCAGATCGATATAGCGGTGCTTAAGACGCACTTCTTCGGACCAGTCCGGCTCGCCGAACACCGGCAAAGGCAATTCTTCGGCCTTGGACTGAACTTCCAGGCTTTCGACCAGCAGCTCGATCTCGCCGGTGGGCAGATTCGGGTTCACCGTGTCTTCGGTGCGCGCGAGCACCTTGCCGGTCACCGTCACAACGCTTTCCGAGCGCATATGCTCCAGCGTGGTGAAGTTGGGATTATCCGGCTCCAGCACGCATTGGGTCAGACCATAATGGTCGCGCAAATCCACAAACAAGAGACCGCCATGGTCGCGCTTGCGGTGAATCCAGCCGGACAGCCGCGCGCTTTCGCCCACCTGGGCTTTGCGCAGCTCTCCACACGTATGGGTGCGATAAGCGTGCATGATGAACCATTCGTTCTCGTGTTGACGGCGCCGCGTAGACAGCGCGGCCCCAAA
>CAZAGE010000038.1:0-35193 GCA_964484345.1 uncultured Oceanicaulis sp. | reverse complement strand
TTGACGACGCGCATGAACGCCCTCCGCATAACTCATAAGCGGAAAGGCTATCACGGGGGGAAGCGCCGGGGATAAGGGCGGCGCCGAAGGCCGAGACGCAGCGCGGCCTGGACCGCGCCATATTCCCTCTCCCCTCAAGAGGGGAGAGGGGGCAGCGGCGGCGCTAACCGAGCACCATCCCCGCGGGCAGCGCATTGCCGCGCACAAAATCAGCGCCGTCCATGACGCCCTTGCCTTCGCGCTGCAGGCGCGTGAGGCGCACGGCGCCGCGGCCACACGCGATCAGCAGCTGATCGTCGAGAACTTCGCCTGGCTCGCCAGCGCCCTTTTCCGGTACGGCGAAATGGACTTTCACCCGCACCGGTTTGTCGCCGGGAATTTCGAAGAAGGCGCCGGGAAAGGGCGACAGGCCGCGGATCTGATCCGCGACCTCGCCAGCCGGCCGGGTCCAATCGATCCGGCGGTCCTCAGCGGTGAGTTTATGAGCGTAGGTGACGCCCTCCTCCGCTTGCGGGGTCGCCTCCAGCGAGCCGCGCTCCAGCGCCGCCAAAGTGCGCGACCAAAGCAATGCGCCGGTGGTCATCAGCCGGTCATGCAGCGTGCCGGCGGTGTCCGTCTCATGGATCGGGACCACCTCGCTCATCAGCACCGGGCCGGTGTCGAGCCCCGCCTCCATCTGCATGATCTGCACGCCGGTGACTTCATCGCCGGCCATGATGGCGCGCTGAATGGGCGCGGCGCCGCGCCAGCGCGGCAGCAAGGAGGCGTGCAAGTTCAAACAGCCCAGGCGCGGCGCGTCCAGCGCGCGCTGCGGCAGGATCTGGCCGTAGGCGACCACCACGGCGGCGTCGAGATCCAATGCCTCAAAGGCGGCCAGCACGTCCTCCTCGCGGAATTTTTCCGGCGTCCTAACCGGCAGGCCGAATTGCTCGGCGAGCTGGTGGACCGGCGTCTTGGTTTCCGCCTGCCCCCTTCCCCGCCGGCGCGGCGGCTGGGTGTAGACGCAGGCCACCTCATGGCCCGCGCCGAGAATTTCAGCCAGGGACGCAGCGGCGAAGTCGGGCGTACCCATGAAGGCGAGGCGCAGGCTCATGACGGGTCTCATTCATCTCACAGTGATCCTGCGACGTGATAGAGTGAGCGCGATCCGTTTTCCACCGCCGGAGCCGCAAACATGACGCGCTTTCTCCTCCCGCTTCTCTTTAGCGTGCTGCTGGCCAGCTGCGCCGCGCCCTCAGACCCTGGACCCGCGGAGCCTCCGGCGCGACCGGTCGCGCAGCTGGGGCAAGCCTGCGGCGGGATCGCGGGCGTCGCTTGCGCCGGCGCCGAGACGGACGCGGTGTTCTGCCAATGGCGGGCTGGGCAAATGTGCGGCGCCGCCGACCAGATGGGCGTGTGCACCGCGACGCCCCAGGCCTGCACGCGCGAATACCGGCCGGTCTGCGGCTGTGACGGGCGCACCTATCCCAACGCCTGCGTCGCCGCGTCGAACCGTGTCAGCGTGGTTCGCGACGGCGCGTGCGAGGACGCTTAGGCCTCCACCGGCCGGCGGGCGCCGCGCTCGACGATGAAACGCTTCTGGTCGGCCGCCACGTAGCCGTCGCGCCGCTTCACCTCACCCACCGTGCGCAAGCGCACGTCGGCCTGCTGGTGAGTCAGGTGGATTAGGCCATAGCCACGCTCGCGGGCGTCAAAATGCTTGATATGCGCGAAATTGGCGGCGTTCGAGGCGAACAGGTCGTGATTGGTGTGGTGGCTGGTCACCGCCGTGGTGACGAACTCAGACCCCACCGACGGGCTGGCCGGATCGGCATAGTCGGTCTTCACTTCGCTGACCCAATAACAATGGGTATCCCCGCCCAGAATGATCGGGTCGGCGTTTTCACGCGACGCAATCGTCTCCGCCAGGCGGCGGCGCGCTGCGGGATAGCCGTCCCAGCCATCGGTCCAGCTGGTCGGCAGGCCAGTCTCCCGATTGGTGGTGTAGAACTGGCTGAACAAGGTCGGCTGGACAATGAAGCTCCAGCTCGCGCCCGAGCGGGCGAAGCTGCGGCGCAGCCAGCGTTCCTGGGCTTCGCCCAGATAGCTCCGCGCCTCATCCTCGCGCTCCGCGCAGGTCGCCGGGTCGATGACCTGGCCGCCGCGATCCTCTTCGCTGGGGCACGCCATGGGCGTTTTGAACTGCCGCCCATCGGTCATGTTGATCTCGGCAAGATCACCGAACACCGTCTGGCCCCAGATGCGCATGCGGCCTGAGGCGCGCTCCAGCATGGAGCGGCGGCGCAGCGGCATGTTTTCCCAATAGGCCTGATAGGCGGCGAGGCGCCGGGCGCGGAAGTCTTCCAGGCTCACGAAAGGTTCTTCGGAGAGGTCGCCGGCATAGTCGTTGTCCACCTCGTGATCATCCCATGTCACCAGCCAGGGCGCGATGGCGGCGGCGGCTTGAAGGTCCGGATCGAGGCGGTAATTCGCGTGGACTCGGCGATAGTCTTCCAGCGTATAGGGCTCGGGCGAGATATGCCGGCGCACCTGCGGGCCCCAGCTGCTCTCGTAGATGTAGTCGCCCGTGTGGATGACCAGATCGACGCGCTCGTCCGCCATGTCGCGATAGGCGTGAAAATAGCCCTGCTCATAATGCGCGCAGCTCGCCCAGGCGATTTTCATCGCGTCATGGCCCGCGCCATAGGCCGGCGCCGTCAGGGCGCGGCCCACAGGGCTGGTCACGCCGCCGGCATGGAAGCGGTAAAAATACTCCCGGCCCGCCTCCAGCCCGTGGATTTCGGCGTGCACCGAATGGCCATGGCCGGGCAGCGCGCGCTCGACGCCCGCGCGCACGATCTGGGTGAAGGCGTCATCCAGGGCGATTTCATAGCCCACCTCGAACACTTCCGGCGGCAAACCGCCGTCCGGGTCGAGCGGGTTGGGCGCAAGCCGCGTCCACAACACGAAACCGTCTGAGGCCGGATCGCCAGACGCGACACCCAATGAGAAGGGGTCATTGCGAAAGACCGGTGCGCTTCCCGAAGCGGAGACGCGGCAGCCGGCGGACAGCGCCATCGCGGCGCCGGCGGCGGCGGACCCTAGAACCAGGCGGCGGGACGGCAAGGTGAAACGCGGACGTGACATGGCGTACGACCCCAATCTGATGACGCAATGACGTCTGACTAACCGATCCGCCTGACGGTTTCACGACAATTGCGGAGCGGTGTTCACCCCAAAAAGAAAAGGGGCGGCGTCTTGCGACGCCGCCCCGATCCTTGTCAGCCGTATGGCTTGCGATGCGGGTTCTTAGAACTCGTAACGCAGGCCGATGCGGATTTCGTAGACCGAGTCGAGACGGTCCACGGTGTGGATGTCACGGTCACGGAAGTTGTCGTAGCGATAGACGCAAGCGCCCTGAGTCGCACAGGTGGTGCGGATGTCGTCACCGCGCAGAGCGGTGGCGCCGTCCACGCCGTTTGCAGCGACGTCAGCCGCGCTGACCAGGTCGGCGTCAACCGCGACCAGCTGACCACGACCCGGACCGTTCAGGTCCTGGCCCCAGGCGCTGTTGATCAGGTTCGGGAAGTTGATGACGTCGACAACGAAGGAGAAGTTGTTGTCGCCGACAAAGCGGTCAACACCCGGGATGCCCGGCAGTTCCTGGCTGAAGCGCAGGTCCCACTGCTGGTTCCAGGCGGAGTTCGCGCTGTTGACGTCCATGATGGCGCCTTCAGCCGCACCCACCGTTGCAACCTGCTGGTAGAATGCATCCTGATCAAAGCCCGAACCGAACACGACGAGCGGATCGCCGCCGCGGACCGGAACGTAGATCGGGTTGTTGTCGAACGGCGATTCACCGTCACCCGCGCGACCGAACAGGGAGTTCGAACCGTTGACGTCATACGTCATGTAGTACGGGACACCCGACCGGATCTGACCGAACACGTCGACGCGGCTGGTCAGGTCACGGAAGAAGTCACGCTCGTAGGAGAAGCCCAGCTTAAAGGCATGCTCGATCTCCCAGAAGGAGGTGCGCACTTCCGGGAAGTTCCGGTCTTGCGCCGAGATGCCGCGCCAGTTGGAGATGCCGCGAGACGAGCCGCCTTCGGAGACCCACTCGACGTCCTGGTAGGCGTAGGCGAGGTCGAAGCCGAAGCCGTTCTCGTAGTCCTTCGAGACGCCGATCGACAGCACGTGGCTGTGGTCGCCGCTGGCGTTGGTCAGCGAGGTCAGGTTGGAGATGCCCAGATCGTCCAGGTCGGCGTAGATCGCACGGCCGTCCGGAGCGACGCCGGCCGGCAGAGCCGCGGCCAGATCCGTCTGAGCGCGGTTCTCCCACAGATAGGCGTCCTGAGACGCGGTGTAGAGATACTGAGCGGTCAGCAGGTAGCCGTCGCCGAGGCCGAAGCGCTCGAGGTTCAGCTCGTGGTCGATGCGCAGCGAGCCCTTCCAGTCGGACGGGATCTCGAAGTCTTCCGCGATCACGTCGATGACGCGGCCCGAACCGTTCGCCACGGTGTCCAGCAGCGGCTGCGGGATGGCGAAGCTGGTGATCGGGGTGCCCGAGCTCTGGCGAGCGAAGGTGGTCGCCTCCTGGAACGCGTTGGAGACCCAGACCTGCGGGTTACCACCCGAGAACAGACCGAAGCCGCCGGTGACGGTGGTGCGGTCCGACTGGTCCCAGCGGAAGCTGAAGCGCGGCATGATCAGGTCTTTGCCGTTCAGGTTCTGACCCGAGGTGTTGACGCCGTAATCGGTGTCGACAGCCGGATCGAACGGCGGGGTGTCGTCCTGGGTGAAGAACTCCCAGCGCACGCCGAAGCCGACTTCCAGATTGTCCGCAGCCTGCCAGGTGTTCTGAGCAAACAGGGTGAACTTTTCAAGGCCCCACTCAGCCGCGGCGTCCGAGGCGTTGTTGGTGCGGAAGTTCACATAGTCGATCTGCGGCGTGTTGTTCGTGATCTGATCCAGCGACCGGTAGATGAAGCGGCCGTTGGACGACGCCAAGAACAGGTTGCGCAGCGAGTATTCTTCATACTCGACGCCGGCGGTGATCAGGTGATCGCCCAGAGCATAGTCGCCCTGGACCAGCAGCTGCAGACGCTCGTCGTCAAACTCGTTGGCGTGACGGAAGCGGTCACAACCGCCCACGAAGGTCTCTTCGCCGCCAGCCAGCAGCAGGCCTTCGAGCGGCGAGCCGACCAGGTCGGACGGCGTCAGGCGGAATTCCAGGTGTGGCTGGTCGGAACCAGCGCGGCAGTTCTGACCGCGGGTGAATTCCTTGAGGTTGATCCGGACCGTCGTGGAGAAGTTGTCGGTCCAGTCCGAGAAGAGCTGGGCGGTGTAGGCGGTCAGCTCGACCGGAATGTCGTAGGCCGCGCCGGCGAATTCCTGGCGGTCGATGCTGGCGCCGGATTCTTCGGTCGACTGGTAGGTGAAGGACGCGCGGTGCGCATCATTGATGTTCCAGTCGATTTTGGCGAGCAGGCGCTCGGAGGTCACCGGGGTGGAACCGATCGTCGGACGGCCGCCCATGTCAAAGCCGGTGGCGTTCAAAACGAAATCGTTCAGCGCGTCGTAGAAGCCCAGCGCGATATCGTCGTTCGCGTCGCCATTGGTGAAGTCGAAGCCGGAACCGGATTCAAACTCGTCATACGACACGAAGAAGAACAGACGGTCCTGGATGATCGGGCCGCCCAGCGTGAAGCCGTATTCTTTCTCGTCGAACGGCGCCACGGTCACGGTCTGACCGTCGGTCTCGTCGCCGAAATAGTTTTCGTCCTGGTAGTAGTAGTACAGCGAGCCATCAAACTCGTTCGTACCCGAACGAGTGGTGATGTTCACCAGGCCGCCGGTGAAGCCGGAGGCGGTCACGGAGTAGTCGGACGCCACCAGCGAGGCGGATTCAACAGCGTCGAGCGAGATCGGGGAGCGCTCGGTGGCGTAGGTGTTGGAGCCCAGGCCGAAATCGTCCTGCTGGAGCGAGCCGTCGATGGACAGGCCGTTAAAGCGCGGGTTCACGCCGGCGACGAAGAGCTGGCCTTCGCCGTTGGAGAAGGCGAGCGGGTCGCGGACCAGGGTCGCGATCACGTCACGGTTTGCGGCCGGCTGATTGGCGATGTCTTCAGCGGTGAAGTTGGTGCCGACGCCGTTGTTCAGGTCGCTCATATTGATCGCCTGACCGGTCACCACGATGACGTCGGTGGCTTGCGGGTTCAGGACGATGTTCAGCGGCGACTGCGAGCCCGGGCGCAGGAACACGCCGTCGATCGCTTCGCCTTCAAAGCCCGGCGCGCTGACCAGGATGGTGAACGGGCCGCCGACGCGCAGACCCGACTGGAAGAAGGAGCCGGTGTCGCCGGTCACAGCGCGCGATGCGGTGCCGGAATTGACGTGAAGAATGGTGACGGTGGCGCCCGAAACCGGCGCGCCGGAGGCGTCGACGATCTCGCCGCGCAGCTGCGCGGAGGTCTGCTGCGCGTGGACGGCGGCAACCGGAGCCAGCGCGGCGAGCGCGGCGATGGAAGCGCCATAAGCAAGCTTCTTGAACATTGAGGTGGTCCCCCTAATCGACCAACGGTGGACAGCGCCGGCACTATGCCAACGCTTCGCTGGCGGGCGTTAAAGCCCGGCGCTGACGGTTCGGCGACACATTTGTGAAGCTTTTGCGACAGCGCGCGGCGACGATCCTCTGATCACGGATGATGTGAAGCTTTGCAAATGGTTAATTTTGTCAATGCTGCCAGCAAAACCCAAAGCTTTCTTAAGCGATGCGTCCGCCAAAGGCCGCTCGGCGGCGGCGAGCGAGGGCAAAAGGAAGATCGCGCAACTGGCCTCCCAGCGTTGCATTAAGGCCACAATGTCGCACCGCCTCGGCGGCGCTCTCGATTCGCCGCGCCGCCGCTTTGACAAGCGCCGTTTTGACGCGCATCACACCCGCGATGACGCGCCCCGCCGACATTCCGGATCGATCGCCGTTCGACGATCCCAAGACCGCTGTTCGCACGGCGCTGATCGTATTGGCCGGTCTGACCCTGATGCGGCTGGCGGCGATCGTCCTCGACCCCAACAGCCTGTACGCCGACGAGACGCAATACTGGCTGTGGGCGCAGTCATTGGACTGGGGCTATTTCTCCAAACCGCCCATGATCGCCTGGGTGATCTCCGCGACGACCGCCGCATTCGGCGATGCAGATTGGGCGGTGCGTTTGGGCGCGCCCTTGCTGCACTTGATCAGCGCCATCTTTCTGGGTTTGACCGCCAACCGCCTCTTCGGCTCCCGCGCCGGCTTCTGGGCCGCGGTCCTGTGGGCGATGATGCCGGCGGTGTGGTTGTCCTCGGTCATCATCGCCACCGATGCGGTGATGATGGCGGGCTGGACGATCGCCCTCTATGCGCTCGTGCGGTTGCGCGAACAGGCGAGCTGGACCTTCGCGCTTATCCTCGGCGCCGCGGCCGGATGGGCCTTTCTGTCCAAATACGCCACGATTTATCTGCTAATCGGCCTGGCGATCGCCATCGTAGTGGACGGGCCGGCCCGCCGCGCGCTTCTGACGCTCAAAGGTCTCGGCGCGCTTGCGCTCTTCCTCGCGATCATCAGCGGCAATCTGCTCTGGAACGCCGCCAACGACTTCGCCACCGTCTCCCACACCGCCGCCAACGCCAACTGGCAGGGCGCGTTGTTCAATTTTGAGGAATTGCTTCAGTTCGTCGGCGACCAATTCCTGGTCTTTGGACCGGCGACCTTCATCGCCTTCATCGCTGCGGTAGTGATCGCGGCACGCCGGTTTGAAGTCGGTCAGGACGCCCGCCCGCTTCTCATGCTCGCTGGCTTCGCCGTGCCCGCCTTGGTGATCGTTGCGGGCCAAGCCTTCATCAGTCGCGCGCACGCCAACTGGGCCGCGTCCGCCTTTGTCGCCGCCACCTTATTGACGGCTTGGGTGCTCACCGAAGGCCCGCGCTGGCGGCGCTGGGTGATCTATGGTTCGGTGGCCTTCCACACGGTCGTGGGTGTCTTGTTTCTCACTCTGGCGGCCTCACCGGCGCTCACCGATGCGTTGGGTCGGGCCAACGACTTCAAGCGGGTCCGGGAATGGCCCGCGACCGCCGACGCGATCGCGCGCGCTATCGAGGAGACCGGCGTTGAGGCCGTCGCCTTCGATAACCGCAATGACTTCCACCAGACCCAGCGTTATGGCCCGGACATAGAGGCCGACCTCTATATGTGGCTGCGCCAGAACGGGCCGCACAATTTCGCCGAAGCCACCTGGCCCCTGCCCGTCGGCATTGAGGGTCCAGTCTTGATTGTCTCGGAACGGCCGCGCGAAATCCCGGTCATGCAGGCCGACTTCGCCGAGATGAGCCCCGCCGGAGAAATCGTCATCGATCTGGGCGGCGGCATTGAGCGGCGCTACCAGCTCTTCCTGGCGCAAGGCTATGCGCCGGTCGAGCGCACGCCCGAGTTTGAGGCCGCAATCGCGGCGGCGGCGAATTAGCCGCCGAGCGCGTCCTCACCCCAGATTTGAATAAGGCGCTGATCGCGGCGGCAGCCGAAGCGGTAGCGCGAATAGCGCAGCGGGCGGTTTTCGGCGAAGTCCTGATGCTCCGCGCCGGCCGGCCAGAAGGTCGTGAGCGGCTCGATATCCACCGCGACGCTGCGCTCAAAGCGCGCTTCAACGGCCTCGGCGGAGGCTAGAGCCGCCGCCAGCTGAGCGTCATTGATCGGGAAGATATGCGGCGCATACGCCCCGCCCCGATCACAGAACTGCCCCTCGCGGTCGAACGGATCGACATTGACCCAGTAATGGTCCAGCAGCTGCTGATAGCTCACCACCGCCGGATCAAAGATTACGCGCGCCGCTTCGGAATGGCCGGTGCGCCCGTAGACCACGTCGTAATAGCCGGGGTTCGGCTCCGCGCCGCCAGAAAAGCCGGAGACCACTTCGACGACGCCGTCGAGCTTTTCAAAATCAGCTTCCGTGCACCAAAAACAGCCCGAGGCGAACACGGCGTGTGACAATCCGTCAGGCAGGTCCGCGCCCTCCGGCGTCGCGGACGTGACATAGGGACCGGCGTCCTGGGCGCAAGCGCCGGCGGGCAAAGCGAACAAGGCGGCGGCGAGGAGAAGGGAGCGATGCATGGGGCACTCTTGGCAAGGGATGACGCCTTTAATGTGGCGCGCGCCGCGCCAGAGCCAAGTCACAGCTGTTCACGGGGGCGTTAGGCAAAGGCCCTGCGTCCTTCGAGACGGCCTTCGGCCTCCTCAGGATGAGGAAGGTAAGCGCTTCACGAAAACCTCATCCTGAGGAGCGCGTGAAACGCGCGTCTCGAAGGACCCTCAGGAAAAGGCTATCTCTCAATCCCCTTCAGCTCCTCCAGACCCAGCGCCAGCGCCAGATTCTGCAGCGCCTGCACCGCCGCGCCTTTAAGAAGATTGTCGAGCGCGGCCACCACGACGCCGCGGCGGCCTTCCTCGGACAGGATGAAACCGCCGACCACCGCGCCGGGCTTGAAGGCGCCGTCGGTGATTTCAGGGATCGCGTCGATGACGTTGATCAAGGCTTCGTCGCCATAGGCCGCGTCATAGGCGGCGCGGAAGGCGTCGGCGGTGAGCGGTTGGGCGAATTCGAGCTGCGCGGTCAGAGTGATGCCGCGGAAGAAGGCGGCGACATGGGGGCTGAAGCGGACCTCATGGCCCAGCTGCCGGCTCATCTCCCGCTCATGCACATGCCCGACCAGGCCGTAGGGCATGAGATTGTCTTTCAGCGCCTCGACATCATTCTTCCGGCTCGGCGTGGTGCCGGCGCCGGAATAGCCGGACACCCCGAAAAGATGCGCCGGCCCCGCGAGGTATGGACGCAACGGCGCGACGCAGAGCTGGCCCGCGGTGGCGTAGCAGCCCGGATTGGAGATGCGGGTCGCGCCGCGGATCTGCTCGCGGCCATAAATCTCCGGCAAGCCATAGGTCCAGGCGTCGTCAAAGCGATAGTCTGCGGAAAGGTCGACGATCACGGCGCCGGGCGCTTCCGCTTCGATCGCCGCGACATACTCCGCCGCTGCGCCGTTAGGCATGGCGAGGATGACCGCGTCGGCGCCGCGCTGGGCGATGTCGTCCGGCGTCAGAGCTTCAAAGACCAGTGACGGGTCCGCCTCCGGCGCCAAGTTGGTGACCGGCTGGCCGGCCATGGCGCGGGACACCGCAAAGCCGAGCGCCAGGTCATCGCGCTGGCTTAAAAGCCGGATGAGTTCGCGTCCGGTATGACCGCGCGCGCCGACGAGACCGATGCGCTTCATCACGCCTCCTCCAGGCTGGCGGGCAAAGCGGCGATGTGTTCGGCCAGGACCGGCAGGCGCGCCAGATCGGTTTCGCCGCGCTGGAACACCGTCCACTCGCCGCGCTTGATCGCGCTATCGCAGACGGCAAAGTAGAACTCGTTGATCGGATTGTCCCGGCGCGAGCGCCAGTAAAGCCGCGGCGCATAAGCGACCAGGCGCTTCCACACCGCGCCGCCCAGCCCCTCGCCGCGCGCGGCGTCGAGCACGGCGAATTTGTCGAGATAAATCGTATCGCCCAGCCGCGCGGTGATCGCCGCCGCGCGGTAGTTTTCGGTGACGAAAGCGCGGTCAAAATCGAGACCGTCGAAATAGCCCGGCTTCAGCGGCCGCCCGAAGCTCTCCGCGATCAGGGCTGTGGCGCGCGCCTGATCGAGGGCGGACAGATCCGTGATCTCCTCAATCCGCTCGCCCTTGCGCACCAGCGTGCCGGCGCCGGCATGGGTGAACAGCTCTTTCGCCAACACGTCCGGCCTTGTTATCGAGACCGAGCTGGACAGCGGCAGGGCATCGAGCAGGCGCTTGATCTCCTGCAGTTTCAGCCGCATGCCGCCGGCGACCCAGTCCTGGGCCATCAGGTCGTCATAGTCAGTGGCGAGATTGACCGTGGAGATCGGCGCGCCGGCTTGGTCCAGCAGCGCGCCCGTCCCGGTCAGAAAGACGATCTTATAGGGCTGCAGCTCACCCACCAGGGCGCGCACCGCGCTGTCGGCGTTGATATTGACCAGCCGCCCGTCCGCCGTATCGCCCAGGCATGTCAGGATCGGCGCCTGACCCGCCTTGGCGGCGGCGGCGACCAGATCCAGGCGAACGCCGCTGGGCTCGCCGACCCGGCCAAGCCCGGCTTCGTCGATCAGCTCCGCTTCAAACACGCCGGACGGGATGGAGGCCGCGCGCCCGCCTTGGTCACGCACCGCCTGGACCAGCTTCACATTCACCGCGGTGAGCGTATCGCGCACCGTGCCGATGGCCTCCGGCGGGGTGATGCGCAGGCCGTCCTTGCGCTGTTCGGGAAAGCCGGCGGCTTCCAGCGCGGCGTTGAGCTGCGGCCCTCCGCCATGGACGACGATCGGGGCGAGGCCGACCGACTGCAGAAAGGCCAGCGCCCGCGCGAGGTCGTCAAGCTGCTCTTCGATGATCGCCCCGCCCACCTTGATGACGGCGAAGCGTTCCTGATCCAGCTCGGAGAAGCGGTTCAAGTATTCGCGGATCTCCTTGCCGTCGCGCATGTGGGACAGCAATTCCACGATGGCGGCGCGCACTGGCGGCCGCGACAGCTTGGTCTCCTGCCCGCTCATGACGCCGCGTCGGTGATCAGCCGCTCCATGATGGCCTTTTGCACGTGCAGGCGGTTTTCCGCTTCCTCAATGCCCAGGAAATCAGGGCTGTCGACGACCGCATCGGCGATTTTCACGTTCCGGCGCATCGGCAGGCAGTGGCTCACCACGCCGTCCTTGGTCAGCGCCATCTTGGCTTCATCAATCATGAAGCCGGCGCCTTTGGCGCGGTAGGGCGCTTCGCCCTCCCAGGCGCCGTAAAACGGCAAGGCGCCCCAGCTTTTGCCGTAGACCGCATCCGCGCCGGCATAGCCTTCCTTGGGATCGGTCGTGACGGTCAGCGTCGTGCCTGCGGCGTCGCAGAAGCGTTCGGCCGCGCCCATATAGCGCTCGTCCAGGCGGTAAACCTCATCAGGGATCAGCAAGCGCACATTCATGCCGAATTTCGATGCGATCAGCAGTGCGGAATTGGCGACCGCCGTGTTCAGCGGCTTGGGATGCGGCACCCAGGTGAGCAGGAAATCCTTGCCGCGCACATCGCCCAGCCGGTCTTGCAGCGCCATCATCATCGCCAATTCCTGACAGGGATGAACGATGGTCTCCATATTGATGACCGGCACAGTGGCGTATTTCGCGTAGGCGGTGATCAGCGGGTCTTCGCGCTCGGCTTCCCAGTCCTGGAATTTCGGGAAGCAGCGAATGGCGATCAGATCGACATAGCGCGACAGCACGCGGGCGGCGTCTTTGACGTGCTCTTCCGGCTCGCCGTCCATGATCGCGCCTTCTTCGATCTCCACCGGCCAGGTTTGACCGCGCGCATCCAGCACGATGGCGTGGCCGCCCAGATGATGGACGCCGATATCAAAGCTGGAGCGGGTGCGCAGGGACGGGTTGAAGAACATCAAGGCGACCGACTTGCCCTTCAAAGCGTCGCCCTGCGGACTGTCGCGGAAGGCGCGCGCGCGGTCGATCATCTGCTGCAGGTCGTTGCGGGACCAGTCTTCGGTCGAGAGAAAGTGTCTCATGGCGCGCCCTCGTTGGTATACGGAGCTCGCCGTTTTAGGCGCCGTACGGCGAGAGGCAAGTCACGAAACGGCAAGAAAAACCCTGCAAAGCGCTACGCCTTGCAGGGCTGAAGTCCGCTCGCTCAGTCCCAAAAGTGAGGGGAATGGGACGTGAGGCGGGGAATGATTACTCGGCGTGGCCCGCGGCCCCTTCGGCGGCGACGGCGTGGATGTAATCGGCGCGCGCCTTGGTCGGATCGACGCCTTCGGCGGCGGCGTCGAGTTCTTTGGCGATGCGCTCGTCCTCATCCTGAAGCGCTTGCGGATCGAGCTCGGCATAATGCAGCACGCCCATATCTTCATAGCATTTCTGGATCTTCGGCCCCCACAGGCCGATATCTTTCACGATCGGGACGATGCGCTGGAATAACAGCGTGCGGTAAAGCTTCACGATCTCCGACTGCTCGGTGAATTCCTCACACTCTTTGACCGGCAGGCCGAGCTGTTCGTAGACGACCTTGGACTGGGTCATGCGGTCGCGCATCAGATAGCAGGCGTCCACAAGGAATTCTTCGCGTTCGTCGCGCTCTTTCTGGGTCAGCTCGGGATAATAATCGCGCAGGGACAGGCGGCCGAAGGCGACATGGCGCGCTTCGTCCTCCATGACATAGGCGTTGACCGTCTTGGCCAGCGGGTTCTGGGCGAGATCGCGGATAGTGCCGAACGCGGCGAGCGCCAAGCCTTCAATGACCACCTGCATGGCCAGATAGGTGACGTCCCAGCGGCTGTCGGACAGCGCGTCATTGACCAGCTCCTGCAAGGGATCGGTCATCGGATAGGCGACGCCGAACTTGCCCAGCAGTTTTTTGTACGCCTCGACATGACGGGCCTCGTCCATCACCTGCGTGGCGGCGTAGAATTTGGCGTCCAAGTCCGGCACCGACTGGACGATTTTCGAGGCGGCCAGCAAGGCCGCCTGCTCGCCTTGCAGGAATTGGGAGATATTCCAGGCCTGCCCATGGCGGCGCATCTCCGCTTTTTCCTGCCTCGTCATCCTGTCCCAAACCGCAGAGCCAAAAATTGGAACAGCTTCATCGGGCATCTGCATCGGGTCTTCGGGATCAAGCTCCTGGGTCCAGTCGATGCGGTTCAGCGCATCCCACTGCATGTCCTTACCCTTTTGATACAGGTGCATGAGCGTGGTCCGACCTTCGTCAAAGCGCCAATCAAAGACCGCCTCAAATTCGTTGGGCACGTGCCAGTGCTTGTCGATGTCCGGCATCGGATAAAGATCGCGCAGCGCCGTCATGGCGTTCCTCCCGCATCTCGCAGGGCCGCCGCGCGCCGCGCTTCATGCGAGCGCGCTGGCCCGCTCAAGCTGAACCGCCGATCTTTAGTCGGCGTGAACAGCGTTCACTTTTGGAAGTGTGTTGGAAGAAAGCTCGCTTGGCAAGCGGGGTTTTGAGCCGGTGGGGTGCGGTGTTTTGGAGCGGCCTGTCCCTCTCCCCTTCTTGAGGGGAGAGGTTAGGTGAGGGGTGAGCGGCGCTTCATCCTTCACTCCCGATACAAGCTGAAACGCACCCCCTCACCCGACCTCTCCCCCTTTTGCAAGGGGGAGAGGGGCAAGGGAGTCCCTACTCCGCCGCGACTTTCGCCGCCTCGGTCGTATCGCCGGCCTCCGCCTCGCGTTGAGCCTTCCAGCGGGCCTTGAGGATTTTCGAGCTGTCACGGCTGCCGTCCGGCGACCATCCGGGCGGGCCGAGCCAATAACCCAGCGCTTCGCCTATCGATTTGGAGCGGCGGACATCCTTGATGATGCCCAGCCATTCATGTAGGCAAATCTTGATCGGATTATAGGTGCCCAGATTGCGCACGATGCCGTAGCGGCAGGGCTCGTCCTCGCGCTCCGGCTCGAACGTGCCGAACATCCGGTCCCAGATGATGAAAACGCCGGCGTAATTGCGGTCGAGATAGCGCGGATTGGTGGCGTGGTGAACCCGGTGATGGGACGGGGTGTTCATCACCCACTCGATCGGCGCCCACATTTTTCCAACCGTCTCGGTGTGGATCCAGAACTGGTAGATCAGGTTGAGCGCGCCGACAAAGGCGATCATCGCCGGCGGAAAGCCCAGCAGCACAAGCCAGGATCCAAAAAAGATGAATTTCAGCGTCAGCGGGCTAAGCCAGGGCTGCCGCAGGGCCGTGGACAGATTGTAGTGCTGGCTGGAGTGGTGGATGACATGGTCGGCCCACCACCAGCGCACGGTGTGCGCAAAGCGGTGCGACCAATAATACACGAAGTCATCCAGCACGAAGGCCAGCACAAAGACCCACCAGGCCCAGCCAAAATCATACAGCGCAAACGGCTCGAGAAAGCTGAACCAAACCAGCGCGACGCCGCCCAAAAGAACGCCCGACACGGTGTTGCCCAAGCCCATGATCAGGCTGGCGGCGGTGTCGCGCGGCTCGTACTGGGCCTTGCCCGTGGCGCGGGCGTAAATCATCTCGGCGATCACCAAAGCCACGAAGCCGGGGATCGCGAAATAGATCGGATTGGGTAAGTCAGGCATAAGCCATCTCGGAGCTGTCCTGGCCGATAAAGGCGTTGAGATCATCCGCCCAACGCTGCGCTGCGGCCGTGTCACTTAAGCGCAAATTGACCGTCGGCAAGGTGTAATCGTCAAGGGTTAGAGCCAGATGCGCGCCCTCGGCCGCAGCGCCGACCAGCTCCGCCGGACGCACCGCACGCACCGCGATTCTGTCTCCCAGGCACACGGCGAGGCCCAGGCGCTCGCCGCCCGCCTCAAACACCAGCGCCGCAGCCTTGTCCGCATCCAGCACGCCGCGCGTTCCGGCTTTAAATCCGATCACATCAACGCCGATGCGCCTGGCCGCAGCGTCCAGATCGGTCAGGCGCGAGGCTGTCCAGCCGCCCATAAAGGCGTTCAGCGCCACCAATAGCCCAATCGAGAGCGCCGAAGCGCCCAAGACGAGGACAAGGGTGTAAATCTCATTCATGGCTGCAATGAACGCCGTTCACGGATAAAGTTCAAGGGCGCTGCTGACGCAGCCTCTTTCCTGTCCTCCCTCCCCTCCGGTCGGTCGGTCCTCGCTGACGCTGCGGGCGGCTGTTCGCCTTGCGAGCGCTCACGCGCTCGGATGTTCCTGTCCTCCCTCCTCTCCGGTTGGTCTTCCTTTCCATCCTACGGCCCATCCGGGCCGTCGGGCGCGACGACAGCCCCCTCACCCAACTTCACCCGTCGCTAAGCTCTTACTGAGCTGAGGTCACAATTCTTTGCGCCCCGACGCCGCAGGCGTCGCAAGGCGAACAGCCGCCCGCAGCGAAGGCGAGCTTGTCTCGCCGAGAGCGAGGACCTGACCGAGCGGAGGCGAGGGAGGACCAAAAAGAGAAAACGGCGCCGGGTTGCCCCGGCGCCGCTCTGTGCCGTCACGCTGTGAGGCGCGACAGAGGTGATCGACCTTAGAACCGCTTGCGCAGCGTCAGACCATAGGTCCGCGGCTGGTTCGGGTAGGTCGAGAAGGAGCCGGCCTGCAGCGTCGTCGGGAAGCCGGAGGTGTAGTACTCGTCCTCGTTCAGATTGCGAGCCCACACCAGCGCCTCAATGCCATTGTCGAGATTGAGGCCGACCGATGCGTTGATCGTGCTGACCTCACGCGTGATGGTGTCCGGCAGGTTCTCCCCCACACGGACGTCCGATTCATACTGCCAGTCCGCCCGGAAGAAGAGCTCGCCCATCTCCAGTTCGTGGTTGTACTGAAGGCCGAACGAACCGGAAAACTCGGGAATTCCCGCAACTTCCTGACCGCTCAGATCACCCGTGCCGTCGGCGACGCCGTCGGCCAGGTCAATCGCACTGCCGCTCACCACCGGAGCGCCCTGGAAGTCGTCATACTCCGCATTCATCCACAGACCGGCCAAGGTGATGGTCAGCCCCGGGATCGCCGGCGGGTTGATGACGCTGTCAAACTCCAGGCCCTGGGCGGATTGCTCACCCGCATTGATGACCGCAAAGCCAGCCCCCTGGAAGACCGAGGACTGGAAGTCCGTGATCGTCTGATCAAAGAAGGCGACGTCCAGCGAACCGAAGCTGAAACGGGTCTTAAAGCCGATTTCAAACGTTTCGGTGATTTCCGGACGGGCGAAGCGCTGGTTGCCGGCGACGCCGAGCGCTTCGGCCGTGTTGACCACGGTGGGCAGGCCCAGCGCATTGTCGGCCGCCAGCTCACCCGCCGCGCGCAGCGCAGCGACGTCGTTGGTGTCCGGGCGGGTGTCCGGGGTCAGGTTCCAGGACGACGCCTTAAATCCACGCGAGAAGGACGCGTAGACATTGGTGCGATCGGTGGCGTCGAACGCCAGGCGAATGGTGTAAGGCCAATCAGAGTCGGACGTGGTGCCATCTTCGACCGAGTTCGGGAACGGGGTCAGCGCGCCAAGCGGCTGCAGGCCGAGCGCGTAGAAGTCCAGAAGCGGGTTGGCCAGCGGCAAGCCGGTGGCCGGATCAACCACGACGCCAGTCGCCGGATCAAGGACCCCGCCATTGTTCAGCGCAACCGAGTTGAAGGTGGTCGATGCATTCACAAAGGCGCCAAAGACAGCCGGCTGTGCGGCCGCAAAGGCGCCCACTTGCGCCGGATTGTTCGGATCAATACCGGCGCTTGCCAGGAAGCCGCCCAGACCCAGCTCAACCAGGTTCAGATCCGAGAACGGGTTGGTGCGCACGACGTTGCGGAAGTCGACCTCTTTGTCCGCCTGGAAGTAAGCGAGGCCACCCGTCAGCACCAAGCGATCGGTCAGGTTGAAATCGACCTGAGCGAAGATCTGGAACTGCTCATCTTCCTGCTCGGCGGTGTAGCGGGTGCCGCCGCCGGGCGCAAAGAAGGTGTTCGGCGCAAAGCCCAGCGGAACTTCAAACGCCGGCAGTGCGCCGCCGGACAAGATATCCACATAGGCGCGCGTATCTGTGCCATACAGACGGGAGTCTTCGACGGTCATGTCCTCACGGGAATAATACGCCCCGAGGAGATAAAAGGCGCGGTTATTCCAGTCGCCCGTCAGGCGGAATTCCTGGCTGAAGGTGTCAACGTCAAGGCCGCGGATATTCTCACCGAGCAGGGAAAGCGTGGTGAAATCGCCTTCAAAATCGACGAAATCATCATACATCCGATAGGCGGTGATGGAGCTGAACGTCATCGTCTCGCCAAGGCTCCAGTCCGCCTGGAGCGACACGCCCGAATTGTCGATCTGGTTCTGGTTCGCGAAGTCGGTCGCGATCTGATAGTTGAAGCCGGCACCGGCTGAAGTCTGACCGCCCAGCAAGCCGCGGAGTACAGGACCTGTCGGCCCATCGATGAAGCGATCTGTGCCGCAGCAATGTTCGTCAATCTCGTCATAGTCGGCGATCAGGCGGATCTCGAGATTATCGGTCGGCAGGAACAGCAGCTGCCCGCGGATCGACCAACGGTCGCGATTGTTGAAGTCGGCCGCCGGACCCAGATTGTCATAATATCCGTCGCGCTGGTTGTAGCTGCCGGACAGCGAGAACGCGACATTGTCGGACGCCGGTCCGGTCACAGAGCCGCGAAGAATGGTCGTGTTGTAATTGCCGACCGTCGCTTCGGCCGTCCCGCCGAATTCGAATTGAGGCGATTGGGTGATGATGCTCACCACGCCGGCGGTGGCGTTCTTGCCAAACAGGGTCGACTGGGGTCCGCGCAGAACTTCAACGCGCTCAATATCCATCAGATCCGACAAAACGGTGCCGGCCCGGCTGCGGAACACGCCGTCGATGTAAACGGCGACCGACGGCTCAATGCCCGGATTGTTCGCGCCGTTGCCTTGACCGCGGATGATGAACGTCGCGTTCGAGCTGCGCTCCAACTGGCTGACGCGCAGAGACGGAATAACGGATTGCAGATCAAGCGCGTCAACGATCTGGGCGTTTTGGATCGTCTCAGCCTGAACCACCGACACGGCGATCGGAACTTCCTGCAGTGTCTGTTCGCGCTTCTGCGCGGTCACTGTGATGACGTCATCTGACGATTGAGCCATCGCACCGGCGCTGACCACACCAGCGGCGAGTGCGGTTGCGCCAAGCGCAACAGCTTTAATGGAACGCTTCATTCGGGCTTCCTCCCCCTGAGAAATATAAAGATGCGGCGCAGCTTGTGATCGCTACGTTCCGCGTCAATGCACAGCTTATGCCGCATTCGGTTGCTTTGTCATGCGGTTGATCGATACGCAGCGCAAATTGTGGCGTATTGGACACAATGTGATTTTTGAATGGTAAATTCGGCCACAGACCCAAGAATGTCATTAACAAATTCCTAAAACCCGGTAACGTCGTAGGGTCGAACCTAGCAGAGGGGCAGGTTCCGCGTTGCTTGGGAACAGGTCCTGGAGACGCATCTACACTTTCAAAGGGGGGGAAAGTATGGCTTTCCGAACGCTACTCTTAGGCTCCGTCAGCGCGGCGATCGCCGCGTCCTCGGCGGTCGCCGCATCGCCACATCCGATGGGCATGCAGGTTGGTCTTCCGAATGCGCAGATCGGGGAATGCTACCAGCTCGTGCGCATCGACGCAGAGTATGAAACCGTCATGCAGACGGTGGTCGTCGCTGACGGCTATGAGATTTTCGACGTCACCGATCCGCGTCTCGAGCGCCGGACGATGACCTATGTCGCTCGCGACGCGGGCATGCGCTATGTCGTGACCGAGCCGGTCTATGAGACCCGCACCGAAACGGTTCAAATCCGCCCGTCTTATGTGCGCTATGAGGTCGAACCGGCCCGCACCGAGACCGTGTCCGAGCGCATCCTGGTCCGCGAAGCGCAGCTGAAATGGGTGCGCGGCTATGTCGAGGGCGCCCGTCAGGTCCGCCACGACCCGGAAACCGGTGAGATCTGGTGTCTGGTTGAAGAGCCGGCCGTGTATGAGACGATCCACCGCACCGTGGTGACCGAACCGGCGCACATCCGGGAAATCCCGGTCGATCCTGAATTCACCACCATCAGCCGCGAAGTGCTGGTGCGCCCGGCCACGGTGGAGGAAATCCACATCCCGGCGCAGGAAGAGACCTACACCATTCACGTCCTCGCGGATGAAGGTTCGGTCTCCCGCTCCATGTCGCCGCAGCGCACCGAGCAGATCGCGCGCTATGAGCTGGTCCATGGCGAGCGCTTCGAGTGGCGTTTGGTCGAGTGTGTGGATATTGAAATCCCGCAACATCCGCACCCGGCCCCGACGCCGTCGCGCCATTCCTCGGCGAGCGAGCCTCAGGCCCCGGTCAGCCATATCCGCTCACGCCGTCAGGCCGACCAGGGTCATGTGCCGCACGGCGGCGGCCGCGACAGCGAAAGCGTCCCGGTGGCGTCCAACACGCTGCACCCGGGCGCGCCGCAAAGACGTCGGGTCGACTAACCGCCGCGTCGACTAAGACGCGTTACGGGTCAGGACGAAACGCCCCGTCGCCGCGCCTGCGGCGGCGGGGTTTTTCTATGTCTTGGTTTAGGACGCGGCGCGGGGCGACGGCGTGAGCTGGACGAAGGCCCAGCCCGCAATCGCGCCAGCGATCATCTGGCTCACCAGCCCGGGCAAGGTGCGCGCGCCCGCCACCAGCTGGACCCCAAAGAAGACCTGCTCCATCGCCAGCAGCATCACCAGCATGCATACCAGCCCCGCCCCCGCGAACACCAACACCCGCGACAGCTTGGTGACGCGGTGCACGATCGCTGCGACCGGAAAGGCCACCAGCAAGCCAATCGCCACCAGCGCGCCATAAAGCGGCGCAAAGCCGATCAAATCATCCACGATCATGGAGAGAATGGGCCCAAGGCTCAGCTGGGCGCCCACATCGCCGAGAGCCGAGAGCACGAAGCCGGTCTGGAAGATCACCGCCAGCACGGTGAGCACGATGACCGCGACAACAAATCCCAATGCAGCCCGCAGAAATCCCATCGCTCTTCCCCTTCCAGGTGCGTTTTACAGCCTGGTCGCTAGAATGCCGATTCACAGCGCGCCGGCAAACCCGGTGTGACCCAATGATTGAGGGAGAGGCCGCCATGGCGCCGCGCACATCCACTCTGATCCGCTCCGCCGGCCTGCTGGCGCTGGCCGCCGGGCTCACCGCCTGCGGCGGTCCGCAAGACCGCTCCGAAGCGCCGCAGATCTCGAGCGATATCTTTGACGAAACCATCATTGCGGACGGCCTCGCCTTTCCCTGGGATCTTGCTTTCCTGCCGGGCGGCGACATTCTGATCACCGAGCGTTCCGGGGCCCTGCGCCTGATCCGTGACGGCCAGCTGGTCGAAGCGCCGGTCGCGGGCGTGCCGGAGTCCTTCTTTGCGGGTCAGGGCGGCTTGATGGAAGTCGAAGCCGCACCCGACTTCCTGACCTCCAACACCGTCTTCCTCACCTACTCGGCCGGCGACGCCGACGCCAACGCCACGGCGGTCTACCGCGCCCGGTTCGACGGCGAGGCTTTGGTCGACGGTGAAACGATTTTCCGCGCCAGCCCCGACCGCGACACCGACGCGCATTATGGCGGCCGCCTGGCCTTTCTGCCCGACGGCACGATGCTGCTGACGTTGGGCGACGCGTTTGCGTACCGCGAGCAGGCCCAGCTGCGCGACAATCATCTGGGAACGGTGGTGCGGATCAACGCCGACGGCGCGCCGCCCGCCGACAATCCCTTCTTCAATGAGGGCGGGTTGGCGGCCTATGTCTATTCCTACGGCCACCGCAATGTTCAAGGCATCGCCTTTGACGCCCGCCGCGGCGTGATCTGGGAGCATGAACACGGCCCCGCCGGCGGCGACGAGCTCAACCAGCTCATGCCCGGCGCCAATTATGGCTGGCCGATCGTCACCGAAGGCCGCGACTATAACGGCGCGCGCATTTCCCCCTTCACCGACCATGAAGAGCAAGGCTTCACCGCGCCGCTCTGGGGCTGGACGCCGTCCATCGCGCCGGCCGGCCTTGCGGTTTATGACGGCGATCTGTTCGCTGACTGGACCGGTGATTTGTTCGTTGCGGCGCTGGCGGGCCAGGCTCTCCACCATCTCGACCTTGACGCCGACGGCGCCGTGATCGCGGAAAACCGCCTCTTCTTGGAAGACCGTCCCCGTATCCGCCAGGTCGCGACCGGGCCGGATGGCGCGCTGTGGGTGCTGACCGACGGGGAAGACGGGGCGTTGGTGCGGCTGACGCCGGCGGGGTGACGAGCGGCTGCCCCTGCGCCGGATTGGGCACTGGTCATAATGGACTGAACAGTGTTCACTTCTCTCATCTGAGAGTCACCGCCGCGGGATGACGGCGGGACGCTCAAGGGGAGGACATTGTTATGATGCGCATTATTTACGCGCTGATCGCGATCGTGGTGATCGCCGCCGTGGCGGCGGCGGGCTGGTATTACCGGCCCTGGTCTGAGTATTCGCCGGCCAGCATCGCGGCCTTGGATGTGCCCGAGGACTACCCCGCCACCTTCCAGGTGATGGATGAAATCCTGCCCTTCAGCCCCGTGTCCGCCGGCGCACCGACGGCCCTGCCCCGCTCTGAAGGCGCGATGCCGGAAAGCTTTGAGTATAATGGCGGAAGCGTTTCGGTCGCCGATTATGCGGCGCGTGCGGAAATCATCGGCCTGACGGTGATGCGCGACGGCGCGGTGATCGACCAGGCCTTTTTCCAGGGGGCTGACGAAGACAGCCTGTTCACCAGCTGGTCGGTGGCCAAATCGGTCGTCGCCACCCTGATCGCCAAGGCCTTGGAAGACGGGCTGATCGACAGCCTGGACGATGCCGCCGCGCAATACGCCCCGCAGTTTGAGGGCACGCCCTATGGCGAAACCAGCCTGCGCCACCTGCTGATGATGTCCGCCGGCGTCGACTTCAACGAAGAATACTCGGAAGGCAATCCCAGCGATATCCGCCCGCTCTTCTTCAACGCCTTCATCCTGGGCCGCAATATCGACACCATGGTCGGCGAGGTCGAGCGCGATCGCGAGCCCGGTCAGGATCTGCACTACACCAGCCCCAACTCCCACGTTCTCGCCGCTGTCGCGCGCGCGGTTTATGGCGGACGGCTGGCGGACGTGGTGTCCGAAGAGCTTTGGACCCCCCTAGGCATGGCGTCTGACGCGACCTGGCTGCAGAACAAGCCGGGCGAGGACGGCATCGGTGTGGGCTATTGCTGCCTGCAGGCGACCAGCGAAGACTATGCCCGCTTCGGCGAGCTTTACCGCATGGACGGGGTGTGGGACGGTGTGCGCCTATTGCCTCAAGGCTGGAGCGAGGAGGCCACCACGCCGCGCGCGGATTTCCAGGAGCCGGGAAACACCCGCTATCCCGAGCGCGGCTACGGCCTGCATTTCTGGGTGCCGTCGAACTATGACGGCGAGTTCTACGCCGCCGGGGTGTTCGGCCAATATATCTGGGTCGATCGCCGCCGCGGCGTGGTGATCGCACAGAACTCCGGCGATCCGGTCTGGTTTAACAAGCTGGAGGAAGCCTACGCCTTCTTCCGCGCCGTCTCTGAACATGTCAGCCCGCTCGCCGAGCGCGTCGCCGCCGCGGACGCTCCAACCGCCGAGCTGGAAGCCGAGGGTGAAGGCCAGTGAGCGACGTCTTTGACTATGTGATCATCGGCGCGGGCTCGGCCGGCTGCGTGCTCGCCGACCGCCTATCGGCCGACGGCGGCACCACGGTCTGCGTCCTGGAAGCGGGCGGGTCGGACAATAAGACGAACATCAAGACGCCGATGCTCTTGCAGTTCACCATCACCGATCCGTCGATCAACTGGGACTACTGGACCGAGCCGCAAAAAAATCTCGGCGACCGCAAGCTCTACTGGCCGCGCGGCAAAACGCTGGGCGGGTCGTCCTCGATCAACGCCATGCATTATATGCGCGGCGCGCTGGAGAACTATGACAGCTGGCGGGACGATTATGGCTGTGAGGGCTGGTCCGGCGAAGCGGCGTTGGAAGCCTTTATCCGCGTTGAAAACAACGAAAACCACGGCGCGCCCTGGCACGGCAAAAGCGGCCCGCTCAATGTCAAATCCATCGAGCCGCTCAACCCGTTGACCGAGATGTATTACGAGGCCTGCCGCCGCAAGCAGATCCCTGAATGCCCCGACCATAACGGCGCGGCCCAGGAGGGCTTCGGCGTCTATCAGGTCACCCAAAAAGGCGGCAAGCGCTGCTCGGCCGCCGACGCCTTCCTCAAGCCCGCCATGCAGCGCCCGAACCTCACCGTGGTGACTGGCGCGATGGTCCGCCGCATCCTGATTGAAAACGGCGAAGCCCAGGGCGTTGAGATCGAGGTGGACGGCGAACGCCAGGAGGTGATCGCCACGAAGGAAGTCATCGTCTCCGGCGGGGCGATCAACTCGCCGCACACCCTGATGCTGTCCGGCGTCGGTCCGGCGGATCATTTGCGCGAGCATGGCATCTCGGTCGAGCAGGACCTGCCCGGCGTCGGCGAAAACCTGCAGGACCATCTCGACATCATGGCCCGGGCGCGGACCAAGAAGCCGACCTCAATCGGCTATTCCCTGCAAAAATTCCCCGCCACCGCGCGCGACGTGCTGCAATGGGCGGCGACCGGCACGGGCAATTTCACCGTCAATCCGGTCCAGGGCTGCGGCTTTGTGAAGTCGAGCCGGGCGGGCGATCTGCCGGACATTCAGCTGGTCTTCATCCCAGCGCTGGCGAGCCCCCATGGCCGCGAGACGCTCACGGGGCACGGCATCAGCCTTCACGCCTGCCATCTTTATCCCAAGAGCCGGGGCCGCCTGACGCTCAGGAGCGCCGACCCCAACGATCCCATCGTCATTGACCCCAACTATCTCGATCACGAGGAAGACGTGGCGGTGATGACCGATTGTCTGGAGACCGCCCGCGACATTCTTCTGTCCGACGCGTTTGACGGCGAGTTTAAAGAACTCGACCTGCCCTCCGACCCGTCCGGCGATCGCGCCAGCCTGGAAGCGGATATGCGCGCGCGGGCGGAAACGCTTTACCACCCCACCTCCACCTGCGCGATGGGCGGCGGCGACATGGCCGTGGTCGACCCGACCTGCAAGGTGCGCGGGGTCTCCCATCTTCGCGTCGTCGACGCCTCGGTCATGCCGGCCGTGGTCGGCGGCAACACCAATGCCCCCACCATCATGATCGCGACGCGCGCAGCTGATATGATCCTGTCTGATCGCTAGCCGCCGCGCCCTCTATCCATAAAGGAGCCGCCCATGACCGCCGAACTGGCAGCAGCGCCCGAAACCGAGCTGGACCGCCTCAACACGATCTTCGCCGCCCAGAAAGAGGCGTTCGGCAAAGAACGCCACCGTCCAATCGAACAGCGCAAGGCCGATCTCAAAAAGATCGAAGCGATGGTCAAAGCCCGCGGCGAGGACTTCGCCAAGGCGATCGACGCGGATTTCTCCCGGCGCAGCCCGGCGGAGACCGCCATCGCAGAGGCCGGCTTTACTATCGCGACGGCCAAGCATACCCGCCAGCATCTCACCCAATGGGCCGCATCCAAGCGCAAGCCCGTGCCGATGACGTTGACGCCGGGCACCGCCTATGTGCGCCGCGAGCCAAAGGGCGTGGTGGGCATTATCGCGCCGTGGAATTATTCCATGCAGCTCGCCCTCGCCCCGCTGGTCGCAGCCCTGGGCGCGGGTTGCCGGGTGATGATCAAACCCTCGGAATTCACCCCGCGCACCGCCGGGCTGCTGCGCGACGTGCTCTCCGAGATGTATTCAGAAGACCATGTGGCGGTCATCGAAGGCGGCCCGGAGGTTGCGGAAGCCTTTTCCTCCCTGCCCTTCGATCATCTCTTCTACACTGGCTCCACCCATGTCGGCCGCATCGTCGCCAAGGCGGCGGCGGAAAACCTGACCCCGGTGACGCTGGAGCTGGGCGGCAAGTCACCGGCCGTGATCGCGCCCGATTTCGACATCGCGGAAGCGGCCAAGACCATCGCCTGGGGCAAGTATTTCAACGCCGGTCAAACCTGCGTCGCGCCTGACTACGCCCTGGCGCCTAAAGGCTCCCAGCGCGAATTCGGCGAGGCGGTGATGGCGGAAGCCAATCGCATGTGGCCCAATGTGGCGGAAAACGCGGACTACACCGCCATCGTGTCCGAACGCCACCATGCCCGCCTGAGCGAGATGGTGGAGGAGGCGCGCAGCGCCGGCGCCACCGTTCTGCAGGCCGATTTCGACAAGGCGAAGGCGGGCAATACCCGCCTCTTCCCGCCCACCGTGGTGATTGATCCGCCGCTGGACATCAAATTGATGCAGGAAGAGATTTTCGGTCCGGTCCTGCCGGTGCTCGGCCATGACGGCCTCACCCAGGCGGCCGAATTCGTCAATCAGCGCGAGCGTCCGCTGGCGCTGTACATCTATTCCAAAAACAAGCCGACGGCGCGCCGCTTTTTGGCGAACACCATGTCAGGCGGGGCGGCGGTCAATATTCCGATGCTGCACCTGTCGGTCGAAGACCTGCCGTTCGGCGGCGTCGGCCATTCCGGCCAGGGCGCCTATCATGGTGAGTATGGGTTTTTGACCTTCACCCATGAGCGCGCGGTGTTTGAAGCGCCGGTCTGGCATCCCAGCCGGATGGTGCAGCCGCCCTATGGCAAGATGTTTGAATTCTTCAAAAAGCTGCAAGGCGGCTAACAGCTGAGGGGCTGACATGATGAATTGGGTGATGCGCGCGGGTCTCGCGGTCGCAGCGATGATCGTATTGGCGATCGCCGGCACGGCCGGCTGGCTGGTGGAGCGCTTCCACGCCTCCAAACCGCAGGAAAGCGGCGAGGTGGTGTTGGACGCCGCCCCTGGGACAGCCCAGGTGGTGCGCGATGAAAACGGTGTCGCCCATATCTTCGGCGAGGATGACGCATCGGTGTTTTACGCTTTGGGCTACACCCATGCCTCCGAGCGCTTCTTCCAGATGGATCTGGTGCGCCGCTATGTGCGCGGGCGTTTGTCCGAGCTGTTCGGTCCGGACTATCTCACCATCGACGCGCGCACCCGCACGCTGGGCTATGCGAGGATGTCGCAGACGCTCGAAGACACCATGTCCGACGAGACCCGGATCGCGGTGGAAGCCTATGTCGACGGGGTCAATGCGCGCCTGTCCCAGGGCGCGGTCGCGCCGGAGTACGCCATTTTGCGCCAGGCCCCGGCGGAATGGACGATCACCGATTCCGCCGCCGTGATGATCAGTTTCGCCGATGATCTGGCCGCCGGCCGCGGCGACAATATGGAGCGGGCCCGCCTGCGCGACGTACTCGACGAGGTTCAGCTTGAGCAATTCCTCACCGGCTATCCCGACTGGGGTCCCACGACGCTGAAAGACGACGACGTGCGCGCGGCGTTCGCGGACATTGAAGTGGAGCGCCTCTCCCCGCCGCCGGCGCTGGCCCAACCAGACAATCTGCCCGGTTCGAACGCCTGGGTGGTCTCCGCCGAGCGTTCGGAGACCGGCGCGCCCTTGCTGGCCAATGACCCGCATCTGGGTCTGTCGACGCCGTCGATCTGGTATTATGCGCGCCTCAACCTGTCCGACGGCCCGGTCATCGGTGTCACCGCGCCGGGCGCGCCCTTCGTGGTGCTGGGGCGCAACGCCTCGATCGCCTGGGGCTTCACCAATACCGGCTTTGACGTCATCGACCTCATTGAGCGCGATCCCGCCACGCTGGAGATCACCGAGCGTACCGAGGAGATTTGGGTGTCCGGCTCTCGCACGCCGATCGAAATCACCGTGCAGGAGACCGCGGAAGGCCCGATCCTGTCGTCCGACTGGTTCGACCTCTCCCCCTTCCATCCCGACCTGGCGGTAATCCAGCGCTCCACCCTCAATCAGCCGGGCAATCGCGGTGCGGACGCGATCTACGGCCTGATGAAGGCGCGTAGCTGGGAGGCGTTTGTGGACGCCGCGCGCGGCTACACCGTACCGATGCAGAACATGCATTTCGCCCATATCGACGGCACGATCGGCTACACCACGGCGGGCCTGTTGCCGATCCGGGTCGAAGAGACCGGGGATTGGACCGGCTTCGTGCCGTTTGAAGACTTGCCCCGGGTGGTGAACCCGGCGGGCGGCCTGATCGCCTCGGGCAATAATCTGGTGGCGGGCGAGGCTTACCCCTATCCCTTGCCCGGCAGCTATGGCGTTTATCGCGCGCCGCGGATCGAAGCCGTGCTCAACGCGCGCGAGCGCCACTCGCTGGACAGCTTCGCCGCGCTGCAGATGGATGTGGTGAGCGAGCAGATTCTGCGCATCCGCCCCGCCCTTCTAGCAGCCGAGCCGGAAAGCCAGATGGGTATCGAAGCCCTGGCCCGCCTGGAAAACTGGGACGGCGCCATGGATGCCGACGGGCCCGAAGCCCTGATCATGGCGGCCTGGCTGCGCGTGCTGTCCGCCTCGATCTGGAATGACGAGCTGGGCCCGGACGTGGCGCGCAGCTTCAACCAGCCGCGCCGCGCCTTTCTGGAAACGGTGTTGATGGGCGACGCCTCGGCCTGGTGCGACGACGTGCGCACGCAGGAGATGGAGACCTGCGCCCTCACCGCCGGCCTCGCGCTCGACGCCGCCATGTCGGAAACCGCCGACGCCTTCGGGCGCAATATGGAGGATTGGCGCTGGGGCGAGGTGCACCAGGGCGATTTCGACCACCCGTTCGGCGATCTGCCGCTGATCGGGGGGATGTTTGAAAACCGCGTCGGCATTCCCGGCGACGGCTCGACCGTCAATGTCGCCCATTTCAGCTATCGCTCGGGCAGCTATGACGTCTTCCACGCCGCCTCCATGCGGGCGATCTATGATCTCTCCGATCTCAACAATTCGCTTTACATGCATGCGCCGGGGCAAAGCGGCCACCCGCTCTCGCCCCACCATGGCGACCTGGCGCCGCGCTGGGCCGCGGGCGAGTTCTTCGAAATCCGCGATGACTGGGATGTGGAGACCGCGCCGGAGGGATCGCGGGTGCTGACCTTGCGTTCTTCTCAATAATCTCCGCGCCGCCTCCTCTTTCCCAGCGGAAGCTGGGATCCAGAACGGCTAGCCCCAGCGCTCATTAACCCTGGGCCCCAGCTTTCGCTGGGGAAGAGAAGAAGAAGAAGAAGAAGAAAAGTTCAAGGACCCAACTCATGACCCCGCTTTCCAACCAAACCGTCTTCGTCACCGGCGCCTCGCGCGGGGCGGGCAAGGGCATTGCGCAAACCCTGATCGATCAGGGCGCCAAGGTCATCGTCGGCTATGGCCAAAAGCGCGGCGCCGCCGAAGCCTTCGCCGTCCAGCACCCCGACAAGATCGCCGGCCTGGTCGGCGCGAACTTCGCCGAGCCGGGCGCGGCGGAAACCGCCTGGGCGCAGGCGCTTGACCACGCGGGCGGGCGGATTGACGGACTGGTGCTTAATCACGGGATTTTCGAAGCCGCCAGCGTCCATGACGACACCGACACTTGGCGACAAAACTGGACGCGCACCCTTCAGGTCAATCTGCAGAGCGCCGCGGATCTCGCCCGCCTCGCCGTGCGCGATTGGGTGGGCGAGGACAAACCCGGCGGGGCGCTGATCGCCATCGCCTCGCGCGCCGCCCATCGTGGCGATGACCAGGACCACCCCTCCTACGCCGCATCCAAGGCGGGGATGATTGCGATGATCAAGACGCTCGCGCGGGCCTATTCCGGCCAGGGCCTGCTCGCCTACGCGATCGCGCCGGGCTGGATCGATACGGAGATGGCCCCGCAAGATCCCGCCGACCGCGCCAAGGCGCTGGCCGAAGTGCCCTATGGCGAGATGGCGAGCCCGGAAGAGCTGGGCCGCCTGTGCGCCTTCCTTCTGGGCGGCGGCTGTCCCAGCGCCACCGGCGCGACGTTTGACGTCAATGGCGCGAGCTATGTGCGCTAGGCTTGGCCCTCGGCCATCTTGATGACTTCAAACACCGCCCCTTGCGGGTCCTGAAGCACCGCCAGGCGGGCGCCGCCGCCCGCAACGTCGAAGGCCGGTTTCAGCACCGTCGCGCCGGCGGCTTCCGCGTTAGCGACCGCCGCGTCGACATCCTCGACCGCGAAATACACGTCCCAGGCGTCGGGAAAATCGCCCATCTCCGGCGTCTTGGTCAAAATGCCGGCCACCGGTTCGCCGTCGACTTTCATGACGCGATAGGGGGTCGGGCCCTCCATCGCCTCAATCTCGACGCCGAGCACATTGGCATAGAATTGCGCGGCCTTTTCCGGCGCGCCGGTCGCCAATTCGTTCCAGCCGAGCGTTCCCGGCATGTTGAACGCCTCCCCGCCATGGGACGGCTCTGAGGTCCACAAGCGTAAGACCGCGCCGACCGGATCCTGAACGGTGGCCATATCGCCGACGCCCGGCTCGGTCGCCGCGTCGGCGAGCACCTGGCCGCCCGCAGCACGGACCTTGTCCAAGGCGGCAGGTAGATCGGCGACTTCGATACTCGTCTCCCAGTGCGGCGGCACGCCCATGGCGCGGACGTGTTCAGGCAGTTCAAACAGGCCCGCAACGCGTTTGCCGTTAAGATATTGCAGGGCGTAGACCATGCCGCCAGAACCAGGGATACGCTGCGACGTCCAGCCGAACAGCTTGGCGTAAAAGGCTTCGGCGGCGGCAAGATCGGTGGTGGCGCAATCCACCCAGTTTGGCGCGCCGTGGCGTTTGGCGGACATGGTGATGCTCCTCACTTGAGGCGAAGAGTGTACCACCGATGGCCGTTGTTACGCCGCAGCGCGAGAGCGGCGCAGCGTCGCGGGGGCGATTATGCGCCGCGTCGCGTCTTTAGGGGTGATCGGTGTCATCTGGGCGCTGGCGTGTGTGGACGAAGGCCGCTTCGCGCCAGCGCCACCAGGTCTCAGGCCGGGGCATGGAGCAGAGGTTGAGGGTCAGTTGATCCTGCGCGCCCCGCCAGGCGATCACCAAAATCAGGGCGGGGCTGGGCGTGAAGACCATGCCGCAGGACGGCGAAGCCAGCCGGTGCTTGATCATCAACTCGCGCTGGCCGTCCATTCGGCCAAGCCAATCATAAGCCAGCTCAAACGTCGTAACGCCCGCCCCTGCTCGGGCGCCGTCGCTGCGCTCATAATCGACCTCCAGCACGCGCGCATCGAACAGGATGAAGTCCGGATCGGCGATCCGTTCGGCCATCGCCGCAGGAGTGTTCGGCGGCGGCGCACAGGTGCACCCCAGCGCTTGTGACGCCGAAGCGGCCGCAAGCAGGAGGGCGGTGAGAAAGACGCGCACGTCTTACTCCGCCGCCATCGCCATCTCTTGGCCCGCGCGCACCAACCGTCCCGGCCGCGCCGCCGTCAGCTCATCATCGCGGACCACCACTTCGCCGGCGACGATGGTGGCGCGATAGCCTTCCGCGTCCTGCAGCAAGCGCTGACCGCCGGCCGGCAGGTCGTTGACCAGGCGAGGCGCGTGCAGGCGCAGTCTGTCCATGTCGATGATGTTGAGGTCGGCTTTAAGGCCCGGCTTGATCCGGCCGCGATCGGACAGGCCGAGATAATCGGCGATGTCGGCGGTGAGCATTTTCACCGCCCGCTCGACGGGGATTTTATCGCCGCGGGTGCGGTCGCGGGTCCAATAGCTCATCAGGTAAGTCGGGAAGCTGGCGTCGCACACGGTGCCCACATGGGCGCCGCCGTCGCTAAGCCCCATCATCGCGAGGGGGTGGTCCATCATCGCTTTGACATTGTCATAGCTCAGCTCGGTGTAATTATAGATCGGCAGATAGATCAGCTCGCGCCCGTCCCGGTCGATCACCGTGTCGTAAAGCTGCTCCCAGACGCTCACGCCCCTCGCGCGGGCTTTCGCGGCGATGGAGCTTTCCGGCGGCTGCTCGTAATCGGGATTTTCCGACAAGGTGAACAGCTTTTCGGCGGCGAATTCCATCGCTTCGATCAGCATGTCGGCGATCGGCGGGATCGAGCTGCCGGGCCCGGCCAGCTTGTCGGATTTCTGGGCCAGGATTTTCGCCTTGAAGTCCGCCGTCTTCATCAGCGCGACGCGCTCGTCCAGCGGCAGATGGGCGATTTCTTTATAGGCGGGATAGCCCATGAAGGGGTGGAAAGTGCATTGCAGGCCCAGGAAGACGCCAATCGCACGGGGGGCGACTTGAGCCCTGACCGTGAAGCCCTCTGCGTCGAGCTTTTCCAGACCGGCGAGGATTTTCTTCCACTGGTCCGGCGCGAAATCGCGCTGCATCACCGAGATGGAGAAGGGCCGGCCGCCCGCCGCCTTCACATAGGTCTCGATCACCTCCCATTCGGCGGGGAATTTGTCCTGATCGCGCTCCAGATCAAAGTCGGAAACGGCCTGGATGACGCCATGGCTGCGGCCCTTAAAGGCGTCCGCGATGCCGGCGAGCTCTTTGGCGGTGGCTTCCGAGGCCGGGGTCCATTCCCCGTCCGCCGTGCGGTGAAGGTCCGAGCGGCCGGTGGCGAAGCCGATGGCGCCCGCGTCGAGCGCTTCTGAGACCAGCTGGCGCATGGTCGCGATTTCATCTTCGGTGGCCTGAGCGTCGAAGCTGGCGCGCTCATCCATGACAAAAACGCGCAGCGGGTCGTGGCCGACCATGGCGGCGATATCCATGGTGCGCGGCGTGCGTTCGAGCGCGTCCATATAGTCGGGAAAGCTCTCCCACTCCCAGGTCAGGCCCTCGGCGAGCGCGGTGCCGGGGATGTCCTCCACCCCCTCCATCAGCTTGATCAGGCGATCATGGTCGGAGGGGCGCACCGGCGCGAAGCCGACGCCGCAATTGCCCATCACCGCGGTGGTGACGCCATGCTTGATCGAGGGTTCCAGCCGGTCATCCCAGGTCGCCTGGCCGTCATAATGGGTGTGCGCATCCAAAAAGCCCGGCGTGACGATGCAGCCTGAGGCATCGATCGACTCGACCGCCTCGCCCGGCGCGTCGCCGACGGCGATGATGCGCCCGGCCTTAATCCCGATATCGCCGGTCACGGGCGCCTCGCCCTCGCCGGAATGAATGACGCCGCCGGTGATCTTGAGATCATAATCGGCCATGGCCGCCTCCCCTTGAATTCTGTTGAACGCAGTTCACCGCAAGGGCGCGCTTCGCTCAAGGGGGGCGGCCTTCGAGACGATCTAGACGGACATCCCCAGGATGACGGCGGACCGCGTCGCCATTTGCTTTTCGTCACCCCCCGCGCAGGCGGGGGCCCAGAGATCATCAAGCTCTGAGCTCTATGAGTCTGGACCCCCGCCTGCGCGGGGATGACGAGTGGTGATGGGTTTGGCAGTTTGAGACGGACCCTGTGACTCCGCCGCGTGATCCAAGCCTTTTGGAGATTTGACGATATCCAGCTCGCAAGCCCCTGCACGATTCCTCACCCCCATCGTCTTGCTGTCGGCCGGCTCTGTCGTCGTGACCGGTCTCGCGCTCTCTGTTCTGGATTTCAGCCAGGCGTGGAAAGCGCTTTTGGCCATCGGCTTCATCGGCGGGGCGGGTGCGCTGATCCTAAGAAGCCATCAGCGGCGCACGGGCGATGATCTCGCCCAGCGCTCGCTCAAGCGCACCCGCGCGGTGTTCATCGTGGCGAGCATCATGCTGGCCAGCCAGCTCGCCTTTGCGGCCGCGCGGGCTTTGGACTGGTTTAGCGAGGACGCCGAACGCTGGACGCTGCAATGGCTGTTTGTGGCGCTCGCCGCCGCCGCGGTTGAATTGCTCAGCGCGCGCAGTGAGAAAAACTCCGGCAAATCCGACCCGGACTAGGCGTGGCTGCGCCAGCGCAGCAGCGCCGTAAGCCCGAATCCGGCGATTAAGTGCCAGAGCGACCAGAGCGCCGTGATCGCCGCCGCACCGCCCAACCCGTCGAACTGGGACAGCAAAATGACCAGGGCGAGGCCGGTGTTTTGAATGCCCACCTCGACCGTGACGGAGCGGCGCTGCTTGGCTTGCATCCCCATGGCGCGGGATCCGATGGCGCCCAGCGCGAAGGCGGCGCCATTATGCACCACCACATAGCCCAAAACGAGCCAGGCCGTGCTTGTGAACACGTCCCAATTCGACGCTAGTCCGCCAATGATCAAAAAGGCGAGCACTGCGATCGCGGCGATCATGAATCCGGGACGCACCCGGGCCGCCGTCTTGGGGAAGCGATGGGCGATGCCCATGCCGACCAGCAGCGGTATGGCGAGCAGGAAAGTCGTTTGCACCACGAAGGGGACAGGATCGACCTCGATCGCGCTGACCAGCGCGTCGGCCGGTCCATAAAGACTGGTCCAGAACAGGATGGAGACCGGGGTGAGCAACGCCGCGAACAGGCTGGAGGTCGCCGTCAGCGCCACCGACAGCGCCGTATCGCCCTTGGCCAGATGGGTGAAGAAGTTGGAGACATTGCCGCCCGGACAACACGCCACCACGATCATGCCCAGCGCGATCGAGGGCACAGGATTGATCAGATGCACCAGGCCCAGCGTCAGCAAGGGCAGGCCGATCAGCTGCAACGCCGCCGCCCCGGCGAAGCTGAAGGGCTGGCGTTTGATGATTTTGAAGTCGGACAGGTGAAGGTTGAGCGCGACGGCCAGCATCACGATCGCCAGCAAGGCCGGCATGATCAAAGCCGCGCCCGGCGCAAGCTCGATGCGAATGGCGTCCAGCGCCGCTGCGTCCATGCCCCCCCCCTCTGATGCCAGGAGCATGGGCGGGGTTGGGGGCGGTTGTCGAGACGGCAGCCTCAGCGCGCGTGCTCTTGCCTCGCCTCAAAGCACATGCACGATGGCGGCAGACTGTCTAGAGGTTTGATATTATGCGTTATTTTATAACACTCGCCACATGCGCACTGGCGCTTTCCGCCTGCACGCAACCCGCCGAAGAGGCGAGCGAGGCTGACGCGCCCGCGAGCGCGCCGCCGGCCGAGGCGCCGGTGGAGAGCGCGGCGGCGGAGCCGGCCGGCGACTGGCCCTATCACCAGGCGACCGAAGCGGCGATCACCGAAGCGGATTTCGCCTACCGCATCGCGGCGCTGTCCGACGATCGCTTCGGCGGGCGCGGCCCGGCGAGCGAGAAGGGCGAACCGGCCGCCCAGTGGATCGCCACGGAGATGGAAAGCGCCGGGCTGGAACCGGCGGGCGTTGACGGCGGCTGGTTCCAGCCGGTCGCGCTGATCGAAAGCACGCTGCAGGACGCCAGCTCCAGCTTCGACATCACCATTAACGGCGAAGCCATGGGCCTGACCGCGCTTCAGGACGTCACTTACTGGAGCCAGAACCCGGTGGACGCGGTGAGCCTGGAGGCCTCCGACCTGGTTTGGGTCGGCTATGGCGTGGTGGCCCCGGAATTTGGCTGGAACGACTATGACGGCGTCGATGTGACAGGCAAGACAGTGGTCATGCTGATCAACGACCCGGGCTTCATCAATCGCGGCGAGGCCTTTAACGGCGAAGCGATGACCTATTACGGGCGCTGGACCTATAAGTTCGAAGAAGCCGCCCGCCAGGGCGCGGAAGGCGCCATCATCGTCCATCAGACCGCGCCCGCCAGCTATCCCTGGGGCACGGTGCGCGCCAGCTGGTCCGGCCCGCAATTCATCC
>CAZAGE010000037.1:0-35510 GCA_964484345.1 uncultured Oceanicaulis sp. | reverse complement strand
TCGCGCCCGACCGAACGGAGGTGAGGGAGGACAACAGGGACTGGAGCGGGTAGCGAGAATCGAACTCGCACGTTCAGCTTGGGAAGCTGACAGGCTACCATTACATCATACCCGCACGGCGAAACGCCGGGGCGAAGGTTATCCTTCGAAGCGCGCGCGAGCGCAAGCCGACACGGTCATATGCGCCGTTTGGAAGAGAGTTTTGCCACCACCCAAAGATTAGTTGGCCGTGTGAAATCAACCACACGGACGCAAAGATTACGCGCTTGAGATTGAACAAATCGACTATTGAGCGTAATCAATGCCTATGGTGGATCAATCTCGAACACCCCAAGACTCTGACGACGATTGCGACATGTCATCCTCCATCAATCCACGCGCCCGCGCCGCTTTCACCTTGGCCCTCCACCGAGCCATGTCCCAAGGCGGGCTCAGCCTTGAGCGCGACCTGCTGGACTGGTTCGGGCAAGACCGCCTTGCGGAGCTATTGGATGGCGCTGCGCCGAGCGAAGAAGAAGCTGCGGCGATGGCGAGGCTGACCGGAGACCCGGTATTTTTCGGTCCAACCGAATCCGATCCGGAAGCTTGGGAGCCCATCGTGCCCGAGGCGCCCCGACGCTTCCCCGCCAGCGCCGTCATCGCGACCATCTCCAGCTCCGTGGCCATCGCAGCGCTGATGGTGACCGCCGTCGTCTTACACTCGGCCGCACAGCTGTATGACAACGCTGTGGAAGCGGAAGCTTTCTCCGCGCGCCTTGTGACAACCTTGGCCCAGGAACTGCCTCACGACGCAAATTCCGGGGTGTTTGAAGCAATCGCCGCAGACGCGCTCGCCCATTTCCAGAACACGCCCTCGATCGACGACGCGCAAACGCTTCGCGACTGGTCGCGCCTGTTCACCATCGTCGGCCGCCAGCGTTCGAACGCTGGCGATACACGCGGCGCGCGCGAAGCCTTTGAAGCCGCCGTCGTCGCGACCAATCGCCGGGCCAATGCGACGCCAAGCGATATCAACGCCGTCTTCGACCACTCTCAAGCAGTGTTCTGGCTGGCGGATTTCAACTATCGCAACGGGGATTTCGATGCAGCAGAGGTCGGATACGACCTCTACGCCGCGCTGACCGCCCAGCTCTACGCCGCCGACCCGGACCGCCCGCTTTACCAAGCCGAATACGCCTATGGGTATCTGAATACGGCGATCATCGATTTGGAGCGGGGGCGCGCGGACGAGGCTTTGGAGGGGTTTACGCAGGCGGCAAGTGCACTGACGAGTGTTGGAGAGCAGTCTGACGTAGTTTCTGATGCGGACGTGGCGAACGCTCTGGCCTGGCGAGCCGACGCGCTAGAAGTCAGCGGTCGACTACTTGACGCCGCGCAAGAACGTGAGCGCGTGTTCCGAATCTATGAAGAATTGCGATCCCAAAGCAGCCTTGCGGAAATCCGTTGGCTCAGGGCAGCGACCCAACTCGCCCATTCACATCTAACTCTCGGCCGCATCGAAGAGGCGACCGCCATCATTGAGCAGGGCCTTCCAATTGCGGAACAACGCTTATCAGCCAATTACGATGACCTGGCTGCGCGCCGTCGTTATGTCGCTCTTCTCTTGCAGCGCGCGGAATTGTCTTTGATCCAAGACAGCTCGCTGAGCGCTAAGCTTGTTCTCGATAGCGCCCGATTCACTGAAACAGAAGGCCTGGATGGCGGCACGCGAATTCTGCCGCCTCGCGAAGCTGCCCAGTTCGCACTGTTGTCGTCCGATGTTGCACTCGCGATGGGCGCCTTTGAAGCGGCGCGCGCCCAAGCCTCCGCAGCACTCCGGCTGCTGGATGAGATCAGGCAAGATGACATCTACGCAGCGACAAGAATAGCCCGGGCATACGAGGCGATAGGCGAAGCGGAACTTGGGCTTGGCAATCGCGATCTCGCTGAGCGCGCGTGGAGACAGGGGTTGGCCATTCTGGATGATGGCGCGGACATTTATATTGAGGATGTATATCGCGCGCGCTTGTCATACCGGACAGGCGATTTTGACACCGCAGCCGCAAGTTATGCGCGTCTCCAAGACCTCGGCTACGCTCACCCTTTCGATTCGGCGTTCTGGCGAGAGGCCAGCAACGCCGGGGTCGTGCAACGTGTAACCGATGGAGACATGAATGACGGATAACGCTGCGAAAGAGCTGGGGCTTTCCGGCCGCGACGTTCGCCATATACCCCTACTGGTTTTTCCCAAGCCCAAGCTGGTCGACAATGAGTGGGTCGACAGCGTCGGCATCGCGTTCACCAACGGAATTGGCGAGCTGAAGACGTGTCGGCCGGTGGATTTCTACTTCTACTTGGTCGACGCGGACGGCAAGGTTCCGAAGAATTTCGAGTTCGCCGAGATTCAGCTGAACGGAGAAACGTGGGAAGGCATATACATCCATCCTGCCCGTGGCATCACGGTGAGCTTTGGCGAGAACCGCAAAGTCGTGGTGATGAAGGATGACCTGACTCACGATTTCTGGCGTCACCCTTTCTCGATCGCGATCCGCAACACGGACACGGGCGAGCTCTATGAGCTGGACCCCGGTACCGGGAATGACGGCTCGCCAGGGACGGGCGGCGGACCTGGCGGATGAGTGGAGCAGGACTCACAACCGTTTGAACAACTTCACCACAAGCGCCGGAGCCCTTGGCTCCGGCGTTTTCTTATCCGGCGTTCACCCTCAAACGCCCCACACGCTTGCGTGACCCATATTGCCGCACCCGGCGGAGCAGCCTAGCTTCCTAAGAAACCTGCACCACAAGGGTAGACCATGCCTGACGCCGCCGCGCCGCACAGCGCCGACGCCATGAAATTCGCTGACCTCGACGTCACGGCAAAAGGGGACGAGCGCGCCAGCGTCGCTTTCGATCAGCTCAAGACGCTGTGGTTCAATACCGGCACGCTGTGCAACATCACGTGCGCGAACTGCTATATCGAAAGCTCGCCCAGCAATGATCGCCTGGTCTATCTGACCGAAGCGGATGTCGCGCCCTATCTCGATGAGATCGACGCGTTGGGCTTCGGCAAGGTGGAGATCGGCTTCACCGGCGGCGAGCCCTTCATGAATCCCGACATGGTGCGCCTGGCCGAGATGGCGTTGGAGCGCGACCATGAGGTGTTGATCCTCACCAACGCCATGCGCCCGATGATGCGGCCCTGGGTTCAGCAAGGGCTTCTCGATCTGAACACACGCTTCGGGGCGAAGCTGACCCTGCGCATCAGCCTGGATCACTACACCGAGGCCAATCACGACGCGGAGCGCGGCGAAGGCGGCTTCGCCTCAACGCTGGAGGGGATGCGCTGGCTGATCGAACATGGCTTCACCCTGTCAGCGGCCGGGCGCTCGCTGTGGCACGAAACCGACGCCGTCGCCCGGGCGGGGTTTCAGGGCCTGTTTGACGAGCTGGGCGCCGACATCCCGGCCGACGACCCGGCCCGCCTGGTCATCTTTCCCGAAATGGAGATGGACGGCGATCCGCCGGAAATCACCACCGCCTGCTGGTCAATCCTGGATATCGACCCGAAAAGCGTGATGTGCGCCTCCAGCCGCATGGTCGTCAAACGCAAAGGTGCTGAGAAAGCCGCCGTGCTGTCCTGCACGCTCCTGCCTTACGACGACGCGTTTGAATTGGGAGAGACGCTGGCCGCCTCCCTCACCCCGGTGAAGCTCAAACATAAGTTCTGCGCGCAGTTCTGCGTGCTGGGCGGCGCGAGCTGCTCGGCTTAAGCCTCAAGCTCTTCGGCATCGATTTCAGCGGCGCGCTCCGACATCGCGGCGAGGGCGGCGGACACCATGAGGGTCATGGGCGCCGCCATGGCCGCCATGGTGAGCAAGCCCCTTGAGAGGTTTCCATCACCGCTGGTGAGCGTGAAATACGCCGCCATTGCGACGAGATAGCTGATGATGAACAGACCGCCCATCGCGAGCGTGCGCCACAGGATCATCTGCTGCATTTCATCCAAACGCTTATGACGCCGGACGATCCAAATCGGAACGCCAAGCGCCGTCGCCCAAAGGGCCAGCGAAACGCCGATCCGGAGCACGAGCGAGAGGCCGTTATCAGCGACCAAATGCGCGGCGGCGAAGCTCGCCAGCCACCAAACCGCAATGGCTACAAAGTCCATCGTCGAGAAAATTCGCCGCGCCATGTCACGCTCCATTAGTCAAGCACCCTTTACTTAACCGAGAGGAGCGCGCGCGTGAACCCGCGCTGATCTTAAACTTTGGCAAGATTGACGGGCGCGAAATGCTTGGAAAGCTTCAGGCCCTGAGCTTGATAGTTGGAGCCGACCTGGCCATAGGCAGTCTCCACCGCGCCCGCCATCGGCTCGTAGACAAGCTTCGCCACCGCCTGGCCGTGATCGAGGATGAAGGGCACGTCGCGCCCCCTCACCTCCAGCACGGCGCGCGAGCCCGCGCCGCCGGCCGCGTCAACTCCGAAACCGGGATCGAAAAAGCCTGCGTAATGGGCGCGAAACTCGCCAATCTCCGGCGCGATCGGCGCCATTTCCGCCGCCTGGCTTAAGGGCACACTCACCGCCTCCCGACTGGCGAGGATGTAAAACTCGCCTGGATCAAGAACGATACGGCCATAGGGGGCGAAAATCGGCTCCCAAAAGGCTTCCGGCTTGTGTCCACCGACTTTGGTCAGGTCGACCAGCGGAGCGTGGCGCTTGGCCCGCCATCCGGCTGGCGCTCCAGGCTGGAGGTCCACCGACAGCGTGATCGACTGGAGCGCCTGATGCATCCCGCGCCGCAGGCGGATCTGCACCAGCCGATCGCCGGGCCGGGCCAGCACCGAATAGGTGCGCGGGGCGATCTCCACATAGAGCGGGCCGTCATAGCCCGCCGGGATTTGATCAAAGGCCGTGCAGCCGTCGCAAATCACCCGGGTGAACACGTCCAGCCGTCCAGTGGAGCTTTTCGGATTGGCTGCTGCGGCAAGGTCAGAGGGTAGGCTCAAACGCTCTTCGAGCTCGGCGAGATAGACGCAGCCGGTCTCCAGCACCGCGCCGCCCTCCAGGTCGATCTCGTGCATGACGACGTCATCATCCAGCCGATCGGCCACGGCTTGGCCGGCGCCCGGCAGAAAGCTCGCCCGCAGCCGCCACACCCTCCGCGCCAGACGCAAATCCAGACTGGCGGGCTGAATCTGCCCGTCCGCCAAAGGCGTGTCGGCGCGGATCCAGCCCGCCTCGACACCGTCTTTCAACGCGCGATCGGGAAGAATGCCGGCGGGCTGAGTCATGGACGGGAGAGCCTTTATCGAAGACAGAATCGGACGACGAGCGGACCCTTAAGTCTCCATGCCCGCCGTCGTCTGTCCAGCATTGCCGCTTGAGCGCTGCCCCTATCAGGTGTCAGATATGAGTTCAGCAGCCCACCCTTAAGGAGGCGGGGCCATGTATGCCGAAGAAACTCAGGGCGTCGTCATCCGCGTCGAGCCCCACTTTCTCGATGAGGAAAGCGAGCCGGAAGATAACCGCTTCTTCTGGACTTACTCGGTGGAAATCGAGAACACCGGGGCGGAGCCTGTGCAGCTGATCGAGCGGGAATGGCGCATCACCGATGCCCGCAACCGCACCGAAATCGTCAGAGGACGCGGGGTAGTGGGAGAAGAACCCGTGATCGAGCCGGGTGAATCCTTCCGTTACACCTCAGCCGCGCCGCTGCCGACCGCATCCGGGTTCATGGCGGGGGCCTATACGATGGTGCGCCGCTCCGGTGATCGGTTTGAAGCGCTGATCCCCGCCTTCGCGCTCGACAGCCCCTATACAAAAGCAACGCGCCACTAAGCGCGCCTCGAACCGACGTGAGCGAATCTGCCCGTACAGTCCTGTTCGTGCTCGGCGTGCTGCTGGCGACGCTCTCGGTGGCCATGTTCGCCCCGGGCATTGTCGACCTGCAAATCGGGGGCGCGGCGGCCTACGCCTTTTTCGGCGCCGGCGTCGTGGGGGCCGTGATCGGCGGCATCATGGCGCTGCTCGGCCGGGGCGGCGACAAACGCCTGTCGGCGCGCGGCGCCATCATCCTCACCGGCGGCAGCTGGTTCATGCTGGCTTTCGCCGCCGCGGTGCCGCTCAAGCTCGCCGGGCTGGAGCTCAGCTGGACCGACGCCCTGTTTGAAGCGACCTCCGGCATCACCACGACCGGCGCCACCGTCCTGACCGGGCTGCAGGACAAGGCGCCCGGCATCCTGCTCTGGCGATCCATCCTTCAGTGGATCGGCGGGGTCGGGATCATCGTCACCGCTATGGCGATCTGGCCGCTTTTAGGCATTGGCGGGATGCAGCTCTTCCGTCTGGAAAGCTCTGACGCCTCGGAGAAGGCGTTGCCGCGCGCCGGGGAGATCGCCAAGGCGGTGGGCCTGGTCTATCTCGCGCTCACCGCGCTGTGCACCATCGCCTATATGACCGCCGGCATGAATTTGTTTGACGCCGTCAATCACGCCATGACGACGGTCGCCACGGGCGGTTTCTCCACCCATGACGGCTCGATTGGTCATTTCGCCAGCGGCGGCGCGGATCTTGTCGCGCTGGTCTTCATGGTGCTCGCCGGCCTGCCCTTTATCCTTTACGTGCGCGCCGCGGGCGGCCGGCCTGACGTGCTGCTCACCGATCCCCAAGCGCGGGTCTTTCTCATGGTGGCTTTTATCGCCGCCGTCATCCTGACGCTTTGGCTCGCAGGCAACCCGCCGCCGTCCAATCAAGAGCTCGCGCCCTGGCGCCTGGCGGCGGTGAATTCGGTCTCGATTTTGACCGGCACCGGCTATGCCTCGGCAGACTATGGGCTTTGGGGCGGCACCGCTGCTGCAATCTTCTTCGTACTGATGTTTGTCGGCGGGTGCGCCGGGTCGACGACCTGCTCGGTGAAGATTTTCCGCTATCAGATCGCCGCCTCGGCGATGAACGCCTATATCGCTCAGTACGCGCGCCCACATGCAGTCAAGCCGATCCGCTATCGCGGCCAGGTCGTGCCGGACGATACGGTCCGCTCAGTGCTGGGCTTTTTCTTCCTCTTTTTTGCGACCTTCGCCGTGTCGGCCGCCCTGCTGGCCCTCTTGGGCTTGGACACCGTCACCGCCGTGTCCGGCGCTGCTACGACGCTGGCGAATGTCGGCCCAGGCTTGGGCGAAATTATCGGCCCGGCAGGCACGTTTCAGGATCTGCCTGACGCCGCAAAATGGGTGATGACCGCCACCATGCTGATCGGGCGTTTGGAGATCATGGTCGTGCTGGTCATGCTCGCGCCGGCCTTTTGGCGGCGCTAGCCGCGATCAATCCGCACGGTTGGGGATCGTGAACCAGAAGGTCGAGCCCTGACCCAGCGTGCTTTCAACGCCGATTTCACCGCCAAGGGCGGCGACCAGTTCCGAACACAGCGCAAGCCCGACCCCAGTCCCCTCAATCTTTTTGTCCAAGGAGCGTTCAGCCCGAACGAAGCGTTCAAATACGCGCGCTTCCTCCGCCTCGCTCAAGCCGCACCCGGTGTCGGTCACCGCGACTCGCAGGCGCCCCGGCGTGGTGTCCACCACCACCGCAACCACGCCTTCATCGGTGTATTTCAGCGCATTGCCGACAAGATTGACGGTCAGCTTTGTCAGAGCGATTTCATCCGTGGCGAAAGTTGGGTGCTCTACGGCGTCCAGTGAGATGGCGAAGTTCAGCGCCTTTTGCGCCATCCGACCTTCGAACATCACGCCGATTTGCTCAAAAAAGTCCGCCACATCAATGCGCTGAGTGCGGCAGAGTCGCCTCTGCGCGCTCTTGCCGCGCGCTTCAATCACGTCATCACCCGCCGCGGAAGCTTTGGCGGCCAGAAGTATTGGCTATTGGCGAAGGCGATCGTCCGTCTTGGAGCTCCCCTAGTCGTTCGCCTTGCCCGCTGCGTCGATTTCCGCCGCCGTGAACGTCCACTCGCGATTGCAGTATTCGCAGGTCATGGCGACAGTGCCGTCATCGCGGGCCATATGGGCGCGGTCATCCGATGGGAAACGGGCGAGAAGCTCGGCCAGCTGTTCCTGTTTGCAGGGACATCGACGCTGAACATCGCGCGCCGGCTCGACCCGTACTCCTTCTTCATGGAAGAGGCGATACAGCACCCGTCCGGACGTCAGCCCCGGATCAAGCAATTCGTCATCGCCCAGCGTGTCGAACAGTGCGCGGGCGTGCTCGAAATCGCCGTCGGTGTCACCGCGCGCGTCATCCCCGGCGATACGCTGCACCAGCATGCCGCCTGCGCGCCAAATCTGACGCCCGCCGTCGATGACCATCCGGCCGACCGCCAGCTTCAGGCGCGAAGGCACCTGTTCGGACTGAACGAAGTAATGCTCGGCGCTCTCCGCAAGGCTCGACCCGGTCACCTGAGTGACGCCTTGATAGCGCTCCATTCCGGGGCCGGGATCGATGGTCATCGCGAAATTGCCGCCGCCGAGCAGGCGGTCCGCGCCCACAGGGCCGCCTTCAACAGTTTCCAGCATGCGAACACGGTCCGCATCATATTTCGCGTAGGCGCGCACGCCTTCTCCAGGCACGAAATCAGCCACGACAAAGCCAACGGCGCCCTCGCCTTCAACCTGACGGCCCTGGGCCGAGGGACCGCTCGCCTGCACGATCAGCTTGCCCTGAATCTTCAGGCTGTCGCCGACCAAGGCCGCGATCAGCGCCGCTTCGCCCACCAGGCGCGCCACACTTTCAGGATAATCGTGGGAGCCCAGTATCGCTTCGGCGACGGCGCCCAATCTCGCAATCCGGCCCCTGACCGGACGGCCTTCCAGCTGGAAGGTGGAGATGGTGTCGTCCACCGCGCCAAGCGCGTCTGGCCCAAGATCGCCTTCTTTCATGCTCTACCCCGCGTCCCCCGACGGCCAGAGGCAGATCAGCCAGCCTCCGGCGTTAATTCTTCCAGCGCCTTGTCCAGCGCCCCAACAGCTTCGCGCACATGATCGTCCGTGATGATCAGCGGCGGCGCCATGCGCGCGACATTGTCGCCCGCTGCGCCCATAAGAAGGTGGTGTCCGCGCGCCTTCGCCGCCAGTGTCTTATTCACATAGCCGTCCTTCAATTTCAGTCCGACCAACAGTCCGCGCCCGCGCATCTCCTCGATTTTATCGGGGTGTGCGTCGGCAAGACCGGCCAATTGCTGGCGCAGCGTGTTGGAGATATCCACCACATGCTGAAGGAATCCGTCACTGGTCAATTCGTCGTAGACGACATTGCCGACCGCCATCGCCAACGGATTGCCGCCGAATGTGGAGCCATGCGTGCCAATCTTCATATGGTCGCCCGCGGCCTCAGTGGTGAGGCAGGCGCCCATGGGAAATCCACCGCCGACCCCCTTGGCGACCGCCATAATGTCCGGCTGGGCGGTTTCCGCCCATTCATGGGCCCAAAGCTTGCCCGTGCGCCCGGCGCCCGCCTGGACCTCGTCATAGATCAGCAACAAGCCGTGCTCATCGCACAGCTCGCGCAGACCGCGCAAACAGACATCGGGAATGGCGCGTACGCCGCCCTCGCCCTGGACCGGCTCAACGATGATCGCGGCGGTTTCTTCAGTGACAGCCGCTCTCAGCGCGTCATGATCGCCGAACTCGACCTGGTCAAAGCCTTCCATCGCCGGGCCGAAGCCCTCCAAATATTTCGGATTGCCGCCGGCGTTGATCGCGCCGTAGGTCCGGCCGTGGAAGGCGCCCGTGAAAGTGATGATGCGATAGCGGTCCGGACGGCCATGGGCGAAGTGATAATGGCGCGCGGTTTTCAGCGCGCATTCCACCGCTTCAGCCCCGGAATTGGTGAAGAAAACACGGTCCGCGAAGCTGTCACGGCAGTATTTCTCCGCCAGTTCCATCTGGCCGGACACCCGGAACATGTTGGAGGTGTGCCACAGCTTGTCAGCCTGCGCCTTCAGCGCCGCCACCGCTTTGGGATGGGCATGGCCCAACCCGTTCACCGCAATGCCGGAGATGAAGTCGAGATAACGATCCCCGCCCTTTTCAAAAATATAGGGGCCCTCGCCGCGGACGAAATCGAGATCAGGCGGGCTGTAGGTATCCATTAAGGGTGCGGGCATGAAGGCGTTCCTTCTAGGCAGGGCGGTGAAAAATTCGAGCTCATCGATCTAGGCTGAAGCGGCTCAGCTCTTCAAGCGCCAGCCGGAGCGCAATATCATCATGCAGGCGATCAGCAGGGCGATATTGATAACCAGGCACACCAGCGCGCCGACCAGCAAATTGCTGTCGCCCGCGCCGATAAAGCCATAGCGGAACCCGTCAATCAGGAAGAAAACCGGATTGATATGGCTGATCGTGTAAAAAGGCTCCGGCAGGATCTCGACCGAGTAGAACGTGCCCGACAAGAAGGCCAAAGGGGTGATTACGACCGAGGTGATCAGGGCAAGGTGATCGAATTTTTCCGCCCACAGCCCTGCGATCACCCCGATCATCCCCATCATCAGCGCCGCGGATAATCCGAAATAGATCACCGCCCAGAGATGGGCGATCGACATGTCCGTGAAGGGCGCGATGGCGAGGGCCGTGGCGAGCGCCACAAGCAATCCCCGGGTTACGGCCCCGCCGATGAAGGCGGCCGCCAACTCGGATGGCGACAGCGGCGGCATCATCCAGTCCACATGATTGCCCATCATTTTCGCCGAAATCAGCGAGCTGGAGGAGTTCGCAAAGGCATTATTGAGCAGCCCTAACATCACCAGGCCCGGCGCCAAGAAGCTGGTGAACGGCGCACCCAGAACCGGCGGTCGGTTCATCGCCTCCATGGCCAAGGAAAACACCATCATGAACAGCAGGCTCTGCACGACCGGAGCCAGCACCGTTTGGAGGTAGACCTTAAGGAAGCGGCGCACCTCCTTCATATAGAGCGTCCAAAGGCCCAGCCAGTTCACCGCCCCGATGGTGCGCGGCTGCGGCGGGGTGGCGTCCTGCACGGCTTGGGTGTCGGAAAAGGCTTGATCACTCATGGGCGACTCTCGCTAAACACAGTCTAGCCTTGGCTCTAGCACGCTTCAGCCCTGTGGTTCGAGCGGGCTTTCAGGGTGCCGCGCCGCCGCTGCTCGAATCACCTTTCCACAAGTGTCTTCATTCCGCGCCTTGTGCGTCACAGCCGCTTAGATACTGTATCTTGTGTCGGGCCCAAGATGTTGCGGCCAAGCCCCAGGTGAACCCCACCGATAGTGGGCGAAGGTCTGGTCCGACTCGATATGGATGAGCGTAGCAGGCGAGGAGCGCACCGCCATGGCTTGGACCGAAGACCGTGTGGAAACCCTGAAGAAGCTGTGGGCCGATGGCCTCAGCGCCAGTCAGATCGCCAAGCAATTGGGCGGTGTGACGCGCAATGCCGTGATCGGCAAAGTGCACCGGCTCGGCCTGTCCGGCCGCGCCACCCCATCCCGACCCAGCCGACGCGCCGCGCCGCGTCCGGCGCAGCCGCGCACGCCAAAGCCTGCAGCGGCCAAAGCCGCAAAACCCGCCGCGGCTCCGGCCCCGGCTCAGGTGAAGCCCGCTGCGGCGCCGCCTATTCCGGCGCCCCAGGAAGCCCAGAAGCTGCCCAGCGGCGAATACGCAACTGTGCTGACCCTGCGCGAAGGCATGTGCAAATGGCCGATCGGCGATCCGGCATCGACCGAGTTTCGCTTTTGTGGCCGCAAGACCAGCTCAGGCACGGCCTATTGCGATGCGCACTCCCAGGTGGCTTACCAACCGCAGGCCAAGCGCCGCCGCAAGCCGGCAGACGACGCCCGCGCCGTGCTCGATAGCCTGCAGGCGGCCCGCCGGGTGAATTTCTAAACACCCCCAGAGTTGCTGAAGAAAAGCCCCGGCGCGAGATGGCGCCGGGGCTTTTTTTTATTTTCGGCGCGGCGCAACTGAAACCCTGATCAGACTGATCGCGCCCCGATCTTAACAGCGCCAGATCTTGCGGTTCCGCCGACCGAGGTGGCGCGAACCGCACGCTTGCCCCCGGTCCCGATCTTTACCGAAACTGCTGAGACCCTGGCGCGAGGGCAAGTGCAAGCCGGATTTGGCAGCCAGCACCCGTGATCAGCCCGGGCCAGGCCTCAACGCACACTCAAAGCCGACCCGATAGTGTGAATTATTCCAATTACCTAATTTGAATTGTGTCAACGGTGAACGGCCAAAAGTAAAGGGAGCTTGACGAAAAGTTTCCTTTACTCCATATAGTAAAACACGCTTGACATTTGGAGGATAATTCATGCGGTTCAAAACCTCACTTTTCGCCGCCGGCGCGGCCGTTTCCATGCTGCTGGGCGGGTGCGCCTCGCAAGCTTCCGAGGCGCTTTCCGGCGAGCTTTACACAGGCTTCACCTTGATCGACCCGAGCACCGAACAGGTTCGTGAGAACGCCTGGCTGGTGGTTGATGACGGCCGTATCGCGGCATTGGGCGAGGGCCCAGCGCCGTCCGGGACCTTCACCTCGGTTCGAGACATGGCAGGGTTATACGCCCTGCCAGGTTTCATTGATGTCCACGGCCATATCGTATCCGGGCCGCATGGGATCGAAGTGATCGACGGGCAGCCGACTGTCACGATCGAAAGCGTTGATGAGGTGACCGAGTTTCATGCGCGCATGGCGTTGGCCTTCGGGGTCACCACGATCCGCAACACCGGCGGCGACCCGCAGGCGGCTGCCGAATATGACGCGCGCATTGCGTCTGGGGAATGGATCGGGCCGCGGACCTACCATGCTGGCGCGGTGATGCAGCCGGCGCCGTTTGGCGGCAACGCGTTCGTCTACCCAACGACCGAAGAAGAATGGCAGGCAGAAGCCGCACGTCAGGCCGCGCTCGGCATGACCTATTTCAAGCTGTATCACGGCTTGACCGAAGAAGAGATCGCGACCGGAATCCGCGTCGCGCACGAACATGGCCTGCAGGCGATCGCGGATTTGGAAGCGGTCAGCTGGACGCGCGCGGCTGAGCTTGGCCTGGACGGGGTGCTGCACGCGAAGAACACCAGCCCGGACTTGCTGGAGCCGGGCGCGCGGGAAGCCTTCCTGGAAATGCGCGGTCCCGACGCCCGATACGTCTATCAGTGGTTTGAGCTGGTCGACTTCGACGGTCCGCTCATGCAGGAGATGTTCGAGACGCTGGCGCGCGAAAACGTCACCTCGGACATGACCCTGCTGGTCAACACCCTGTTCACGGGTCCGGGCGGGGTTGAGGCTTTTCTCGCCGAGGAGAACGCCCGCTATCTTCACCCTGCGACGCGCGCATCCATGGAGCAATTCCTGCAGCTAAGCCTGACCGGGTGGACGGAAGAGGACACGGTGCGCGCCGAAGCCAGCATGGATAAGGTGTTCGAACTGGTTCGCCGTATGGACGCGGCTGGCATCCGTCTCGGCATCGGCACGGACGGCAATGGCGGTGGCCCGTACTACGAGCGGGAGCTGCAGCTTCACCTGCAAGCCGGCCTCTCGCCGTGGCGCGTTCTCCAGCTGGCGACGCAAGGCGGTGCTGAGCTGATCGGCATCGAGGATGCGACGGGGCGGCTTGCCGCCGGCTACGAAGCCGACATCGTCTTCCTCGCGGGCGACCCCCTGCAGGATATGGCCCACACGCGCGATGTTGCTTGGGTCGTCACCGACGGAAACGCGCATCGTTTCAGCGATTTGACTGCGGATGCGAATGCTGAAAGCGACTAATCGATAACCTGCGCAGCAAGGGGGCTGTCACGCGTTGACCGCCCCCTTTTTTTTCGCAAGCTCGACCTGCTTGCTCCGCCAGGGTCGCTCACCAAGCCAATCCTAGCCAGCGACGTCCCTGATTGTGGCGTTAGTCGGCGTTAAGCGCATAGCCGGCCGAGCGCACGGTACGGATAGGGTCACCGTCGCCGGCCTTGTTGAGCGCCTTGCGCAAGCGGCCGATATGAACGTCAACGGTACGCGCCTCAACATAGACGTCCGAGCCCCAGACCGCATCGAGCAGCTGCTCGCGGGAGAAGACCCGGCCGGGATGCTGGATCAGATAATCCAGAAGGCGGAACTCGGTGGGGCCGAGATGGACTTCAGTCTCCGACCGGGTCACCCGGTGCGCCACGCGGTCGATGGAGATGTCCCCGACCATGACCTTGTCTTCGGCCAGGCCTGGGCGGATCCGGCGCAGGACGGCGCGCACCCGGGCGAACAACTCCTTCATCAGGAAGGGTTTGACGACATAATCGTCCGCGCCGGTGTCCAATCCGCGGATCCGATCGGCTTCCTCGCCCCGAGCAGTCAGCATGATGATCGGCAGATTGCGGCTCTCCTGACGGCTGCGCAGACGGCGGCACACCTCGATTCCGGAGACTTTCGGCAGCATCCAGTCAAGGACCACAACGTCCGGCTGGCGTTCCTCAACCAGCATCAGAGCTTCTTCGCCATCTGCGGCCACGGAGACGCGGAAGCCTTCTTTTTTCAAATTATACTGCAGGAGTTCGGACAGCGCGTCCTCATCCTCAACGACTAAGACATGCGGCTGCATGGCTACTCCCCACTTTGGGATGTCGGCCGGGATCCCCTCGGCCGTGATGCGGCGATATCGGCGCCGGTTACGAGATAGTGGACGACCTCTGCGATATTGGTCGCGTGGTCGCCGATGCGTTCGAGATTCTTCGCGATGAAGAGCAGGTGAGCGCCGGCCTCGATCATGGCCGGATCCGCCGCCATCGCCCCGACCAAGTCCCGGAATAGTGCGTTGTAATGCTCGTCGACATCGTCATCGCGCTCCCAGACCGCCACAGCCTTGTCAGCGTCACCAGTGGCGTAAGCGTCGAGCACTTCATTGAGGTGAGCGAGGACCAGCTTGCCCATGCCGTCCACTGCTGCGGAAAAAGCGGTCGGCTCGCTTTCGATCAAAGTCGGCACGCGCCGCGCGATCGACTTGGCCAGATCACCGACACGTTCCAAATCGTTGACGATTTTCAACGCCGCGATACAGACACGCAGGTCCTGGGCGATGGGCTGGCGCAGGGCCAAAAGGCGGATGATCTGCTTTTCGATCGCGCGCTCGCGCTCATCGACTTCAGCATCCAGCGCGACGACCTTTGCGGCGCGCTCAGCATCGCGCGTATTAGCTGCTTCCAAAGCTTCAGAAACTAGATTCTCCGCCTGTCCGCCCATGGCGGAAACGTCAGCGGAGAGCTGTTCGAGCTCCTCAGAGAAAGCCTTCACAATGTGAGGCAGGGTTCCGGGGGTGACCACTATGGCCGCCTTTCAAGGTTTTGAACGAGGACGTGCGAGCCGGTCATCAGCCAAACCGTCCTGTGATGTAATCCTGGGTGCGCTGATCGCGCGGATTGGTGAAAATCTCTTCGGTCGGCCCGTATTCCACGAGCGAACCAAGATGGAAAAAGGCTGTCATCTGAGACACCCGGGCCGCCTGGGCCATGGAGTGGGTGACGATGATCAGCGCGTAGTTTTCGCGCAGCTCGTCGATCAGCTCTTCGATGCGCGCGGTGGCGATGGGGTCAAGAGCCGAGCACGGCTCGTCCATCAAAATGACTTCCGGGTTCACAGCAATAGCGCGTGCAATCACCAGGCGCTGTTGCTGACCGCCGGACAGCGAAGTCCCAGGATGGGTGAGCCGGTCGGCCACCTCATCCCAGAGCCCAGCTTTTCTCAGACTGGTCTCGACGATGGCGTCCATCTGGTCCTTATCACCGGCCAGGCCGTGGATACGGGGACCATAGGCGACATTCTCATAGATGGATTTCGGAAACGGGTTGGGCTTTTGAAACACCATGCCGACCCGGGCGCGCAGAACGACCGGGTCGACGCTGCGGTCGTTGACCTCTTCGCCGTCAATCTTCACAGAGCCGGTCACGCGCGCATTGTCGATGGTGTCATTCATGCGGTTGATGGTGCGCAAGAAGGTGGACTTGCCGCAGCCGGACGGCCCGATGCAGGCGGTCACCGCCCGATCCGGAATATCCATGGTGACCGCGTTGAGGGCCTGTTTGCCCCCGTAACGCACCGATACCCCTTGGGTCGCGACCTTGGGGTCAACGGCCCTGCCCGTGGGGTGGTACAGCGTCTCGTCGCCATTGGCTTCGCCGGCCTGAAGAGCTTGTGCGTCGGTCACCTTACCATCTCCGCTCGAACCGGCGGCGCAGATAGATCGCAACCGCGTTAAATGAAATCATCATGGTCAACAGGATCAGGATCGCCGCCGCCGTGCGCGCTTCAAACGCCCGCTCCGCGCTGGAAGACCAGATGAAAATCTGCACCGGCATGACGGTGGCGGGCTCGGTGAACCCGGAAAACCCAAAGCTTGGCGCGTCGGCGATGAAGGCCACCATGCCGATCATCAACAGAGGCGCGGTTTCACCCAGCGCCTGAGCCAGCCCGATGATGGACCCGGTCAGCATGCCCGGCAAGGCCAGCGGCAGCACATGATGGAAGACCGCCTGGGTCTTGGACGCGCCAACGCCCAACGCCGCCTCGCGGATCGACGGCGGGACCGCCTTGAGCGCCGCGCGCGATGAAATAATCACCGTGGGCAGCGTCATCAGGGCCAGCACCATGCCGCCGACCAGGGGCGCGGAGCGTGGCAAACCAAAGCTGTTGATGAACACCGCCAGCCCTAACAGGCCGAACACGATGGAGGGCACAGCCGCCAGATTATTGATGTTCACTTCAATAAAGGCGGTGAAGCGGTTTTTCGGCGCGAATTCTTCCAGATAGATCGCGGCTCCGACCCCGATCGGCACCGCCATGAACATGGTGATGATCATGGTCAGGATGGAGCCGATCAACGCGCCCAACACGCCGGCCAGTTCAGGCTCGCGGCTGTCCGCGCTGGTGAAAAGCAAGCTGTTGAAGGCGTTGCGCACCCGGCCGCGCTCCTCTAGCGTCCGCGCGAACACGATTTGACGATCGGTGATCAGGCGGGCGGCGGCGGGCGTTTCAATCTCCCACAACGTCCACGCTTCAACCCGGCCATCCAGCAGCCCTGCCGCCGGCAAGAGCACTTCGCCTTCAGCGCTGGCCCCGTCAGCGGCGATGGAAGTCAGACGGATCACGCCTTCGCTCACCCTCACCATCAAGCTTGGATCTTGCGCACCCAGGCGGAGTGGCGTGTCCGGCGTCAGCTGCGTGCGCAGGCGTTCAGCCAGGGCGGCGGCGCGCTCCGCTTCAGTCTGCAGCACTTGGCGTTCGTCCGGATCAATGGTCTCGCCAGCCTGAGCCAGAGCGCGGGCGGCGCGGGCGTCGGCGGCGGCGGCGCGCTCGGCGACGTCCGCCCGCAATGCGTTGGCGAAGGCGGCGAAAACCGGCGTTTGGGCGCTGAGCGACATCCCATCGCCGTCGATCGCGATCGAAATGGGACCCGAGCCGGCGACGAAACGCTCTTCCACGGAACGGCCCTTCAGATACAAATCCGCATCGTCCGAGATCGGGAACTCAAACTCGACGGTCCGGCCCACAACGCTGGGGTTGGCGACCACGTCATTGAGCAAGCGCGCGGCGTTCACGGCGCTATAGAGCCCGAACAATTCTCGAAGCTGGGCGCGGCCGTCCACGTCAGGGAATTGTTCGCGCAGGGAGGCCTGGATGGCCGCGTTATAGCTGCCACGGCGCAGGCTGGCTTCGCTGCCATCGCCGCGCGGATCGACCAGCGTCGCCTCCAGCGTGACGGGCAAGCTCATGCGATGAGCGGTGAAGGCGGGAATGGACTGGATCAGAATCGAGCCGATCAACACCGCCAGGAAGACGACCGCCAAAACGATCGCCGCCAAGCCATAGGCCTGAAAGCGCTGTTCCGCCCGGTGGCGGCGCGGCAAGCGCGCAGCCACGGCGTCGCGGATGGACTGGGTCTTACTCATAGCGTTCACGGAAGCGTTGAACGACGCGCAAGGCGACGATGTTGAGCGCCAGCGTCAGGATGAAGAGCACCAGGCCCAGCGCGAAGGCGGACAAGGTCTTGGCGCTGTCAAACTCCTGGTCGCCGGTGAGCAGCATTACGATCTGCACGGTGATGGTGGTCACCGATTCCAGCGGATTGGCGGTGAGATTGGCGCCTTGGCCGGCAGCCATCACCACGATCATGGTTTCCCCGATCGCCCGGCTGACCCCCAGCAGCACCGCCCCGACAATGCCGGGCAGCGCGGCCGGCAAGACCACTTGGCGCACCGCTTCAGACTTGGTCGCGCCCATGGCGTAGGCGCCGTCGCGCAAAGATTGGGGCACGGCGTTGATTACATCGTCTGACAGGGATGAGACGAAGGGAATGATCATCACCCCCATCACCAGACCCGCCGACAGAGCGCTTTGGGTCACCGCGTCTTCATAACCTAAGAAGAGCGCAAAATCGCGCAGCGCCGGCCCAACGGTAAGCAGAGCGAAAAAGCCATAAACCACGGTTGGAACACCCGCGAGGATCTCCAGAATGGGCTTGGCGGCCGCGCGAAATCTCGGGCTGGCGTATTCAGACAGATAGATCGCGGCGAACAGCCCGACCGGAACCGCGACCAGCATCGCGATCACTGTGATCAGAGCTGTCCCTGCAAATAGCGGCACAGCACCGAACGCTCCGGTCTGCCCCACCTGGTCGGCGCGAATGGCGATTTGCGGGCTCCATTGCAGCCCGAACAAAAACTCATGGATGCGCCAATCGATCGACGCAAAAAAGCGGATCGATTCAAAGAGCAGAGATAGAACAATGCCTAGGGTGGTCAGGATGGCGATCACCGAGGCGGCGAACAGCACAAAGGAGACCGCGCCTTCCACACGGTTGCGCGCCCGAAAATTGGCGGAAATCCGGGTGCGCGCAAAGGTCAGCCCGCCAACCGCCAGCGCCAGCGCCACGCCCGCAAACGACCACCGAAACAGGGCTTCCCAGGGCCGCATGGCTGCGCCGGCGGCCTGCAGCTCCGGCGTGATGCGGCTCGCCAGGCCTTCGTCGAAGGCCAGCGCACGTGCATCTGCAATGAAGAGTTCGCGGCGCTCAGGCGGGGCCCGCCAGTATTCAAATCCCGCGCGCGCCCGAACCCCCGCAAGGCTGTCCGGCGCACGTGCGGCGACAGCAGCGGCGACCCCATCGCGCACATCCAGGATTTCAGCCAAAAGCGTATTGCGCTGTACGGTCAGTTCGCCCAGCTCGCGCTGAAACCGATCCGCATCTCCGCCGGTTTGGCGCGCCCGCATCATTTCATTACGAGCCGCCAGCGCTTCGGCCTCAACCTGCGCCAATTCCTCGACCAAGGTCTGGTAGTCGTCACTCGCCAGCACGTCCGCTTCATAGGCGCGGATTAGCGGGGCGGCTTCCTGCTCAAGCTCGCCCAAGGTCAGCGTGTTGACCAGCGTCGCGCCGAATACGCCATAGACCGCCAGCAGGACAAAGGCGGGTACGCCGGTCCATAAGGCGATGTAATATCCATAATAATTCGGCAGAGAATGCAGTGAGGCCGGTCGCCCGGCCGCCGCCACAGCCGCTCGCTGACGACCGGCCAAAAAGCCAACCGCCGTAAGCACCAGCAGCGTAAGCGCGACGAGTACGGAAACCTGCATGACTGCTCCCAGGCATGGCGCGCGCAGGCTTAGCCACTCCGGCTAGCCGGCCCCCGCCGCGAAGCCGGGAAACTGCGCCGCATCAGTCACTCGGATATGACAAGTCTATGACAGTTTTGTAACACCGCCCGCGGCAACGCGGGTCGCGCCCAGATTGCCTAAGCCTCGCCAGCCTCGACCGGCGATGACTCGGCTGCCTGCGAGGGGTCGGTCTGCGCTGCGGCGAGCGGGAAAAAGACCGAAAACACCGACCCGATCCCGGGCGCGCTTTCAACCGAAAAACCGCCGCGATGGCGGCTCACAATATGCTTCACGATGGCCAACCCCAGACCCGTGCCGGATTTGGGGCCGCTTTTTTGTCCATCCACGCGGAAAAAGCGCTCGGCCAAGCGCGGCAGGTAGCGGCGCTCAATTCCTGCCCCGGCATCGCGGACGCGCACCACGCCATAGCGCTGATCGGGATCGAGAGCTGGCGCGGCCAAGGTTAGCCGCCCGGAATCAGCGATCAGACGAGTTTGCGCATGCTCAGCGGAATCGCGCGAGCGGTCATGATCGACGCTTAGAACAACCTCGTTCCCGTCAGCGGAGTATTTCAAGGCGTTGCCCGCCAAGTTTTCTATGACTTCATAGAGTTGGTCACGATCCCCGCGAACAGTGGCGGGCTCGTCGGCCAACACCGTCTTAAAGGTGATAGAGCGGCTTTCCGCGTCGGGAGACAGTGACTCGGCCACCTCCCGAACCAAGAGATTGAGATCCACAGCCCCCGTGGGCGGGACATGCTCATTCATCTCCACCCGCGACAGCGACAGCAAATCATTGATCAGGCGGCGCATGCGATCGGTTTGAACCTGCATGATGCCAAGGAAACGCTCACGCGCCTCTTCATCATCCTTCGCGGGCCCGTTCAGCGTCTCGATAAAGCCCGCCAGAGAAGCGAGCGGCGTGCGCAATTCATGGCTCGCATTGGCCAAGAAGTCCGCCCGCATACGCTCGGCGCGCTTGGAGGACGTGTCATCGGCCAGAACGATCATGGCGCGAAAGGGCATCGGGCCAGGCATGTCCAATCGGATCGGCTCAATAAAGGCCCGCACATGGCTCTCCAGCGGCGCGATGCTGGAATACTCCACCGTCGCACCCCGCTCGCCGCGCAGGGCGGCGCTCACCGCCTCCAGCACGTGGGGCTGGCGCAGCACCGTGGACAGCAGGCCGCGCTCGGCCCCCAGGCCCAGGAAGGCGCGGGCGGCGGGGTTGGCGCGCTCGATGCGCCCGCCGGGCCCGATCAGCAAGACCGGAATCGGCAGGCGCTCCAACATGAATTCGCTGGTATCCGGGCTGGCGTCCCGGCGAGCTTGCGCCACCGGCGCGGGCGGGCTCGGTTCGGCGGCGGTCAGCGCGGTCATATAATAGACGACGCCCAAGGCGGCGAAGGCGAGCGCGGCCGACAGAAAGGCCGCCAAGGATAACTCCCCGCTGAAAGCCAATACCGCCATGACGGCCACGCCCAAGCCGACCGTCAGCGCGATGTCGCGCCGGCGGGGACGGTCAGAGCGCCGAGTCGGCGCGCGGCGGGGTGGTGCGGGATCCATACCCATTCCTAACACGGCATTATGACAGGCTGATCTGAGCCGGCTCTGCACCCCTATGCCCAGACCTGTCAACAGAGACGAATCTCGCCGCCCTTGCATCCGATCCGGGTCCGCTATGCATCCTTAAGCGTATGAGGGCGTAAACACGCCCGGATAGACAGTATTACGAGGACCCGACCGCCCCATGAACTTTTCGTAATTCGAGAAAAATTTATCGTTTTTCGATAATTTTTGATTGACTTTCAAGAAGCCCCTACTACGGTGCGGTCAAACTTGGATTATTCGATTGGAGCGTATGGACGTGCTTCGCAGCGTTTCGCCTTTTTTCGCCGTGGTTTTCGTCGCGGCCTGCACCACCAGCCCCACGCTCGACGTGACGGCGCCGTTAGACACGCCGGTCACCTTCACCGCCCTGGGCGATGAAACCGGACCGTCGGCCGCCGATTGGGTCGCTGGATTTGCGGACCCCCGGCTGGAGCTTTTGATTTCGGAAGCGCTTGAAGGCAACCCGACGATTCTGGCCGCCCGCGCCAGCCTGGACGCGGCGGAAGCGAGCGCGCGGGCGTCCAACGCCGGCCGCCTGCCGACGCTGGATGCGGGCTTGACGGCATCCGAGAGCGACGGACCGGCCGGGTCCGCTACATCGTTTGGCCTGGGTCTAGACGCCTCTTGGCAGGCGGACATCTGGGGCCGGCTGACCGACAATGCTCGCGCCGGCGTCTTGTCGGCGGAAGCGGCGCGCGCGGATTGGTATGGCGCCCGCCTGTCCATCGCAGCCGCGACGGCTCGCGCCTGGTATTCCCTGAATGAAACCGCGCTGCAGACCGAATTATCCCGTCAGGATGTTGAAACACGCACGCGCCAGCTGGAAATCGTCGTGCGCCGCTTCAATCGGGGCGTCTCGCGCTCCTCCGACGTGCGCACTGCGCGGTCCGCCCTCGCCTCGAGCGAAGCCGCGCTCGCCTCACGTGAACAGGCTGAAGCGGCCGCCGCCCGCACGCTTGAAACTCTGCTCGGCAACTATCCCGCTGGCGCGCTGGTCGGCGACGCGGGTCTGCCAACCCTGGACCTGGTGCCGAACCCTGGCTCACCTGAGGTCTTGTTTGAACGCCGTCCTGACCTGGCCGCCGCCTCAGCGCGCTTGGCGGCTGCAGGCTTCTCAGCTGAGGCCGCGCGCAAAGCGCTTTACCCCAGCCTTGGTTTTTCCGCATCCGTCAGTGATGGCGGCGCGGATCTGGAAGACATCTTTGATCTCGATGATCTGGTCAGCTCGGTCGCAGCGTCTTTGACGGCGCCGATCTTCCGCGGCGGCGCGCTTCGCGCGGAGCGGGACCGGGCGCAAGCCAATGCTCGCCGCCTGGCCGCGCTTTATGTGGACACGGCGTTGACGGCCCTGCGCGAAGCAGAGAACGCCATCGATGCCGACTCCCGCCTGGCGAGCCGGGTTGACGCGCTCACCACCGCCGCAACCGAGGCTGAAGAAGCCCTCGCCCTGGTGGAGCGCCAGTACGCCTCAGGCGTCGCGACGATTTTTGAACTGATCGACGCCCAGACGCGTCTGATCAACGCGAACGCGCAGCTGATCGCAGCGCGTGCGGACCGTGTAGACAACCGCATCGCCCTGCATCTGGCGATCGCGGGCGATTTCGTAGCGGGCGGCGGCATAGCGCCGGACGCGAACTCATAGAGGAAAGAACCGGGCGAACCGGTCACAGATAGAAAATAGAGGTTGGTCATGAAAATCTTTGGACGAATTCTCATCAGCGGCGTCTTGTTCATCGTCGTGGGCGTCGTGATCTTCGCCGTGGTGGCGGGGCTGGTTGCAACAGCCGAACAGCCTGAACGCGCCGAAGTGGTGCCCCGCCCGACGGCGGTCTTTGTGGCGGAGGCGGAGCCGAGCCCCATCCAGCTGACGGTCCGCACCCAGGGTGAAGTCACCCCGCTGACCGAAATCGACCTGGTGGCTCAGGTTTCGGGTCGGATCACCTATGTGAATCCGAATTTCGTCAATGGCGGCTTCTTTGAGGCCGGCGAGACGCTGGTTCGGTTGGAAGATGCAGACTATCGCCTGGCGGTGACCCGCGCCTCGGCCCTAGTCGCCCAGCGCCGCCAGCAGCTAATCCGTGAACAAGCCGAAGCCGATCTGGCCCGCGAAGAGTGGGAGTCTCTAGGGGAAGGCGAAGCCAGCGCGCTGACCTTGCGTGAGCCGCAAATGGCGGAAGCCCAGGCCCAGCTGGCCGCCGCGCAAGCCAGCCTCGCCGAAGCTCGCCTGAACCTGTCACGCACGCGCATTTCCGCCCCGTTCGACGGCCGGGTTCGCGCCAAGGCGGCCGATGTCGGCCAATTTGTCGGCCCGGGCGCGCGTTTGGGCCGGGTCTTCTCCACCGACCGTGTGGAAGTCCGCCTGCCGCTGACCAACGCCGAACTGGCGACTTTGGGCATGCCGCTAGCCTTCCAGGCGACCGCGACCGAACCGGGCCCGGCTGTAACCCTGACGGCCTCTGTCGCCGGCGAGCTGCGCTCCTGGGAGGGCTATGTGGTCCGTACCGATAGCGCCATCGACCCGCAGACCCGCACCATGAGCGCCATCGTCGAGGTCACCGACCCTTACGGGACCGCCGCTGAATCCTCCGGCGCGCCGCTGGCCATTGGCCTGTTTGTCAACGCCGAGATTGACGGCCAGACCATCGACTACGCTTATGCCCTGCCCCGCAGCGCCCTGCGCGGCGCCTCGCAAGTCTTCGTCGCTCAGCTCGACGGCACATTGTCGGTTCGTGAGGTGACGGTGGCTGATTCAAGCGCCGCCCGCGTGATCATCACTTCCGGCGTCACGGCCGGCGAACGCGTCGTCGTGTCTCCGCTGCGCGGCGCCGCGGACGGCATGCTAATCCGCGCCCTGGGTCCGGACGGTCAGCCGCTCGATCCGGAGCCGGAAGCTGAAGAAACCGACGGCGAGGAAGAAGCCGAAGCTGTCGCTGAACAAACCGCCGGAACGCGCGCCCGCTAGGGCGTCGGCGAGAAACGGGAGAGACCACCATGGTCAAACGTCCTGACGAAGAAGAACATCGCGGCATCCTGGCCTGGTGGGCCAAGAACTCGGTCGCGGCCAACCTCCTCATGATCATCGCCTTGATCGGCGGCGTGGTGGGCTTCGCCTCCATGCAGCGGGAAAACAATCCCGCGGCCGTCTTCCCAGGCGCGTCGATCAACGTGTCCTGGCCTGGGGCCTCCCCACAGGAAGTGGAAGAGCAGATCATCGTTCGCATCGAGGAGGCCTTGTCCGACCTTGATGGTGTTGATGAACTCACGGCCGCCGCCCGCGAAGGCAGCGGCTCGGTCTGGGTTTCTGGTCTTCCCACCATGGACGCCAGTGAGTTCGTGAACGAAATCAAGCTGCGCGTAGACGGCATCAACAACCTGCCGCGCGACGCATTCCGGCCCCAGGTCAATCGCTGGCAGAACTCCGATCAGATCGCAGGCTTCGCGCTCCATGGCGAAATCCCGCGCCGGGATTTGCAGCGGATCGCGCGCGAAATCCGAAACGAAATCGCCTCGACCATCCCTGACGTGTCGCTAGTCGACATGATGGGCGTGCTCTCCGAGGAGGTTTCCATTGAAGTCTCCGAAGAAGCGATGCGCCGCTACGGGGTCAGCTTCTCGGACATTTCCCGGGCGATTTCGACGGCGTCGATGAACACCTCAGCGGGTTCGGTTCGATCCGACGTCGGCGATGTGCGCATTACAGCTCGCGAACTGGCGGACACCGCCCAGGACTTTGAAAGCATCATCATCCGCCAGACCCCTGGCGGCGGCGTGGTGCGCGTCGGTGATGTCGCAACGGTCTCAGACGGGCTGTCGGACTTCAATCTCAACGCCACCTTCAATGGCGAGCAGATGGTGATCATCGCCATCCGCTCGACGGGCAATTCGGACATCATCGATGTCTCGAACGCCCTGAAGGCCTATGCCGCGGAAAAAAATCAGGAACTGCCCTCCACCGTACAGCTTTCTGAGTGGTGGGACGGCGCCGACCAGTTTAACTCCCAGCTCACCGTGATCGGCAGCTCCGCCCTGATCGGGCTGGCGCTGGTGCTGGGCATCCTGGTGCTCTTCCTGCGCCCGATCGTGGCCTTCTGGGTGACCATCGGCATCGCCACAGCCTTCGCCGGCGCCTTCATGGTGCTGCCGTTGATCGGCGTGACGCTGAACTTCCTGTCGCTCTTCGCCTTCCTGATCGTAATCGGGGTGGTGGTCGATGACGCGATCATTGTGGGTGAGAATATCCATGCCCGTGTTGAACGCGGGGAACAGGGCCTGACCGCCGCCGTGGTCGGGGCCCAAATGGTCGCCAAACCGGTCATTTTCGCGGTCATCACGACCATGATGGCGTTCGCGCCTTGGATGCTGCTGACGGGCCCGACGGTCCAGTTCACCGCCCAGATCTCTTTGGTGGTGGTCGCAGCTCTGGCCTTCTCCCTCATCGAGGCCTTGTTGATCCTGCCGGCGCACCTGTCGCACATCAAACCGCAGAAGCCCCATGGCATCTTCGGACCCTTCGTGCGCTTCCAGGCGATGCTGGCCAACAGCCTGGTGGCGTTCGCCCGGCATGTGTATGCGCCGATCCTGACCTTTGCGATCAAGCAGCGCTACATGACCTTCCTGGCCTTTATCGGCATGTTCGTGATCGCGATCGTGCTGATGAGCACCGGCCGGGTCGGCTTCTCCTTCATGCCGCAGATCGAGAGCGATCTGATCCGCGTGAATATTCAGCTGGCCGAAGGCACGCCGTGGTCGCGGACCGAAGACATTCGCTCGCGCCTCGACGAAGCCGAATTGCAGGTCCAGGAGGAGTATCGCGAGGAGTTCCCCGGCGAGATCGACATGATCTCAAGCCGCTCCACCCTCGCCACGGACGGCTCGGTGCGCGCCTGGATCAATATCGCGCCGCCGGAAATCCGTCCCGGACGCACCCCCACCGCGGACGTCGCGCAGCGGATTCGTGATGCTCTGGGCCCGATCCCGGATGCTGAGGAGATTCGCTTTGACGCGACGATCAACGACAATGGTCCGGCCATTCAGTTCGCGATCAATCACCCCGATCTGGACGTGCTGCGGGCGGCGTCGGCGGAACTGCGGGAATATCTCGCGACCTATGAAACCGCCTACGACATCGTCGACAATCTGCAATCCTCCGCCGACGAGCTTCAGCTGACCTTGCGTCCCGACGCGCAGGCCCTGGGTCTGACCCTGGCCGACGTCACGCGCCAGGTGCGCCAAGCCTTCTATGGCGAGGAAGTCCAGCGCCTGCCCCGCGGCGGCGAGGATGTCCGGGTTATGGTGCGCTATCCGCGCGAAGCCCGGAACAGCCTGGACGCGGTCAACAATGTGCGGATCCGCACCGCTGACGGCCGTGAAGTGCCGCTGGCGTCCGTGGCTGAGGCGAGCTTTGCGCCAGGCATCAACCGGATTAACCGCCGGGAACGCCAGCGCACGGTTCGGGTCAGCGCCGAATTGTCTGATCGCGATGCCGCACAGACCATCCGCGAGGATTTGGAGGAGAACTTCTTCCCCGAATGGCGCGAGCGCTATCCCGGCATCTCCACCGGCGCCATCGGCGAAGCCCAGGGCCAGCAGGAGTTCATGGAAGAGATCATGGGCCTCCAGCTGATCATGTTCGGCCTGATGTATGTGCTGTTGGCGGTCGCCTTCCGCTCCTACTTCGAACCGATCGTGATCATGACGGCCATCCCCTTCGCCTTCGCCGGCGCGGTGTTCGGGCATGCCTTATTGGGTGTGAACCTGGCCTTGTTCTCCTTCTTCGGAATGGGGGCCGCGGCCGGCATCGTGATCAACGACAACCTGGTTCTTGTGGACTTCGTGAACCGGCTGCGTGAACGCGGAGTCGGGGCCATGCAGGCTCTGGTGGACGCTGGCGTCCAGCGTTTCCGCCCGATCCTGCTGACCACCGTGACCACCTTTATCGGCGTCCTGCCGATGATCGCGGAGCGCTCCACCTCGGCCCAGTTCCTAAAGCCGATGGTGATCTCGCTGGGCTTCGCGGTGGTGTTCGCGCTGTTCCTGACCCTGCTGCTGGTGCCGTCCTTGTATGCGATCGGGGTGGATTTCCGCCGCCTCATCATCTCGCTGTGGACCGGCAAGTGGCAGCCGATGATCGGCTCGACCTATTCAGGCCATGAAAGCGGCGATGAAGGCGTGGACGTGGGTCATCCTGAAGGCTGGACCCCACCGGAAGCGGACGCAGAAGATGCCCCCGAGGGCGGTCAGCGTCCCGCCCCGGCGGAATAGGCCAACCTCTTATGCGGCGCAGAGCTAACCAGCTCTGCGCCGTTCTTTTTTCAGGCAGGCCTGCGACGCACGCTTGCCAAACAAGGGGTTGCACGGCGAGGGTCCGGCAAACCTTTTTGAGCCCTAGCACTGGAAAACCGGCCGGGGCCAACTGCACTGACAGGGGAGACCACCCAATGAAACACTTACTTATGTCTTGCGCCGGCGTAGCCGCGCTGACGCTTGCGGCCTGCTCGCCGCCCGCCGATGCGCCGTCCGACGATGCCAATGCACCGGCCGCCGAAACGGCGGCGACCGAGACCGCAGCGCCGGAAATCACCGAAACCGCCGCGGTCGCTTCCGCTGAGCCGCGCTTTGGAACCTTTGGCTTCGACACCGACGGCATGGACCGCGATGTCCACCCGGGCGACGATTTTAACCGCTTCGCCAATGGTGGTTGGCTTGAGACCACTATCCTGCCCTCCGACCGCTCGCGCTATGGCGTCTTCACCATGCTGGCGGAAGAGGCCGAAGAGGACGTGCAGGCGATCATCGCCGAGGCGGTCGCGTCTGGCGGCGAAGCGGGCTCCAACTCGCAGCTGGTTGGCGCGCTCTATTCCAGCTGGATGAACGCCGACGCCATTGAAGCCGCCGGAACGGCGGGGCTTGAGCCCTTCCTGGCTGAGATCGCTGCGATCGAGACCCATGCCGACGCAGCCGCCCTGTTCGCGACCATCCATCATCAAGCCCCGTTCGGCGTCGCCATCTGGGCCGACCCCGATGACCCCACCGTCAACGCCCTGCGCCTGTTTCAGGGCGGGCTCGGCATGGGCAATCGCGACTATTATCTGGAAGATACCGAAGCCTTCGCCGGCTATCGCGAGGCTTATCTGGGCTATATCGCGCGCCTGCACGAGCTTGCCGGCCTGCCCAACGGCGAAGCGAACGCTCAGGCTATCCTGGACTTTGAGACCGCCCTCGCGGACGTCCACTGGACCCGGGAAGACAGCCGCGACGTCACGTTGACCTATAACCCGATGAGCCCCGCCGAGCTCGACGAGCTGGCGCCGAACCTCAATATGAGCCAGGGCATGGAAGCCCTCGGCATCAATATTGAGCGCCTGATCGTGGTGCAGCCGACTGCGATTTCCGGCACGTCGGAGCTGTTCGCCAACACCGACATTGAGACCATCAAGGCGTGGATGGCGTTCCACTTCATCTCCGACCGCGCCGGCTGGCTGCCGGCCGCCTTTGATGAAGCCAGCTTCGACTTCTACGGCCGCACCCTGCGCGGTCAGGCCGAACAGCGCCCGCGCGACCGCCGCGGCGTCAACCTGGTGGGCGGCGCGCTCGGCCACGCTGTCGGCCAGATTTATGTCGACCGCCACTTCCCGCCGTCGTCGAAGGACCAGATGGATGATCTGGTCGAGCGCCTGACCGTCGCTTTCCGCGGCCGCCTGGAGCGTCTGGAATGGATGGATGACGAGACGCGCGCTGAAGCACTGACCAAGCTGTCCACCTTCGAGCCGCGCATCGGCTATCCTGAGATTTGGGACCAGTATGACGGCCTGGTGCTGGCGGAGGATGATTATTTCGGCAACCGCATCCGCATGGCTGAGTTCAGCTGGGCGGAATCTCTCGACGATCTCTACTCCGAAGTCGATCCGCGCGAGTGGAGCTGGCCGCCGCAAATCGTCAACGCCAGCTACAGCCCGCTGCAAAACCAGATCACCTTCCCGGCGGGCATCCTGCAAGCGCCCTTCTTCGACCCGAACGCAGATCCGGCGATGAATTTCGGCGCGATCGGCGGTGTGATCGGTCACGAGATCGGCCACGGCTTTGACGACAATGGCCGCCGTTACGACGCGGAAGGCCGTCTGCGCATGTGGTGGACGGACGACACCAATGAGCGCTTCATGGCGCGCGCCTCGGTGCTGGGCGCCCAGTACGACACCTATTGCCCGATCGATGACCAGTGCGTCTCCGGCCGTCTGTCCATGGGCGAGAATATCGGCGATCTGGGCGGGCTGCAGATGGCCTATACGGCCTGGCGCGAATATGTCGACGAGGTCTATGGCGGCGAAGCCCCGGTGATCGACGGCTTCACCGGCGATCAGCGCTTCTTCCTCGCCTGGGCTCAGGTCTGGCGCAATCTTTACACCGACGACGCCCTGCGCGGTCAGCTGGTGCGCGGCCCGCACTCGCCGCCCCGCTACCGCATCAACGGCGTCGTGCGCAATCTGGACGCCTGGTATGAGGCGTTCAACATCACCGAAGAGCATGAGCTTTATCTGCCGCCCGAACAGCGGGTGCGCATCTGGTAAGCGAGCTTCGACCAATGTCACTCTTTCACCCCGGGCGATGCTTCGCCCGGGGTTTTTCTTTTTCAGCTCCGCATTGAACCGTCACACCGGCGCACTAAACCTTCGCCTCAAACATCGTCCTTGCTTAGAGGCCCCCATGACCCGTTCTTTGTTCGCCGTCCTGCTGACGGGCGTTGCAGGCCTTGCATTGTCCGGCTGCGTCATCGTCGACGTGGAGTCCCGCCAGCGCGCCCCAAGCGAGGCTGGCGCTTATGTGCCCGCTGCGCCGGCGGAGCCGATATACATCATCCTGATGGTCTCCGACGGCATCGGCTTCAACGGCTGGCTGGCGGCGGACTATTACCAGGGCCTCGCCGGCGCTCAGTCGTATCAAACCACCCGTCCCGACGGCACGGAACCCGTGGTTCTGGGACTGGCCCACAGCGCCTTGAACCTTGTCGACGAAGCTGGAGCGGTCTTGCCGCTGGGCACGAACCCGGCGCTCGCCGCCGGGGCCGTTGAACAGGGCTATGACCCGACAACGCGCTGGGACCGCTTTGACAATGCGATGCTCAACGACTTCGAACCAGTGAGCCAGCGTTACACCTCCTATACCGACAGCGCAGCGGCCGGCACGGCGCTTCTGAGCGGCCGTAAAACCGCCGTCGGCCGGGTCAACATGGATTGGCGTGGGCAGGATAGCTTCGTGACCATCGCCGAGCTGGCTATGGATGAAGGCCTTGCGGCCGGCTCCGTCGCCTCGGTCATGGTCTCGCACGCCACGCCGGCCTCGGTGATCGCTCACAATGTCTCCCGGAACAACTATGTCGAGATTTTCAACGAGATGGTCGCCAGTGATCTCGACGTGATTATGGGTGGAGGGCACCCCCTCTATGGCGATAGCGGCGAGGCTCTCAGCGGCGATGAGGCGGACTATCGCTATGTCGGCGGCGAAGAGACTTTTGCGGCGATGCAAACGGCCAGCGGCCTGAACGGCTTTGACTTCATTGACGCCCGCGCGGACTTTGAAGCCCTCGCCGCTGGCGAAGACGTGCCGGAGCGGGTCGTCGGCATCGCCCGCACCGGCTCAACGCTGCAGGCGAACCGCGACGGCTTGGCCGCCGCCGATACGCCTTCGGGCATGGCCTTTAATCCCGATGTGCCCGACCTCGCCACCATGAGCGTCGGCGCCCTTAATGTGCTCGCCCAAGATGAGGACGGCTTCTTCGTCATGATCGAGGGCGGCGCCGTGGACTGGATGGGCCATGGCAACAATATGGAGCGCTTCATCGAAGAGCAGATCGACTTCAACCTCGCTGTTGACGCTGTGATCGCCTGGGTCGAGGAAAACTCCAGCTGGGACGAAACCCTGCTGATCGTGACCTCGGACCATGAATGCGGCGGCATCTGGGGCGAAGGCACGTGGACCAATAGCGTCGGCGGCCCTGTCGCCGCCGACCGCAGCCGCGACGCCCTCGCCGCCGCGCGCTTTGACCCGTCCGACGATCAGTTCAACGAATTCCTCGCCGTTCAAGATCGCGGCGCCGGCGAAATCCCAGGCTATCAGTGGGCCTCATCGAACCACACCAATGATCTGGTGCCGCTGTGGGCGATCGGCGCAGGCGCTGACCGCTTCGCCGAGTTCACGCGCACCGATCTTAAAGCGGCGGAGTTGTGGGGCGCGCCCTATGACTGGGATGGCGATTTTGTCGATAACACCGCCGTCTTCCACGTCATGGACGCGGCGCTGCGCGATTAGGGGAGACGTATGGAATTACTCACCAAGATCGCCTGGGGACTTTTGGCCCTGGTGCATGTCGCGCCAGCCGCCGTGCTCCTGCGGCCGTCCCTGGCCCAACAGCTCTATGGTGTCAGTCCGACAGGCGAGGCTGGCGTTCTGATCATCCATCGCGGCGCGCTCTTCCTGGCGATTGTCGCACTGGCGGTCTGGGCGGCCTTTGATGACGGCGCCCGCCGCGCCGCGAGCCTCGCCGTTGCGATCAGCGTGATCGGCTTCCTCATCGTCTATTGGCGCGCCGGCATGCCGGCGGGCGCGCTGAGGACGATTGCGATCGCCGATATGATCGCAATCGTCCCGCTGGCCTTTGTTGTTTTCGCCGCCTGGAAGCCGGGCGCTTAGAGCACCTCAAACAGCCCAGCAGCCCCCATGCCGCCGCCGATACACATGGTGGAGACGACGTATTTCACACCGCGGCGCTTACCCTCGATCAGCGCGTGGCCGACCATGCGCGCGCCCGACATGCCATAGGGGTGACCCACCGAGATCGCGCCGCCATTGACGTTGAGATTCTCGTTGGGAATGCCCAGCTTGTCGCGGCAATAAAGGACCTGAACGGCGAAGGCTTCATTGAGCTCCCACAGGCCGATATCGTCCATGGTCAGGCCGTTAGCTTTTAAGAGCTTCGGCACGGCGTGGATCGGGCCGATGCCCATCTCATCCGGGTCGAGGCCAGCGACCGCGATGCCGCGATAGGCGCCGAGCGGCGAAAGCCCGCGCTTTTCTGCTTCCTTGGCTTCCATCAGCACCGAAGCGGAGGCGCCGTCAGAAAGCTGGGACGCGTTGCCTGCGGTGATGAATTTGCCTTCCTTGATCTGCTGGCCGTTGGCGAAGACCGGATTGAGGCTCTGCAGGTTTTCCAGCGTGGTGGACGGGCGGTTGCCCTCGTCCTTCTCCAGCGTCACCTCGTGGGAGGAGATCTCGCCGGTCGCCTTGTCCTTAACCAGCTGCACGCTCGGCATCGGGACGATCTCATCGTCGAATTTGCCGGCAGCCTGGGCGGCAGCTGTGCGCTGCTGGGACTGCAGGGCGTATTCGTCCTGCGCCTCGCGGCTGACGCCGTAGCGCTCGGCGACCACTTCGGCGGTCTCCAGCATGGACATGTAAAGGTCGGGGCGATGCTCATTGATCCACGGGTCAAACGCCTTGTGGATATTCATGTGCTCGTTTTGAACCAGCGAGATCGATTCCAGGCCGCCGCCGACCGTCACCGTCATGCCATCGGAGATAATCTGCTTGGCCGCGGTCGCGATCGCCATCATGCCCGAGGCGCATTGGCGGTCGACGGTCATTCCAGCCACGCCTGTGGGCAGGCCGCCGCGAATGAGCGCCTGGCGGGCGACATTCTGGAAAGTCGAGCCCTGCTGCATCGCTGCGCCCATGACGACATCGTCGATCTCGGCGGGGTCCACCTTTGAGCGCTCGACGGCGTGCTTGATGGCGTGGCCGCCCAGCGCCTGGGCCTGGGTGTCGTTGAACGCGCCGCGATAGGCTTTGCCGATCGGCGTGCGGGCGGTGGAGACGATAAGCGCTTCACGCATGGGAAGCTCCTTTGCAAGACAAGTGAGGAGGTGCGGATCAGCCCAACGTCAGATCGAAATGGGCTGCGGCGTATTTGAGGAATTTGAAAGTCTGGCTGGAGCCTTCTTCATAGGGCTCCTGGCCCTCGGTGGCGGTGATCTTGTCAAGATTAGCCAGGACATGTTCCGCCGTCTGCTGTTCCGGCGGCAGATACACGCCCGGCGTTTCGTAGATCTTGGTGGCGGCGTAGCCGCCGGCGCCGGCGGCCAGAATGGTGCGCTCGGGCGCCTGGTCTGAGGCGAGCACCACAAGGCCCGCCGTCACGCTTTCCGGGGTCATCAGCTTAAGCGCAGGCTCCGGCACCAGGCCCTCGGTCATGCGGGTATGGGCGGTGGGGGCGAGTGCGTTGCACTTGATGTTGTATTTGCGCCCTTCCAGGTGCAGCACATTCATCAGGCCAATCACGCCCATCTTCGCCGCGCCGTAATTGGACTGGCCGAAATTGCCGTAAATGCCTGACGAGGAGCTGGTCATCACCACGCGGCCATATTGCGCTTCGCGCATGGGCTCCCAAACCGCCTTGGTGCAAATGACCGAGCCCATCAGATGGACGTCGAGGACCAGCTGGAAATCCTCCAACGTCATCTTGGCGAAGCTCTTGTCGCGCAGAATTCCAGCATTATTGACCAGCACGTCAACGCGGCCCCAGGCCTTCAGCGCCTGGCCGACCATGTCGGTCACTTCATCGGGTTTGGTGACGTTGGCGCCGTGGGCGATCGCTTCGCCGCCAGCGTCGGTGATTTCTTTGGCGACGCGCTCCGCCGCACTCAACGAGGCGCCCTCGCCGGACATGGAGCCGCCCAGATCATTGACGACAATTTTGGCCCCTCGTTTGGCCAGCTCCAGGGCATGAGACCGCCCGAGCCCGGCGCCCGCGCCCGTTATGATGGCGACGCGGCCGTCAAAGCGAATATCGCTCATGGGATGATGATGCCTCCCTGCTCAATCCCGATCCCACCATGCGAGCCGGTTTTGACCAAGATTGCAATCGCCAAGCGCGGCGTCCGGCCATGGCAGCCGCACACCACGCCCGGGGAGGAAGGCGGTAACGTTTATAGGAGGAAGGTTGGGCGCTCGTCCTGGCCGAGCTGGTTACGCTGCACGAAGGCTTCAACCGATGCCTTGGCGAAGTGATGGAGAGCCTCGCAATCCGCCATTAGGGCGGCGGGCTTGAGAGCCAGGGCGACTTCGCTACGGCGATCCTTGGCGAAACCGATATGCCGCTCCCAATCTTCAACCGCCTCGGTCAGCAGCTCCGGACAAAGGGCGAAAGCGTCGACACAGGCCGCCAGGCGGGCGCCGGTGGCGGCGCGGAGATCCAGGACGGCTTGAGCTTTAAGAACATCCGCCAGCGGCCACAGGCGCATCCGGCCGCCCTGGGAGCGGACCCCATGCACCGCTCGGATCTGCCCTAAACGCTGGAGGTGGCGCAGCACGCCGGTGCTAACCGGTTGATCGATCGCTTCTTCAAGAACTTCGGCGTCGGTGAGTACGCCGCGCATGCGCCAGTTATAGACCAGCAAAGCGCCGAGCGCGCTGGGCTCACGGAAGGTGAAATCGGATCGGGTCGCCGTTGCTAGCATGACAGAACTTGCCCCCTGATTAAATAATGAATCTGTTTATTGACTTTGTACATTAAATAGGGTGACGAAAAAAGATTAATGAAAACCTAATTGGCGATAGGGATTCACTAAACATGCTCACCGATACGGCCGGCATACGAGCTAAGTCACTAGTTTCATTCTGCAAGACTGCAACTTCCGGACAAAAAATATCTTTGAAATCTCCGGCGGCCTCGAAATGGCGCACAAACCGAGCGCGCAGCCTGTGCACTCCACACGGACGTTTGGCGGGACATTTCAAGACCCCGGCGCGGCTCACATGACCGCACGCGCTAATGTCGGAAAGCAATGGCGCGACCGTTCGAACTTGGTTCGAACTCATTTGACGCGAAGGCCGCCATACTTGAGGAAATAATGGCGCACCTTACGGGAGAAGGTTCGAACACCTTGTTCGAGACCCTTTCCCAATGGAATCAGGTGCTTAAACCTTTGAATTTCCCTGCGAATGACGCGAAAAACGTCAAACGCAGGGGGAAAGCATGAGCAAGAAGCTTCCTCCGTTCTCCCTCAGACTGACTTTTGAAGAGCGCGCCCGCCTGGAACAGCTCGCGGGCGACATGGCTCTTGGGGCCTATATCAAAGAGAAAATCTTCGATGGAACAGGCCTTGATGAAAAGCGCGCCCGCGCGCGCCTGCGTCGGCCTGTGAAAGATACCCAGAGCTTGGCCCAGCTTTTGGCCAAGCTGGGCCAATCGCGCATCGCGAATAATCTCAACCAGCTTGCAAAAGCGGCCAATATCGGCGCTTTGCCGCTCACGCCCGAAACCGAGGCAGACATTCGCGCGGCATGCGCGGACA
>CAZAGE010000036.1:5519-36109 GCA_964484345.1 uncultured Oceanicaulis sp. | reverse complement strand
AAGCCCAAGCGCGCATCGAGAAGTTCGAAGCCCTGCTGGCGGCGCTCGCGCACTAGCGTTTCAAACGTTGATTCAATGCAAAGAAGCCTCGGCGTCTCGCCGGGGCTTCTTTGTCCGTTACGCAGCGATCTCCGCGAACGCTTCCGCTACCTGCTCGTAGACCGCCCGTTTCCAGGGAATGATCAACGCCGGGACGGCGCTTAGGTCTTCCCAGCGGAAGGCTTCAAATTCCTGGGGCGGCACGGTTTTAAGGTCAAAGCAGGTGTCCGTGCCCAAAAAGCGATAGGCGAACCAGCGCTGCTTCTGGCCCTTCCAGCGATTGATTCTGCGCTGGCCTAAGACCTCAGGCGGGAAGTCGTAGGCGAGCCAGTGACCGATCGTGCCCAGCGGCTCAACCAGATCTTCGGTGACCCCGGTTTCTTCATAGAGCTCGCGGACCGCCGCCGCCTCCGGCGCTTCGCCGTCGTCGATCCCGCCTTGTGGAAACTGCCAGGCATATGCTCCGCCTTGGGCGTAACGCTTACCGATCCACACGCGGCCAGCGGGGTTGAACAATACGATGCCGACATTGGGCCGGTGCTCCGGAAAGGGATCGGAGCCAGACGCGTCGCTCATGTCTCAGGCTCATCGCGCCCTTGGCGATTGGCCATCAGCACGCTGGCCGGAGCCAACTCATATCCGCGCGCTGACAGCGCTTCAGCCCAGGCAGCCACGGTGTCCACGGTGGCCGGATATGCGAAGCCATGGCCCAGCGCATCGCCGTTTTGCAGAGCCAGCGCTTCCAACTCTAAAAGACGGCGATCGACAGCCTCAGGATCGGGATCCGCATCGATGACCCGGTCTGCGATGGCGACACGCGCTTGCGCCTGACGAGCGGCGGCTTCCAGCACCGCACGGCGCCCTGTGCCATCGTGGAAGACGGACAAGCCCCGCGATTCCAGCTGCGAGAAGATGTGGGACAGCGACTCGCGCTCCGCGCCCAGCCGCGCCCCTAGATAGTTGGCGACACCGGCATACCCCGAGGCCCGCGACAACAACCAGAGCAGGCGGCGGTCGTTCTCCGACGCGCCAGCCTCAGCCAGCAGGGTGTGCGGGCCGGGATCATTATTGGGGTAGTCAAACGGCTCCATGGGCAGTTCGATCAGCACTTCATGACCGTCGGCCCGGGCGCGGTCGATCCAACCTTGAAGATCATCGGAGTACGGCGCAAAGCTGAGCGTGACCTCTGCCGGCAACACCTCGATTGCGCGCGCTGTCAAACGCTCGGAAAGCCCCAACCCGCCGACCACCAGCGCGATCGTCGGCGCACCCGGGGCGGGTTCAAAATCGGCGGCATAGGCGGCGTCAGGCCGCGTGCCGTCTGCGGCGATAACCGGCACCGGCGCGCCGCCTGGGCCGGCTTCGAACAATCCGGGCAGCGGCGCTTGCGGGCCCTGGCTGGCGCGGACCGGAGCGACCGGCGGCTCCGCCAGCGCAGCCTGGGTGTCCGTCACGCCGGGCAGGCTGACATCATCAACAGGCGCATCCGCAAAGGGATCTTCCGGCGTTGGAGCCGGCGCTTCAGCCAGCGCCACAGGTTCGGGACGTTCGATGGCGACGCTGGCGCTCACCGGCGTCGGCTCCGCTCCGGTCAGCCACGCCAAACCGCCCGCGGCCGCAGCCATGAGGACAGCCGCGCCCAAACCCGCCAGCAACGGCGTGCGCAAAGGAGACGAGGAAACAACCGATCCAGGCATGACCGCATAGGGGCTCAGCGCCGAGCGCACACTACGCTCGAATCATCGCCCACGCTGGCCTGCGGCGCGGTAAAGAATCGTTAACGGGCTGTGCGATGGCCGCGCTTAGAGCGAGGCTTGGCTCCGACTCATCTGCGAGCGCAGGATCTCGATCGCGCGATGCAGCTGATAGTCCTCATCCTCAGCCCAGTCTTCCGGCGGCTGCTGGATTTCAGCTTGGTCGACATCTTCCCGCTCGACGCCATTCTCATTTTCCAACGCGTTGCGCAGATTGGCTTCGGTGAAGCGCGAGGGCGCATCAGGATCAAGTCGGCGCGCCGCGATGGCCACGTCTGGTTCGATGCCCGTCGCCTGAATAGTGCGGCCCGCCGGCGTGTAGTAGCGCGCGGTCGTCAGGCGCAGCGCCCCGTCGCGGCCGCCGCGCAGCGGCACGACAGTCTGCATAGAGCCTTTGCCGAAGCTGGTCATGCCCACAACGGTGGCGCGCTCGCGGTCCTGCAGGGCGCCGGTGACGATTTCCGACGCGCTGGCCGACCCGCCATTGATCAAGACAACGATCGGCGCGCCGTCGAGCAAGTCGCCCGGCTGAGCATTATAGCGCATGGTGTCGCGCGGATCGCGCCCGCGGGTGGAGACCACCTCGCCGCCGCTCAAAAACAGGCTGGAGACGGTCACGGACTGTTCCAGCAGCCCGCCCGGATTAGAGCGCAGGTCCAAGATGAGACCCGGCAGATCACCGCCGCTGGCTTCCGCCAGATCACGCAGGCCAGCGACCGCATTCTCGGTCGTGTGCTCATTAAATGTGGTGATGCGCAGATAGGGGATGTCGCTCGCCTCCCCTTCCATGCGCCAGATCGCAGAGCGCACTTCGATGATGTCGCGCACAATGGTCACGTCGAAGGGCTCAATGCCTTCCCGGCCGAAGGTGATGGTGACCGGCTCGCCAACTGGACCGCGCACGCGGTCAACGACGTCAGAGCTGTCCGCTCCAATCATGGATTCGCCATCCACGGCGATGATCACGTCGCCGGATTCAACACCCGCACGCTCGCCCGGCGTATCCGCGATCGGAGAGATAACCGTGACCATCTCGTCGCGAATAGTGATTTCAATGCCGATGCCGCCATATTCCCCGCTGGTGGACACCTGCATTTCCTGGAAGGCTTCCGGCGGCAGATAGGCGGAATGCGGATCCAAGGACCGCAACATGCCTTCGATGGCGCTTTCGATCAGCGCCGCCTTGTCCGGCTCACTGACATAATCGGCTTCCACGCGCGACAGCACATCGCCGAAAAGCTCGAGCTGGCGGAAGGTTTCTTCGCGGGCGCGGTCATCGCTCTCGGCGGACACCGCCAGGGCCGCCGCGCCAATTCCAAAAGCAACTGCTGAAGCAATAATATGCAAGCGCATGAATTTTCTTCCTCAATCCGCCCAGAACACCAGGCTAGCCTTGGCCCCTGCGAAATTCGGGGCGCAGCCAAGCCTCAGGGTCCACGGCATTTGTACCGCGTGCAATCCCAAAATAGAGCATTGGCGCAGGATTGGCACTGTCCGGCATCATACCCACCGGCTCGCCGGCCAGAAGGGACTGTCCTTCACTGACATAGATCAAAGCCATGCCGCCCAAAATTAAAGTGTAGTCATCCGGGGTGGTGATCATCAAAATTTGATCGAAGCCTTGGAAAGGACGGGCATAGACGACCACCCCGTCAAAGGGCGCGCTAACCTGGCCGCGCGAGCTGGTCTGGAACCAGACCCCGTCGCGTTCAACCCCATCGGGACCCTGCGCCCCCGCGCCGATCCGCAGTTCGCCGAGCGCCGGCGGCCGCAACCTGCCGCGCATGTCCGCAAAGCGCAACGTCTCCACCGGCCCGGCCAGCGGCCGTGCGCTGACCAGAACGCCCGGAGGCAAACGCTCCGGCCGAAGGCGCGGGACCGGGCTGCGATCGATATCGGCCGGTGGATCAGGCCGTGGCGCCAAGCGCGGCTCGATCGCGGCGAAGCGGCGAATTTCGGCGAGCAGTTGCCGCAAATCATCAACGCGCTCGGCGATGGCCTCCGCCTGCTCCGCCAAATCGTCGGATTCGGCCCGCAGCCGCGCTTCAGCGGCCTGGCGCTCAGCGATCAAGGCTTCGACCTCTTCACGCGTCAGCGCCAATCGCTCTCGAGCATCGCCTAAGGCGACCGCTTGCCCAGACAGCCGTTCGCGCAAGGCGTCAAGCTCCGCCAGGCGCGCGCGGACCGAAGCGGCCCGCCGCTCCAATTCCGGCGCGATCTGAGCCAGCAAGCCCGCTGCGCGCGCCGCTTCTGTTGCGTCATCAGGCGTCACCGCCAGGGCGGGCGGATCGGCCAGCTCGATACGCTGCAGGGCCGCCAGCACGCGCGCCAGCCCGGCCTGTTCACTGGAGAGGCGCCGGAGCAAAATGGCTTCTTCCGCCTCTAAAGATTCTAACTGGGTCAACGCCGCGTCGGCCTCCGCCTCGCGGACCCGGACCCGGTCGCCCGCTTCCACCAGGCGCCGTTGAAGCTGAGCGATCTCGGCGCGCACGGCTTCCGCTTCGAGCGCCCGGGCGCGCGCCGCCTCGTCCATTTGCTCAGCCTGAGTCTCCAGCGCCTCGATCTCCTCGGGATCGGGGGCTTGCTGAACCAGCAATGCAGCGGCGAACAGGGCGGCGAGCATCATCCCTCGCGGTGGTAAGGCGTGCCGGCGATCAAGGACACGGCGCGGTAAATCTGTTCGGCCAGCATGACCCGAACCAGTTTATGCGGGAAGGTGGCAGCGCCAAACGCCAACAGGCGGGCGTTCGCGGGCAACAGATGGCGGGCATGCCCATCCGCACCGCCGATCAAGAACACAGCCTCACGCACCCCGTCATCGCGGGCGCGAGCCATGGTTTCCGAGATCGCCGTGGACGCCATCGACTTGCCGGTCTCATCCAGTGCGAAAACCAGCGCGCCCGGCGCGAGGTCGCTGGTGAGCGCCTGGGTTTCAGCGGCTTTGTCTTTCAGGCTGCGCGGATCAAACTCGCGCTCAGTGACCGGTCCGAGCCCGATTCCGCGTCCAAGCGCCGTGGCGCGCGCCAGGTAATCGTCGACGAGGCTGCGCTCCGGGCCGGACTTGATCCGGCCGACCGCGCGGATCTCCGCGCGCACAGGTCTTTTACGCCGCGCCGCCGGGCGACACAGACCACATCTTCTCAAGATCGTAGAAAGAGCGCACTTCAGGGCGGAAGACATGGACGATGACATCGCCCGCATCGATCAGCACCCAGTCGCAGGTTTTCAAACCCTCGACCTTCGCGCGGCCATGGCCGACCTCTTTCAGCTTTCGAAGGATGTGGTCGGCGATGGCGCCGACATGGCGGTTTGACCGTCCTGAGGCGATGACCATCACATCGGTGACCGAGGATTTTCCGGCCAAATCAATGGTGACGACGTCTTCAGCTTTGTCATCTTCAAGCGATGCAAGCACAAGCTCTTCCAGGGCGTCAGCGCCCATCAAGGTCTCGGTGTCTTGCGGGTTCAGGTCAGCCTCGCGGCTTTGCAATTCGGTGGACAGCGTCCGGTCTCCCTTATCAAACCGACGCGTTGTGTATCATGCTTCGGCGTCAACTTCGAGCCAGTGAATGGAGAAGGCTTCAGCCGGGTCCGTCCAGACTTCGACCGGCGCCAAGCCGGCCCGTCGCGCCAGGTCCTGAAAGCTGCCGATCGTAAACTTGTGAGAGTTCTCGGTGTGGATCGTATCCTGCGCGCGCATGTTGAAGGCTTGCCCAGCCACCGTGAAGGTCATGTCCCGCTGTGCCTGAAGATACATCTCCACGCGGGAGCGATACGGGTTCCAGTGCGCCCGATAGACCAGGGCGGCGGCGTCGATGTTTCCGCTCAGCTCGGAATTGATCCGACGCACAAGATTATAATTAAACTCCGCCGTCACTTTACCGGCGTCGTCATAGGCCGCTTCCAGAACCGCGCCGTCCTTGCGCAGGTCCACGCCGATCAAAAGCCCGTCGCCTGGCCGCAGATAGCCGCGCAGCACCTCTAGCAGCGTCTGCGCCCCCGTCAGCTCAAAATTCCCGATCGTCGAGCCGGGGAAGAAGACGATCCGCTTGCCCTCAGGCAAGGGCAGCTCCGACAGATCTATAGCCCGGGTGAAGTCGTGGCAGACAGCGCCGACGTTGAGGCCGGGATAATCATCGGCGATGGCGGTGCACGCCGCTTTGACATGCTCACCGGAAATATCCATGCCGACATAGGCGCCCGGCGCTTCGAGCGCGTCGATCAGCTTGTGTATCTTGATGCTCGACCCGGCGCCTGGCTCCAGCACCACCGCGCCGGGACCCGCCAGGTCACGCAGGCGCGCGCCGATCTTATCAAGCAGCGCGATTTCGGTCCGGGTCAAATAGTATTCCGGCGCCTGGGTGATGGCGTCGAAAAGCTCCGACCCGGCCTGATCGTAGAAATACTTCGCGTCGAGGGTCTTTTGCGGTTTGGACAGGCCAGCCAGCACGTCTGCTTTGAAATCGCCTTCAGGCGGGTGAAGGTCGACAAAGAAGGCGAGCGCACCGTCAGCGGGCGGGGTCGCATCTTTCATGGGAAAATCAGTCGGCGGCTTCGGTCACGGGGCTCGTGCCGCGGATATGGCGCGACGCATGCGGGTGTAGCGTCTCAGTCAGGTAAGTCCACCCCCGCCTTTTGTCGCAAAGCGCTTTCGCATTGAGTTCCGGAATGCGGAAGCGCGCCATCATGCGGGCCGCCGGAGCCAGGCGCGCCTTCAAGCCGATGCCGGGCCGCGCGACCACGCAGATCGGCACGCGCGCCGCAATCTCGCGCCAGGCCCGCCAGCGATGCAGCTCCAATAGCCCGTCAGCCCCCATAATCCATACGAAGCGGACTTGCGGAAAAGCGCTCTGCATTGCGCGGACAATGGTGATGGTCCGGTTGGTTCCAAGCCGGCGTTCAAGATCGCTGGGTACCTGGCGCGGCTCGGGAGCCAGCGCTTCGATCGCAGCAAGGCGCTCGACCATCGGCGCGGGATTGTGCGTCTTGAACGGATTTCTGGGGCTGGGCAGCCACCAGACGCGATCAAGGCCCAGCCGCATCAAGGCGGTGCGCGCCACATGGGCATGGCCGTCATGGGGCGGATCAAACGTGCCGCCATAGAGCCCGACCCGCATCCCCGGACTGAGAAGTTCAGACTTCAGCGCGGCCATTGTCCCCGCACCTGCCCGGCGCCGCGGACGACATATTTCGAGGTCGTCAGTTGATCCGCGCCCACAGGTCCCCGGGCATGCAACCGGCCCGTTGCGATCCCGATCTCGCCACCAAATCCGAACTCGCCCCCATCGGAGAAGCCGGTCGAGGCGTTGTGCATCACCACCGCAGAATCCACCTCGCTCAGGAAGCGGGCGGCGGCCGCGTCATCTTCCGTGACGATGGCGTCGGTATGGGAAGAGCCGTAGCGCCGGATATGGGCCAAGGCTCCTTCTAGGCCGTCCACCACGCGCACGGCGAGGATGGCGTCGAGATATTCAGCGGCCCAATCCTTTTCGCTCGCCGCCGACATCGCCGGCACCAGCGCGCGCGCGTCATCATCGCCGCGCAGCTGACAGCCCTCAGCCAGCAAGGCCTGGGCGATCGCGGACAACACGGTGGGGGCGCAGGCTTTGTCGATCAGCAGGGTCTCTGCGGCGTTACACACGCCGGTTCGACGCATCTTGGAGTCAAGGACCAGACTGACCGCCTTTTCCGGGTCGGCATGCGCATGGACATAGACATGACAAACCCCGTCCAAATGGCTGAGCACAGGAACGCGCGCATGTTTTCGGACATGAGCGATCAGTGATTTGCCGCCGCGCGGCACGACCAGATCGCACCCGCCCTCATCGGTCTCCAGCATGGCGGTGACCCACGCCCGATCGGCATCCGGCGGCGCTTGAACGGCGTCCACCGGCAATCCCGCATGAGACAGGCCTTCCTGCATGGCGGTGACCAGCATCGCGCTCGTCTTGGTGGTTTCCGAGCCGCTGCGCAAAATCACGGCGTTGCCGGCGCGCAAGCACAGCGCCGCAGCGTCGGCGGTGACATTGGGGCGACTTTCAAAAATCACCCCGATCACGCCCAATGGTACAGCGACTTCGCTTATCTGGAGGTCGTTCGGGCGCGTCCAGCGGCGGCGTTCGACGCCCACCGGGTCGTCTTGGTTCGCCACCGCGTCCACGCCTGCAGCGATCGCCTCCAAGCGCTCTTCGCTCAACGACAGGCGATCGAGAAACGCATCATCGGCGCCCGACTCCGTCGCCGCGAGAACTTCCTCAAGATTGACCGCCTGGATCGTCGGCGCGTAGGCGCGAATGGCCTTGGCCGCAGACCGCAGCGCATCGGACCGCGCTTTCGCCCCCGCCTGCTCCAGCGCCTGCTGGGCGAATCGGGCGCGCGCCGCGAGCGTTTTGAAATCAGCTTTGTGCGTCATCGCCTAGTCCCTGCCTCGCCGGCCCCGTCTCATCGAGCACAAGATCATCAGCATGCACAAGCACCGGGCTGCGGCGATAGCCAAGGGCCTGTTCGATCTCTGCAGACTTCAGGCCGGCGATGCGCTGCGCCTCCGCGCTGTCATAGCGGGCGATCCCGGTTGCGAAACCAGCGCCGTGCGGGGTCAGAAGGCGCACAGCAGCGCCGCGTTCAAAGGAGCCTCGCACGCCTGTGACGCCCGCCGGCAAAAGGCTGCGCCCCCGGCCCACCGCCGCACACGCCCCGGCATCCAGCTGAAGCGCCGCATCGCCCGCAAGCAAGCCGCGGATCCAGGCCTGGCGCGCGCGCTCCGGCGACTGGGCGGCGTCAAATCGGGTGTGTCGCGCGCCGGCGCGGACCGACAGGATGGGCCGGTCGCCATCGCCGCGCGCGATCACCACCGCGCAGCCCGCCGCAACCGCAATGCGGGCCGCCGCGACCTTGCTGGCCATGCCGCCGGTGCCGGCGGCCGATCCCGTCCCAGGCCCCGCCATCGCGTCGATCTCAGACGTGATAGCCGCGACATGGGGCAGATGACGGGCGCCCTCGTCCTGGGGTGGCCGGTCATACAGCCCATCGACATCGGACAAGATGATCAGCTGTTGCGCGCCGAGCATCTGCGCCACACGCGCCGCGAGCCGGTCGTTGTCGCCAAAACGCAGCTCATCGGTGGCGACCGTGTCATTCTCATTGATCACCGGAATAACGCCAAAGCCCAGCAAAGCGCCCAGCGTATCGCGCGCATTCAGCCAGCGCCGCCGCGCCTCAGTGTCGCCAGGGGTCAAGAGCGCCTGGGCCGCCATCAGGCCATGGGCCTTAAACGCAGTATCCCACTGGCTGATCAAGACAGATTGGCCGGCCGCAGCGGCCGCCTGCTTATCCGGCAAGGTCAGCGATTTCGCCCGATCAAGCTTGAGACGTTCGCGGCCCAAACCGACCGCGGCGGAGGAGACCAAGACGGCCTCTACGCCTTCAGAGCGCAAGGCCGCGATATCAGCGGCGATGGCCGCAAACCGGGCCTCACGAGCAGCGCCGGTGTCCGGGTCGATCAATTGGGCGGAGCCGACCTTGATCACCACGCGTTTGAGGTCAGGTGTTGCTCCGGCCCCGCTCACGGGGTCCAGCCGGTCTCGCCGCGCGCTTCTTTCTCTGCGGCGAGGCGCGCCTCTTCTTCGTCCTTGCGCCGCGCTTCGACGGCATGCCAGATCGCGGCGAGCAGGGGTTTCACACCGTCGCCTGTAGCGCCGGACAGGCGGCGGATCTCCGCGCCAGTCTCCGCATTCAGCTCGGCTTCCAGCTCGTCCAGCCGCTCCGGCTCGACGGAGTCGATCTTGTTGAGCGCGACGATCTCGGTCTTGTCGGTCAAGCCGGCGCCATAGGCCTCCAGCTCGCCGCGCACGACGCGATACGCCTCCACCGGATCTTCGCCGGTGGCGTCGATCAAGTGGACCAAAAGCGCGCAGCGCTCGATATGGCCGAGGAAACGGTCGCCAATGCCCGCGCCTTCATGGGCGCCTTCGATAAGGCCGGGGATGTCGGCGAGCACAAAGCGATTGGCCTCGCCCATATCCACCACGCCCAAATGCGGATGCAGGGTGGTGAAGGGATAAGAGGCGATCTTGGGATGGGCCCGGCTGGCCGCCGACAGCAAGGTGGACTTGCCCGCATTGGGCAAGCCGATCAGGCCGGCGTCCGCAATCAGCTTCAAGCGCAGCCAGACCCAGCGGTCTTCATGGGGCTCGCCCGGTTGGGACTTGCGCGGGGCCTGATTGCGGCTGGTCTTAAAGTGGGCGTTGCCCTTACCGCCCCGGCCGCCGACCGCCAGCATGGCGCGCTGGCCCACTTCGGTGAGGTCGGCGAGCAAGGTTTCCTTGTCTTCGTCCAGCACCTGAGTGCCGACGGGAACCTTCAGGACCACATCCTCCCCGTCCCGGCCGGTGCGGTTGCGGCCCGCGCCGTTCAAGCCGCGCTCGGCTTTGAAATGCTGCTGATAGCGATAGTCGATCAAGGTGTTGAGCCCCTCGACCGCCTCGACCCAGACATCGCCGCCCTTGCCGCCATCGCCGCCGTCCGGGCCGCCATATTCCACAAAGGCCTCGCGCCGAAACGACACGCAGCCGGGCCCGCCGGCGCCGGACTTCACATAGACTTTTGCTTGGTCGAGGAATTTCATGGCGCGCTTCTAACGTGTCTCTGGAGGTTTGTGGAGGGCGGCTTGCCTAAAGCTCGGCTGTCATCCCGACATGGGGCTGGCGGCTGAGCAGAGCGGCGCAGTATTCGGGATCGTCTTTGCCATTGCGTTCAAAGCCGAGCTTGGACAGCACCCGGGCGGACGCCGCGTTATGACTGAAAAAGCCGGCGATCAGGCGGGTCGCGCCGCGCTCGCGCAGCACCTCGATCATCGCCTTACCAGCTTCGGTGGCGTAGCCGTGGCCCCAGGCGAACGGCGCATACCAATAGCCGAAGCTGAACCCGCCGTCGCCGCGGGCATGGGCGCCGATGACGCCGACGGGCGTATTGTCCCCTTTCAAGCGTACGGCCCGCACAATATCGCCGACGCTCCGCTCCCGCGCCCGGCCCGCCAGAATAAACAACTCGGCGGCCAGCACCGGGTTAGGTTCCGGCACCACGGCGAGATTACGCGCCACTTCCGGTCGGCCGCTCTCGCGGCTGACCCAATCGGCATCCTCGACCATCAGCGGGGTGAGGACCAGGCGTTTGGTCTCGATCACTGAGGTGATCGGAGCGTGTTCGGCGTGCGTGTCGAAATCCTGGTCCAGCATGGCGGCCTCCTGCCGTTCTGGTGTTGGTGATGCAGTCTTCTTGCGGGGAGCCAAAGAAAAAGGGGAGCTGGCGATCCAGCTCCCCTTCGTCTTTTGGATCGCCCCCTTTGGGAGAGGCGATCAATCCGGTTTGATCGCCTTATTCAGCGGCCTCTGCGAGCGGCGCGACGGACACGAACATCTTCTTGTCCTTCTTGCGCGCAAAGACGACGCGGCCTTCGGTGAGGGCGAAAAGGGTGTGGTCCTTGCCCATGCCGACATTGTCACCCGGGTTATAACGGGTGCCGCGCTGGCGAATGATGATGTTGCCCGGGATCACGTGCTGACCGCCGGATTTCTTGACGCCAAGGCGCCGGCCTTCTGAGTCGCGGCCGTTACGCGATGAGCCGCCTGCTTTTTTGTGAGCCATATCGGTCTCCTATAATTGGCTTCGCGCGGCTGATTAGCCGGCCAGGTTCTTTGCTTCGGCGACCCAGTCGCCTTTTTCCGCTTTGCCTTTCAGGCCCGAAATCTCGCCATCCAGGCGCTCGATCTCGGCGTCGTCCCAAGCCGCGATCTGAGCAAAGCTGGTCACGCCAGCTTCAACCAGCTTCTTGGCGAAGGCGGGGCCCACACCGGTCAGCTTGGTCAGATCGTCGTCGCCAGCCGGAGCGGCGGCCGCCTTCGGTGCGGCTTTCGGCTTGGCTTCGGCCTTAGGCGCAGCTTTCGGCGCTTCCTTCTCGGCCGCAGCCTGCTCCACCGGCGCTTTCGCCGCAGAAGCTTTCTTCTTGGCCGACAGCTTGGACTTGGAACCCGGCTTTAAGATTTCAGCCACGGACACGACGGCCAGCCACTGGCGGTGACCCTTTTTGCGGCGGTAATTCTGGCGGCGGCGCTTTTTGAACACCACGACCTTCTTGTCCTTGCGGACGTCGAGGACTTCAGCGGTCACCTGGGCGCCGTCGATGGCGGGGGTCCCCACCAGAGCGTCGCCTTCGCCGCCAATCATCAGAACTTCGTCAAAAGCCACCGTGTCGCCGGCCTCCGCATCGAGCTTCTCGACACGAAGGACGTCGCCTTCGGAAACCTTGTATTGCTTGCCGCCGGTTTTGATCACCGCGTACATGGGCCCATTCCTTCTTTGCTCAGAACCGTCCCGAATCTTCCGATCCGACCGGGTCTCTTTTTCTTCGCGGGTTCTTGGTCCGATCCCGCGTTGTCACAATAAATTCCCGCCCGCCGAGCGGACCCGGCAGGACAAGAGCGCGGCTTATAGGCGCCGGTCGGCCCAAGAGTCAATCTGGATGCGCAAGGATCGCAAGGTGGAGCGCGGAAACCCGGATGCGAAAACGCGGCGCCGCTAAGCCTTGATTTCTGCGCCAAGCTCGGTCAGAACCACGCTCCCGTGCGGAGAGGTGCCGGAGTGGTCGAACGGGGCGGTCTCGAAAACCGTTGAGCGCGCAAGCGTTCCGAGGGTTCGAATCCCTCTCTCTCCGCCAGCGCGGGCCTTCCCGACAGACCGCCCGCTCGGCTTCATGCCTCATCCAGCGTTGGATAATCGGTATAACCCTCAGCGCCGCCGCCGTAGAAGGTGGCCGGGTTCGGATCATTGAGCGCCGCGCCCAGCGCCAAGCGACGCGGCAAATCCGGATTGGCGAGGAAGGGGCGGCCATAGGCGACGGCGCCGGCGCGCCCTTCTGCGACCGCGGCTTCACCGTCCGCTTTGCCGTAGTCCCCATTGGCGATGTAGAAGCCGTCCCACATGTCGATCAGAGCGCCGAGCGTGGCGCGGTCATCATCGCTTTGCTCGATGCCGGGGAATTTCTCGACGATATGCAGGTAAGCCAGGCCCAGCGTGTTGAGCTGCTTCACCGCATAGCCATAGGTGCCCAGCCGGTCGCTGTCGGAGGCGTCGTTGAACTGCCCCGTCGGGGACAGGCGCACGCCCACCTTATCGGCCGGCCAGACGCTAAGCACCGCCGCCATCACCTCTGAGAGGAAGCGGTAGCGGTTTTCGACCGAGCCGCCATAGCCGTCGGTGCGCTGGTTCACCCCATCCATCAGGAATTGATCGATCAGATAGCCGTTGGCGCTGTGGACTTCGATGCCGTCAAAGCCGGCGCGCTTGGCGTTTTCAGCCGCGCGCTTGTAGTCGGCGACGGTGCGTTGAATGTCCTCCAACGTCATCTCGCGTGGCTCGGACACGTCCACCATGCCGGTCGCGATAAAGGTCTGGGAGTTGGCGCGCACCGCCGAGGGGGCCAGCGGAGCCTGCGCGTTCGGCTGCAAGCTGGTGTGGGAGATCCGGCCGACATGCCAGAGCTGGACAACAATCTTGCCGCCCTTGGCGTGCACCGCGTCCGTGACTTTTTTCCAGCCTTCAACCTGGGCTTCGGAAAAAATGCCGGGCGTATTGATATAGCCGATACCCTCCGGGCTGATCTGGCTGGCCTCGGTGATCAGCAAGCCGCCCGAGGCGCGCTGGCTATAATATTCCGGCGCCAGATCATTCGGAGAGAAGTCGTCCTTTGAGCGGTTGCGCGTCAGCGGAGCCAGGAAGACGCGGTTGGCGACTTCAATGCTGCCAACGGTGGTGGGTTCGTAAAGGTTCGCCATGGGATTTATCCTGAAAATCAAACACCTAGGTGGGATGGCCCACGCATGTCGGTGAGCCCGTTCCGCAGCAAGTGGGCGGAGCGCCCCTGGGTTTCAATCGCCAAGGTGAAAAAAAGTTACTTCAAAGATCAAACCCCGCGATTCAGAACATAATCCGCCGTCAGAAAGCCCAGCGTCATCACCACGACCAAGCCGGCGCCGACAAGCCTAGGCGGCGCGGGCAGGGGCAGGTCCAGCTTGCGGCAGGCCGCCCCGATGGCAAGGCCCAGCAGGAGGCCGAGAATGGCGTTGATCATGGCTTAGTCCTCCACGTCTTCCAGGCTGCGGGCCTCAAACCGCTCCATCGCCAGAAAGCCCACAGTCATGGACATCACCAACAAGGCGCCCATCAGCGCGGGCGGCGCCGGCACGGGAATATCCGCCACCCGGCACAGCACCCCGATCAGGAAGGCCAGCACAAAGCCGATCAGAATTTTTATCATCGCGTTCGCGGTCCTCATCACAGGCATGTCGTGGTGCGTTTGAGCGCTCAAGAGACGACTCAAACCCTGGCCCGGATGTAGAGGAGGATTTCCCGATTGTCCGGATTTTGACTGTTCGTTGGCAGGAGATAATGCGGCCCGGCACGCTGCTGCTGAGCCCCGACCTCTCGGCATGCCATTGCGGACCGCCAGCAGCCAGCGCCGCTTGGACAAAGCTTGATCGAGCCAGACGCGTCCCCACCTAAAAAAGATAGACGAGGAGCGCCCATGGCCTACGCCCGATCAACCGTCACCTTCTGGGATATTTTCCGGGTGATCCTGGCGATCATCCTGCCGCCAGTGGGCGTGTTCACCCAGGTCGGGTTCGGCTTGCAGTAGTGGCTGAACATCCTGCTGACCCTGCTGGGTTATATCCACGGCTTGGTCCATGCGATCTGGATTATCGCGTCTCGGCGATAGGCGCGCCTCAAGCGCCGCCCTCGCCTTCAAAAACACCGCCTGATCGGTAAACTCATTCCCAATGAAATAAGGGGAGGAGGCCGGCGATCATGGGCGGTCAAGCGAGGGCCAACGCGCTGTTCAAACATATCGTCATCGTCGGCGGTGGATCGGCTCGATGGATGGCGGCGGCCTCCTCGCGGCGATGGGGCTGGACAGCCTCGCCATGCCCTTCGTGGTGCGGATCTGGATCGCCTTTCTGGCCTGCCTGGTGATCGGGGTTGCGGTCTCGCTTGTCACAGCGCCGCCGCGCGAAGACCGGCCGGTTCAGCTGTCCGGCGTCCGGTTCGCCGCCAAGCCCGTTTTCAACCCGGCCAGCCTCTGGCGATTATCGCCATTCTGATCGCGATTTTCGGGATATTCTGGTGATGAGCCGCTTCCCCTCCTGCTCAAGGTATGACATCGTTGTCATCACCTGCTTGCTGACCGCCGATTCAGGACATCGACATGGCTGAACTCGTCCCCGTCGAACCGTTTGACATCATCATTTTCGGCGCCACGGGCGATCTCGCCCGCCGAAAGCTGGTGCCGGCATTGTTTCACCGCTGGTGCGACGGGCAAATCCCGGCCAACTCGCGGATTATCGCGGCGGCGCGCGACGAGTTGTCGACCGCCGATTACATCAAGCGGGCCGAGGCGATGGTGCTGGGCGACGAGGCCAGCGAGGTGCGGCGTGCGAAATGGGCCCAATTCGTCGACCATCTCAGCTATCTGGCGATCGACGCCACCGGCGACGGCAAGGGCTGGGGTGAACTTAAGGCCGCGCTGGATCCGGATCCGGACAAGATCCGGCTCTTCTATCTGGCCCTGCCGCCCTCGATCTACGGTTCGGTTTGCGAGGCGATCGGCCAGCACGAGCTGAACACGCCAGCCTCGCGCATCGTTCTGGAAAAGCCCATCGGGCGTGACTTCCATTCCGCGCGCGAGATCAATGAAGCGGTCGGCGAGGTGTTCCCGGAGAACGCCATCTTCCGGATCGACCATTATCTGGGCAAAGAAACTGTCCAGAATCTGTTGATCCTGCGCTTCGCCAACACGCTGCTGGAGCCGCTGTGGAATTCCGGCGGCATCGACCATGTCCAGATCACTGTGGCGGAAACGCTCGGCGCTGGAAAGCGCGCCAGCTATTACGACCTGTCCGGCGCCTTGCGCGACATGGTGCAGAACCACCTGCTCCAACTGCTTTGCCTGGTGGCGATGGAACCGCCCTCAAGCCTGGAAGCCGACGCGGTGCGCGCGGAGAAGCTGAAAGTGCTGCGCGCCCTGCGCCCGATCCGCGCGGAACGCGTCTCCAAAGCGGTGGTGCGTGGCCAGTATGAGGCCGGCGTCAGCGAAGGCGAAGCGGTGCCCGGCTATGCTGACGAAGTCGGCCAAAGCACCAAAACAGAAACCTTCGTCGCGATCCGCGGCGAAATCGACAATTGGCGCTGGGCCGGCGTGCCCTTCTATCTGCGCACCGGAAAGCGGATGCGCGCCCGGCGCTCGGAGATCATCATCCAGTTCAAGCCGGTGCCCCACGACATCATCCAGGCCGACGCCGGCGTCTTGCAGCCAAACCGGCTGGTGATACGCCTGCAGCCCGATGAAGGCGTGAAACTGATGTTGATGACCAAAGACCCCGGCCCCGGCGGCGTGCGCCTGCGCTATGTGCCGCTCAATCTCAGCTTCGCGGACACTTTCGAAAAGGATTATCCAGACGCCTATGAGCGCCTCTTAATGGCGGTCGTGCGCGGCAATCTGGGGCTGTTCATGCGCCGCGACGAAGTCGAAACCGCCTGGCGCTGGACTGATGGCGTGATCGCCGCGTGGAATGACGGGGCTTGCCCCCTTCATCTTTACCCCGCCGGCGCAGACGGGCCGAGCCAGGCGTCGCTGCTGCTCGGGCGAGACGAACGGGAGTGGTTTGATGCCGACAGCGCTTAGCCTTGTGACCGTTCTGCAGGAATTCGATGACGGCGAACAGGCCGCTGAAGCCCTCGCCGCCGCCGTGGAAAGCCGCCTGCGCGAAAGCCTGGCCCGCAACGGGGTCGCGAGCTTGGTCGCCTCCGGCGGGTCGACGCCGAAACGGCTCTACGAAATCCTGTCGCACAAAGCGCTCGACTGGAGCCAGGTGACGGTTGTGCTTGCCGATGAGCGCTGGGTGGATCCCGGCCTGAACGGCTCTAACGAAACCTTCCTGCGTGACACCCTGCTGCAGAACCACGCGGCGGCGGCGAACTTCGTCGGCCTGAAGACGCCCGACCTGACCCCGTTTGAGGCGGTGGAAACGGTCGACGAGACCCTGGCGCATATTCACCGCCCCTTCGATGCGGTGGTGCTGGGGATGGGTGGGGACGGGCACACCCTGTCTTGGTTCCCGGACGCCGATGGGCTCGACGCCGCGCTGGATCCGGAAGGCCGCCTCGCCGCCGCTGTTCGGGCGACGCCCAGCGAGGTGACCGGTCCGTTCACAGACCGCATGACGCTGACGCTCTCGGCGCTCAAAGGCGCACATTTCACCGCGCTGCTGATCTCCGGCGAGAGCAAGCGAAAAGTCTGGCGCGAAGCGGCCGGCCCTGGCCGGGTCGAAAAGCTGCCGGTGCGCGCGGTGCTGCAAACTGAAGATCTGGGTCTTCAAACCTATTGGTGGCCTTAAGGCCTTCACCCTCCCCAAGGAGTAAACGACCATGGCCGCGCTCAATCCGGTCCTTGAACAGGTCACCGACGCGATTAATCAGCGCAGCGCCTCCACGCGCGGGCGTTATCTTGATCAAATCAGAGCGGCCCGGGAAACAGGGCCCCATCGCAAAGTGCTGTCCTGCGGCAACCTCGCCCACGGCTTCGCGGCGTCCGGCGAAGACAAGAACCCGCTTAAAGAGATGGTCTGGGCCAATGTCGGTATCGTCACGGCCTATAACGACATGTTGTCGGCCCACCAGCCGATGCAGCCCTATCCCGACATGATCAAAGCTGCGCTGCGCAAAGTCGGCGCGATCGGACAGGTCGCCGGCGGCGTCCCAGCCATGTGCGACGGAGTCACCCAAGGCCAGCCGGGCATGGAATTGTCGCTGTTTTCCCGGGACGTGATCGCCATGGCCACGGCGGTGTCCTTGTCCCACAACATGTTCGACGCCGCGATCTGCCTTGGGACCTGTGACAAGATCGTGCCAGGTCAGCTGATCGGTGCGCTGCGCTTTGGGCACTTGCCGACGCTCTTTTTGCCGGCCGGCCCCATGCGTTCTGGACTGCCGAACGCTGAAAAGGCGCGTATCCGCCAGCTCTATGCGGAAGGCAAAGTTGACCGGGCCAAGCTGCTCGATGCGGAAAGCGCCAGCTATCACAGCCCGGGCACCTGCACCTTTTACGGCACGGCGAACTCCAATCAGATGCTGATGGAGATTATGGGCCTGCACATACCCGGCTCCGCCTTCGTCAATCCGGGCACGGACTTGCGCGATGCGATGATCACCGCAACCGCTCAGCGCGCCGCCAAGATCACCGATCTGGGCGAGGATTACCGCCCGTTGGGCGAAGCCATCGACGCGCGCGCCGTCGTCAACGCCATCGTCGGCCTGCACGCCACCGGCGGGTCGACCAACCACACCATCCACCTGATCGCAATCGCTAGAGCGGCGGGCCTGATCATCAACTGGGATGATTTCGACGCTCTGTCGAAAGTGACGCCCTTGCTGTGCCGGATCTATCCGAACGGTCAGGCCGACGTGAACCATTTTCACGCCGCAGGCGGCATGGCCTTCCTGGTGCGCGAGCTGATCCATGCAGGCCTGCTGCACGCCGACGCGAAGACGTTGGGCGCAGACAGCCTGGCCGATTACGCCACCGAACCCTTCCTGGACGACGATGCCCTGACCTGGCGCGAACCGCCGGCGGAAAGCGCCGATCCGGAGGTGCTTGCGACGACCGCGAATCCGATCTCGGCCGATGGCGGCTTGCGGGTTCTGAACGGCTCGGTCGGCCGCTCCGTCATCAAGATCTCCGCCGTGAAGCCGGAACATCGCATCGTCCAGGCCCCCGCCATTGTTTTCAACGACCAGGCGGAGATGATGGCGCGGTTCCAGGCCGGCGAGCTGGAGCGCGACTTCGTCGCCGTGGTCCGCTTCCAGGGCCCCAAAGCCAACGGCATGCCCGAGTTGCACAAGCTCACCCCGCCTCTGGGCGCGCTTCAGGACAAAGGCTTCAAGGTCGCGCTGGTTACCGACGGGCGCATGTCTGGCGCGTCGGGCAAAGTGCCCGCCGCCATCCACATGAGCCCGGAAGCGCTGGCCGGCGGACCCATCGGCAAGATTCGCGATGGCGATATCATCCGCCTCGACGCCGAAGCCGGAACGCTCGAGATTCTTGTCGAGGCTGCGGACTGGGACGCCCGCCCGCAGGCGACGGCGGATCTTTCCCGCAATGAAATCGGCATGGGCCGGGAGCTGTTCTCCGGCTTCCGCCGTCAGGTTTGCTGCGCCGAAGACGGCGCCATCGCACTGCCTGAGCTGGACGGAACTGTGCTGGAGGCCGAGCCGGAGCCCGTCACGGCATGACCAACGCCTATCTCGTCTCGGATATCGGCGGGACCAATGCGCGCTTTGCGATCGCGCGGGGCTCGACTGAAGCCGGCTTCACGCTGGAACAGGTCCGCCGGCTCCGAAACGAAGATTTCGAACATCTCCGCGACGCCGCGCAAGCCTATTTGCAGAGCTGTGACGGACCTTTGCCGAAGGTCGCCTGCTTCGCGGTCGCGGCGCCGGTGACGCCGGGCAAGTTCCGTCTGACCAATTCAGCCTGGAAGCTCGATCCGGAGGCTCTGACCAGCGATCTGGGTCTCGACGCCCTGATCCCTGTCAACGATTTCGCCGCCCAAGCGCGGGGCGCGCCTTTGTGTCCGCCTGAGGACCAGCGCGTGCTCAATGCTGGCCAGCCAGTGGACGGCGCGCCGATCGCCGTGCTGGGTCCGGGCACCGGGCTGGGTCTCGGTATCCTGATCCCCGACGGCCGCGGCATGCGCGTCATCGCCACCGAGGGCGGCCATGCCGGCTTCGCGCCGCGTACCGAGGAAGAGATCGCGGTCGGTAAATTCATCGCGGATGAATATGGCTATGTGAGTTGGGAACGGCTGCTCTCCGGGCGCGGCATGGTGAATATTCACCGCGCCCTATGCGCCATCGAAGGGGTCACGTGGCCCGGCAGCCGGCCAGAGCAAATCACCGCGGAAGCCCTCGCCGATCCGGACACGCTGGCGCGGCGCGTGGTGATGTTGTTCTGCGACGCGCTGGGCGCCTATGCGGGCGATGTCGCCGTGATGACCGGCGCGCGCGGCGGTCTCTATCTCGCCGGCGGCATATTGCCGAAAATCCTGCCGCTGCTGGAAGACAGCCGGTTTGAAGCCCGCCGGGTGCGGCGCGGACCGATGACCCGCTATGTCGAAGCCGTCCCCGTCACCTTAATCCTATCCGACGCTGCGGCCCTGATGGGCGCGGCCGCCATCGCCGAAGCTGGAGGGCTGTAATGTCCCATTCGCTCACCGCCATTCTGGACGCCGCCAGCGTCATCCCGGTTCTCGTGGTCGAGGACGTCGCCGACGCCGCGCCCTTGGCCAAGGCGCTACAAGCGGGCGGCCTACGCGTCGTGGAGCTCACCCTGCGCACGCCGGCGGCGCTCGACGCCATGAAGGCGATGCAGGACGCCGAGCCCGAGCTGATCGTCGGCATGGGCACGGTGCGCACGCCGGAACAAGCCGCAGCGAGTAAAGCCGACGGCGCCGCCTTCTTGGTCAGCCCGGGCCTGAGCCCGGCGCTCACCGAGGCGATGTTGACCACCGGCCTGCCCTGCCTGCCCGGCGTCGCCACAGCGGGGGAGGCTATGACGGCGGTCGAGGCCGGATTTGAAGCATTGAAATTCTTCCCCGCCGAACCGGCGGGCGGCCTGCCTTATCTCAAGGCGCTCGCAGGCCCGTTGCCGGATATCCGCTTCTGCCCCACCGGCGGCATTTCGCGCGAGCGGGCGCCGGACTATCTCGCGCAGAAAAATGTCGCCTGCGTCGGCGGCAGCTGGATCGCCACCGCCGCGCAGATCAAAGCCGGCGACTGGGAGGCGATCACCCAGAATGCGGCGGCCGCCAGCGCGATGAGGGGGTAGCGACAATCCTCGTGCAGGCGCTCTTCTGGCTGAATATCGTGCTGACCCTGCCGGGCTATCTCCCGGGCCTCGTCCACGCCATCTGGATCATCGCCTCGCGGCGCTAAGGCATGCGGACTGCGCTGAGAATGCCGCCATGGCCGATCATGCAAGGTCGCGCGCTTAACGGCTGATCGGTTGGAATAGATCGGGCGTGTCCGGCGCCTGGCACACGGAGAAGGTCAAACCGAGCCGGCGGATCAAAGCCTCAAGCTCGTCTAGATCCGTGATCAAGGCGCCGGAGGCCGGCGCTAGCCCTAACCGCGCGGCACGATCCTCGGCGAAAAAGACGAACCAGCGCGGCGTTCCAGGTTCGCCGGCGCAAAGGCGGTCATCAATCTCGTCAAGGTCGACCCGGTCGTAATCATATATGATCGACTGAGATACGCCGGCTGCATCCAGGAGGGCGTTCTGACGGCTTTCGGTCTGATCAAACGCCTCCGAATTGCGGTGGATTTCCGCGTCCGGATCGTCGATGAGCGCGCTATTCGCCTCAAGCAATGCTTCGAGGGACTCAAGCATCTGGGCGCGCAATTGAGGGGTATGGCCGCCGTGAAAGAGCACCGCCGCGCGTCCGATGATCCCGCGCTCCACCATTCCTGCATAAAGATAATTGGCGCACGAGGAGCCGCAGACATCCCGGATCAGGCTGACCCCGCCCGCGGCATTGAGATTCTCCGCAATCTCGATCGCAACCCGGGTGTCGCCGCCGCCCGAACGCGCCACCAGCGCCTTCTGGATGCCCTCCGCCGCCGGTTGGGCCGACCAGTCCCGCAAGGCGTCGACATTGTCGCGGTCGAAAGAGCCGTCCAAGCAGGCCGTACTGTCCGAAAGAATGCGTATCCGCGGCTCCTGCGTCGGCCCGGACGCCGCATCGATGAAGGCGAGACATTGATCAATTTCGGCCGGGTCCGGGGCGATGGCGGCGCTGTGCGCGAAGAGGCCAGACACGCCCCATCCCAGGATGGCGGCAGCGAAACCTCGTGCAATCACCATAACGTGTCTCCCCAGGGGCGCTCTCTAATCAGGGGAAACACTATTGCGGCCGATTAAAAACACAAGGATGGGCGTAGCGCTGCGACAGCGCGCGCCTTTAGCCCATGCGATTACCCGCCCACCTGATAATAGGTCGGCGAGCCTGGACCAACCGGGATTCCCAATATGAAGGTCCACAGGAAGAAGAAGCATGACCAGAACAGGACGAAAGCCATCGAATAAGGCAGCATCATCGCGATCAGCGTGCCGACGCCGAGATTTTTGTCATAGCGTGTCGCCCAGGCGAGGATCAGGCCGAAATAGCTCATCATCGGGGTGATGATATTGGTCGAGCTGTCCCCGATCCGATAAGCCGCCTGGATCACCTCCGGCGAATAGCCGATCAGCATCAGCATCGGCACGAAGATCGGGGCCGTCACCGCCCACTGAGCCGAGGCTGAGCCGAGCGACAAATTGATCACCGCGCACATCAAGATGAAGAGGAAAAAGACCAGCGGCCCGGTCATGCCGGTGCTCTGCAGGAAGTTGGCCCCGCTCACCGCGGTGATCGCGCCCAGATTGGTCCAGCCGAAAAAGGCGACGAACTGCGCCGCGAAAAAGACCAGCACGATGTAAAGACCCAGCGCGGAGAGCGCCGCCGCCATGGCGTCAATAATGTCGCGATCGGTCTTCATGGTTCCGACGACCCGCCCATAGGCGTAACCGGTCACTAAGAAAAAGATCAGGATCCAGACAACGAACCCGCTGAAAAACGGCGAGCGCATGACGCTGTCCGTAATCGGGTCGCGCAGGACACCGCTGCCAGGCAGGAATGAGATGTCCGCGCCGCCAATCAGTGGGATCGGAATACCGAAATCCACAAAGGGGAGAGGTATCTCTTCGGCGATCGTGTCGCCCAAGATTGTGTAGATCATCACGCCAATCACAGCCAGAAGGCCCCAACCAGCCCAGGTTAGGCCCTTGACTTCGGTCGGCGTGATCTCATCGGTCATGGACTTGTCGAGCACGCTCGGGTCGGCGCGTGAGCTGTCGTATTCGCCCAGCTTGGGTTCGACGACAAAGATCGAAACCAGCGATCCGATGATGGTGATCAGAAAGGTCGATGCGATCATGAAGAACCAGTTGGCCGTCGCGTTGACCGTGTAGGTCGGATCGATGAGCTGAGCGGCTTCCTCGGTGATGCCGGCGAGCAGCGGGTCGATCGTTCCGATCAGAAGGTTCGCACTATAGCCGCCCGACACGCCCGCGAAGGCCGCCGCCATGCCCGCGAGCGGGTGTCGGCCCAGCGCATAAAAAATCGCGCCCGCCAGCGGGATCAGCACGACATAGCCAACCTCCGATGCGGTGTTGGAGATAATACCCGCGAAAACGATGGCGACGGTGACCAGGTGCTTGGGCGCACCCAGAACCAGCGCCCTTACCGCCGCCGACAAAAGTCCGGATTTCTCCGCAACGCCGACGCCCAGCATCGCCACCAGCACCACGCCCAGCGGGGCGAAGCTGGTGAAATTGGTGACAAGTCCGGTCCAGATGCGCCGTATGCCGTCTCCGTTAAGCAAGCTCACGGCCCGGATCATGCCGTCGTCGGCGACGCCGCGAGCGCCCGCCGGACGCGGGTCTTCAACCGCCAGGCCCATCCAGCCGAACAGGCCGGACAGAAACACAATCCCCACCGCCAAGATGAAAAACAGCGTCACCGGATGAGGCAGCAGATTGCCCAGCCATTCCACTGTATCCAGGAAACGGGTGAAGGCGTTGCGCTTGGCGGCAGGCGGTTGGGCGTCGGCCATAAAGGTCTCCGGGAGAAAGATCAGCGCGGGAGGGGACGGCCTGAGCTCGAGAAAATCAACCCTTTTAGCGCTGCGGACATGAGGATGGCGCGCCTAGGCCTCCTAGACATCGGCCTCTTCGCGAAACAGATCAGCGCCCTGTTCAGCCATCGCCTCGCGCCAGTGCTGGCGGCATAGCGAAACATAGGACCCCTTTTCGACGGCCAGCTGATCGCCGTCCCGGATCGCCTTGCCGGAGGCGTCCACGCGCAGATTCATCGTCGCCTTGCGCCCGCAATGGCAAAGGGTGCGCACTTCGCGCAAATCGTCGGCGAGCGCCAAGAGCTCTCCGGACCCTTCAAAAAGCTGACCCTGAAAGTCGGTTCGGAGACCGTAACACAGGACTGGCAGACCCAGATCATCACACACGCGCGCAAGTTGGCGGACCTGGCCCTGGGTTAGGAATTGAGCCTCATCGAAGAGGATGGCGTCGAAACTTGAGGCCGCATGGGCTGCATTAATCTCCGCGAAGAGGTCCAACCCGGGTCGGAATAGCTGCGCCGGCGCGTCCAGCCCAATACGCGATTCAATCTTGCCCATCACGGCGCTCGGCCCGGCCCCGTGATGATGGGACGTCCAGAGCATCACCGCCATGCCGCGCTCGCGGTAATTGTGGGCCGCCTGCAAGAGCGTCGTCGACTTGCCCGCATTCATTGCGCTGTATGTAAAGTAGAGCTTGGCCACGGCTCAGGCAGTAGGACGATTCTTCAGAATGCACAGCTAAGCCGCGGCGCCGCACCGGCAATCATTCTCAGTTGCAATGGCGTGACTTTTTCTAAGTCATTACTGGCCCTGCGGCATTTAAGCACTATTATCGGCGTCTCTGACATGCCTTCAAAGGAGCAGGCGAAATGAAAAAGACGAGTGTCTTTGGGGTGCTGATCGCCTCTGCGGCCTTGGCCGCGTGCGGCGGCGGCGGTGAGGAAGCCGCTGCACCGACTGAAACTGAAACTGACGCGACCGAAGTCGCAGCAGCGGTGGAAGAGACCACCGAGGCTGTGGCGGAAGCCCCGGCTGAAGAACCGGCTGCTCCGGCGGAAGAGCCCGCGGCGGAAGAAGCTGCTCCGGCTGAAGAGCCGGCCGCGCCGGCCGAAGAACCTGCTCAGGAAGAACCCGCTGCGGACGCTGCGCCGGCCGCCGGCGGTGAAGACGGCGATTTCCTGGTCGCCGGCCTGACTGGTGATCCAGAGGCGGGCCGCCGCGTGTTTGCGCGCTGCCGCACCTGCCACGTGCTCGACCAGGGCGTGAACCGTGTGGGCCCCTCGCTCTACGGCATCTTCGGCCGTGAAGCCGGCACCGTTGAAGGCTTCCGTTATTCGGACGCCAACTCGAATTCGGGCATCACCTGGTCCCAGGAAGTGATGTTTGAGTATCTCGAGAACCCGCGCGCTTACATGCCGGGCACCATCATGGCCTTCCCGGGCCTGCGCGGCGAACAGGATCGTGCGGACGTGATCGCCTACATCACGGCCAATGGCGGCGCTGGCTAACGCTAGCGCCTGGCGCGCCGACGGCGCGCCACGTCCCATAGATGACATGCAAAGGCGGCGGTCAAAAAGACCGCCGTCATTGTATTTGGGGCATCGGTCAGCGCGCTGCGCAGGGCCAGCATCAACATGACGCCGGGCGCTACCAAGCTCACGACATCCAACAGCGTCATGGAACCACGCAAGCGTGGCCAGACAGCCAGCACCACCACTTCCAAAACCACGACGATCAAAATCAGGTCGATCGCCAGGCCGGTCTGGAAAAAGGTCTCAAGAGACATCGCCGGCTCAGCGCGGCGACAGGCCGATCAGATGCGCCAGATCTTTGAAGAAGATTTTCGCGTGGGCGGCGTGATTGGCCTTGACCAGCTCCTTCTCCATATAGCCCTGCCAGGTCAGGCGCTGGACGTCCTTGTCTGCGCAAATCTTCACGAAACCTTCGCGTCGCTTGTCGTTGCGGTACCAGAAATGCTGCATCATCCCCAGCACCCAAAAGACCTTACCGTGGGCTTTCATGAAGCGCTTGCGAACGCCGGACAACGCGCGCACATCGCCCGTCGCTAAGAATTCCGCCGCGCCTTCCGCGGCCCATTGGCCGGAAATCATGGCGTAGAAAATGCCCTCGCCTGAGGAGGGCGCAACGGCCCCCGCGGCGTCGCCGGCCAGCACCAGGTCGCGGCCATTATCCCAGCGCGGCGCCGGCTTATAGGGCAAAGGCGCGCCTTCGCGCCGAACAATCTCGCAATCCTCAAGCCCGGATTCTTCGCGCAAGCGCTTCACTGCGCCGCGCAGGGAAAAACCCTTCACCTGGCTGCCAGTTCCGACACTGGCGACATCGCCATGGGGAAAGACCCAGCCGTAAAAATCCGGCGAGACGCGCGCGTCGTAATACACGTCGCAACGCTGCGGGTGGTAGAAGGCCCCGTCCCCCGTCTTCGGCGCGCGCACGATCTCATGATAGGCGAAGACGCTTTTGACTTTGTCCGCGCCCCGAACTTCTTGCTTGGCGAGTTTGGACCGCGCGCCGTCTGCGGCGACCACCACGCGGGCGCGTACGCTTACTTCCTCATCCGGGGTCTCAGTGGGCGAAAAGACGATGATGGCCGCACCGTTCTCATCGCGCTCCAGCCGGTCAAAACTGGCATTGCGACGTTCGGCGCCCGCTTGCGCGGCGCGATCGCGGAGAAACTCATCGAAGAACTCGCGGTCCACCATGCCGACATAACCCTCCTCGATGGGCATATCGACCTCAGCGCCCGACGGCGCGAGGATGCGGGCCCCGCGGGTGCGCGCAACGATCTGGGATTCCGGGATTTTAAACTCCCGGATCAGGATGGGCGGCACGGCGCCGCCGCACGGCTTGATCCGGCCTGGCTTGTCCAAAAGCAGCACCGACTTGCCGTCTTCCGCCAAGGTTTGAGCGGCGGTGGCGCCGGCGGGGCCGCCGCCGACAACAACGGCGTCATAAGTCTTGATCGCTTCAGTCATGGGGCAGTCTCCGCAAGGCGGGTTGTGGATGGGGTCTCCTCGCGCACGGGCGCATCGACCCGAAGGGCGAGATGTGCGGCGAGCAGGAAGAGCACGGCGTCGAGAACGAATACGATGGCGAAGGCCGAGGAGGCGTCGGCGAAGGCGGCGCGGGCGGCGTCGATCGCAGCCGCGCCCAAAAAGCCGCCCAGACCGAAGGCGATAGCTTGGGCAGCGCCCCACAGGCCGATCCGGACGCCTTCGCGCCCGCCACCGTCAGCGCCGGCCAGTCCCATCATCGCGCCGATGGCCGCCACGGCGAAGCCGCCATTGGCGACGCCCAAGAAGAAGACCGAGGCTTCCAGCGGCCAGCCGGGACCGACCAGGCTGGCGGCGCCGAGAATGAGCAACGCCATAGCCGACGCCCCACAGCCGCCGACCACCCAAGTTTGCCGGCGGCCGAACCCGCCCTCGCTCGAGCCGATGCGATTGCCGAGCACCGCGACAGCGATCATGCCCAGCAGCACGCCCATATTCTGCATGCCGGTGAGGCTGGTGGAGGGTCCCACCTCCAGCCCAAAGACCAGCCCAGCAAAGGGCTCGAGGATCAGGTCCGAGGCGCTATAGGCGACCATGGCGACAAAAACGAAGATGGTGAAGCGGCGCGCTTTCGTGTCGGCCCAAGCCTCTTTAAGCGCGACCATGAAGGGCGTTGGCGCGGCCGTGTCGCCATCGGCATTGACCGCTTGCGAACGCGGCCGTTCAACCCCCCAAACGGCGATAACGCTGAGAATGAAGGCGACGACGCAAACGCCGGCGCAGACCATCACCAGGCGCTCCATTGAGAAAGGCGTGAGCAATTGACCCGCCGTGACCGTGGTTATCACGAAGCCCATAATCATCATGATCCAGGTGATCGAACTGGCCGGCGCGCGGCGCTCGGGCGCGACATCGGTGGCCAAAAGCGCCAGCAGGGACGTACCGGCCGCGCCGACGCCAACACCGATCAGGCTGTAGGCGACAACCGCCAGTGCGATCCCGGAAATCGGCGAGCTCGCGGCCCACGCCGTCGCGAGCGCGGCGAGTATGCCGCCAAGCGCCAAAATCGCCATGCCGCCAATAATCCAAGGGGTGCGTCGGCCGCCGGCATCCGAGCCATGGCCCCAGCGCGGACGGCTGATCTGGATGGCGTAATGCAACCCCACCAGCGCGCCGGGCAACATAGCCAGAAGAGACAGCTCGACGATCATCACCCGATTCAAGGTGGCGGTCATCAAAACCACGATGGCCCCGAACGAGGCCTGGACCAGCCCCAAGCGGACGATTTCAAACCAGCTGAGCGGGCGTGGGGTCGACGTCATCGCCGCCTCCTTATGAAAGGCCGGATACGGCGAAGGCGCTCGCCAGCATGCCGAGCACGTAAAGCATCACGCCGGTGGCGTTGTACCAGGGGGCCAAAGCCTTCGGATCGCGCATCAGGCGGACCATCAGGCCGATCTGTATAGCGAGCGACAGTCCCACGAGAGCGGCGTAGAGGGGCTGTCCCCAAGCGCCTAAAAGCCCCACCACAATGACTTGCGGCACAGCCATGGTCACACAGGCGATCCAGGCGGCGCGGCGCGGGCCGAGGGCTGCGGGCAGCGAGCCCAGCCCCATCTGGCGATCACCCTCGATCGCTTTGAAATCATTGAGCACCATGATGCCGTAGGCGCCCAAGCTATAGAGCACGGCCAGCGTGATGATCTCGACACCCGGCAAGGCCTGCAGCATCACCGCCGCGCCGGTGAACCAGGCGAGCCCCTCATAAGAGACGCCGACCGATAAAGGCCCCCAAACGCCGCTGCGTTTGAACCGCACCGGCGGCGCGCTATAGCCCCAGGACAGGGCGACGCCAAGCGCGGCGGCGGCCAGCACCCAAGGCCCGAGCAAGGCCGCCCAAACCAAGCCGGCGATCGACCAGAAAATCGCGATCCACAAACCCCACCGGCCCGGAATCCGCCCAGAAGGGATCGGGCGATCCGGTTCGTTGATGGCGTCGACATGGCGATCAAACCAGTCATTGACCGCCTGACTACCCGCGCAGAGCAGCGGGCCCGCCAAGACGATTCCGCCGAGCAAGAGCGGCAAATTGGACAGGCTGAATTGACCGGAAGAAACGACCCCGCAGCCAAAGGCCCACATGGGCGGAAACCAGGTGACCGGCTTGGACAACTCCAACACCGCCAGAGCTGACGTCTTAAAGCCTGAGGCTGGCGGAGATAGCGAGCGCTCCATACCCGTACGCTACGGGTGACACCTATAAGTGTCAATCAAAGTTGACGCACTTCAGGGTGCGGTCAGTTGTCCGATTTGCCTTGCAGCGAACCGATCTTGTGACGGTGCATTTTTGCGTAAAGGCTCTGGCGGCTGAGGCCGAGAATCTCCGCAGCGGAGGCGCGGTTGTCATTGGTCAGCTCGAGCGCCGCTTCGATGCAGGACCGCTCAATCATATCCGTGCTTTCCCGCACGATGTCCTTGAGCGCCACTCGGCCGACCAGATCGGAAAGCTGATCGACAGTGCTCGGCAGCGTGTTCTCCGCGCCGCGTGAGGCGACGATCCGGCGGCCGACCGGTCGGATGGAGAACCCAAATACGCGGCCCATCGGGCCTGGCGCAGAAACGGCTGAGACTTCAACCGGTTCTTGAATATCGAGCCGGCTGCGCAAGGTCGTCGCGAAATGGCGGATTACTCCGTGTTCGCGCAGGTTGGCGAGCAGGACGTTGAACTCCACCTCGGTGCGGCCCAGGAATTGATCAATGGTCTGGCCCAACGCTTCGTCCGTCCCGTGGAGCTGGGCGATATCGACAAAGCCTTCATTGACCGAGAGAATTCGACCGTCCTCGCCGGTCAAGACCAGGCCATCCGGCAAAATCTCCGCCAACCGGCTCAGCGAGGTGTCCGGTGCGGACAGCGCTTGCCCCGAAGGCGGCGAAACGCGCGCGAGAAAATAGCTCTCCTTGCCCTGGCGATAAACGGAGGCCACCAGGTGACACTCTCCCTTCGCCCCTTCGGGCTGGAAGTCGAGCGGTTCGGGCCGTCCGGTCTTGCGCGCCACCAGAAGCGTTTCCTGGACCTTTTCAGCCGCCGCCGCGCCGAAGGCGGCGTCCAGGCTGGCGCCTTCCAGTTCCTGAGGCGATCGGCCCAGGACCCGGCTGGCTGCGGGATTGGCGTCGGTGATCTTCAGGCTGGCGCCGGAAATGATCACCACGCCTTCAGAGGCGACCTGAAATAACAGCCGGAAACGGGTCTCCGCCTCGCGGACTTTGGCGTATTCGCGCTCCATGGATTGCTGGGCGTCCAGCAGACGCTGCTGCATGCGCGACGCGCCGCGCAGATCGCGCCCAATAGCGAGCACCCAGCCCTCTTGGCCGGTGGACAGCGTGAAAAAGCGCAGCGGAAGGTCCGCGTCGCCGGGCTGGGTGAGATGGTTCACATGCCGCCAGCGCCGGTCCTCGGTCATGCCCGGCGCATTGATTAGAGCGTGGACCTTATCCTTGGAATCGTCGGCGACCAGATCGACCCATTTGCGGCCGATCCAACTCTCATAATCCTCGACGGCAAAGTCTTCGCCCGGGAAGGCGGCGTCCCGGACAACCCCGCGATGATCGATCAGCAATGTGATGTCGGCTGCATTGGCGGCGAGGTCGGCTGAGGCCGCATCTAAGAATGCCGTGCGCGCGACGTCGCCGGATTTAAACCGTGCATTGGGGCCATCCGGTACCTTGGTATCCATGGCGTCGCCTTGTTCAAATACTTATTGCGGCACCCCTTCGGACGCCGCCAACCGATGAATCAAGCGCTCTGCTGTCACAACGGCGCGGACCCCGTCAATAGCGGTGGCGTCCGCACCGATGCGCCGAGCCAGGCCGACATCGTCGTTAAACACCGCGCCGCCGACCATGAGAACGCCTAAAAGATGCTGCTCCCCCAGCGCCGGGGCGAGCAAAATGCGCGGCGCTGAGCTGCCCGCGCCGCGATCGGCGGGCGCATGATCGCTGACGCGTTGGA
>CAZAGE010000036.1:0-5419 GCA_964484345.1 uncultured Oceanicaulis sp. | reverse complement strand
GGCGCTGAGCTGCCCGCGCCGCGATCGGCGGGCGCATGATCGCTGACGCGTTGGAGAACCCGGTGCATCTTCATCAATCCGATGGCCACCTCGGTGAAGTCGCAGACGTCTTCTTTCCAGAGCTGACCCAGACGACGCGCAGCCGGCGCGACCAGCTTGAGCAGAACATCCTCATGACTTGTACCGCCGTCCAGAAGCGCCTGAACATGATCGGAGAGATCGTCCGGATCGGCATGAATCGCCCGATGCGCGAATTTGTTGACATCGTCCGCGCTAAAGCCGCGCACCGGCGCGAGCGCAACCACCTGCGCGGGCCCAGAACTGGCGCGATTGGCGAGCATGAGGCGCGGAATGATCTCCGTCTCGATCAGCTTGTCGAGCACCTCGGCGGGCGGCTGGTCGCGATCATGGTGAAAGCGCCTCGTCCCCGGCGCCCAAGCGCGCGAGTCGAAGCTCAAATTCGTCACCCGGGCTAGCCCCGCCAAACTGAAGCGTTTGACCACAGTCTCCGTCATGCCGTGACTCCCTTCCTGCCTGGCGCAGAAGAGAGGAAAGGCGAGCCGCCCCTATCTTCACGCTCCGCCAAACCCCTCAAAGAATTGAGGTTTTTCTGCGGCGGAACGCCTCATGTCCGGACGCCAGGGTCTGGTCCGACGCCATTAAGGGAGCCAGTTAATCACACAAATTGCAAGGGCATTCGCCGGGACAAAACGTCTTTTCCCTACTTCTTGAGTGTAAATATTATAAAACGTCAACAAAAGTTGACACTCCTGATCCGGCTAACGTACGCTTCCTTTCTGGACATGCGTGCAGCACACGCAGGGAGGGTCCGAGATGGCGTTAGAAGCTCACAGAAATGAGGATCTTAACGACGAGCCTGGCGCGTTTGGGCGATGGCTGGCTGAAGCGGTTCAAAGCCTCATCGACAGGGTCGCGCCGTGCCCCTGGATCGCCCATGCTGGCAGCACGGCGCGCCATCGGCGGCGTTTGAAGCGTGAAGCGAGCGCGACATCGCAGCGCATCTACACACCCGAACAGCGCAAGCGCCGCGATGACAGCGCTTGGACCTTGGTTCAGGGCGTGCTCGCCCCGCTACAATTCCTGGTCTTCCTGGGCAGCCTGGCGCTGGTGCTGCGCTATCTGGGCACAGGCGAGGGCTATGCGCTGGCCACCGCGTCGGTCGTCGTGAAGACACTGATCCTCTACACCATCATGATCACCGGCTCGATCTGGGAGAAGGTGGTCTTTGACCACTGGCTGTTTGCGCCCGCCTTCTTCTGGGAAGACGTCTTCTCGATGCTCGTGCTGGCCTTGCACACCGCCTATCTGGGCATGGTGCTGTTCGGCCTGGGCACGCCGGACCAGCAGATGCTGGTCGCACTGGCGGCCTACGCCACCTATGTCGTCAACGCCGCTCAATTCCTCTGGAAGCTGCGGATGGCGCGCTTGGAGGGAGCGACGCCGTGACAGCCGAGCTCGCTTCGACCCCGCCGGAAGGTGATTGCAAAGACGATATCCTGCGCGAGCGGGGCCAGCGCGAAGTGTTTTGCGGTCTGACCGGCATTGTCTGGCTGCACCGCAAGATCCAGGACGCTTTCTTCCTCATCGTTGGTTCGCGCACCTGCGCGCATCTCATGCAGTCCGCCGCCGGCGTGATGATTTTCGCCGAGCCGCGCTTCGCCACCGCCGTGATCGAAGAGCGCGACCTGGCCGGCATGGCCGACGCCAATGAAGAACTGGACCGGGTCGCCGCCCAAGTGCTGGCGCGCCGGCCGGACATCAAAACCCTCTTCCTGGTCGGCTCCTGCCCCAGCGAAGTGATCAAGCTGGACTTGTCGCGCGCCGCCGAGCGTCTCAACAAAACGCACCCCGATGTGCGCGTGCTCAACTATTCCGGCAGCGGCATCGAGACGACCTTTACTGAGGGCGAAGACTTCTGCCTTGAGGCTCTGGTCCCGGAATTGCCCGCCGCCCCCGCCGAGGAGCGCTCGCTGCTGGTCGTCGGCGCGCTCGCCGATGTGGTGGAGGATCAATTCGTCCGCCTGTTTGACGCGCTCGGCATCGGTCCCGTCCGTTTCCTGCCCGCACGCAATAGCGAAAACCTGCCGCCGGTGGGCCCAGGCGCCCGCTTCCTGTTGGCGCAGCCTTTCCTGGGCAAGACCGGCGCAGCGCTTGAAGGCCGGGGCGCGAAGCGCATCGCCGCGCCGTTCCCGATGGGCGCCAAAGGCACCGAAGCCTGGCTACGCGCCGCGGCCGAGGTGTGGGGTGTCAGCGAAGAACATTTTGAAAGCGTCGTCGCCGCCCCGCGCGCCCGCGCCGAGAAAGCATTAGTCCGTTACCGCGAAGCGCTTGAGGGCAAGCGCATCTTCTTCTTCCCGGATTCACAGCTGGAAATCCCGCTGGCCCGCATGCTTCACGAAGAGCTCGGCATGGAGCTCTTGGAAGTCGGCAGCCCGTACATCCACCGCGGCTATCTCGACTGCGAGCTGCCGCGCCTGCCTGCCACCACCCAGCTCAGCGAAGGCCAGCACGTCGACAGCCAGCTGGATCGCTGCCGCGCCGCCAAGCCCGACCTGACCGTGTGCGGCCTCGGCCTCGCCAATCCGCTGGAGGCGGAGGGCCTGTCCACCAAATGGGCGATCGAACTCGTTTTCACGCCAATCCATGGCTTTGAGCAGGCCGGCGATCTCGCCGAGCTGTTCGCGCGCCCCCTGCGCCGCCGCGACGTGTTGAGGGTGTCATGAAGCTGACCGTCTGGACCTATGAAGGCCCGCCCCATGTCGGCGCGATGCGCATCGCCACAGGTATGAAGGATCTGCACTACGTGCTGCACGCGCCCCAGGGCGACACCTATGCGGACTTGCTGTTCACCATGATCGAACGGCGCAATCACCGCCCGCCAGTCACCTACACCACCTTCCAGGCGCGCGATCTGGGCGCGGATACCGCCGAGATGTTCAAAGACGCGGCGACCGACGCCTATGAGCGCTTCAAGCCCGCCGCCATGTTGGTGGGCGCCTCCTGCACCGCCGAGCTGATCCAGGATGATCCTGGCGGCCTCGCCACGCGGCTGGGCCTGCCCTGCCCGATCCTGCCGCTGGAACTGCCGTCCTATTCCAAGAAGGAAAACTGGGGCGCTTCAGAGACCTTCTATCGTCTGGTCCGTGGCCTCGCTGGCCCGCACGCCCCCGCCCCCGGCGAGCCCCGCCCGGAGCGCCGTGAGGGTCCGCCGCGCTGTAACCTTCTTGGCCCAACGGCACTGGGCTTTCGGCACCGGGACGACATCAAGGAAATCACCAAGCTGCTGGGCACGCTGGGGGTCGAGGTGAATGTCTGCGCGCCACTCAACGCCAGCGTCCTGGACATCACCCGCCTGGGCGAAGCGGACTTTAACGTGGTGCTCTACCCCGAGATCGGCGACGCCGCCGCGCGCTGGCTGGAAAAAGCCTTCGGCCAGCCACGCACCAAGACCATCCCGATCGGGGTCGGCGCGACCCAGGACTTCATCCGCGAAGTCGCCGAAATCATCGGTGTTGATCCCGCGCCCGCCCTCAAGGATGACGATCTGCGGCTGCCGTGGTGGTCACGCTCGGTGGACAGCAATTATCTCACCGGCAAGCGCGTCTTCGTGTTCGGCGACGCCACCCACGCCATCGCCGCCGCCCGCGTCGCGGTGGAGGAGATGGGCTTCGAGCTGGTGGGTCTGGGCGCGTATAACCGCGAGTTCGCCCGCGATGTCCGCGAAACCGCCGCCAAGTACGGCGTCGAGCCGCTGATCACGGATGATTATCTGGAAGTGGAGGCCGCCATCGAAGCGGCCCGGCCCGAGCTGGTTCTGGGCACCCAGATGGAGCGCCATATCGCCAAGCGCCTGGGCATCGCCTGCACGGTGATCTCCGCCCCGGTCCATGTCGAGGACTTCCCCGCCCGCTACGCCCCGCAAATGGGGTTTGAAGGCGCCAACGTCTTGTTCGACACCTGGGTCCATCCCCTGGTGATGGGGCTGGAAGAACATTTGCTGGGCATGTTCCGGGAGGATTTCGAGTTCTCCGACGAGGCCGGTCCGTCCCATTTGGGCGGCCACGCGCCCGCGTCCAAGCCGGCGCCCGAACCGGAAGCCGTCACGGCGGACGCCGGGCCTCAACCCGCTGCGCCCGGCGAGCCGGTCTGGCAGGACGACGCCCTCAAAGAACTGAAAAAAATCCCCTTCTTCGTGCGCGGAAAGGCGCGTCGCAACACCGAAACCTACGCCGCCGAGCATGGCGCTCAGACCATCACCGTTGAGACCTTGTACGATGCTAAAGCCCACTTCGGACGGTGACGCGACCCCGATCCGGGTCATTGTCGTCACGCTGGACAATCATCTCTCGAGCGCGGCCACGCGCGCCCTGGCGTCGCTGCGCGCGGATTACCCGCAGCTTGAGCTGGGCTTTCACGCCGCGGCGGATTGGGGCGGCAGCGCAGAGGCGCTCCGCGCTTGCATCAGCGATATTGAGCGCGCCGACATCATCGTCGCCAACATGCTCTTCCTGGAAGATCACGTGAACGCCGTCCTGCCCGCCCTTAAAGCGCGCGCGGAGACTTGCGACGCCATTGTCGGCTCCATGTCGGCGCCGGAAATCGTGCGCCTGACCCGGCTGGGCGGTCTGGAGATGGCCGGCCCTCAATCCGGCCTGATGGCGACGTTGAAGAAGCTGCGCGGCGGCTCTGCTAAGGATCCGGCCAAGGCGGGCGGAAAGTCGCAAATGGCGATGCTGCGCCGCTTGCCGAAAATCCTGCGGTTTATTCCGGGCAAGGCCCAGGATCTGCGCGCTTACTTCCTGACCATGCAATACTGGCTCGCCGGGTCGGAAGCCAACTTCACGAACATGATCCGCAATCTGGTGGACCGCTACGCCAGCGGTCCCCGCCAGGTCTTGCGCGGGCGGGCGAAAGTCGCACCGCCCAAAGAATATCCCGAAGAGGGATTATATCATCCGGACTGTGAAGCCCGGATCACCGAGCGTGTGTCGGCCCTCCCCGCGGCGCGCGGTGAAGGGGCTGGGACCGTCGGGCTCCTCATCATGCGATCCTACGTGCTCGCGGGCGATGCTGGTCATTATGACGGCGTCATCCGGGCCATGGAGGCTCGCGGGCTCGACGTAGTCCCGGCCTTTGCTTCTGGTCTCGACGCCCGCCCGGCGATCGAGAAATTTTTCATCGAAAACGGCCGCTCCAAGGTCGACCTGGTAGTCTCGCTGACCGGTTTCTCCCTGGTGGGCGGCCCGGCCTATAACGACGCCCATGCGGCCGAGGCGATGCTCGCCAAGTTGGACGTGCCCTATATTGCGGCCCACCCGCTGGAGTTTCAGCCGCTGGAAGAGTGGCAAGCCTCCACCCAGGGCCTCAACCCGGTGGAAGCCTCCATCATGGTCACCAT